>CAYOYK010000027.1:0-30078 GCA_964408185.1 uncultured Oscillospiraceae bacterium | reverse complement strand
GATGATAAGCGTATCCACCTTGTCCAGCAGGTTGGTGATCACGCCGATCTTATCGCTGACCTTCGCGCCGCCCAGAATCGCCACAAAGGGGCGAGCGGGATCCTCCAGCGCCTTGCCCATGATGCTGAGCTCCTTGCCAATCAGGAAGCCCGCAACGGCGGGATGCAGGATGTGCGCCACGCCCTCGGTGGAGGCATGCGCGCGGTGCGCGGTGCCAAACGCGTCGTTGACGTAGACCTCGGCCAAGGAGGCAAGCTGCTTGGCAAACTCCGGGTCGTTCTTTTCCTCTTCCTTATGGAAGCGGACGTTTTCGAGCATCATGACGTCGCCGTCCTTCAGCTCGTCGGCCAGCTTATGCGCGCTGGGGCCGATGACGTCGTCCGCCAGCTTGACTTCCTTGGCAAGGAGCTGTGTCAGGCGCGCGGCAACGGGGGCCAAGGAGTATTTTTTGTTAAATTCTCCTTTGGGACGGCCCAGATGCGAGCACAGGATGATGCGCGCGCCATGCTCCATCAGGTATTTGATGGTGGGCAGCGCGCCGCGAATGCGGTTTTCATCCGTGATGATGTTGTTCTCGTCCAGCGGCACGTTAAAGTCGCAGCGAACCAAGACCTTTTTCCCTTTGACCTGGATGTCCTCAATGGTTTTCTTCGCCATAATGCACACTCCTTAGCATGGTTGTTGGGGAAATCTATTGCAGAGCCACAAAGGGCGAGCAATCAATCAGGAAGCGAAAGGATCTCAAGGGCGGCGCCCTCATCGGTGGCCAGCATGGCGTGCGGCCTGTTTTGGATAACGGATACGATGGCGCGCGCCTTGCGCTTGCCGGCCGCCACCGCCAGCATGGCGCAGGAGGGCTTCAGCTTGCCCAGATCATGCGCTACAATGGAGGCTGAGTACACCATACGACCTGCCGCGTCAAAGTAGCAGCCGTATGCCTCGGCAACCGCGCCGTCCGCCAGCACACTTTGCTCAACCGACGGCGAGAGCTGACGCTTCTCGGCCATTTCGTCCGCGCGGCCGATGCCGTGCAGCACCACGTCCGCGCGCTGCAGGAGGTCGAGCGTCTCGTTGACCTCGCCGAGCTTGCGCAGCTCCGTGAGGGCTTGCTCGTCCACCAGATCGGGCAGGTGCATCAGCCGATGGTGCCCGCCCAGACGCTTGGCGATCTCGGACGCGATGGTGTTGGCCTGCGTTTCCAGCGCCCGCCCGATGCCACCGCGCGCGGGGACGACCATCACGTTCATGGGCGTGCCGGGCATAATGGCAAAGGCGACCTCATGGATGGTGGTGCCGCCCGTCACGGCAAGCGTCGCGCCGTTGTGCAGGAAGCCGCGCAGGCGGCTGGCCGCCACGCGGCCGACCTCGGTGAGCACATGCGGGTCCTGATCGCAATCCCCTGCCGCAATAAACACCTTGGGCACGCCCAGCCGCTGGCTGAGCGCGGCCTCCAGCTTGGTGAGCCCGCGCAGGTCGCGGCTGAAGCGGCGCGCGGACGGCAGAATATCGCTCGCCTCGGCGGTGAGTGTCATGCCGGCGGCGTCCAGCGAGATGAGCCCGTGCTCCTTCAGCAACGCCGCCACCGTGCGCACCTCGCGCTCCGGGAGGTTCAGGCGGGAGGCAAGCATCCTGCGCCCGACCGGCTGCAGGGCGTCTATCCGCTCCAGCACCAGCGCGCGGCGTTCGATTTCCTGTGCCAGATCCGGCGCGAGCTTTTGCATGAGCATAAAGTAGTCGTCCTGCATAGCGTCTCCTTTATGGGATGAAATCCGTCCCGCGTGACAAATTCTATCCCACGCCATTATATCCTATTCGCGTCGCTTGCGCAACTGTTTTTGACAGATTCTTCACAATATGTCGAAGAAACGAATCCACATGAAATCGCAGACGGCGCGCCTGTTGCCGTCCCTCCGCCGCGTGCGGCCACCCCCCGGAATACTTCGCATTTGTTTTTCATATGCTTTCCTCGCATGCTGCCCGAAGGGAGAAATGACCATGAGCTTGCTTGGATTGGCGCTGACGCTTGGCGGCACGGCGCTGCTGCTGTATGGGCTTGCCATCCGCACCACGCCCGACCGCGGGGTGATGCGCTTTTGCAAAAGGGCCGCATACGGCGTCATTCTGCTGTATCTGTGCAATTTGGCGCTGTCCGTGTTTGGCGTGCACGTAGCGCAAAACCCGCTGACGGTATTGTCGGCGGGTTGGCTGGGGCTCCCCGGAGTAGCGGTCAGCGCGGCAATCTCCGCGCTGCCCTGATTACTGCTTGAACACCTCGGTCGCGTCCACGGCGGCCTGCACAAGCGCGTCGGTATCCAGCTTGGCCTCGCCCTCCAGAATGATTTCCAGCTTGGGCCGCGTAGCCGGATGGCGCGGCGTGAACACGGTGCAGCAATCCTCAAACGGCAGCGAGGAGGTCTCAAACGTGCCGATGCGCTCCGCCACGTCGATGATCTCCTGCTTGTCAAAGCCGATGAGCGGGCGGAACACGGGGATATCCGCCACAGCGTCCGTACAGGCGAGCGCGCTCATGGTCTGGCTCGCCACCTGCCCGATGCTCTCGCCGGTGACCAGCGCGTCGGCGCGCTCCTTGTGCGCGATCGCGTTGGCAATGCGCATCATGTAACGCCTCATGATGAGCGTGGTATAATCAGGGTGGCATTTCTCATGGATCGCCATTTGGATTTCCGTAAAGGGCGCAACGTGCACGCGTATGCCGCACAGGCTCTCGGACAGTATGCTCGCCAAATCGAGCACCTTCTGCTTGGCGCGCTCGCTCGTGTACGGGAAGGAATGGAAGTGCACCGCGTTGACCTCCACGCCGCGCTTGGCGACCATCCACCCGGCAACGGGGCTGTCTATGCCGCCGCTGAGCAGCAGCAGCGCGCGCCCGTTTGTGCCGACCGGCATGCCGCCCACGGCCATCACGGGCTTTGTGTACAGGTAGGCGTGATCTCGTATCTCAACAGACAAAACCGTTTCCGGGTGATGCACGTCCACGCGGAGCTGCGGCAGGCGCTCCAGCACATAGCCGCCGATCTCCATGTTGAGGGTGGGCGAATCCATGGGATACCGCTTGTCGGAGCGGCGGGAATCCACCTTGAAGCTGCCCGTCACGCTCTCCATCATGCGAACGGCTTGCTCGCAAATGGCGTGAAAATCAGCCTTGTCCATTTCTACCGCGCGGCAGACCGAGTGTACGCCAAAGACCTTGCACACCTTTTCGAGGGCAAGCTCCATATCGGTCGCGTCGCTTACATAGACGCGGCTGTCGCACAGCCACACGCGGCCGTTCAGCGGCGCGACGGCGTTTTTGATGCGCTCTACCAGCATCCGCATAAAATAAGGGCGGTTCAGCCCTTTCAGGTAGATTTCCCCAAAGCGTACCTGTATTACGTTTCGCATGCGCGATTCTCTCCTTAACGCCTTGTAAACCGGGACAGCAGGCGGTATTGCTCGATGAGGATGGCGGCGACGTACTCCATCTCCTCCACCGTGTTCTGCGTGGTCAGGCTGATGCGCAGCACGCTGTCCATCAGCTCGTTGGGCACATGCATGGCTGACAGCACGGCGGAATGCTTCGCTTTTTTGGAGGAGCACGCGGAGCCGGAGCCAACCAAGATGCCGTTGCCCTCCAGCGCGTGAATCATGGTCTCGCTGCGCACGGGCGGCAGCGACAGGCACAGGATGTGCGCGGCGTTGTCGGCCTCGTCCGGCTGCACGGCCAGCACCTTCATCTCCTTGATGTAGGGCCGGATGCCGTCCAGCAGCGTTTGTTTGAGGCGATTCATGTACGGAATGGCGTAGGCCGGGTGCGGGTGGCTCTCAACGGCGGCGCGCAGGCCGATGATACCGGGGGTGTTCTCCGTGCCGGAGCGCAGGCCGTTCTGCTGCCCGCCGCCAAAGAGCATGGGGTGGAGCTTATAGCCGCCGCGGGTAACCAGCGCGCCCACGCCCTTGGGGCCGTTGATCTTATGCGCGCTGATGGAATAGCTGTCGATGCCGAGATCAGACAGCCTGATGGGATAGCGCATAAAGCCCTGCACGCCGTCCACATGCACGGGGGCCTGCGGCGCGAGGCGATCGCGCAGCTCCGTTACCCGCTTGAGGGGCATCAGTACCCCGGTTTCGTTGCAAACCTGCATCACGCAGATCATGCACACCTGATCGTTCAGCATGCCCTCGAAGGCCTCTACATCAAGCGAGCCGCTCTTTGTCAGCGGGATCTCCTTGGGCGTAAAGGCGTACAGCTCCGCCGCCTCCATGCAGGCGTTCTTCACGGAGGGATGCTCGGCGGCGCTGTACAAAATTGTCCCCGCGCGATTCCAATGGCGTAGGCGGCCCAATATGGCCATATTGTTTGACTCCGTGCCGCCGGAGGTGAAGATGACGCTTTTCTCCGTGCAGCCAAGCTGCTCGCCGACGACCTTGCGGCACTCCAGCAGCTCCCGCTCCATCTCGCCCGCAGGCCCATACAGCGCCGACGGGTTGAAAAAACGATCCGTCATGGCCGAGCGCATCGCGTCGGCGACAGGTTGACTTACGCGCGTCGTAGCGCTGTTATCCAAATAGACCATATCAGTCGTTGTACACGCCGCGCGGCAGATACTTCTTGATGAGGCCCACCATTTCCTCGCTGGGCTCAAACACGATGATGTTGCGCACCGCTTCCTTTTGGTAGTAAAAATAGTACAGCTCCGCCTCGCGGTTGAGGAACCAGTTGCGCCGCTTGACGCCGGGCATATTGATGTACTTATTGAACGCGTTGGAGTTTACGGCGCCAAAGGCGTCCACATTTTTCACCTTCATGGTGCCGAGGGTCTTGCGCTTGTTGTTGTTGAACACCATGGCAAAATCCAAGTCTCCGTTGGTAAATGTGTACTCATACTCGGTGCGGATGCGATCCTTGCGGAGGTACAGAAAAACCGCCGAAGCGCCGAACAGGAGCGCGAAAATCAACGTCAGCACGTCAAAGCCCATCATGAGCCAATTGACCATCACAATCGCCACGGCAAAAAACAGCACCATGGAAATTGTTGCGACCACGTATACGAAGTTTTGAAAGCCCTGCTTCTGTTTGACAACCACTTCTTCCAAAAAGTGATCCATGCTCATCTTAGGTGCCTCCTACAAAAGAATCAAAATATATACTACCGCGACCACCAAGCCCAGCAGCGCGCCCGCGCAGACCTCCAGCGGCGTATGGCCGATCAGCTCCTTGAGCTCATCGTCCGATATCTTTTTGCCGTTGATGAGCACATCGCGCAAAATCTGGTTGATCATCGCGGCCTGCGTGCCGCTTTCGCGCCGCACGCCCGCAGCGTCGTACATCACGATGACCGCCAGCGCAAGGCTGATTGCAAACTGCGTTGTGCCGAAGCCATCCAGCACGCCCACCATGCAGCACAGGGATACCGTAAGCGCGGAGTGCGAGCTGGGCATGCCGCCCGACCCAAAGAAGCGGTGCCAGTCCCATTTCTTTTCCACCACGCGATAGATGGGGATCTTGAGCGCCTGCGCAAGCAGCCAGCTTATCAGCGCGCAGATCACCGCATGGTTTTGAAAAATCTCCCAAATGGACTTCAAGCGCTCACCTCCTTAGGTCATTAGCTTATATCATACATCATTCAGCTTTCCCGCACAAGGGATTGTTGCGCCAGATCGCACAAAAACGCGGCTCGCTCGCCAAACGGAGCCAGCGCGGCGACGGCCTCGTCAATGCGCCTGCGGGCCTCGCTGCGGGTCGCGTCCATGCCAAAAACGGCGGGCCATGTCTGCTTTCCGGCTTGCGCGTCCTTACCAACGGTTTTGCCCAGCTTGGCCGAGCTGCTTTCCACATCCAGCAGATCGTCGATCATTTGGAACGCAAGTCCAAGGCTCTGGCCGTATGCGCGTCCGGCCTCCAGCTGCGCCTCGTCCGCCCCGGCCAGCAGCAAGCCCGCCTCCATCGGCGCGGTCAGCAGATCCGCCGTCTTGTGCTGATGGATATAGCGCACCGCCCGCTCCGATGGCGCCGCGCCCTCCAGCGCCACGTCCAGCGTTTGCCCCGCGATCATCCCGCGCACGCCCGCGCGGCGCGCGACGCACCCGATGGCGCGCAGCGCGGCGGCAGGCTCCCGCGCGCACAGCGGCGCGCCCAGCATGGTCTCGTATGCGAGGTTGAGCAGGCCGTCCCCGGCCAGCAGCGCTATATCCTCGCCAAATACCATGTGATTGCTGGGCTTGCCGCGCCGGAGCGAATCGTTATCCAAGGCGGGCAGATCGTCGTGGATCAGCGAATAGGTGTGGATCATCTCCAGCGCCGCCGCAAACGGAAGCGCCTCGCGCCAATCCTCGCGCAGCAGACGGTACGCCGCCAGCAGCAGCGTGGGCCGGAGGCGCTTGCCCGGCAGCCATACGCTGTACGCCATGGCCGCGCCAAGCGGCTGCGGAATCGCGCCGTCCGCCACAGGCTGACATTCCGCCGCAAGCGTTTCCGGCTGACGCTCCCCCACGCCAAAATCCAAGCGATGAAGCTCGTCCTCGATTGCGCGGTTATACTCTTGGTTCATCAATGGCCTCCGTTATTCGTCCAGCAGGCTGGTTTGCTCCGCGCGCGGGGCCTCGTCAGCCGGCTTGGACGCCTTGTCCGAGCCGGAAGCCGGCTCCGCTTGTAGCTCCGTCAGGCGGCCCTCCGCCTGCACAAGCCTCGCCTGCATCTCGCGGGACAGCTTAACGCCGTCCTGATAGCAGGACAGCAGCTCCTCCAGCGGCAGGTCGCCCGCCTCCATGCGCTCCACCATCGCCTCCAGTTCGGCGAGCTGCGCCTCAAAGGTTGGGGCCTTGGTGCTCTTTGCCATGGTCTACTCCTTCCGCTCCACCCGCGCGGACAGCGTGCCGTCCCGCAGGCGAATGCTGAGCAAATCGCCCGTTGATACGCCCTGCGCGCAGGTAACGGGCTTTCCCTCCCGGCTGACGATCGCGTAGCCGCGCCGCAGAACGCCATCCGGGCTGGCGGCCTCCAGCCGCGCTTGCAGCGGGAGCAGCGCGGCGCGCTTTTCAAGGAGCGCTCTGGCCGCTATCGCGCGGGCGCGGCCTTGCAGCAGCTCCATCCGGCTCCTGATCTGTTGCAGGTATCGCGCCGGGTCTCGCTGGATCAGCCGCTTTTCCAAGCGGGCAAGTGCCGATGCGCGGAGAGTCACCGCCGATTCGCACAGGGCCAGTATCCGGTCGCAGGGACGGCGAACGTCCTCGACCAGCTCGTCCAAGCGCATCACGGCCAGCTCCGCCGCTGCGGACGGCGTGGCCGCGCGCACATCGGCCACAAAGTCGCTGATGGTCACGTCCGTTTCGTGCCCGACCGCCGAAATGATCGGCGTTTGGCAGCGGGATACGGCCCTTGCGACAACCTCCTCGTTAAAGGCCCACAGGTCCTCCAGCGAGCCGCCGCCGCGCCCGATGATGATAACGTCCACCTGCGGCGCGCGGTCGAGCGCGTCGATTCCGCGCGCGATCTCCGCCGCCGCGCCGTCGCCCTGCACGCTGACGGGGTACAGGCAAAGCGGCACGTGCGGGTTGCGCCGCCACGCCACGGTGCAGATATCGTGCACCACGGCTCCCGTGCGCGAGGTCACAATGCCGACCGCGCGCGGCAGCATCGGCAGCGGCTTTTTGAGCGACGGGTCAAAGAGCCCCTCCTTGCTCAGGCGCTCCTTGAGAGCCTCAAAGCGCAGGTAAAGCTCGCCCAGCCCGCCTTGAAGCATCTTGTCGGCGTAAAACTGGTACTGCCCGGTCTTGGCGTACAGGCCCACGCTTCCGGTAAGCGTCACGCTCTGTCCGTCGCGCGGGACAAACGCGACCGCCTGCGCCGCCTGCCGGAACATCGCGCAGCTGATGGAGGCCGCCTCATCCTTGAGCGTAAAGAACCAGTGCCCGGAGGACTGGCGCTTGAGGTTGCTCAGCTCGCCCCGCAGGCGGATGTTTCGGATCATCGGGTCGGAGGCAAGCGTCCGGCGCACATACTCGTTGAGCGTCTCGACCGAGAATACCCAATCCTCGTTCATCTTAAGCGCCGCAAGCCTTCTCGGCGGCCGCGACGGTATTCTCCATCAGCATGGCGATGGTCATCTTGCCCACGCCGCCCGGAACGGGGGTGATGTACGCGGCCTTTTGGCTTACCTCGTCAAAGGCCACATCGCCGCACCAATGGTCGCCGACGCGGTTCATCCCCACGTCGATGACCGCCGCGCCCTCCTTGACCATATCGGCAGTGATGACGCCGGGCTTGCCCACGGCGGCCACCAGAATATCGGCGCGGCGGGTATGCTCGGCCAAATCGGCTGTGCGGCTGTGGCAGATCGTCACGGTGGCGTTCTCCTGCAAGAGCAGCATCGCCATGGGCTTGCCCACGATGTTGCTGCGGCCGACAACCACGGCCTCCTTTCCGGCGATGGGGATGCCGGCGGACTTGAGCATGTACAGCGCACCCTTGGGCGTGCAGGCGACCACGCCGCCCTCGCCGCGCATCAGCATGCCCGCGTTGACATCGTGGAAGCCGTCCACGTCCTTTTCCGGGAGGATCAGCGCCAGCGCGCGGTTCGTATCCAAATGGGCGGGCAGGGGCAGCTGCACCAGCACGCCGTGAAAGCGCGGGTCCCGGTTGGCCTGCTCTACGGCCGCCTCCAGCTCCTGCTGCGTGGTATCGGCGGGCATGCGCAGCGTCTCGGAATAGATACCGAGCCGATGACATGCCTTCTCCTTGTTGCTGACGTACTTGCCGCTTGCGGGGTCGTCCCCCACCAGAATCACCAGCAGACCGGGCTGTACGCCCTTGGCCAGCAGAGCGTCCACGCGCTCCTTCACCTGAGCCTCCACCTGCGCGGAGAGCAGCTTGCCATCCAATATGCTTGCAGCCATCAGAGAACCTCCGTTCGTTTGGTTTCGGTTTGCCAGCAGAGCCGGGCCACCCCGGCGGCGTTATCCGCGCTGTACCGCGGCTCGCCAAAGAACACTTGGATCGGGACGCGCGCCTTTTGCAGGCGCTGCGCGAGCAGCCCCCGCAGCAGGAGACTGCTCGCCACGCCGCCCACGATCAGCGCTTGGCGCGCCTGCGTGCGCTGCTGTCCCGCCTTGAGCAGGCGCAGGAGCGTCCGGGCCAGCAGGTCGTAGGTCTCCAGCGCAAGGCGGGGCGGCGCGAGCTTGTCCATCAGGCGAACAGCCTGCGCCTCCGCGCCGGACAGGTGGCAGCGCAGGCCGTCCGGCTCAAGGCTGACGGGCAAGATGCCCGTCGGACTCTCCTTGCAGGCGGAGGCGAGCTTTTCCATCTCCGGCCCGGCCGGAAAGGGCAGCCCAAGCCGCACGCCAAGCCGATCGATCAGCTGGCCGGCATGCACGTCCATCGATCCGCCCAAGCGCGTGATCCGCCCGCCGTCGCAGTCCAGCAGATCGGTCGTGCCGCCGGACAGATGGACCGCCAGAAAGCGTTCGCCCAGCGCATCGTTGCCGATCCGTCCGGCCGCGATATGCCCTGCCTGATGACATACGGCGTGGCAGGGGACGCCTTGCGCGGTCGCAATCGCCTGCGCGCTGCCCCAGCCCGTCAGGAACACGGGCATGTAGCTGTCCGGGTCGTCCGTGGGCGTTTTGCTGGCCGCCACGGCGCGCAGCGCGAGCGGCTCGTCCGCGCCCAGCGCGTCATGCGCCTGCGCAAAGGCTTGCGCCAGCACATCCGGCAATTGCCGGATATGTACAAAAACGGCCTCGCTTTGGCGAAGGCCGCGCTGACCCAGCGCTACGGGCAGCAGCTTGCGGGCGGAGGCCAGCACGCCGCCATCGGCCGTGCAAAGGGCGGCGGACGTAGTGTAGCAGCTGGTATCCAACCCCAGATAGACATCCATGGTTCAGGCTTCCTGCGCCGTGCGGGCAATCGCGCCCAGCACGCCGTTGATAAAGCGGCCGCTCTTGGGATCGGAGTAAAGCCCGGCCAGCTCCATCGCCTCGCTGACGGCGACGTTGTTGGGCACATCGTCCCGGTACAGGATCTCGTAGGTCGCCACGCTGAGGATGCTCAGATCCACATGCGCCATGCGGTCAACCGTCCAGTCCTTGCTCTTTTCGCCGATCAGGCGGTCGATCTCCTCGCGGTGGTCGCTTACGCCGCGGAGCACATCGGCGATGTACGCTCGATCCTCCTCCGTGGGAATAGGTTCCTCCGGCTTGGCGGGCATGCGCTCCAGCACCTGCTCGTACACCATCTCAAGGGATTGCTCGTCGCTATCGCCGCCGGACAGGCTGGCGTACAGAAGCTGCATGGCAGCCTGCCGGGCTATTGAACGCGCCATCGGTATGCACTCCGTTTCTGACGTACTCTTATTTGGTGGACTGGCCGCGCGGCGGGAACATGCTGTTGATAAACTTTTTGACCGCGTCCAGCTTGTTGCGGAACGCGCCAAGCACAAAGCCC
This sequence comes from uncultured Oscillospiraceae bacterium, assembly GCA_964408185.1. Taxonomy (GTDB): domain Bacteria; phylum Bacillota; class Clostridia; order Christensenellales; family Aristaeellaceae; genus CAYOYK01. Next base: position 19,640 of record CAYOYK010000027.1, on the reverse strand, counting down.
ACGGCAAAGAACAAAGCGATCACCAGCGACTTCCAAAAGCCGAGGAAAATCAGCAGGAACGCCAACGCAACGCCAATGGCGCCGCACAGCAGGCCGCATTGCGTAGTCCCGATGGTCGTCCATTGGTTCTGGTTGTTTTGTTGCTCGTCCATGATACTCTCTCCTTACTTTTCGTCGGATTCGTCGGCATCCTGCTCGGCAGCAGGCTCGCTGTCGGACGCAGGCTCGCTGTCGGGCATCGGCTCGTCATCGGGCGCAGGCTCACCGTCGGGTGCGCTGGGTACGTCGGCGGCGACGGGCGCGTCAGCCTCCGGCGGAGGCGGCACGATGTGCGGCTCGTCCTCATGCTTGAACAGGCGCTGATGAATGGCTTCCTTCTCCTCATGCGCCTCCGGCTCATCCGTTTTGAGGATCGTCTGGCTGTTGAGGCTCTCCACCAGCACGCCGGTCTGCGCGGCCGCGTTCGCATCCGCCGCGATCACATCGGCAACGGGGGTGGTATCCTCGGCGGACATGCTGTTGTTGGTCTCCACCATCACGCGCACTTCTTTTACATCCACGCCCGAACAGGACGTGATGTAGTGCTTGATCTGCTTTTGCAGCGCATTGACCGTAAGCGGGATGTTTACGCCGTTGGCAAGCGATATGCGCATGTCCACCACCACGCCCTCCTTGGCGCGATGGATGCGCGTACCGCTGACCTTCAGCTCGCTGTGCGTATCGATGCACTTGCGCACCATGTTCTCCATGGCATGCATGGAGATATTCAGGTCGCCAAACTCAGTATGCTGCAAGAAAAAGCCCTTTTCCTTGATCCTGCGCAGCAGGAAGAACAGGCAGTAACCGCCCAGCGTCAGCAACGCAAGCGAAATCACCACAATCAGCGCGCGCTGCCAGAACACAAAGTCCCGTGCAAGCGCGCCCAAATCCAGCGTGATCTGCCACGCGCCCAGCGCGTACATCGCCGCGCCTACGCCAAGAGCTGCAAGGATAAGCCCCGCAAGCGCTACCAGCACTCGATCCATCACTTTGATTCTCATGGGCAATGTTCCTCCGTAAGGTTCCTCTTAACGGCATTGATGCCCAACGGACTTGCTGTTGGGCATCAGGCGCTTATTCCGCTGTCGGCTGCTGCTCCGCGCTTTCCTTGGGAGCGGCTTCCTGCGGCTCCTCGGCGGGCGTTGACGCTTCCGGAGCGACGTCCCTGAGTCCCTTTACGCCGTCCATCGCGCTGGCAATGCCGTCCTGCGTGACCTTGTTCTCTTTTTCAAAGCTCACGCCCTGCACATGCACGTCCACGCGCACCACATGCAGGCCGGTCATGGCCTCTATCGCCTTGCGCACGCTCTCCTGTACGTCGGTCGCCGCCTTTTGAATGGGCGTGCCATACTCGATGACCACGTAAATGTCCACGGCGGCTTCCTCGCTACCGATCTCGACCTTTACGCCCTTGGTGATGTTCTTATTGCGGCCGAATACCTCGTTAATGCCGCCGCTGGCGCACATGCCCGCAATGCCCTCCACCTCGTTGGCCGCTACGCCGGAAATGATGGCAATGACCTCGTTGGCATAGGTGATGTTGTTCACGGTTTCCTTGTCCTGCTCCAAGCTAAGGGGCAGATTGTCCTTCTTGCTCGCCATCGCTTGCACCTCCTCTGGGGCTATTGGTAGTATAGCAGATTTCTCCGCAAAACACAACCGATCAACGCTGTTATGCTTTGCCGTTTTCCGCCTTGCTTTCCACTACGGACAGGTTGAGCAGCTCCAGCTGGTCGGGCATTGCGGGCGAGGGCGTATCCATCATAAGGCAAATGCCCGCTTGATTCTTCGGGAAGGCCAGCACGTCGCGCAGGCTCTCGGCATGCGTGAGCGCCATGACCAGCCGATCAACACCGAAGGCGAACCCGCCGTGAGGCGGCGTGCCGTACTGGAACGCCTCAAGCAGATAGCCGAAGCGCTTCCATGCCTCGTCATGGCTGAAGCCAAGGTACCCGAACATCTTCTCCTGCAAATCGCTCCGATGGATGCGGATGGAGCCGCTGCCCATTTCCAGCCCGTTGAGCACCAAGTCGTACGCGCGCGCGCGCACCGCGCCCTGATCGGTCTCCAGCAGCGGAATATCCTCCTCCATGGGGCTGGTAAAGGGATGGTGCTGCGCCATGAAGCGGCCCTCCTCCTCGCTGTATTCAAACAGCGGGAACTCGGTGATCCACATCAGGTCGTAGCGCGTCTTGTCGATCAGGCCCAGCTCGTCGCCCAAGCGCAGGCGAAGCTGCCCCAGTGCGGTCAGCGCCACGTACTTTTTATCGGCAATTACAAAGATCGCGTCGCCCTTTTCCGCGCCCAGCGCGTCCAGCAGGCGCTGCATGCTGTCGCCCTGCATCGCCTTGGCAAACGACGAGCGCAGCGTGCCATCCTCCTGCACAACGGCCCACGCGAGGCCCTTGACGTGGTAGGTCTTGGCCAGCTCTCCCAGCGCGTCCAGCTCCTTGCGGGTAAAATGGCCGGCGTTCTTTGCGCGGAAGGCGCAGACCGTCTGCCCATTCTCCAGCGCGCTCTCAAACACGGTAAAGCCGCAGCCGCGCACCACATCGTCCACGATTTGCAGCTCCATGCCAAAGCGCGTATCCGGCTTATCGGAGCCGAAGCGCTCCATGGCCTCTTTCCACGTCAGGCGGGGCAGGGGCAGTGGCAGATCGATCTGCAGCAGCTCCTTGAAGGCGTGCTGGTACATGCGCTCCACGACGGTCTGGATGTCGTTCTCGTCGATGAAGGACATCTCCATGTCAAACTGCGTAAACTCCGGCTGACGGTCGGCGCGTCCGTCCTCATCCCGGAAGCAGCGGGCCACCTGATAGTACCGATCCATGCCGGCGACCATGAGGAGCTGCTTGTACTGCTGGGGGCTCTGCGGCAGCGCGTAGAACGCGCCGGGCCGCACGCGGGTGGGCACCAAGTAATCGCGCGCGCCCTCAGGGGTGGACTTGGTAAAGATGGGCGTCTCCACCTCCACAAAGCCCTGCGCGTCCACGGACTCGCGCAGCGCCTTGATGAGCTTGTGCCGGAACATAAGCGTCTTTTGCAGGGGCGAGCGGCGCAGGTCGAGATAGCGGTATTTGAGCCGGACGGACTCCTGCTCCTTGGTCTCGTCCTCAATGTAGATGGGCGGGGTCTTGGCCGTGTTGAGGATCACCGCGTCCTCGGCCAGCACCTCGATCTCGCCGGTCGGCAGCTTGGGGTTGACAGCGTCCGCCGCTCGCAGACTCACCTTGCCGCACACGGACAGCACAAACTCGCCGCGAAGCTGCTCCGCAACGGCAAACAGCTCCGGCTTGATGGTGTTGCCGTCAAACACGACCTGCACGATTCCGCTGCGGTCGCGCAGCCAAACAAAGATGATGCCGCCCAAGTTGCGCGAGCGCTGCACCCAACCCTTGAGCACGACGGTTTGTCCGGCGTTCTCCGCGCTAAGCTCGGCGCACATGCCCGTCCGTTTTTCATTCGCATTCATGTTGATCGTCCTCCCTGAGCAGCTTTTGCACTCGATCCCGGAGCGTCCGCGGCGCATCCGCGAGCGGCTCCTCCCATTCCTCTTTGGTTTGCATGTTGCGCAGCTTGACCACGCCCTTGGCAACCTCGTCGTCGCCCAAAATCGCAACGTACTGCGCGCCCAGCTTATCCGCGTACTTGAACTGCGCCTTGAGGCTCCTGCCCTGATGGTCCATATCCGCGCGCAGGCCCGCCTTGCGGAAGGCCTTGAGCAAAAGGAACGCGTTGGCGGCGAGGCCCTTGTTCAGGCAGGCGACAAACACCTCCGGCGTCTCCGGCTCCACGGCGAGGCGGCTGTTTTCATCGTCCAGCAGCATCAGCACGCGCTCCATGCCCATGCCAAAGCCTACGGCCGGCAGCTCCACATCGCCGATCTCCCCCACCAGCCCGTCGTACCGACCGCCCGCGCATACCGTCAGCTGGCCCTGCTCGGACTCGGTGGTGATCTCAAACACGGTTTTGGTGTAGTAGTCCAGCCCGCGCACAATGCGCGGATCGACCACATACGGCACGCCGGACGCATCCAGCAGCGACTTGACAGCCTCAAAGTGCTCCCTGCACTCGTCGCACAGGTGATCGAGCATCTCCGGCGCATCCACAAGCTGCTCCTTGCAGCTGGGCACCTTGCAATCCAGCGCGCGCATGGGGTTGATCCGCGCGCGCTCGTTGCAGTCCTTGCAGAGCTTATCCAGCCTGCCGTTCAGGTACTCGCGGAACGCCTGCTGATAGGCCGGGCGGCAGTTGGGGCAGCCGATGGAGTTAAGGCGCACCGTCAGGCTGCCGACGCCGATGGATTCAAGCAGCTCATACGCAAAGAGGATGATCTCCGCGTCGCAGGTCGGGGCGGACGCGCCGAAGCACTCCAGCCCAAACTGATGGTGCTCGCGCAGGCGGCCCTTTTGCGGCGCTTCATAGCGGAACACAGGGGCGTCGAGATAGTACATTTTAAGCGGGAGCGCCTGCGCGTACAGCCCGCTTTCCAAAAACGCGCGCACCGCGCCCGCCGTGCCCTCCGGCTTGAGGGTTACGCTGCGGTCGCCCTTATCCAAAAAGGTATACATTTCCTTGCGCACCACGTCGCTGCTCTCGCCCGCCGCGCGGGAAAACAGCTCCGTATGCTCAAACACGGGCGTGCGCACCTCGCGGTAGCCGCAGAGGCGCGCCTTCTCGCGCATGATCTTTTCAAGCGCCTGCCACTTGGCCGATTCGCCGGGCAGCACATCCTTGGTTCCCTTGGGAATTCTGGTGAGCATTCGTTCTCCCCCTCGTATAATGGAAAAACAAGGGCGCTGTCGCCCTCGCGCTCCGCCCAACGGGCAAGTCTGTTGCATTATACCCACGGCGGGCGTAGCTTGTCAAGAAAATCAAAGGATTTCTTAACGTCAGGCGCGCTGTCAGAGCGCGTCCTTGATCCGCTCGTATTCCTCGCGGGTGATAAGGATTTCGCGGGGCTTGCTGCCCACCGATTTGCTCACGATGCCGCGCGCCGCCATATCGTCGATCAAACGGCCCGCGCGCGCGTAGCCGATCTTCATACGCCGCTGAAGCATGCTGATGCTGGCCTGCCCGTCCATGACCACCATATCGATGGCCTCGCGCAGGCGATCGTCCACGCCCTCGTCGTCGCCGCTTTCCTCCGGCTTGGCGGCAGACTCGCCCTCGCTCTCCATGACCTCAAGAATGTTGGGATCAAAATCGGGTTCGGTGTGGGACGCGATGTAGTCCGTCACGCGCTCAATCTCCGCATCGGACAGGAAGCAGCCCTGCACGCGCATCGGCGCGCTGGCCCCGGTGGGATAGTAGAACATATCGCCCTTGCCCAGCAGCTTGTCCGCGCCGTTCGCGTCCAGTATGGTGCGGGAGTCGGTATTGCTGGCCACGGCAAACGCAATGCGGCTTGGCACGTTAGCCTTGATGAGGCCCGTAATCACGTTGACCGTCGGCCGCTGCGTGGCGATGACCAAATGGATGCCCGCGGCGCGCGCTAGCTGCGCCAGCCGGATGATGGACTCCTCCACCTCGCGCTTGCAGGCCAGCATCAGGTCGCTCAGCTCGTCCACGATAATGACGATGCGCGGCATGGGCTCCTCGTCGGGCGAGAGCTTTTTGTTGTAGCCGGAGATATCGCGCACGTTCTTGTTTTTGATGCGCTGGTAGCGGTCCAGCATCTCGGCCACGGCCCACGCCAGCGCGCCGGCGGCCTTGTGCGGATCGCTGACCACGGGAATCAGCAGATGCGGAATAACGTTGTAGCATTGCAGCTCGACCACCTTGGGGTCGATCATAATCATGCGCACCTGCTCCGGCTTGGCCCGGAACAGGATGGAGTTGATAATGGCGTTGATGCACACGGATTTGCCGCTGCCGGTCTGCCCGGCGATGAGCAAATGCGGCATCTTGGCCAGATCGCAGATGATCGGCTTGCCCGCGATGTCCTTGCCCAGCGCAACGGCCAGCGGCGAGGTGTTGGCGGCCATCTCCGGGCTGGTAAGCACCTCGGCCAGTGACACGCTGGAGATCTCCTTGTTGGGAATCTCTATGCCAAAGAGGTTGGTGCCGGGGATGGGCACCTCGATGCGCACGCCGCCGTTGGCGGCCATGTCCAGCGCGATATTATCCGCAATGTTTACGATGCGCTTGACGTTGATGCCGCTGGAGGCCAGCCCCAGCTCAAAGCGGGTGACGGCGGGGCCGTGGGTCACGCGCTGCACGCGCGCGGGCACATCGAAGCTCTGAAGCGTTTTTTCCAGCTTGACGGCGTTTTCCGCGTCCAGCTCGCGGGTATCCTGCTGCACGAGCCTTGGGGTCGTGAGCAGATCAAGCGTCGGATAGACGTAGGGCTTGGGCGTCGGCTTCGGCGCGTCGGTATTCTCTTTTTTGTTGTCCGGCAGAATCAGCTCCGGCACGTCAAGGCGTTTGCCGCTCATGGGAATCTGCGTCTGAGCGGTCGGCTGAGGGATGGAAACGGGGCGCTTGTACGCCTGATACGCCTCCTCCTTGGGAATGCGCTCCCGCGGATCGGCGTCCGGTGCGGGCGTAACGGCCGCCGCGCTCTGCGCCTTGGCCTGCTCTGCGCCAAAAAGCTCCTTTTCCAGTTCGTCCTTGCGGCGGCGCATGTCCTCGTACTCCGCGTCCTCCTTGCTTTTGGGCTTGCCCCTCTTGGCGGGCGCGACGGGCGGCTGCGTTTTCCACGGAAAATCGATGGGCGCTTCCCCCTGCGCGACAACCGGCGCTTCCGTCGCCGTCGGCTGCGCGTTCTTTTTGCTCTTGCGCTTGGTCGCGCCTCCGCGCCGCCAATCGCCGGCCTTGGCAAGCTCCTCCTCCGAGTAGATCTCCTCGTCGTACAGATCGACCGACTTGCCCTGCAAGGGCGGAATCGGCGCGGCGTGCGGCTCCTGCGGCTCCGGGGCGGGCGCTTGCGCCGCCGCCTGCATGGCCTGCTGCTGCTGGATTTGCCGCATAAACATCTGCTGCTGAAGGAACGCAAGCTGAGCCTGCTGCATGGCAAGCTGATTTGCGTTGGGCATGCCATAGGGGCCTTGCTGCATCGTCGGCTGTACGGGAGCGGGCTCCTCGTCCGGCTCGTCGCGGCGGAAAAGCTTGGAGAAAATCGACTTCTTGGGTTCCTCGTCCGGCTCGGTCGGCTGAACCGCCGCCGCCTGCTGCTGGACGTACTCGCGCTCGACCCGCTCCTGCTCGCGCTGCTCCATCTTTTGGTCGGAGCGCTTCTTGGCCTCGCGGCCCCAGCCGACAATATCAAACTTGGAGACAAACATGATGCACGTTACGGCAATCAGCGCCAAAATGATAATCGCGCCCACGCCGCTGATGTACCTCCACAGCGGCCAAGCGATGGCCATGCCCAAAAAGCCGCCGCCGGCCGTCTTTCTGGCGCATAGCTGATAGCACCGCCGCAGCATCGGCCAATAGCCGTCCGCGTTGGTCTCGCCGCCGTCGGCGTTGAGCGTTTTGACATAATCCACCAGATTGACGGTATCGGCGTTCAGGTTGACCTTTGTGGTGAGGTTGATGATGCCGCAGGCGCACAAAAAGCAAACGAACAGCAGCAAAATCGCGCGCACGGACACGCGGCGGCGCGTGGAGAAGGCGGTCAGCACGCCCGCCCAAATCAAAAAAACGGGCAGCGCAAAGCACGGCAGGCCGCCAATGCCGTAGAGCGCCTGCTTGACGGTGGAAAGCGCGCTGCCGCTGGCGGGCGCGAGCAGCGCAATGCCCGCGATGATGCCCAGCGCGATCAGCAAAATGCCAATCACGCTGCGGAATAAGAGCGACTCCGACGAATAGGCGGGCTTCGCCTTCGCGGAGCTGCGTTGATGGTTGTGCATGATCATCCTCCGATGTTAGATTGCGCCAGTTGGACGGCATAGAGCACGCCGTCCGAATCCGCAAAGAGCTGCAGGGTATACTCGCCCATTTGATAGAAATCGCACTCGCCGACGGGCACCGCGTGATCGTAGGCCGTGCTTTCATCATAGAAAAGGGTGGCGTTCGGCTCGCCCAAAATAGCGCGCCATTCGGACTGAAGCGTTTTTCCCACGGCAATCCCGCACTGGTCGATGCGGCGCGTGCGGATGCCCTGCACCACGGCGCTGGAATAATCGCGCGTCATGCCGTCCGCAAGCAGCGTGACCATGCGGAACTCAGGCGCTTCCATCTGCATAAACTTGCCGCCCGGATAGTAGTCCGGGTCGCGGAGCAGACGGTACCTGCCAATCACGTCTGTCATGCTCTCCCCCAGCGCCACCGGCACGCGGGGAACGCGGCCCTGCGCAAGCGTCGCCTTGAGCTCGTCCAGCGTGACGTCCTCGCCGTACCCAGCCAACGCGGCAACGGCGGTCGGGCCCGATTGCAAATAAGGCCGAAGCTCCTCCCAGTTAAACTGCGCCGCGCCCGCGTACCCGCTAAGCAGCGAGAACTGCCGGTAGGGGTAAAAGAACGTTACGCCGTCCGCGTTGACATACAGCTGATCGGTCGGCAGGGGAACAAGCTGACTGTTCTCTAGGTACGCGGAGAGCTCGTCCGCCAGCGTATCCTGCAGGATCGTCTCCAGCGCGGCCGCGGCGGCGGGCACATCCGCAAATAAATCCGTCGCCGAAAGCCGCTCGCCCGTGTCCAGCCGATAGGTCAGCGCGACGTTCTGCTGCATGTATCGGCCGTTGGCGGCCTGCCCCTTGGCGTAGATGGCCACGGAAAGCAGGCTGTCGTTGAGGTACGCGTCATACCATACCTTCAGCCCGAAGCCGCCCTCGCCCAGCCGGCCAAGCCCCAGCAAATAGGCGCCGATATCGCCGGAAAGCACGATGTCCTCGTTGATTTTCCGCTGTACGGCTTCGTCCGCAAGGCCGACAAGCTGGGGATAGCTGACCGAGTTGTCCCCCGCCGTGGTGGCAACCGCCTCCACGCGGGCTGCGGCGGGCTCGTCGGCGACCGCGCGGACAAACGGACCGCACGTCAGCACACACAACAGAACCGACAGACAAACCAACAAGCCAGCACGTCGCATACAGAACCCCCCTTTATGCCAATATAGTTTACAACAAAAAGCTATGTGTTGCAAGATTGTTACACAAATTGTCAATCATTTTCCAGATGTCATGCTATTTTGTTGTTATTCGTCGAGCTTCGGCGCTTCGCCGCCAACGAGCATCGGCTGGAGCTGCACGCCGTTCAGCGCCGCGGCGATGGTCTGCGCGAGCAGCTCAAACCGTGCCACCAGCGAGCGCGGCTTGCGCTGGGGATCATCCTGCGCGAAGGGAACAAAATATACGCTGCGATACGCCATCAGCCGCCCGATGTTCTGCGCGGCGATTCCGAGGCCGTCGTTGGTGGACACCGCGAGGATCAGCGGGCGGCCGTTACGCAGGTGCGATTTTGCGCCCAGCGTCGCGGGGGTATCAAACAGGCCCGCCGCCAGCTTTGCCAGCGTGTTGCCCGATGCGGGCGCGATCACGTACGCGTCCGTCAGCTTTTGCGGGCCGATGGGCTCCACCTCCGGCAGCGTGCACAGCGGCCGTCGGCCCGTGATCGCGTGCAGCCGCTCTTTGACCGCGTCGGCCGCGAAGAACCGCGTATCCGTCTGCGCCGCGTGGAAGGACAGCACGGGCAGGAGATCGTAGCCTCGGCGCGCCAAGTCCTCCATTTGCGCAAAGACCTTCTCAAACGTGCAAAAGGAGCCCGTGAGGGCAAACCCCAGCGTCAGCCTTGACATGCTTCGCCCCTCCTTATCGCCCTGCGAATCGCCCGCAGGATGGCCTCCGCCGCCGACCTTGGCGCATACCGCGCCGGGATGCCGCCGATGACCAGCGTGTGCAGCGCAAGTCCGCGCGCCGCATCCGGATCAATGCCGTATGGCTTGGAGGCAAGCTCAAACAGGAGCGCATCCGCGGGCAGCAGCCGCAGCTCCTTCACGCCCAGCATTGGCGCGGGAACGGTGTTGAACACCGCCTGCGCGCAGGGCAGCACGTCGCGCAGGCGATCCGGCGCGCAGGCCAGCATGCCAAGGCGCTGCGCCGCCTTGCGCGCGTCCTCCTTCCGCGCGACGACCGTGACCGTCGCGCCCAGCGCGTGCAAGCGCCACGCAAGCTCCTTGCCAAACCGCCCGTAGCCCGTAACCACGCAGGCCGTTCCGCGCAGCAGGCCGTCCATCGCGCGCATCGCATAACAGACCGCGCCCTCCGCCGAGATTTCCGCGTTCTCGCAGAGAAAGGCCTCGTCCGTATGTAACGCGCACAGGCGCGGACGCTCCGCCATTGCGTCGGCCAAGTATGGCTCCGCGCCGTCGCCCGCGATCAGCAGCGCCGAGGTCGGTATGGCGCGCAGGAGCTCGGCCGCGTCGATTCCCTGCCCGCACAGGCACGGGATCTGGCCGTCCCTGACCGCGTAAGGGTAAGGCAGCACAACCACGTCCGCCCCTTGCAGCGCGGCAGGATCATTTTCCTGTCGGCAGATCAAGCGAGCGCTCTCCCCGCGCTCGATCAACAGCCTGTGCAGCCACATGGCGCGCTCGTCTCCGCCGATGATCGTGACCCGCATCAAAATCGCCTCCCGACAATGCTGATGCAGCATCTTATGCGGGAGGCGACGGCTTGTGCGGAAGGAGATCAGATTTGGCGCTCTACAAGATCGGTCAGGTGAGCGGACTCGCCGCAGAGGGTGATATCCAGCGGCTCGCCGGAGAGCAAACGCACGCGCGCCACCCCGGTTTCCACCTCCACGCGGATGGTGCGGCCCCGATAATCAAAGCGGAACGCATAGCCCTTCCACACGTCCGGCAGGAACGGCGACAGCGCAAGCCCGTCGGTCGTGCGCATACCCGCGAAGCCCTTGGCCATGGAGAGCCAGCTTCCGGCCATGCTGGTGATGTGCAGGCCGTCGATGGTATCGTGGTTGATGTTATCCAAGTCGAGGCGGGCGGTGCGCTGGTACATCTCCACCGCCTTCTCGCGGTACCCAAGCTGCGCGGCCAATATGCTGTGTACGCAGGGCGACAGGCTGCTCTCGTGCACGGTCATCGGCTCGTAAAAATCAAAGTTGCGGCGCACAGTCTCGGTATCGTACAGATGGTTGAGGAAGTACAGCCCTTGCAGCACGTCGGCCTGCTTGATATAGCACGAGCGCAGGATATGATCCCACGACCAGTGCTGGTTGATCGGCCGCTCCTCCGGCGGGATAGCCTCGGCGGGCCGCAGGTCCTTATCCAAGAAGGTATCGTGCTGCACAAACACGCCCAACTCCTTGTCCTCCGGGTAGTACATGCGGTCGCATACATCGCGCATATGGGCCAGCTCGTTCGCCGTCACGCCAAGCTCGTCGCGGCGAAGCGCGGGCGCCCTGTCCGCCACGTCGCAGAAGTACGCGATGCTCCACGCCGCCAGCCGATTGGTGTACCAGTTGTTGTTGACGTTGTTTTCATACTCGTTGGGGCCTGTCACGCCATGGATCATATACTTGCCCCTGCGCTGGCTGAAGTGCACGCGGTCGGTGTAAAAGCGCGCAACGCCGCACAGCACGTCGAAGCCCTCGGCGTACTGATAGGCCTCGTCGCCCGTGTAGGTAACGTAGTCATAGATGGCGTGGCTCATCGCGCCGTTGCGGTGGATTTCCTCAAAGGTGATCTCCCACTCGTTGTGGCACTCAACGCCCGTGAACGTCACCATCGGGTACAGCGCGCCCTTCAGGCCCTGCTGACGCGCGTTTTCATACGCGCCGTCCAGCTGCAAATAGCGGTAGAGCAGGAGCTGTCTGGCGACATCCTGTCCGGCGACCGCCATGTACACGGGCAGGCAGTAGGCCTCGGTGTCCCAATAGGTCGCGCCGCCGTATTTCTCGCCCGTAAAGCCCTTGGGGCCGATATTCAGGCGCGCGTCCTCGCCGGAATAGGTGCCCAGCAGATGGAACAGATTGAAGCGAATGCCCTGCTGCGCGGAATCGTCGCCGTCGATGGTCACATCGCAGGTCTCCCAGCGAGCCTTCCACGCGGCCGCGTGCGCTTGCAGGTGCTCCTGATAGCCGACCTCGCGCGCGTGAGCCGCCGCCTTGAGGGACAGCGTGTTGAGCAGCTTTTCCTCCGCGTCGCGGCTGGTGAAGCAGAGCGCGTATTTTTCCAGCGTGACGGTCTCCCCGGCGGGCACCGTGCCGGAGTAGGTGGTTTGCACATAGCCGGAGCGGATCTCCCGCGCCTGCATGTCCAGCCCGTCCGCCCAGCAGCTCATGGCGGCGGATACCGTGAAGCGCGGCGTGCCGAAGGGATTCTCCTTCGTTTTGGTCAGCAGGGCGAGGGCGTCCTCGGTTTCCTCCTCCTCCAGCATGACCCAGAAGGTCTCGTCGTAGTTGCTGTCAAGGTTTTTGACGTTCGCGTCCAAATAGGGCGCAAGCTCGACATCCGCCTCATAATCCGGCGTAACGGCGTAGCGGACGCACATAAGCTCCTTCTGCGCAAGGCTGACAAACCGGTCGGCCTGCACGCGCACCGTTCCCTTGGCGGTGCGCACGGAGAAGCGACGGCTGAACACCCCGGTCTGCATATCAACCTCGCGCTCGAAATCCGCCACGTCCGCCGTAGCCAGATCGAGCGGCTCGCCGTCGATGGCCGCGTGCACGCCGTTCATGCGCACACAGTTGATGGCCTTGCCAAAGTACTGCGGGTAGCCGTTCTTCCACCAGCCAACGCGCGTCTTATCCGGGAACCACACGCCGCCGATGTAGGTGCCCAAATGCGTATCCCCGCTGTAATCCTCGTCAAAGTTTCCGCGCATGCCCATATAGCCGTTGCCAATAGAGGTCAGGCTTTCCCACAGGCGGTTTTGCTCCTGATCCAGACCGATTTGACGCACTTTCCACGGATGAATGTTTTCCATGAGGAAGCCTCCTTGTGCAAACGTTTTCACATTGGTTTATCATACTCAAATCGCAGCGCGCTGTCAAGAGCTGTTTTCTGCGGCGCGGCTCCCCGTGCGGCCGTGGCACGCCAGCGCGAGCCGACAGTACAACGTTGCGGTACGCCCCTTAGGGCGTGCAATTCCAGCGGGGCTCAATCCCGCAGCGTGTAGTCCCTCGCATGCTATCCCTGCGGGATGTATTTCCCGCGACACGTTATCTCCGCAGCGCGCAGTCCTGCGGCACACAATCCCCGTGGCACGCAGCTCTGCGGCACGCAATCCCGCGGCGCGCAGCCCTGCAGCTGTGCCGCGCAGCGCTATCTGCCGCCGTTCGCCCGCCGCTTGGCAGGGCGCTTGGGCGCGGCCTTGATGTGGCACTTTTTCTGCATATAGGCCAGCGCCTCGCCGTATTCGTCGGCGGACAGGCGAACGGAAAGGCATGTCCACCCTCTGGGCCGATACAGCAGCAGCACGCGTTCCTCCGGCCACTCGCGCACGCGCCTGCAATCCGTCCACAGCAGCCCGCGCTGCCGCACGGCGGAATATCCATCCAGCGCGTCCGCCTGCTCCCGCAGCGCGGCCAGCGTATCCTTGCCCGCGAGGCGCGCCGTCAGCCTGAGCCAGCTCGGCCGCCGCACATAGCACCATTGCCGCGCGCCGTCTTTATCCAGCACGGTTTTAACGACCTCCTGCCCCTGCGCCAGCAGTGCCAGAAAAATCAGCAGCGTCAGCCCGGCCAGCAACGCAAGCATCAGCGATGGGAACGACCCCGCCAGCAGCGCCCGTATGCCGGTGATCCCATGCGTGCAAGCCTCCAGCAGCAAAAAAACGGCCACAACCAGCGCGTACACGGGCAGCGTAACGCGCAGCGCGCTGTTCCAGCAAAACCAGTCTTTCACAGGCGTGCGCACCGCATACGTCGAAAACCGCTGGGCTGATTTGGTCAGCTTTGCGCCGCAGTGTGCGCAGGTATCGGCGACGGGCGTTTCCGCACCACATTTCTTACAGTAGCCGGTCCATGGCATGGCAACATCCTCCTAGCAATGGTCAGCGGGCGGCGCGGCCGTCCGCGATGCGATCTTGGCTGGGCGCTACGCCAAACTCCCTCGCATAGGCCCGGTAGAAGGAGCGCACGCTGGAAAAGCCCGCCTGAAAGGCGATATCCACAATCGACGCGTCGTCCACCTGCAGCAGCGCGCGCGCGCGGCGACAGCGCAGGCCGTTGACATACTTGGGCAGCGAGCATCCCACGCGCTCGGAAAACAGGTGGGAAAACCGACTCTCGCTGTACCCGAACTGCTTGGCCAGCATCTGCACGGACAGCTCGTCGGTGTAGTGGTTTTGGATGTACCCCAATATCTCGCGGATCACACCCGCGTTGTCCTTCTCGTCGATCTCGGTCAAGCCGACGCGGCGGCTGAGCATGTGCAAAACGGCGCAGGCGATCGCATTGAGCGCCTCGTCCTCCTCGCGTTCGGCCAGCCCGACCATCATGGTGAGCAGGGTGCGGAACTCGCCCGTATCGTGGAAGCGATTCGCGGCAAAACGATGCCCGGCGGCCAGCTTGCGGAACGACGGGGCGACCTCCAGCGGGATGATGCTCACGATCACGCGGGAATGCACGGGCGTTTGATAGCCGTGCAAAACGTAGCAGGAATTGACAATCATATCCCCCGGCCCCGCCGTCCACTCGCTGCGGTTCTGCGCCACGCGCACAGAGCCCTCCAGCACATAGGCGATCTCTATGCTGCCGTGGAAATGGGCAAGGCAAGCGTCATCGTCGGAGAACCACGCGGTGGCCTGCCGCATGCCGTCCCGAAACCGCTCGTAATAGTCCTGCATGGCCCAACCTCCGCCCGCCAACGTAGCTGATTTTGTCACAAGCCAGTCCGAATTTGGCACGACCATTGTAACACACTTCGGGTAAAATATCATCTATAGGGATACCTTGATTAAAGGAGGAATGAACATGGAACATCGTCCTATTGGATATCAGCTCTATTCCGCCCGCGCGGAGGCCGAGAAGGACTTGGACGGCGTGCTGTCCGCGCTGAGCCAAATGGGCTATGACGGCGTGGAATTTGCCGGACTGTACGGCCTGACCGCCGCCGAGATCAAGGCCAAGCTGCAAAAGCACAACCTCAAGGCCGTCTCCGCGCACGTTCCGCTGGCCGCCATTCAGGCCGATATGGACGGCGTAATCGCCACGTACAAAGAAATCGGCTGCGAGTACATCGCCGTTCCCTATCTGGACGACGAAACTCGCCCCGGCACGCCCAAGTTTGCCTCCGTGCTCCGCACCATCTACTGCTTCGGCCAAAAGTGCAAGGCCGCGGGCATTACCCTGCTGTACCACAACCACGACTTCGAGTTTGTGACCGTAAGCGGCGAGTATGGGCTAGATTTCATCTATGACGCCATCCCGGCCGATTTGCTCAATGTGGAGCCCGACGTGTGCTGGATCAAATACGCCGGACTGAACCCCTGCGAGTACATCAAAAAGTACACGGGACGCGTGCCCGTCGTCCACCTGAAGGACTACGTGGGGCAAAAGAGCGATCGGCCGCCCTATGCGCTGATCGGCATCGACTCGCCCGCGCAGGACGGCGATATTCCCTTCCGCTTTACGCCGTTCGGCCATGGCAGCCAAGACGCGCCCGCCGTGGCGGAGGCTGGCATCGCGGCCGGTGCCAAGTGGTTTATCGTCGAGCAGGACGAGTCCGTGGAGCGCACGCCGCTGGAGGCCGCTCAAATGAGCATTGACACACTAAAGAAGATCGGTCTGAAAGGATAAGGAGGTTTCCACATGAACGATGCTGTTTTGAACGCGTTCAAGCCCACCCTGTATCAGGAAGAGGATATTGACCGCAGCAAGGTGCTCAACATTGCCATCATCGGCACGGGCTGGATTGCCGAGTCCCACATCGAAGCCATTCTGCAAATGCCGGATGTGAAGGTGGTTGCGGCCGCCGATCTGATCGACGGCAAGGCCGAGCGCTTTATGAAGCACTACGGAGTGGAGGGCGTTCGCTTCTACCACGATCACAAGGAGCTGCTCGCCCACGAGAAGAACCTTGACGCGGTTGATGTTTGCACCTACAACCGGACGCACGCCGAGTGCACCATTGCCGCCCTTGAGGCCGGATACCCCGTTCTGTGCGAGAAGCCCATGTGCGTCACCCTCGACGAAGCCGTTGCGATGTGCCGCGCCGAGAAGAAGAGCGGCAAGCTGCTCTCCATCGGCTTCCAGCCGCGCATGGACCCCAACATGAAAATGATCAAAAAGATCGTGGATTCCGGCGTGCTGGGCCACATCTACTACATCCAGACCGGCGGCGGCCGCCGTCGCGGCATCCCCGGCAGCACGTTTATCGAGCAAAAGACCGCCGGCATCGGCGCGCTGGGCGATATCGGCTGCTACTCGCTGGACATGGTGCTCAACGCCATCGGCTACCCCAAGCCGCTCACGGTGACGGGCTACACCAGCAGCTTCTTTGGCACCAACCCCGCCATCATGGGCGAAAAAGACGCAAAGCGCTTTAACGTGGACGATTTTGGCGCGGCGTTCATCCGTTTGGACGGCGACACGATTCTCGACTTCCGCATTTCTTGGGCGATGCACCTTGACACGCCGGGCGACACCGTGATCCTCGGCACCGAGGGCGCGCTGCGCATTCCCTCCACCGAGTGCTGGAACGGCAGCGTCGGCGGCCCGCTGACGCTGTACCACGATGTGGCGGGCGAGCAGGTGCAGACGAGCTTCCCCATTCTGCCGGAGGCGGAGGAGGGCTTGTTCTTCCTCAAAATCCGCTCCTTCTTGGACGCGGTGCGCACCGGCGGAACGGCTCCCGTGCCCACCAGCCAGATCCTCTACAACCAAGCCATTATCGACGGCGTGGTGGAAAGCGCGAAGGTCGGCCACGAGATCAAGCTGGACATCCCGGAAATCTAATCTACGCACATGCGCCCAAAAAGCCCGCACGGGAGATCCCGTGCGGGCTTTGCGTATCAAAAAAGTGGCTATGCCACTTTTTGAGGCTTGCACTTTTCACCTGCAACCTGTTCGGTCGGCGGAAAGCCTCCCTCACAGAACGCGGCCGGTGAAAAGCGTAGGGAAGCGTTGCTTCGCAACGCCGCCGCCTTCACCGCACATGTCGCTGAAGGCGGAATCCATTTGGGGAGCGCGGCTCCCCAAACCCCTCATGGGGTCCAGTCCGTACCCGCGCGGGATTTCCCGTACGAGCTTTTTCAGCGTTGACAGGCCCATTTCTGCGCGCTGCCGCCGCAAATCGTCGTCATTTGCTTTGTGCAAGCGCCGTGACCAGCGTGAGCGTCGCCATCAGCCCTTTGACGTGCGTGCGCTCGTAGCCGTGCGAGGCGAACACACCCTGCCCGCTGCACGCGAAACGGGCCTCCAGCCCCGCGTGGAGCGCCGCGTTGGTATCGGACGCGTAGCCCGGATAGATATCGACGGCGTACGGCAGCTCAAGGCGCTTTGCCAGCGCGATCAGCTCGTTGGTAAAATCAAAGTCATAGGGGCCCGCGCTGTCCTTGGCGCAGATGGACAGCATGTTCTCACGGCAGGTCAGGTCGTCGCCGACGCAGCCCATATCCACAGCCAGCAGATCGTCGATGGGCAGCTTGTACAGCGGGGACGCGCCGTGGCCAATCTCCTCATACACGGTAAAGCAGACCGTGACTTGGCGGCCCGGCTTCACTCTGCCCTCGGCGATCTCCCGCGCGAGCGCCAGCAGAACCGCGCTGGAGGCCTTATCATCCAAGTGACGGCTCTTGATGAAGCCGCTCTCGGTCACAACGGTGCGCGGATCAAAGGACACAAAATCACCCGGCGCGATGCCCAGCTTCTCGGTATCGTCCTTGCTCCACGTTTCCTCATCCACGACGATCTCCAGCGTCTCGTCGCTGCGCTTCTCATCGGTTTTGTCGCCCCACACATGGCGGCTTGCGTGGATGCTCTGCACCGTGCCGGAGTAGGTCTTGCCCGCGCGGGTGTGGATGGTGACATTCTCGTTCTCAATGGCGTTATCGCTGTATCCCCCGATGCGGGAATATCGCAGGCAGCCGTTGGGCTTGATCGACCGCACCACCGCGCCCAGCGTATCCACATGCGCGGTCATCACCAGCGGGTGCCCCTGCCCGCCAAGGCAGCAGAGCACCGTGCCCTTGGGCGTGCGCTCCGGCGCAAAGCCGAGGCGGGTCAGCTCGCCAAGCAGGTAATCGGTCGCTTTGCGGGTCATGCCGGTGGGGCTGGGAATCGCGGTCATTTGTTTCAGCTGTTCAACCAGATAGGTCTGTGTATCCATGCGATCGTCCTTCTTCCGCTGTTAAATAAGATGGGGCGCGTTCTCACGCCGCGCAAAACGGCAAGCTGGCGGGCATTGCGCCCGCCAGCTTGTATGGAATCCGCCGCGTTACACGGGCATGATCTTCTTCTCAGCGTCGAGCATGGTGCTGTCCACGCCCAGCTGCTTCGCCTGACGATACTGGAAGAACTTGATGGCCACCTGCGGGAAGAGCGCGTAGCTGAGCACGTCCTCCTCCTGCTGATAGTACTCGCGGATCTCCTCGCGGTACTTTTCGAGCTCAGGCGGGATATCGTCGGCGGGGCGATGCGTGATGACCGGCTCGTCGCCGATGACCTTCTTGCGCACTTCCTCGTTGACCTGTCCGGGCAGACGGCCGTACTCGCCACGCAGCAGGCCCTTGGACTCCTTGGAGCTCATCTTATAGCGCTCGCCGGCAAGGACGTTCATCACGGCCTGCGTGCCGACGATCTGACTGGTCGGGGTGACCAGCGGCGGATAGCCAAAGTCTGCGCGCACGCGCGGGACCTCGGCCAGCACCTCGTAGTACTTGTCCATGGCGTTGGCCTGCTTCAGCTGGCCGATCAGGTTGCTCAGCATTCCGCCGGGCACCTGATAGAGCAGCGTGTTGGCGTCGGTGCCAAGCACGCGGCCCGGATCGCGCCAGCCCTCCTTGGTCAGCTCGCTCGCCACGCCGCGGAAGTACGTCGCCAGCTCGGCCAGCAGCTTGAGGTCGAGGCCGGTATCGTACTCGGTGCCCTGAAGCGTTGCCACCAGCGATTCGGTCGCGGGCTGAGAGGTGCCGCTGCCAAGCGGAGACAGGGCCGTATCCACCACATCCGCGCCAGCCTCGATGGCCTTGAGCAGCGTCATCGCGCCGGTGCCCGTGGTATCGTGCGTGTGCACCACAACGGGCAGAGCCGTTTCGGCCTTGAGGCGCTTGACCAGATTGTACGCCTCGTAGGGCAGGAGCAGATTCGCCATGTCCTTGATGCAGATCAGATCCGCGCCCATCTCGGCAATTTGCCCCGCCAGCTTGACGAAGTAGTCCTCCGTGTGGATGGGCGAGATGGTATAGCTCATGGCGACCTCGGCGGTGCCGTGGTACTTCTTGGTGGCCTTTACCGCAGTCTCCATGTTACGCAGGTCGTTGAGCGCGTCAAAGCAACGGATGATATCGCAGCCGTTCTCGATGGTCTTTTTGACGAAGAAATCAACCACGTCATCCGCGTAATGCTTGTAGCCCAGAATGTTCTGGCCGCGCAGGAGCATTTGCAGCTTGGTGTTGGGCAGTCCCTTGCGCAGGATGCGCAGGCGCTCCCAAGGGTCCTCGTTGAGGAAGCGCAGGCAGGTATCAAACGTCGCGCCG
>CAYOYK010000026.1:0-30305 GCA_964408185.1 uncultured Oscillospiraceae bacterium | reverse complement strand
GGATCACCCCCGCGCACGCGGGGAAAAGAAAGCCTTGACGCTTGCATTGACCTTTGCCATGGGATCACCCCCGCGCACGCGGGGAAAAGGGCCGTGCGGGCTGGTTTGTCTTTCCGTACTCGGGATCACCCCCGCGCACGCGGGGAAAAGGCTACTGAGGGAGGGAACCCTATGCGCAAGCGAGGATCACCCCCGCGCACGCGGGGAAAAGTCGTTGTTCCCGATCCACTCCGCCAGCCACTCGGGATCACCCCCGCGCACGCGGGGAAAAGCCAATACATTATTCGCTCTTTCGTCAAGAGTGGGGATCACCCCCGCGCACGCGGGGAAAAGACGCTGACGCTACGAACAACGGTCTCTCCGTAGGGATCACCCCCGCGCACGCGGGGAAAAGAGTTCGTCAGAACAGCAGAACCGTACAATCGCAGGATCACCCCCGCGCACGCGGGGAAAAGGGTCTTTGTCTGTGGTGTGACGCTACCACACTGGGATCACCCCCGCGCACGCGGGGAAAAGTCAATAGTGAGAGCTTCGGTATATCCGTTGTTGGGATCACCCCCGCGCACGCGGGGAAAAGCTCCTTGCTTTATGGCGTTCCAGTTGTCACCGAGGATCACCCCCGCGCACGCGGGGAAAAGTTCTTTGCGCTGTGCTTCGTGCTGTGCGTTCTGGGATCACCCCCGCGCACGCGGGGAAAAGATAAAGTTCTTTCAAAAACCGTTCAAAGTCAAGGGATCACCCCCGCGCACGCGGGGAAAAGATTAATAACGAATATGATCTTTTGTCGGCGCGGGGATCACCCCCGCGCACGCGGGGAAAAGGTGTTCCCGTATTTGTAAACTACCCCCTCTTTGGGATCACCCCCGCGCACGCGGGGAAAAGGCTCCACGTCCAGAATCTTTGCACGCAACAACCGGATCACCCCCGCGCACGCGGGGAAAAGATGCCATTTTATAGGCTTCTAACGCTTCATTAGGGATCACCCCCGCGCACGCGGGGAAAAGAGGGCTATCTTCGCCCTGCCCTGCACAAGGGCAGGATCACCCCCGCGCACGCGGGGAAAAGACACTGATTTTTTCCGTTGTTTTTTCGTCGGGGGGATCACCCCCGCGCACGCGGGGAAAAGGATAAACGGGCGACTTCGCGGAAAGCATCAACGGGATCACCCCCGCGCACGCGGGGAAAAGTTTCTCCGGCAAGATACGCTTGCTTTGCGTTGAGGATCACCCCCGCGCACGCGGGGAAAAGTTCCCACGCCTACAATGGGGTTAGGTTCGTTTGGGATCACCCCCGCGCACGCGGGGAAAAGTCGCTGTTTGCTCTAATTGTTACCCGTTCATCGGGATCACCCCCGCGCACGCGGGGAAAAGCTGCTTTAATCCCCATATCGTTCAGCCTGTCTAGGATCACCCCCGCGCACGCGGGGAAAAGCGTCGTATGTGCGTATCACGATGGATTTTGCGGGGATCACCCCCGCGCACGCGGGGAAAAGGTCAAAACGAAAGGATATGTTGCAAACTATTTGGGATCACCCCCGCGCACGCGGGGAAAAGTGAAATACCTCCATATCCTGTTTGGTGTATCCAGGATCACCCCCGCGCACGCGGGGAAAAGCAAGCGAAACTTTTGCATTAGTAGCATAAATAGGGATCACCCCCGCGCACGCGGGGAAAAGGTCATTTTGGCTTCTTCCATCTTGTTCTGCATGGGATCACCCCCGCGCACGCGGGGAAAAGCGTTCGCGTGATCAATTTGTTTTTTATGATTTGGGATCACCCCCGCGCACGCGGGGAAAAGTTTTCATAAAAATTACCTCCTATAGAATAGCAAGGATCACCCCCGCGCACGCGGGGAAAAGTATCAACATAAACTTATCCACATTGTTTAATAGGGATCACCCCCGCGCACGCGGGGAAAAGGGTATCTGAAAATGTTTCTTGATCCGAATAGGAGGATCACCCCCGCGCACGCGGGGAAAAGTTGGGCTTGCATGTACATATCCTCCAATTATTAGGATCACCCCCGCGCACGCGGGGAAAAGAAAAACATCTAATCGTGTGCAGTTTGTGTTTGGGGATCACCCCCGCGCACGCGGGGAAAAGTGTACAGCAGCCGTGCAAGCGCACGTAAAGCGGGGATCACCCCCGCGCACGCGGGGAAAAGGCAGGCTGGATGCCGGGGAGGATCCCGTGGACAGGATCACCCCCGCGCACGCGGGGAAAAGTTGCGCTTCCAGCGTGGCGCGTTTGTCGGCCAGGGATCACCCCCGCGCACGCGGGGAAAAGATCAGACTATGCCGCAGCTGCCGCGCTGCTGGAGGATCACCCCCGCGCACGCGGGGAAAAGGCCGCGCCGGCCTCCCCAGAAGCGTCTTGCAAGGGATCACCCCCGCGCACGCGGGGAAAAGACGGATCGACAATATTAAAAAATGGACTTCCAAGGATCACCCCCGCGCACGCGGGGAAAAGATCCGGCTCGCATTTGCAAACGTCAACGATAAGGGATCACCCCCGCGCACGCGGGGAAAAGACTAGGCAAGATCCCATAACCCAAGCATTTGCGATTCGAGCGGCATTAGATTTCATTCAGTTTCTCATAAACTTGATAGGTGGTCAGGCAGTCGGCCAGCGCACGGTGCTCCTCTGGTACGCTGATGCCGAAATACGCCGCAACCGTGGCCAGCTTGTAATCCCGCACATCCTCCAAATAACGGCGCGCAAGGCGCAGCGTGTCCACATATCGGTTGCGCGGAAAGGGCGTTGATGTACGCTTGCAGGCAGCCTCAAGAAACAGACGGTCAAAGCCGGAGTTGTGGCTCACCATCGGGCTTGCACCCACAAACGCCCAGAACCGCGCCATGGCGTCCTCCAGCGCGATGCCCTCCGCAGCCAGCATCTGCGGCGTGATGCCGGTGAGCCTGATGATTTGTTCGGGCACGGCACGCTCCGGCTTGATCAGCACGCACAGCTTCTCCGCGGGCTGATGATCGATAACCCTTACCGCCGCCAGCTCCATCAAATCGTCCGTCTCGCTGTCCAAGCCCGTTGTTTCCAAATCGATTGCAACGTACCCAAGCTGGGCTTCCTTTCTGGCATGGGCTGCCTGTATCCCCCGTAGCTGCTCGTTCACGGTGGCTTTGCTTTTTTGCCCGTTTGTCTCGGAGGCTGTCGGCTCGCGCCTTGACAGAGGGCGGCGCATCAGGGTCAGGCCGTCATAGTCGGTTGGCTCCCACGTGGTGTTGTGCACAAGAAAGGCCATGCGCTGCTCGTTGGCGGCGGAATACACCATCGTGGCGCGGCCGTGGGGAAGGTTCTCGCGGATGCGCTTCCATAGCTCCATCCGAACCCGCGCGCTGACTCGCCCCACATAAACGCCCGTGTTGATTTCAATCAGCCACTTCGATAAATCCCCCCTCAGCTTGGGCGGACAATCCGTCAGAGTCACGACGAGCATGGATCCTCCTCCTCGTCCGGCAGATAGGCGCGCCCGCTGTCCACCGTGCCCTGATGATCGTCCCATAGGTACAGGGCATCGTCCTCCGCCTCCAATTCCGTCTGCGTGAGCAGCAGCGCGCGAATATCGCGCACCATGCGCTCCAGCAGACGGCTCTTCGCCATGATGTCCCTCGTTCGGCGGCGCATCGAAGCGGACGGGTCCTCCTCCCCCGCCGCCACCTCGAACGCCAGCGGAATGGTGATTTCCGCTTTGTATAGATCTGCCACATCGTAAACAAAGGAGCACTCGTGTCCCACATGGACAAAGCCCAACCCCGGCGAGCAGCCCAGCGCCGCAATGACCGCATGCGCAACCCCGTACAGGCAAGCGTGGCCCGCCGAAAGGGCCTGATTCACCCGATCCCCGGAGGCAAAGCTCGACGGATCATAGTCCCGGCCGTTCCAAGGCACCCCCCAACGCTTGGATTCCCTGCGATATACCGCCCGTATCCGCGCGCCTTCCCGCCCCCGAAGCTGCTGCATGGTCAGGCGGGATATCTCCTCGTCCGGAAAGCGCATCTGGTACATCCGCCGCACAACGTCTAAGTGTGACCGCGTATTGCATACCAACTCCGCCTGTCTTAGCAGCAGCCCCGAACGATGGGTCAGCGCCCGGCCCCCTGCATAGTAGCGCACGCCCTGCTCCCCTACCCACAGCACGCTGACGCCGGCGTCGCCGATCAGCTCCATGGCGCGGTGGGTCACTCGCGTGCCCGGACCGAGCATGAGCACGCTGATCGACGCCGCCGGCACATGGACGCAGCCGCGCTCGTCGCTTACGGTGATCGCGCTGTTCTGGCGGTTCAATGTGCAGCGCTCCAGATAAAGGAATGTCATTCGGTCCCGTATCTGCGGCAGCGCTTGCAGTTCCGGCCTGATTGCGCCCGGTATCTGTTCCATGGGCTTACGTCTCCGTTCGCACGATCGTCATTAAGCCGACGCCATACGCCTTTTCCCGCCCGATTCCCTCCGTCAGCACCGCGCGGAAGGCCTCCGCGTCGCTCACCGTCAGCACGCCTTCGTAGGTCACCGCCAGCAGGCTGATTTTGCTCCCCTTGACCCCCTTGCTGAAATGATACCACTGGCTTCGGGTCACATCAAACTCGCTTTCCTCCAGCGCAAAGCCGTGCTGCTCGCTTTGGCGGAGCAGCCACGCCCGCTGATGCGCCGTCGTGCTGTGCGCGCACACGCGGCCTCGCGTTCCCGGCTCGCCCGGCACGCTGTAGGTGGGGTTCGCGCACAGGCGGAAGCGCCATTTCGAGCCGTTTTGCACCCGTTCCAGCAAGGGCGCGTAGTCCTTCGTCTGTCCCGTTTCCCCCTCAGGCGCAAACTGCGCGGCCGCCTGCGCCAGGTTGGGCTTCTCCGCGCTTAGCAGCAGCAGGTAATACTGCCCGTCCAGCTGATCCAGCCGCCACAGCCTCCGCTGCCGTTCGCCCGAAAACGCGGCCTCCACCGCGCCATGAAACATGCTGGGCGACGCAAGCGCCAGCAATGTGTCCCGACGCGTGACGTCCAGCGGCAATCTTGATAAGAACATATGCTTCACTCCAATTCTGCCATGGGGTCATGGGCCGACTCGCCCATGTCCGGGCGGAAGCTCGTTTCCACCACTCGGCGAAAGGCGTATTGCCGCCTTTCCGGGTTGAAGGAGAGCGGCACGTCCCGCACCACGCTCCCCACCGTGCCAAGCCGCGACTCGGTTACGATGCGCAGCGGGTCGCCCGCTTTCCTCCGTGCCTGAAGGGGAGCCGTCCGCAGGGCGTCCTCCAGCTCTGCCGATACAACGCCAAGGCACACTCTCCCGCTCGGCGGGCAGGCCCTGCGCCCCAAATACAAAGGGAACGCAGGATGCTCCAGCGCCTCCGCCAGCTCCGAAAGCAGCGCCTCCTCCTCGCTTTCCAAGCCCGCGACAAACACCGCGTCCGCCAGATAGTAGCGCTGGGTTACGTAGGATACGCCACTCGCCGTTCTGGCGGTGTGATAGTCTCGCTCCACGACGCCCTCCCGGTCCACGCGCACGCCAAAGCGCAGGGCGGACAGCCGGGCCAGCGCCGCTTCATTATCGCGCCGGATTCCCATGGCCGCGGCCGCCAAGCCGATAACGCCGCTCTTGGTCGGTTCGCGCGCGGTTCGGCGCACGTCAAACTTGGAGGCCAGACCCCATGCTTGCAGAGGCGCCGTCAGCAGCAGCAGCAGGGTGCTCATTGGGCCACCTCGCAACAGGGCAGCTTGTCCTCCACCCATTGCTCCAGCGTGTCCAGCAGCTGGGGAAGCGGCATGGTCTGCGCCAAGGGCTTCATCGCTTCCCCTACGCCCAGCGATAATTCGGGCGCGGCCACAAAGCTGGCATACAGGCCCTGCGCGTAACGGATCAGCGCCTGCTCCGAGGCCTCCACATAGCCCTCCTGCCCGGCGTACACCGGCTTTTCAAAGGCCCCGGCCATGTTGACAGGCTGATCCCGGCGCAGCGTCACAACCACCGCGTCGGGCAGCGTGCGGTTTGCAAATGTGTTCTGCTTTCCCGTAGGCATGCTGCGAATAAACGCGTCCGCAAAGCCGCGCACGGCGCGGGGCGCATCGTTTTTCAGCATGCGCGCCAGCTCCGTCACATCCACGGTGGCATAGCGGTACAGTGTGGCTGAGTTGTACTCCACCGTACCCAGATGTCCCGCGCCCGCGTTATCCTCCGGGGCGCAGTCGTCCACGGCCGTAAAGAAATCAAACTCGTTATGCACGGCATGCGTGGAGATCGCATGCGCCACCTGCGAGGCCGCGTCAACATTCAGGATTGGGTCATCCGCCACCATGCGGCCAAAGAGCGCGATGTCCACGGCCGGCGAGCACGTCAGCGCCGACTGGCTTTCCGTCTTGTCAAACTTGCCGTCCGGATGCGCCGCCGCCAGCCGCGCCAGCGCCTCGATCTGCCCCCTGCTGATGAAAAACAGAGCGCCGGTTTCCGCCTTTCCCTTGTTATCCTTCACCTTCACGCCGGCAGCCGTCAGCACCTTTATCGCCAAATCCTCCGCCTTCGCATCCGGCGCCAGCTTGGCGATTTCCTCGGCGATCATGCCCACCACCCACTTTGTACGGGTGCCGATCTCCTCCGCCGGAAATTCCTCCCGGAACATCACGCGCATGGCGTGCTTCCACGCTTGGCTGGACACGCGGGCGCGGGTAACGCCGCCGTAGGCCGCCGTTTTGGGGCTGCCGGTATCATCGCGGTTGACGCAGCTGGGCGGTACGGTTTGCAGCACATGGAAGTCCAGATAGAGCTTATTCTCATTACGCATTGGGATCATCCTTTCCTTCTTCGGTTTCTTTGCCGTAACGGTAGAAATCCTGTCCCCAGCGGAGCCGCGCCTTTTGCGCGCCGCCGGGACGCTGGAATTGCAGCAGGTCCGCGGCCAGCGCGGGATAATCCAGCGGAATCTCTTGGGCGCGAAGCAGCTGCACCAGCCCGCGCAGATGATGCGCGCACTCGCCCATATTCTCCGAGGTTGCAAAGGCGTTGAACCGCCGCTGTATACGCTCCCGATCGTCCTCGCTGTTGACCAGCCGGCCAATGGCGCGGCCCAAGCTCTCTCCCTCTTTGTTCATGCATTGTTCGCCCACGCTCCTGCTCTGCTGATGCAGCGCATACAGCGTCAGCGCCGTGGATACCGCCCATTCCTCCGGGGTGGGCTGGCCGGTTGCGCTCATCAGCTCCTCAGGAAAGCCCGCAAACAGCAGCCCCCACAGCTCCGGCAGGTCGCCCGGCGCGCGGCCTACTCCTCTGCGCAGGTTGGCCAGCTCCGCCTTCAGCCGTCCTTCCTTCTTTTCCGTTTTCCAGCCGGCCAGGCGGGACGCCGTATACTGCCTGACTAGCTTTGCTCGATCATCCATTCAATGCCTCCTTTACTGCTTTGATCTCAAAGCACTGTCTGATCCAATACAGGAAGTTGTTATACGCCTCCGGGGAGGTGTACCGGCGCGGCTCTTTCTTTCCCGGAGGGCCCTCCATGAGCGTTCGGCCCGCAAAGGCCGCGACCCCGGCTTGCGCGACCATCTGCGCGCCAAGCTGGCGGGCGATATCATAGGCGGTCTTTTTCATGACGCGCTCCGCGTCGGCGCGGGCCGTTTCACGCTCGACGCCCTCCGCCTCAGGATCAAGCGACAGCAGCCATTGGCGGAAGGGCAGATCCAGCCGATAGAAATACTGCTCCTTGGCGTACTGCGCCTCGCTGTCACGCTCGCCGCCGGCCGCTTTGCACAGCCCGTCCGCCAGCCTGCCCACAACAGACGAAGCGTCCTCGCACCTCTTGATTACCTCCTGCACCATGCGCACCCAGTCCTCCGCGCGCTCGTCAAGCAAATCCGCGTGAAAATCCAGCGCGTCGCTGAACACGTCAATCACAGAGCTGCCCTTGCCATCGTACCTTGCCCCGACCGATTGGAAGCGCACGGTCTTGCGATCCATACAGCCCTTCTGCTGCATGCTGCCGATCCACAGCACGACTCCGGGCTTATGCGCCTCCGGGGCCATATTGGCAAGAAAGCCAAAATCCCGCCACATCTGGCGGCTTGGGTCGTGCCGTCTTGGCATGTACACAGGCGCTTGGCCTTTTTTTACCTGCGGCGCGTACCACAGCGTCAGCTGCTCGTTAAATGCCATGGCGTCCTCAAAGTAATCGCCGCCCGCCGTGCAGTAGCCAACCACCTTGCCGTTTTCCCGTTTCAGAATCAGCCTGCGCGATTGGAGCGTGAGCAGCTCCGCTTGGTTATCCGGCTGAACGATTTCCCTTTTGTCCAGCAGCACGCGCATCGGCTGCTCCCAATACGGGTTGTTTTCGCCCTCCCAAACGTTCCTGCCGTCCTGCAGCAGGGTCAGGTTCAGCATGAGGGTTTCAAACAAATTCTCGCCGACCGCGCAAAGATTGCCCAAGCGCCCCGGCCAGCCCGCTCCGGTGCCGGTGCCAACCTTCGTGGAGGAATCGTCAAAGGCGTTGATCGCCACCAGCCATCTGGCGGCCTCCGCGTAATCCAAGGCTTTTTTCTCCGCGCCGCTGCGCATGGGGAAAAGCCGCGTCTTGTGGGTGCTTTCCGACATTTCGCCGTTCAGCTTGGCCGCGCCGTACTCCGTCCCCTTTTCGGCCGCAAGCACCTGATAAAACGGCTTCTCCGGGTGAAACAGCCAAAAGCGATCCTCCCACCGCGCCAGATAGTCACGGATCGGGCGCTCCGGGAACTGCTTCAGCGCCCACAGGCTCCTCCAGCGCTCCCGCGCGTCGCCCGCCGTTTCCAGCGGCGCGGCCCGTCCGTCCTCATCCACGCGAGAAAACACCGTGTGCAGCACCGCCAGCAGCAAGCGCAGCACGGCAACATCCTGCGTTGGCAGTTCTCCGGCCAAAGCGCGGTATTCCCGCGCCCGCACCAGCACATCCGGCAGCGACAATTGCTCCACTTGGCAATCCGGCCGCATCACGCGAATCCACTGTTCCCGAAGCAGGTTGAACTCAGCCGTTTCCATTCGCATCCTCCTTTACGCTCAGGCCGACCCGCTCATCGTAGGTCAGCCGCACTCCGCATAGCTCATGCGTCCGTTCCGCGTCCAGCAGAAGGAACAGCTCCCCCCCAAGCAGGGGCGAACCCTGCCATTGCGCCAGATAGCCATCCGTGTCGGCCTGCAACGCGTCGATCGTTCGATCCGCGTTCCACGGCATGGAGAAGCGCGCCGGCAGCCTCAGCCGCTGCCGAGAGATCGCGCGAGCCTCCCGCCTGTCCGGCTCCCGATCGATGGGCACGCGCATGCCCTTGCCCTCGCCGGAGAGCAGCGTCACCCAGCCGCCCTCCTCCAGCCGCACGACCAGCACCTCAATGGACGCAACGCCATCGCGCACGGCAGCCTGCGCCTGCGGATCCGTCATGCCGGGAGCCTGCGCCATCATATCAATCAGCGTATCCTCGGCATCCTCGCGTCCCGTCGCCTCCAAGCAGAAGGCCTTCGCCTTTGCCCGCCGCTTCTGCTGCCGCAGGAGGTACTCGTCCTTGGCCGCGCTGTACGCGTCGTCCGCCTCCGGCGTCCACCGCGCCTCGTCATAGGCGCGCTGCACCAAGGGGGAAATATCCTTGGGCAAGAGAATCCGCTCCGGCAGCAGACCGCAGGTCCGCATGAGCAGATACGCGCCGTACACCGCCTTTGCCCCGCTCTCCAACGACGCGGCGTCCGCGTGAAGCACCAAGCACCGCGCCTCCCGCAGGGCCTCCGGGCGCTCCCGACAATGTCGGTGCAGCCTGCCCACGCGCTGCAGCAGCAAATCCATTGGGCACAGGTCGGTGCACAGCAAATCGAAATCCAAATCGAGGGACTGCTCCAGCACCTGACTGCCAATTACCACAACGCCCGCGCGGTCCTTCGGGGTGGAGCGCTTGCCCACGCGCCGCAGGATCTCCTGCTCATGGGCCAGCCGATCCGGCATCAGGAACTGGGAATGATCCACCAAAATGACAGCCTGAGGGTAGCGCAGCCGCAGCCTTTTTTCCATTTCGACGACCCTGCGCACCGTGTTGACGATGATCCCCGCGCAGCCTCCCGCCTTCAGGACGGTTTCGAGCTCCTCCGCGAGGCCCTCCTCCGTGACGCGTTGTACGGTCACCGCGCGCTCCGCCCCCTCGGCGGAGATCCGCCGCATCCGCGCCGCGCCGCCGTCGCTGTACGTCAGCAGCGGATAATCCTCGCTGGACGCGACGTCCGCGTCGTTCAGCCTGCGCTTGTTGAGATAGGCCGCAAGCAGCTCCTCCCGGCGCTTGCAGGGCAGCGTGGCGGACAGCAGGATCACCGGCACGCCGTAAGCGCCCAGCCAGCCCAGCGCCCGGTCCAAATAGCGGTTCATATACGCGTCATAGGCATGGCACTCGTCCACGATTACCACCTTGCCCGATAGCCCCAAGTGCCGCAGCATCACATGCTTCTGCTTCAGCCCCGCCATCAGCAGCTGATCCACCGTGCCGATTACCAGCTCCGCCAGCAGGTTGGTTTTGCGTCCCCGAAAGAAGGCGTGCACCATCAGCGCGTCCTTGGCGGAAGCGTCCTCCTCTACCCGCACCGCTCCCTCCGATAGCGCGGCAAACTCGTCGTTCATGTCCGCCATAGCGTGGGCCAGCTGGATGGTCAGCCGCTCCGCGTCCGGCTGAGCCGAAGCCCATGCCGACAAGCGGGTGAACATCGCGTTGCTGGTGGCCTGCGAGGGCAGAAAAAAGGCCATTCCTCCCAAATGAAAGCGATTCATCAGGATCTCCGCCGCCGCCAGCGCCGCCTCCGTCTTGCCCGCGCCCATGGGCGCCTCCAGAATCATCACGCCCGGCCCGCGCATCGTCGACGCGGTTTCTTCGACAGTCCGCTGTATTCCGTTGGGCGCAAAGGAAAAGCGATCGCGGAAGAAGGACGGGGCGCGCCAATGCTCCTCTACCTGCCAAGGCTCCGGCAGGTCCAGCCTTTCCACGGCTCGATCAACCCGGCGCTCGTCGTAGCCGTCGGGCGAATCGTCACGGCTGATCAGCGGAAAATACTTTGTGTTGCTGGCAATCCAATCCGCCATGATGAGCAAGCCGGTCGTCAGCATCTGCGCGCGGATCGGGAGCTCGCATACATCCGCCATCGTCCCGAAGTCGGCCTCCGCCAGCGCGTCCGATATCACAGCCGCCTGCGCCCTCCGCCAAGCCGCGCGCGCCTCCGGCCCGTCGCCAAAGTAGTTCTGCGGATAGTCCTTCAGGCTGTCCATGGGATAGGCGAGCGCGTCCTCCGGCCTGCCGTGATGCGCGCCGACCACCACCGTGACCGATTGCGGGCAGCCGGCCTGCCGGAGAAGCTCCGCGCCGGCCTTGCCGTGGGGCGTTTGGCCCCCGTGCTCAAATGTCTGCCGAACGCACAGCCCGCCCCGCTCCATGGCGGATTCAATTTCCGGAAAGCCGCCAAGCATCTTGCGTTGGAACACGGGCGTACACTTGCCCAAATCGTGTGTCATTGCCAAGAACCGAGCGACGCGGACAAGCTCGTCCTCGCTTAATCCCGTTGCCCGCTTCATGGACGGACTTGCCCAATGCGACAAAAGGTACGACATGACCCCCAGCGTATCGCGCAGATGATATGTCAGGGGCAGCCACAGCGTTTCGTCCTCCGGCTGGGTTTTGGCCATCACCCACATTCGTGCGTTCATTTGCTTGCTCTTTCTTTTATTTGTCAATCAAGATATTTCGCTCCAGATTTTCCTAAATGTAGTATACCATGCCTTTCCAGATTAATCAACCCTCCGGGCAACGCCTTGGGCAGGCCTTTGTACGCCGCGCCCCGCGCCGCAAAGGCGGCGGTTGGCCGATCGGGGAAATATTTTTCCGGAACGCTTGACAGGCGCGTACGGCGGGTATATACTTCGGTTACTGAAACGCTTAAGTAAGCGTTGGGAAACGAGGGACTGCAATGAAGCGCGTAAGCATCCGGGATGTGGCACAGGCCGCGGGCGTATCCACCACAACCGTCAGCTACGTGCTCAACAAAACCGCCTCGCAATCCATCAGCCCCGAAACCGTCGCGCACATCGAGCAGGCGGTACGCGATCTCAACTACGTGCCCAACCTCAACGCGAGAAGCCTTTCCAGCCGCAAGACCAACCTGATCGGCGTGGTGATCCCGCAAACCGAGCCCGGCAAGGAGTTTATGTTCTCCAATCCGTTTTACGGCGAGCTGCTTTCCTCGGTGGAATATACGGCGCGCAAAAGCGGCTATCACCTGCTGCTATCGGGCACGGAGCCGAACCAAGGCTACATCCACATCGCGCGCAACCGCAGCGTGGACGGCATCATCATCGTCGGCTCCTATCCCAGCCGCGATCTTGACGAGCTGCACCAGCTATCCGTGCCCGTGGTGCTGATTGATACCTACGTCAAGGATCCCGTCTTTCACACCATCGGCATCGACGATCGCTTTGGCGCCGAAATGGCCACGCGCTACCTGATTGAGCAGGGACATCGGCGCATCGCGTTTGTCGCGGGCAGCATCAGCGAGCAGGGCGTTATGCAGAAGCGCTTTTTGGGCTACATGGACGCGCTCAACAAGGCTGGGCTTTCCCTCAACGAAAAGCAGCTCTACCTCGGCAACGTCGCCCTCGATTTTGCGCAGGCCGTCGCCGATGAGATGCGCGAGCGCGGCGACGCGGAAACCGCCGCCTTCGCCGCCGCCGATATTCTGGGCGTAGGGCTGCTCAAGGGGCTTCACCGCTTGGGACGGAGGGTGCCGGACGATTTTTCCATCGTCAGCTTTGACGATGTGAACCTTGCCCAGCTGAGCGACCCGTCGCTGACGACAGTCCATCAGGACATCGCGGGGAAGGGACGCGCGGCGGTCGAGATGATACTGGACGCGCTGGGCGGCAAGCAGGGCAAGCAGGAATCCATTTTGCCCATTCATTTGGTTGAGCGCGACTCGGTCGCCAAATGGAACGCGCCGCCGAAGGGGATGAACGCATGATCAAGCATCTTGGGGAATCCCTGACGCCCTTTGAGGCCAGCGGCTTTGCCCGTTCTCCTGAGCAGCCGCTTTGCGGCGAGGACGTAACCGTCCATTGTCGGCTGGACCGCAGCGACGCGACGCCGACGCTCCGCATGGAGACGGCCTCCGGCGCGGCCGATCTCTTCGGCCGTCAAACCGGCGTTGATGGCGAGCGCCGTTGGTTTTCGTTCTCGCTGGGCAGCTTTGACAGGCCGCAGGCCGTATCCTACCAGATTGAGGCGGGCGGCGAGCGCACGCCGCGCTTCTCCTTTGAGGTGCTGACGCAGGAGCGCCTGACGGCGCGCGAGGCCGCCCACGAAACGCCCGACGGGCTGTCGCTGCGGCTGGCCGACGATCTGCGGCTCACGTTTGCCTGCGACGGCTCCTTCCGGCTGGAGCAAGCCGCATGCGCAAGCGGTGTGCCCGCAAGCGGTGTGTGCGCAAGCGGTGCGCCTTCAAGCGATGCGTGCGCGAGCGGTGCATCTTCGAGCAGTGCGCCCACAAGTGACGCGACTGCAAGCGGTGCGTCCGTAAGCGACGTGCCCGCAAGCGACGCATGTGCGAGCGCCGCGCCGCGCCGCGCCCGCCTGCTACTCGCGGAGGATAGGACGCTTGAAACCGGCGCGGACTTTATTTGCCAACTTAAACGGTTAAGTGAACCTCTGCTGACGCTGACCGCCTGCGTTGTGCGGCGCAACGTGCAAGGAACGGTGCGCCGCGTCCGCTTGGAGGGCGCAATGAGCGCCCGCCACGTGATGGGCACCGGCGAACGCTTTGACAGCGTTGACCAGTACGGCCGCTCCGCCGACGGCTGCGTTACCGAGAAATTTACGCATCAGGGCGGCGAAACGTACCTGCCTGTGCCGTTCTTCTTTACCGAGGCCGGATGGGGCTGCTGCTGGGAAACCTCGCTGCCGGTCGCCCTGCGCTTCGGCGCGGAATGCGCCTTTGAGCAGGAAACGGAGAGCCCCTGCCTGATGAGCGCGCGCCTGCTGTTTGGCACGCCCGCCGAGCTGCTTGCGCAGTATTCCGGCCTGACGGGCAAGCCCGTGCTGCCGCCGGAATGGGCGTTTGGCGTGTGGATCAGCGGCAACGGCTGGAACAGCGACGACGAGGTGGACGCGCAGCTTGCCGCGCTGAAGCGATACCAGTATCCGGCAAGCGTGATGGTA
This sequence comes from uncultured Oscillospiraceae bacterium, assembly GCA_964408185.1. GTDB lineage: Bacteria > Bacillota > Clostridia > Christensenellales > Aristaeellaceae > CAYOYK01. Next base: position 16,119 of record CAYOYK010000026.1, on the reverse strand, counting down.
CTGGAACAGTGGAGCGACGAGCAGACGTTCTATCGGTGGCATCCGTCCCATTGGCGCGACCCGGCGGCGCTGGTGCGGCGCATCCGTGAAAGCGGGCTGCACCTGCTGCTGTGGCAGATCCCCGTCATCAAGCACGAGTGGGACGGCGCGCCGTGCGAGGAGCTTCGGCAGGACGAGCGCGAGGCCGTCGAGCGCGGCTACGCGGTTCTCAGCGAGGACGGCAGCCCGTATCGTATCACCGAGAACTGGTTCCACCACAGCCTTCTGCCCGATTTTACCAACCCTGAGGCCGTGCGATGGTGGTTTGCCAAGCGCGAGCCGCTGCTGGCAATGGGCGTGGAGGGCTTCAAGACCGACGGCGGCGAGTTCCTGTTTGAGAAGAACGCGCGCCTGTTCAGCGGCATGAGCGGCCGCGCGGCGCACAACCTGTATCCGTCGCAGTACGTCGGCGCGTATCAGGCGTTTCTGCGCGAGCACGGCGTAAACGGCGTGACCTTCAGCCGCGCGGGCTATGCGGGCGCGCAGACGCAGCCCATTCACTGGTCGGGCGACCAGAAGAGCGAGTGGGGCGAGCTGCAAGCGCAGCTTTGCGCCGGACTGTCCGCCGGGCTGAGCGGGCTGATCTTCTGGAGCTTTGATATCGGCGGCTTTGCGGGGCCGTTGCCGGAGCCGGAGCTGTACCTCCGCGCAACCGCCATGGGCTGCTTTGCGCCGGTGATGCAATGGCACTCCGAGCCGCGCGGCGGCCAATACGGCGGCGAGCGCGTCGCCAACAACGACCGCAGCCCGTGGAACCTCGCCGAGCAGTACGGCGACGAGCGCCTGCTCACGATCGGCTGCCGCTTCGCGCGGCTCCGCGAAAGCCTGCGGCCCTACCTTTGGCGGGAGGCGCAGGAATGTGTGCGCGCCGCGCGCCCGATGATGGCGCATCTGTGCGTGGACTTCCCGGACGACGCGCGCGTTTGGTCGATCAGCGACGAGTACCTGCTCGGCCGCGAGCTGCTTGTCGCGCCGATCACACAGCCGCACACCGAGCGGCGCGGCGTGTATCTGCCGCGGGGCGTTTGGAGCGATTTTTTCACCGGCGAGCGCCAAATCGGCCCGTGCGAAATCACGGTCGACTGCCCGCTGGATTCGATTTCGGTATGGAGAAGGGAGACGGGCGCATGAACCAGATCCTTCCTTGGGAGATCCGCCGCGTTTCCCCGATCGACAGCTTTTCCGAGACCATTTTTTGCATCGGCAACGGTCGGCTGGGCGTCCGTGGCTTCGGCGCGTGGGAGCGCAAGGTCAACCCGCAGGAGCACGCGATATTCTGCGCGGGGCTGTTCAGCCAAATCAAGAGCGGCATCACCGACATGGTGCAGCTGCCCGATCTGCTTACCCTGCGGCCCGTCGGCGAGGCGCCGCGTCAGCTCGCGCAATCGCTGAACCTGCGCGACGGCGTGCTGACCCAGAGCTGGGACGGCGACCGCGCGGCGTATCGGATGGAGCGGGCCGCGTCGATGGCGCGGGAAACGCTGCTGCTGCAACGCTTGTGCGTGACCGCCAAGCAGGACGGCGAGTTTGTGGTGGAGGCCATCGAGGACGCGGCCGTCGCCAATCTGCCCGTGCATGACGATCAGACCATTCAGGCGAAGGAGCAGGTCGTTCTGCTGGCGCAGGACGAGCTGTCGGCCGACTGCCTGCGGCTGCACACGATCGCCGAGCATCGCCCGGTCGCCTTCCGCTGGACGCTGACCTGCGATGTTCCCTGCGCGCGGAGCCCCCGCGTGGAGGAGACCTGCGCCGTGACCGCCGTGCGCCTGTCCCTGCGGGCGGGCGAGACCGCGACGCTGGAAAAGCGCGTGTGGATGAACGACGCGGACGCGCCGACCGCCGACGACCCGTGGCGCGAAAGCGCCGAGCGCTGGCACGCCCTGTGGCGCGACTGCGATATCGAGCTGGACGCGGACGACCCCGAAATGCAGGGCGCGCTGCGCTACAACATCTTCCAGCTGCTTTGCAGCAACGCCGCCCGTGACCGCGGCGTATCCATCGGCGCGCGCGGCCTGACGCACGGCCGCTACAAGGGCAACGCCTTCTGGGACACCGATATCTTTCTGCTCCCGTTCTACCTTTGGACGCGCCCGGAGGCCGCCCGCAACCTGCTGCTGTATCGCATCGATCGGCTGCCCGCCGCGATGGCGCTGGCAAAGAAGCAAAACCTCGAAGGCGCGCGGTATCCGTGGATGTGCGCCAGCGACGGCGCGGAGCAATGCGAGAGCTGGGATATCGGCCTTTGCGAGGTGCACATCACCGCCGACGTGGCCTACGCGATGCAGCGATACGGCGAGGTCAGCGGCGACGAGCGCCTGCTGCGCGGGGAAGGGCGCGAGCTGCTGCTCCAAACCGCGCGCTACTGGCGCTCCCGCCTCACCTACGAGCCGGACAAGGACCAGTACAGCTCCTTCTTTGTCAAGGGGCCGGACGAATACTGCGGCGCGGCGATCAACAACACCTACACCAACTACATGGCGCGCAACAACCTGCGTCTGGCGCTCCGGTACGGCGCGCCGGACGAGAACGAGGCGCGGGAAACGCGGCGGGTCGCCGAGAAGATCGCCCTGCTGTACGACGGGAAGCGCGGCCTCTATTTGCAGGATGAGACGCTGGAGCGCCTGCCGCCCCTGCCGCCGAAGGCCGACACGCTGCCGTCCTACAAGAGCGTCTGCTTCGACCGCATGCAGCGGTACCGCGCGCTCAAGCAGGCCGACTTGGTGCTGCTGATGACGCTGTTCCCGCGCGATTTCACCCCAGACCAGCAGCGCGCCGTGTTTGATGCCTACGAGCCGCTGACCGTGCACGATTCCACGCTGAGCTACGGCGCGCACGCGCTGCTGGCGCTCCGGCTGGGCAAGTGGGAAAAGGCCGAGGATTATCTGGAGAAGAGCGTGTACCTCGATTTGCGCAACACGCTGGGGAACACCGGCGAGGAGGGCGTCCACATGGCGGCGCTGGGCGCGGCTTGGCAGGCGTTTGTGTTTGGCGCGGCGGGGCTGTGGGCGGAGGACGGGCAGCTGACGCTGGAGCCGCAGCTGCCGCCGTCGCTGCACGGGATGCGCTTTCACATCCGCTACCACGGCAAGCGTTACGCGGTGCGCATTCACGCAAACGAATACGACATCGGAGAGGAGGCCTAGGAGCTATGTATTTGCCAAAATCATCGGGACGCAGAACGGCCACCGCTCTGTTCTTGGCCCCCTCTCTCATCGGGCTTATCGTGTTCTGCCTGATTCCCATCGCCATGTCGCTGGTTTACAGCTTTATGGACTACGATCTGCTCTCCGGCGTGAAGCAGTGGATCGGGCTGCAAAACTTCACGCGGATCCTCGGCGGCAAGGAGTTCCCCAAGGTGCTGAGCCATACGCTGACGTATTTGGGGCTGTATCTGCCGCTGATCCTGGTTACGTCCGTTACCGAGGCGCTGGTGCTCAACCGCACGTTCCGGGGCCGCGGCTTCTTCCGCGCCGTGTTCTATACGCCCGTCATCACCTCGTGGGTCGCGGCCGCCGTGGTGTGGACGTGGGTGCTCAGCGGCAAGTACGGCCTGCTCAATCAGCTGCTGTCCGGCGTCGGCATCGCGGGGCCGTCGTGGCTCAACGATCCCAAGTGGGCCATGCCCGGCGTGGTCATCGCCGCCGTTTGGAAGGATACCGGCTACTACGCGCTCATGGTGCTCGCGGCGCTCAAGTCCATCGACCCGACCTATTACGAGGCCGCCTCCATCGACGGCGCGAGCGCGCCGCGCAAGTTCCTCAGCATTACGCTGCCGCTGGTTTCCCCCACGCTGTTTCTGCTGATCGTCATCAACGTGATCTACGGGCTGCAGGTGTTCGACTCGGTGCTGATTATGACCAACGGCGGGCCGGGCGGCGCGACGACGGTATTTTTAGAGCGCATATACCGCTACGCGTTCCGTCAATACAAGATGGGCATGGCCTCGGCATACTCCTGGATTCTGTTCGCGCTCATCTTCGCGCTGACGGCGCTGCAGTTCTACCTTCAAAAAAAGTGGGTAAACTACGATGCGTAAGCAAAGCATTCCGGGCAAGGTCCTCTTTTACCTGCTGCTGTCGGGGATGGCTCTCGTTACGATACTGCCGTTCCTGTGGATGCTCTCCTCGTCCTTCAAGGGCAGCGAGGCCATCCGCACCATCCCGATCCGCTGGATTCCGGAGCATCCCTCGCTGGAGGGGTACGACCGCATCTTCCACATGACGGGCTTCTCGTTTGGGCGCGCGACGTTCAACAGCCTGTTTCTGGCGCTGGCCTGCACATTTGTGCAGGTGATGAGCGCCTGCATGGCGGCCTTTGCGTTTACCAAGCTCCCCTTCAAGGGCTCCGACAAGCTGTTCGGGCTGTATCTGGCCACGATGATGATCCCCGGCACTGTGACGATGGTGCCAAACTACATCATCCTGCGCGTGCTGGGGCTGCTGGACACCTACACCGGTCTGATTTTGCCATCGCTGGCCAACGCCTTCGGCGTGTTCCTGATGCGCCAGTCGATGATGACGCTCAACGACAGCTACCTTGAGTCGGCCATGCTGGACGGCGCGTCGCTCTTCCGCGTGTTCTTTGCCATCGTCCTGCCGATGGTCGCGCCGACGCTGGCCACGATGATTCTGCTGGCGTTTATGGGCAGCTGGAACAGCTACCTGTGGCCGTTGATCGTGCTGACAAGCACGGACAAGCAGACCCTGCAGGTGGTGCTGGGCAACATGAACGGCATGTACAGAAATAACGAGCACATCCTCATGGCCGGCGCGGTGCTGACCATCCTGCCGGTACTGGCGGTATACCTGCTGTCCCAGCGCAAGGTGGACAGCGGCATCGCGCTGGGCGGCCTGAAATGAGCATAACGCGCGAGCGTTATCAAATAAACAAGGAGGAATCCCATTTATGAAAAAGCTACTGGCACTGGTTCTGTCAACCGTAATGCTCCTGACGATCGTATGCGCCGCAAGCGCCGAGACGGTGCTTACCTACGCTACGTTCTCCGCGTCCGGCGCGCAGGAGGAAACGCTCAAAAAGATGATCGACATCTTTGAGAGCAAGAACCCCGACATCAAGATCGACGTGCAGCTGAAGGGCTACGACGACTACTTCACCTCGCTGGCCACCATGGTGGGCGGCAACGACGCGCCGGACGTGTTTGAGATGAACATGGAGAACTATCTGGCGTACATGCTGCGCGGCGCGTGCGCCGACCTGACCGCGCTGGGCATCGGCACGGAGAACTACTCCGAGGGCACGCTGTCTGCGGTTTCCAGCAACGGCAAGCTCTACGCGGTGCCGATGAGCTTCTCCACCTGCGTGCTGTTCTACAACAAGGCGCTGTTTGACCAAGCCGGCGTCGACTACCCGACCAACGACTGGACTTGGGCGGACGCGCAGGCCGCGGCCGAGAAGATCGCCGCGCTGGGCGACGACATCTGGGGCTACTACCAGCCGATCACCTATAACGAGTTCTACAAGTCCGTCAAGGGCAACGGCGGCAGCCTGCTCAACGACGACTACACCGCCTTCACCGTCAATTCTCCTGAGAACGTCGCCGTGCTGGACGCCATGATCGCCCGCGTTCGCGGCGAAAACCACGTGATGCCCACGGCGGAGGAAATGGCCGGCCGCGGCGACTGGGATCTGTTCACCGAGGGCAAGCTGGGCATGATCGTCACCGGCATCTGGGGCTTCCCGACCTTCACGGAGCAGTGTGCCTTTGACTGGGACATCGTTGTGGAGCCTGGCTACAAGGACAAGGCCACGTTCTTCTTCGCCAACGTCAACTGCGTGTCGCCCTCCTGCACGGAGCAGGAAGCCGCCGCGAAATTCATCGACGCGATGGGCTCCGACCCCGACATCGTGCAGCTGCGGCTGGACGCGAGCTGGGAGCTGCCCACCATCGCCGACCAGACCAAGCTGAGCCAGTACCTTGAGCAGGTTCCGCCCGCGAACCGCGCCGCCGTGTTCACCAGCATGGATTACGCCTCCGCGCCTCCGGCGCTGATTGAGGCGGGCGCCGCCAGCGAGATCATCGGCAACGTGCTGAGCACGCTGGAGAGCAACAGCATGACCGCGCAGGAAGCGCTGGACGAGATTCAGGCCGAGCTGGAGGAAGCCGATCTGCTGAAGTAAAGCACCGTATCCCGCGGGAGGAGCCAAGCGCTCCTCCCGTTTGCGTATCCCAAAACGGCATGGCCGCTTAGGGCGGCAGGCGCTTTTCGCCCGCAGCGTGTGGGGAGCGCGGCTCCCCTAGCCCCTCGCGGGGCGGCAGGCATTCGGGGCGGCTGTCGGCCGCTCCGTTTGCTTGCGCTTCTCTGGACGAAAACGCGAGGATGTGGTAGAATCTCAGCATACCGAAGCGTTTGACAGGGAGGCGGGGATGCGCGCGCATCTGCCGTCGGCCTGTCGGAAAACGAGCGTCGATAATCAGGTCAGCCGACGGAAGACCGGCGCGGCTCTACTCTGGCGCGACCGGACGGATCGTCCGGGGCGGGGAGGACGGCGCTTCCGGGAACGGGCCGGGGATGGCTCCGGCAAAAAACGGATACAACAGAAGGAGGAACGGTGTTATGTTGTTCGGAGATGGCAGCGCGGAGGCTCAGGCGGCCGTAAAGGCAATCATCCCAAGGGATCTGGCAAACTTTAACTGGACGTTCATCTTTATCTTGGCGGTGGTCTTTTATGTCTATTGGACGGAGATTAAGGCCAAGAACTGGAAGGTCGTATTCGCCGGGATCGCTCTGTACTCGGTCCATTGGTTCTATGAAATCGTCAATGCCATTATCGCCCACTTTGCCGGGTTCCCTCTTTGGGCGGTCTCCAACGCCAGCACCTCGTTTGTGCTGCTGATCGGCGTATCGTGGGAGCTGTCCATGATGTTTTCCATCGCCGGAATGATCTCCTTCAAAATGCTGCCGGACGACCGCAGCAAGCGCTACCTGCAAACCGAAAAGTCCAAGGGCGTCTCGTGCAAGCTCGTGGGCGCTGTTGAAATGGCTCTCCTGTTTTCCGTGGTGGAGATCTTCTTGGCCGCGACGCCGGCGTTCATTTGGGTATACCGCTGGTGGGGCGCTCTGCCGGTTTTCATCACGACCTACATCCCGTTCTTCCTTGCGAGCAATTATGTGCCCGATTGGGAGCCGAAGAAGCGCAATCTCTTCCTCGGCGGCCTGATCGCGGTGAACGTTCTGCTGCTCGTCATTCTTGTGCCGCTGGGGATCATCTGACGGGGCGACGCCGGATGAGCGTGCGCGGCCGCGAAAACAAGCGCGGCAATGGGCGGCGGCATGCCGCTTGCCAATGCCGAGGCGGTTTGCGCGCGCCGCGCCCGGCGCTCGCCTACCGCAGCTGGTACGGCGTAACGCCGGTGACGCGCTTGAAGGCCTTGGTAAAGCTGCTTTGATCGGCATAGCCCACGCTGACCGCGATTTGGTTGATGGGATAGTCGGTCGCCGTCAGCAGGTTCTTGGACTGCTCAATCCGAACGCGCGTCAGATATTCGTGAAAGCCGAGCTCCATCTGCTTAGCAAACAGCGCCGAGAAGTACGAGGGGCTGACGCCCGTCACCTCCGCAAGCACTTGAACGGAAAGCGGCTCGTCATAATGCTCCGCGATGTACGCCACCGCCTTGCGCAGGATGGGATGGCCGTACTCCGCGTGCGGGATCGAAATAGACTGGACAAAATTCTCCACGATCTCCTGCAGTGAAAAGCAAATGTCCTCATAGCTGCCCGCCTGCTGAAGCTGCGCCAGATAGCGGGGGTTCAGCTCCAAAATGCGCTCCGTCGGCGCGCCGCCCTCGATGGCGACCCGGCTGAGCAGCGTCGTCAGCTCCATCGCGCGCCGCTGGATCAGCCCGATATCCTGCCCCTCCGCAAACAGCACAAAGCCCAGCAGGTCGTTCAAGACCGCCTTTGCCGATTGGATATCGCGGGTTTTGACCTTGGCAAGCAGCTCGTTTTCCTTTTGGTAAATATACGCGGAGGGCGATTCAGTTTTTGCGCCCTTGTACATTTGGATGGTCTCGTTGATGCGCGACTGCTGATAGAGCTTCTCCTGCCGCTCCCGCATCAGCAGCCGCTCGTCGGATACCAGCGGCGCAAAGACAAAATCGATCAGCTGGCTGATCTGCCGCACGCGCGGCGGCGCAATGACCGGCAAATGCCGCAGCTCGTCGTACAAGTCCAGACACAGCGAGGGCGACAGCCGCTGCTTCTCGGCCATGTTGGAGATGAGCGTGCTGTCCGGCGTATCCATCAAAAACGGGCCGACGATGATCGTCCCCAGCAGAATTTTGCGGTTGACCAGCGGAAAGGCAATGTGATTAAGGTCGGCATGACAGCTGAAAATATAGCTCTCGCCCAGCGCATACGCAATTTGTCCGGCTTTGAGGTGGACTTGTGCGCATTCGCTGTTTTTGAACACATTCTTTTTGAGCGCCTGACAATAGGAGGATTCGCCGCCGCACTGCTCCAGCGGCTTTCCCTCCTCGTTGAGAAGCTGCACGGGAATATCCAGACAGCTTGCCAGCACGCGCAGACGCTCGCATAGCTTTTCCTTGGGAATCAACGAGTACAGCACTTCCATCTGCGCACCTCAAAAACGGACAATATTTCATGGTTTCGGACAATCAATATGATTTCTCGTTCAGTATAATCAATTCATACCATCCGCGCAAGGAGAAAATAACGGAGGAAACCAGCCATGGAATTATTGCGGCAAATCTCGGAGCTATTGCAAAAGGGCAAGGCCAAGGATGTAAAGAATCTGGTGCAGCAGGCGATCGACGAGGGCGTTCCCGCGCAGAGGATCCTCGAAGAAGGGCTGCTCAGCGGCATGAGCGTGATCGGCGAAAAATTCAAGAACAACGAGGTGTTTGTGCCGGAGGTGCTCGTTGCCGCCCGCGCGATGAATCAGGGCGCGGCGCTGCTCAAGCCCCTGCTGGCGGCCGACGGCGTAAAGGCGACCGGCAGGGTGTGCATCGGCACGGTCAAGGGCGATCTGCACGATATCGGCAAGAACCTTGTCAAGATGATGCTGGAGGGCAAGGGGCTTGAGGTGGTCGATCTTGGCACGGACGTTGCGCCCGAAGCCTTTGTGCAGACCGCCAAGGAGCAGCATTGCCAGATCATCTGCTGCTCGGCGCTGCTGACCACCACCATGGGCGTGATGGAGGACGTGGTCAAGGCCGCCAAGGACGCGGGCATCCGCGATACCGTCAAGATCATGGTGGGCGGCGCTCCCGTGACGGAGGCGTTTGCCAAGCAGATCGGCGCGGACGCGTACACGCCAGACGCCGCAACCGCCGCGGACGTGGCCGCGCAGTTTTGCGCCGCGTAAGGCAAGCGCCGAGGCGGCGGGCAGCCCCGCCGCGCATGGAACGATTTGACTTTGGGAAGGGCAGGAAACGAGCATGAACTCCTACGAGCGCGTGGTAACGGCGCTGAGCCACAAGGAACCGGACCGCGTGCCGGTCTACCCGATTTTGAGCGGCATCAGCCGCAGGCTGGTCGGCGCGAGCTACCGCGGCTGGGCAACCGACGCGGAGCTTTGCGCGGCGGGCTTTCTCAAGACCGCCGAGGACTTTGACCTCGATTGTCTGGTCACGCTGATCGACCTCTCCGTGGAGTGCGACGCGTGGGGACAAAAGCTGATCTTCCCCGAAAACGAGGCCGCGCATCCCGATTACAGCCAAAGCGTCGTGCGGGACATCGAGGGCTACGCCGCTATCCAAAAGGTGGATTACCGCAGCAGCAAGCGCATGATGATGCACATCGACGTGTGCAAAAGGCTGGTCGCGGAGAAAAAAGGCAAGCTGCCGATTATCGCCTTTGTGTTCGGCCCGATGGGCGTGCTGTCGATGCTGCGCAATCAGCAGGAACTGTACATGGATTTGTACGACGACCCCGACGCGGTAAAGGCGGCCATAAGCGCCGTGGCGGATACCTTGGCGGACTACGCCGCCGCGCTTTGCGATACGGGCGTGGACGCGATTATGTGGGATACGCTCTTTGCCAGCGGCTCCATCATGAGCAAGGACATGTGGAAGGACATGGAGGCCGGGCCGATGCGCCGCTTGGCGCAGGGGGTGCGCGACCATGGCTGCATGAACATGATCCACAACTGCGGCCAGCGGATCTACTTTGACGCGCAGATCGAGGCGATCGAGCCGACGGCGATTTCCTTCCTGTATCCGCCGGACGACTGCGCCGATTTTGCGGAGTGCAAGCGCAAGTACGGCGACAGGGTCGCGCTCATCGGCGCGGTAACGCCCGCGAGCGCCGTCATCGGCACGGACGAGGAATGGGATAGGCAATGCCGCGACCAGATCGACGCGATGGCGAAGGGCGGCGGCTTTCTGCTCGCCACGGGCTGCGAGTATTCCGCCAACGCGAGCTTTGACCGCGCGCGGCGCATGATCGATATCGCCAAGACCTACGGGGCGTATCACAAATAGCGCCGCCGTGGGGCAGCCGCGTGCATGACGCGCCGCGCAGGCGGCGGAAGGGACGAACCATGACCGACCAAGAGAGAATCGACCTTGCGCTTTCCTGCGGCGCGGCGAAGGCGACGCTCATCGGGCAGGAGCAGATCGTACTGTCCGCGATGTTTCGCGGAATCTGCGAGGGCAACGGGTGCGGCAATTATGGCAGGTGCTGGATGTGCCCGCCCGATATCGGCGATGTGGAAGCGCTGATGGCGCGGGTGCGTCTGTTTCCCCGCGCGCTGCTGTACCAGAGCATCGCGACCATCGAGGACAGCTTTGATATCGAGGGCATGTTTGCCGCGGGTCGCGCGCATGCGCAGCTGAGCCAGCGCATCCAAAAGCGGCTGCCGGCGGGCGAAAAAACGCTGCACCTGACCTGCGGCGGCTGCCGCCTGTGTGAGACCTGCGCCAAGCGCGAGGATCAGCCCTGCCGCCACCCGGAGCTTGCCCTGCCCTCCATGGAGGGCTGCGGCGTGGACGTGTACAACACCGTCAAGGATACGCCGCTCCGGTACATCAACGGCCAAAACACCGTGACCTACTTTGGCATGGTGCTGTTTGGGGCGCGAGAGAACGGCTGATGGTACGGGCCGAGGGGCGCGGCGCGAGGAACGCCCGAAGGAGAACGCCCTGTCGGATGCGGACGCTCGTTGTGCTGGGACTCCAGATATGTCCCAACGCAATGAAGGAATCCGTCCGCCGAACGATCCTTTCTGCGGTACGGCTCCTCCTCAAAAAAAGCGGCTCTGCACGGCGAATGCAGAGCCGCTTTTGCGGTTGAGCTTTATTGCATCACTTCGCCCGTGAACGCGTTGACAAAGCGGTTTTGGTAGCGATACGCAGGCGTCGCGGTGGCGGATTGGCCGTCGAACTGCATCAGGTAGCAGCTTTCCAACTGCGCGGGCGATTCTCCGAGCGCGACGAGCGCGTTGACCGCCGTCGTTTCGTCGATCAGCGGACGGTCGTCGCCCGTCGGGACGAAGCGGCACCAGTTGCCGTCCACCTCAACCAACCCCGTATCGTCCCACACAAAGCTCACGCGGTTGCTTAGCATGGAGATCTCGTTTACGCCGACGTTTTGAGAGCTTGCCGACCAGTACACGGGCTTGCCGTTCCACGTTTGCAGCAGGCTCACCTTGTATTCCGGCGTGGCAAAACCCAGCTGTCCGTAGGCGGTTACGCATTGCAGCGTGTGTTCGCCCAAGCATAATGTTGCCGCTAAAGCCTCGGTTTGCGCCACGGCTTCCTCACGGGTCAGCTTGCAGGCGGCAATGCCGGACGGCACAACGTTGTCATACAGGCTCGGCTCGTGCGCGGCGTCCGCAAAGGCTTGCGTGTAGATGCTCACCCTCGTCTGTATAGTCGTGTCGTGCTGCGCTCCGCAAAAGGGCGCTCCGTCGGAGTTTGGCAAGTCATAAAATACGCCGCCGTTCTCGCGATTTTCCAATACCGCCTGATCGGCTTTATCCCCAAAGGCAACAGTCAGCAGCACATCCATGTTGACATCCGCAGGCAGCACCTCATATTCCGTTTCGGCACACGCCGCGCCGCAAAGCAGGCACAGCGCAAGAATGGTTAGAATCCATCGTTTCATGTTCAGCCCTCCTTAGCGGTTATAGCATTCGCCATAGTAGTTGGCAATCTGCTCCTGCGTGACTGCCTTCCTGCGATACTCAACGCTATACAATGCGTCGTTTTGGAACAGAATACTCAGCTCGTAGCTGCTGCCATCCTCCATCACGGCAAGCACCTTCACGCCGTAGCCGCCGTATTGAATATCGATTTCACCGTGGGATTCGAGGGTCGCAATTGGCATACCGTCCGTGCGCATCGCCGCGATGTATTGACGCGCCAGTTCAAGCCAGCGCTCGTCAAACGGGTCAAGATGCAGGTCGCTATATGCGTATTGCTCCATCTTGCAATAGGCCGTTGCGTTGTAGAGCGTGCCGTCGGCTGTGTCGATCAGCACAAAGTAATACGTACCGTCGGGCGCGTTGAACTGCGAATTGTATACGGGCAAGTCCTCGTTGTATACGTTAGATTGATTAGCGTTGCAGAAATCCTCATAACCGAGTTCCAGCGCAAGAGGCGCACCCAGCAGCTTGCTCAACTGCCGCCGTGCCAGCTGTTCGTTTGCATTGTAGTCGCCTGCTTCCGCGTCGATTTTCTGCCAAACAGACGCAACCTGCAACAGCTCATTGTCCGTCATGCGGCGCGCAGGCCAAAAACGATAGCTGTCCAGTCCGGAATACTCGTCCGCGTTCAGCGTCACCTCGCCCATGCCGTCGTCGCTCGGACTGCTCGTGAAGGGCGTTTCGGGGCGCAGTCCCTGCCGGCGATACAGCTCGGCAATCGTCTGATACCGCTCGCTTTCGTCGCCCGCCCAGCCGCGTGTGCATTCGATACCGCCGCCGCGCATGCAGTTGCGCCAGCTGAACCCGTCCGCATCGAAGGTCAGCCCAAGCTGTGCGTAGCCGTCGATGATCTCCAGCAGCTCCTCGTCGGTCAGCTCGCGGCCGGGAATCAGCACGAACACGTTCTCGCCCTGATACTGCGCGGGGTCGAGCGCATACACCGCGACAACGACGTTCTCCGTCTTGTCCAGCACGTTTGCTTGAGGACGCTCGCCGTTGGCGTAGCGTGCCAGCAAATCGGGCACACGCGCACGTTCCGCTTTGTTCAGGCTGGGATACTGCTCCCAGTTGACGGAGCCGACGCAGTTGCCGTCCGCGTCGTACTGCGCGACGGGGTTGCCCTCCATGTCGCCGTTAAAGTAGCTTTCCAAGTCGATGGTGTATTCGTCCGTCTGCGTTACGTGGATTTGCACCTGCGGCTCCGCCGTCGGCAACGGTACCACGACGTTCTCGGCGCTCGCCGCCATCGGCAGCGTCAGCATGATGAGGATTGCCAGAACCTTGGTTGATTTCATGGGTGATCCACCTCCTGAACGCAGGATACCGCGTTTGATGTAACAGAGTCCGCAACAGGTTGTAACGAAGTGGTAAAGGTTGCGGTCGTGCCTTCGCTCGGCGCGGTGACATAGGCGACCGAACCGCCGTGCAGCTCGGCGATGCGCTTGCACAGGCTCAAGCCCAGCCCCGCTCCGCCCGCCTTGCGCGCGCGCGCCTTATCCGCCTTATAAAACGGCTCAAAAATGTGGGCAAGCTGCTCCTGCGTCATGCCCGCGCCGTCGTCGTGAACGGAGAAGCCGTCGGGCAGCGCCGTCAGCGTCACGGTTTGCCCTGCGTGAGAGGCGCGCAAGGCGTTGACGGTCAGGTTATCGCAGAGCAGCGAGAGCAGCTCCGCGTCGCCATCGACCGTGCCGCCGTTGCTTGTGCCGCCGTCGATCGTGCTGCCGTCGCCCGACACGACAATGGCAACGCCGTCCGCCTGCGCTCGCAGCCGATTCGCGGTTTGCGAAAGCAGAGCGAGCACCGCCACGGGCTTTCGCTCGATCGGCTCGTGAGAAAGCCGCGTCAGCTTCATCAGCTGCGCGTCCATGTCCGCAAGCCGCTTGATTTCGTGCGCCATTTCGTCCAGCAGGGCGGCGCGCTTTTCCGGCGGAAACGTGTCCAGCTCCAGCAATCGCACGTCGCCCAAAAGCGCGCAAAGCGGCGTGCGAAGCTCGTGCGCCAGCGCATCCAGCAGGGCTTGACGATTGGCGGCCTCCTCACGCAGGCTGTTTTCCCGCGCGCGCACCGCCTCCTGCATCTGCGCAAACGAACGCGCCAGCGCGCCCAGCTCATCCTTTCGCGCAAGCGGCAGGTCGGCGGCGGTATCGTCAAGCCGCCGCGTCGCCCGCGTCAGGCTTCGCACGGGGCGGACGAACCGCCACGCGATCAGATACGAAAGCAGCGCCACCAGCGCCGCGCCCAAAACCGCGTACAGCGCGTAGGTATGGCGCAATTCGTCGCGCAGGGCATACAGGTCGCTCACGTCGCGCAGCATCAGCAGCGTTGTTTTGGCGGTGATCGGCTCGGCAATCGCATAGCGCTGCGGCGCGTTGAGCGTGTCCAGCATGGCGCAGCGGCTGCCGTTGAGCAGCTCGGAATAGCGCCCGTCGGGCAGCTCCGCGCCGCCGATAGGCAGCCCGTTATACGCAAAGATCAGCTCGATTCCCTGTGCGGCATATGCCTTGCGATATTGCCGCGCTGCTTCGGTCAGCGCGGAATAATTCAGCCCGTCCAGCGCCTTTTTGACATCCGCCGCAATGAAGCTCTCCGTCATTTGCGCGCGCTGCTGCTCCCGCTCCATGGAGAGCGAAAAGCTCTTTTCGCTCATGGCGTAGGCGACGCTCAGCAGCACGGGCACGAACACCGCGATCATGAGCAGCGTCAGCCGTCGTTTCATTGCAGCTCCTTCCGCACGTAGCGATAGCCGTACTTGTACACGGTTTCGATGCGTTCCGCGCCGATTTTGCTGCGCAGGCGCTGCACATGCACGTCCACCGTGCGCGTTTCGCCGACGTAATCGTAGCCCCACACGCGCGAAAGCAGCGCCTCGCGGCTCATCGCGCAATCGGCGTTTCGGACAAGCGCCGACAGCAAATCAAACTCAAGCGCCGTAAGTGGTACGGCTTCTCCGTCCAGCGTGAGCGTTCGCGCGTTTTCGTCCAGCGTCAGTGCCCCGTCGCAATACACGCCCTTGCCCGTTCGGCGAAGGATCACGTCCATCCGCGCCAACAGCTCCGCAGGCTCGAACGGCTTCAAAATGTAATCCTCCGCGCCCAGCCGCAGGCCCTTCACGCGATCCGCGACCGCCGTTTTCGCCGTCAGAAACAGCACGGGTATCTTTCGCCGAAAGAACGCCTCCGCCAGCGAAAACCCATCCTCGCCGGGCATCATCACGTCCAGCAGCGCGATCTCCACAGGCTCGGTTTGCAGCAGCGCTCGCGCTTGCGCGGCGTTTTCCGCCATCAGGCATTCGTGCCCCGCCATCGACAGATGGGCTTCCAGCATGGAGCGAATGGCAGGTTCGTCGTCCGCAAGCAAGACACGCGCCATAGGCAGCCTCCTTGATTGAGAATACTGCTTGTATTGTAGCATGTTTTGCAATCGGCGGGTGTAACAGAGTTGTAAAGGCTCTGCCGTGATCTGTGGCAGAGCCTCGGCGCCCATGTCAGGATCTCATGAGGGGCCGCGGCTGTCGATCAGGGGATGCAGATGGGTCGAAAGATACGCTTACCGTTGCTCGTGGGCAGAAAACCGGCAGCCCCTTGCAAGGACTGCCATTCTTTGATTTCAACCCACGCTCCCCGCGAAGGGAGCGGCCAGCCCTTTCTTCCTCAGTTGTGACAACGTGTATATTTCAACCCACGCTCCCCGCGAAGGGAGCGACTGCAGCCCTTGCCATTGCGCCAAGGCACGGTCATATTTCAACCCACGCTCCCCGCGAAGGGAGCGACGCGCTGCCAATCGTCCCGCTGTGCGCCAATAAAAATTTCAACCCACGCTCCCCGCGAAGGGAGCGACCGTCTGGCGTAAGCGGGCATACTCTCTCTGTATCATTTCAACCCACGCTCCCCGCGAAGGGAGCGACCACGACGCCACAGCGCTATTGGAAGCCAACACAATTTCAACCCACGCTCC
>CAYOYK010000025.1:0-31016 GCA_964408185.1 uncultured Oscillospiraceae bacterium | reverse complement strand
TCGTTGGTGATGAGCGGGGAGCCGAATTTCTTATCCAGCACCACGTTGCGGCCCTTAGGCCCAAGGGTGATTTTAACGGTATCCGCCAGAACGTTTACGCCCTTTTCCAGAGCGCGGCGGGCTTCCTCGCCGAATTTAATTTGCTTAGCCATAGTGAACTCTCCTTTACGCTATTACTCGACAACCGCCAAAATGTCGCTCTGGCGGACGATGGTCATTTCCTTGCCGTCCAACTTGATCTCGGTGCCGGCATACTTGCTGTACACAACCTTTTGGCCGACCTTCACCTGCATGGTGATCTCCTTGCCGTCCACGTTCCCGCCGGGGCCAACGGCCAGCACCTCGGCCATTTGAGGCTTTTCCTTGGCAGCGCCGGTCAGCACGATGCCGCTCTTGGTGGTTTCTTCCATTTCCACATTTTTGATGACCACACGGTCGCCCAGTGGCTTGACGTTCATGATAGCTCCTCCTCGTTTGATAAATGCCTTTTCGGCTGTTAGCACTCGCTTCGGTTGAGTGCTAACCAACGGTCATAGTGTACGTCATTTCCAGCGGCGAAGCAACCGTCAAATTGCACAAAAATTGTGTTTGATTTGCTGATTTTGCTCATGCTGCTTGGAAAATAAATGATTTACTCGCCATATCTCCGATAATCGTTTGTTTTTGTTAGATTTCTTTCTCTTTTTGCCTGTCTAAATCGTCCTTCCCTATGGTATGATAGACAGGCGCGCAACGCGCCAAAGGGAGGAAGCCGCATGGAGGCACAGGAGCTGCTGCTCAGCTGGTATCGCGCCGCGCGGCGAGATCTGCCTTGGCGCAATACGCGCGACCCCTACCGCATTTGGGTGAGCGAGATCATGCTCCAGCAAACCCGCGTGGAGACCGTGAAGGGCTATTACGCGCGCTTTCTGGCGCTGTTTCCGGACGCGCGGGCACTGGCCGAGGCCTCCGAGACGCAGGTGCTCAAGGCGTGGGAGGGGCTTGGCTATTACAGCCGCGCGCGCAATATGCAGGCGGCGGCCCGGCAGATCATGAGCGCGCACGGAGGCGTGTTTCCGCAGGACTACGCGAGCATCCGCGCGTTGAAGGGCGTTGGCGATTATACCGCCGGTGCCGTGGGAAGCATCGCGTTTCACCTGCGCGTCCCGGCCATCGACGGCAACGTGACGCGCGTGACCGCAAGGTTCTTCGGCGTGCGGGAGAACGTCGCCATTCCGTCCGTTCGGCGGGAAATCTCACGGCTTGTAGCCGACAGTCTGCCAACCGCCGACGATGTGGGCGACTATAACCAAGCCCTCATGGAGCTGGGCGCGACCTGCTGCGCGCCGCTCGCGCCGCGCTGCGGCGATTGCCCGTGGCGCACGCTCTGCGACGCCGCGCGGGAGGGCGACGCGGACATGCTGCCCGTCCACGAGAAAAAAGCTCCGCCCAAGCAAATCGACATGGCGGTTTGTCTGGTACGCTATCAAAACAGGCTGCTGGTCTGCACACGGCAGGAGCGCATGCTTGGCGGCCTGAACGTGTTTGTCCTGCTGGAGGATTGCGCCGACGCATCCGCCGCGCAGGGCGTCCTGCAAGCGATGGGGCTGAACGCGCGGCTCACGGCCGACGAGGGTACCGCGAAGCATGTGTTTACCCACCGGGTGTGGAACATGCGGGTCTATGCGTTCGAGCTGCAATCGTCGCCGGATCCTTCCACTCTCGCCGCGCTGCACGCCGCGTGGGTCGGTGCGTCCGCGCTGGACAGCCTGCCCTTCCCCACCGCGATGAAGTACGCCAAAGAACGCGCCAAGCTGCTCTTGGCGGCGCAATAGGAGGAAATCTATGGAGATTCGTCAAGCCGTCGAGGCGGACATCCCCGAAATTGGCAGGCTGCTTTTGCGGGTGTGCGAGGTGCATCGGCGCGGCCGTCCCGATCTGTTCCGGCAGAACGGGCGCAAGTACGACGACGAGCAACTCCGGCAGATTCTGGCCGACCCGGACGCGCCGGTTCTGGTCGCCGTCGAGGACGGGCGCTTGCTGGGATACTCCTTCTGCGTGGTGCAGCGGCACCTCAATGAGGGCAGCCTGAACGACTTTACCACCCTGTACTTGGACGACCTCTGCATCGACGAGAACTGTCGCGGACGGCACGTCGGCCGCGCGCTCTATGACGCGACGCTGGCTCTGGCCCGCGGGCTGGACTGCCACAGCCTCACGCTCAATGTGTGGTGCTGCAATCCCTCCGCCATGGCGTTCTATCAGCGGATGGGGCTTACGCCGCAAAAGATCGGCATGGAGCAGCTATTGGACTGACCAGCTCATACACAAGTCAAAAAACACAAGTCAAAAAACGGAGGCGCCGCCTCCTGCATGGGCGCGGACAGCGCCCCGCACGTCCACGCGGCGGAAAGCCAAGCATGCGAACCAGCGCAGCGCTGTTCGCGGCGGCTGCGTTCAGGCAAGGGATGGCCGCCTGTCGTATTGACAGGCGGCTTGCTTTCGCTCTATTCGTCCTTGCCCGCGTCAGCCTCCACGCGCAGGCGGGCCGACTTGGTCAGCGAGCGCAGCGCCCGCTGATAACTGCCATCCAGCATTTGCAGCAGCTCATCATCCGGCACGGAACCATCCAGCAGCACGGTGTTGTGGTAGGGCTGCTGCACGGGCGGGCAATGATAGCCCCGACGCACGGCGTCCGGGTAGCGCCCTCGCCACATCAGCCCATCGCTCGGCTCGCACCTGAGCGTCACCCAGTCCCGTCCGGGATAGACCTCCGCGAAGATCGCGCGCTCCACGCGGACGCAGACAGGCTCCGGCCCGAAGGGCGTATCAAGGTACGCGCCGGGCTTGGCGAGGCCGTGCGCGATAAGCTCCTGCGCCGTCACGCTTACAGGCGCGCCACGCCGGAAAGGCGGGCGGCCTCCGCAACGGCCTTGGCAACCGTCATGCCGACGCGCTTGTCGAACGCCTGCGGCAGGATGTAATCGGCGCTCAGCTCCGCGTCGCTCACCAGCCCGGCAATGGCGCGGGAGGCCGCAAGCTGCATTTCCACGTTGATATCGCTGGCGCGTACATCCAACGCGCCCCGGAAGATGCCCGGAAAGGCCAGCACGTTGTTGATCTGGTTTTTGTAATCGCTCCGGCCGGTGCCTACCACCGCCGCTCCGGCGGCGAGCGCCTCGTCCGGGGCAATCTCCGGCACGGGGTTGGCCATGGGGAACACAACCGCGCCCTTTGCCATGCCCGCGACCATCTCCGGCTTGAGCACGCCGGGCGCGGATACGCCCACAAACACGTCCGCGCCGCGCACCGCGTCCGCCAGCGTGCCGGAAAGGCGGCTCTGGTTGGTCTGGGCAGCCATGTCGCGCTGCGCATCGTTCAGGCATTCCTCGCCGCCGCAGAGGACGCCCCTGCGATCCACAATGGTCAACTCGCCAATGCCAAAGCGCTGCAAATGCTTTGCGATGGCAATGCCCGCCGAGCCCGCGCCGTTGATGACACAGCGCACGTCTTCCATTCGCTTGCCCACCACGCGCAGCGCGTTAAGCAGCGCGGCGGCCACCACCACGGCCGTGCCGTGCTGATCGTCATGAAAGACGGGGATATCGCACAGCTCCTTGAGCCGACGCTCCACCTCAAAGCAGCGCGGCGCGGCGATATCCTCCAAATTGATGCCGCCAAAGCTGCCGGAAAGCAGATAGATCGTGCGGACCAGCTCGTCCACATCCTTGCTCTTGATGCACAGCGGGAACGCGTCCACATCGGCAAACTCCTTAAAGAGCACGCACTTGCCCTCCATCACGGGCATGCCCGCCTCCGGGCCGATATCGCCAAGGCCCAGCACCGCCGTCCCATCGGTGATGACCGCCACCAAGTTGTGGCGGCGCGTCAGCTCAAAGGATTTGGCGATGTCCCTTTGGATTTCGAGGCAGGGCTCCGCCACGCCCGGCGTGTATGCCAGCGACAGCGCCTGCCGATCCTTTACCTGCACGCGCGGCGCGATTTCGATTTTCCCCCGCCATTCGTAGTGCTTTTGAAGCGCCTCCGCTTTGATATCCATGCGCTCGTCTCCCCCGTCGTTGATGGCTGTATCATACCATCATCGCGCGGGGTTGGCAACTTGCGCCTGTACAAAAAATGCTTACGCCGCGATTTGCCCCTCGCGCGGCCCTTCGGCAGTCTTGCAAAACTGTTAAAACGTGTTATGATATCATGGTAAGCATTGGATACCAGAAAGGATGAGACCCATGGCCAATCCGCAGATCAGCTTGGATATCAACCATATGATGAGCGACGTTATCGGCTACCAGTACGGCGTAAGCGACGCGCAGGTGGACGAGATGGCGCAGGCTGCCAAGGCTGCCCAAGAGAACGTGCAAAAGAACCGCGGCGCCGGCTGGCTGGGCTGGACGGAGCTGCCCTACAACCAAAGCGAAATCGTCGCCAAGATCGAGAAGGTCGCGGGCTCCATCCGCACCCAGTTTGAGGCGTTTGTGGTGCTGGGCATCGGCGGCAGCGCGCTGGGGCCCATCGCCATCCAGCAGGCGCTCAACCACCTGCATTACAACGATCTGCCCGCCGATAAGCGCAACGGCCCCCGCTTCTACGTGGAGGACAACGTGGATCCTGAGCGCATGAAGGCGCTGCTGGACGTTATCGACGTGGAAAAGACCTGCTTCAACATCATCACAAAGTCCGGCGCGACCGCCGAGACCATGAGCCAGTACCTGATTATCAGCAGCCTGCTCAAGCAGAAGGTCGGCGAGGGCTGGCAGAAGCACATCGTCGCCACCACCGATACCGAGAAGGGCAACCTGATCAAGCTGGCCCACAAAGAGGGCTTTGAGCTGTTCTACATCCCCGCAAGCGTGGGCGGCCGCTTCAGCGAGCTGTGCCCGGTGGGCCTGCTGCCCGCCGCTGTGTGCGGCATCGACATTCGCGGCATGCTGGAGGGCGCGGCCGAGATGGACAAGCGCTGCCACAGCGACGACGTATGGAAGAACCCCGCCCTGCTGGAGGCAACCCTCCAGTACATCCTCATGCAGGATATGGACATCAACATTCAGGTCGTTATGCCCTACGCCGACAGCCTCAAGTACATGGCGGACTGGTTCTGCCAGCTTTGGGCCGAGAGCCTTGGCAAAAACGTCACCCGCAAGGGCATGGCGATCAACGCCGGACAGACGCCCACCAAGGCGCTGGGCGTGACCGATCAGCACAGCCAGCTCCAGCTCTACACCGAGGGTCCGTATGACAAGGTCATCACGCTGCTCAAGGTGGGCGCGTACCGCAATGAATACACCATTCCGCACGGCTGCGAGGAGTTTGCCAACGTGGCCTTCCTCGGCGGCAAGTCGCTCAACCAGCTGATCGACGCGGAGCGTCAGGGCACCGAGTATGCGCTCTATCGCAGCGGCCGCATGAGCCAGACCATTACCCTGCCGGAGGTCAACGCCAATACCATCGGCCAGCTGATTTACTTCTTTGAGCTGGCGACCGCCTACGCGGGCGAGCTGCTGGATATCGACGCGTTCAACCAGCCGGGCGTGGAGGAGAGCAAAATCGCCTCCTACGCGGTGCTGGGCAACACGGACGAGAAGTATCAGGCCAAGGCCAAGGAGATGCAGAGCCGTCCCGCCGGCAAGAAGGAGTACGTGCTGTAAGGCGCGCCGACCCTTGGGTTCAGTAAAAAAGCAGGTTCCCTCCGATGCGGAGGGAGCCTGCTTGCTTTCTGCCGGGCAGAGCGGCTCAGCCGAAATTGCCGATCTTGATGCACTCGATCACCACGCCGTCAATGGCGGAAATATGCACCACGTAGCGTTCCTTGCCCTTCTCGTAAATTGTGACCAGCCAGACCAGCTGATCCTGCGCGCCGTCCGGATAGGACATCCGCTTGAAGCCGTACGCAAACTCCGGCGACGAAACCGCCTGCGGGAGCGCAGCCAGCGCGATATCCCTTGCCGCCTCTTGGCTGATGCAGCTTTCGTCGGGCACCACATACGCGTCCGCCGCGCCAAACAGCCAGTTTAAGAGGGCCTGATCCTCGATCGACCACGTTCGGATCGCCCCTTTTTTCTGCGTCCACTGTTTGTAGACGACCGTCAGGATCTCCTCGTGGGTCGCGCAGTAATCAATCACCTCTGTGCCGGACGCGGAAAGCGTTACAAGCGCGTCCGTGCCGTTTACCTCGCAGTCCAGCAGGACGACCCACGCCTCCTCGCCGCTTTCCAGCGTGACATAGCCGGCCTTCGCCCGATACATGTCTACCTCGGCAAGCGGAAGGTTCTCCCGCCGCGCCATCTCGCTTCTGGCAATCGTTACGGCGTCGTCCTGCGAGAGGCCGTTCTCAGCCGGGGTCGCGGGGCCTGCCGGGAAAGCGATCGTCTGTGCAAAAGCGCCGACCGAAAAAAGCAGCGCGAGCGCGACTCCAAGCGCAAGGATTCTTTTCATGGGACGATTCCTCCTTTTGGGTTTTACCCGACGGGTCATTTTTCCCATCGAATATCCAAACGAGGGACAAAGCCAAATTCTTCCCACGGGCGAGGGCGGCGCGCCCCACCCAGCCCAAGCAGCGCGGCAGGACGCCCGGTTTGACGCCGCGCTGCAGGCGGCGCCGCGTCTGCACGCGCAGATACGCGCCGCCCGCGATTGCCTTCCAAGCGCCGTTTTCCTCCCCGCGCCTGCCCGGCCGAACGGGCCCGCGCCCTTGATATCGGATGAAATGATTCCCTCCGCGCATACTACCCCCGCGAGGAGGCGGCATAAATGGAGCGACAGGCGCGCGGGCCCCTGCGCGGTCGGCGCAGCGCGGACGCGGTGATCGTGGGCGGAGGCTTCAGCGGGCTGCACACAGCGCTGCTGCTGCTGCGCGCCGGACTGCGCGTAACGCTGCTGGAGGCCGAGGTCGTCGGTTCCGGGGCCAGCGGAGGGTGCGCGGGGATGATCGCCACCACGCAGGGCGACGAATACGCGCACGCGGAGCGCCGTTTCGGCCGGGACTATGCCGCGGCGCTGTTTCAGACCAGCGCGGCGGCCTACGAGGTCATCCGCGAGCTGGCCGCCGCCGAGGCAGTCTCGCCGTTTGGCTTTCGCGAGCAGGATCTCATCCTGACCGCGTCGGACGCAAGGGCTGCCGAACGGCTGGCGAGCACCCAGCAGGCGGCGCTGCGGGCAGGAGCCGCCGTGGAATGGCTTGAGGGCACGCAATGCCCCGTGCCAACGCAGGCGGGCCTGCGCGTGCCCCGGCAGGCGGTGCTGGAGCCGCGGCCCTATTTGCGCGCGCTGACCCGCCTATCGCTGGCCATGGGGCTTTCGCTGTACGAGCGCTCGCGCGTGATCTCCGTGGACAGCAACGTCGTGTACACCGATACCGGCAGCGTGCTGGCCCCGTACATCATCATCGCCACGGGCTACCCCATCGTCAATTTGCCGGGCTGGTACTTCCTGCGGCTGACGCAGCAGCGCGACGCGCTGATACAGCTTTTGCATCCCGCCGGGTTTGAGGGAATGTACGCCGACGTGGCCGGACGCTACGCCCTCAGGGCCTTCCAAGGCGACACGCTGCTTTGGCTGCCCGGCCCCGCCATGGGCTGCGGCAAAGACGACGCGCTCCGCCGCTACAAGCAGCGCTACGCCGCGTATTTCGGGCAGGCCGAGCCGCAGGAGGGCCGCCCCGGCGCTTTGGTCCGCTCGTCGGACGGACTGCCCTACATCGGCCCGTACAGCAAGCGCACGCCCAACATCTTTGTGCAATCGGGGTACGGACGCTGCGGCATCGTTCGGAGCATGGTGGCCGCGCAGGCGGTAAGCGCGGCCATACTGGGCCTGCCGATGGACGGCTACGCCATCTACGCGCGGAGCCGGGAGGGCGCATACAGCCGCCTTTGCGTGATGGGGACGGCGCTCAGGGAGGCGGGCAGAGCCGTCGCCGCCGAAGCTCGTCTGCGCGCGCCGCGCTGCCCGCACGGGGGGTGCCGCCTGCGCTACCGCCCGCGCACGCGCACATGGGAGTGTCCCTGCCACGGCTCCCAGTTTGACGATATCGGGCGCGTGCTGGCCGCCCCCGCCACGCGTAACGCGCGCATACGCCACGCGCACCGCCGAAAATAGGCGAAGCAGCCTCGCCCGCCGCCATGCCTCCCAAAGGGTAAGCCGTGCATGCAGCTTGGCGGATTGCCTGCGCTCCGGCATGCCCCGCCACGCCCCGGCACGCCCCGACACGCTCCAGTACGCTCCGGCATGCCTCGCACGCTCCGGCACGCCCTGCGTGCTCCGGCACGTCCCGCGCCCCCCGACACGGCCCGCGCACCCCAACACGGCCCGCGCACCCCGACACGGCCCGCGCACCCCGGCACGTCCCGCGCACCACGACACGCCCGCACGCCCCAACACGCCCGCACGCCCTGCGCACCCCGGCACATCCCGCGCACCCCGGCACGCCCTGCGCACTCCTGCGCGCCCTGATACGCCCCGCCACCGTTTCTCCGCCAATCTAAAAAGGCGCCCCGAAGGCCGTCGGTCAGACGGTCTTCGGGGCGTTGCTTACAGGTCGTCCGCATCCTGCACCGGCGGATCTCCATCCTGCGCCATGCCGGTGTAGGAGCCCAACACGTCGGTGCTCTCGTGCTCGTCGGCCATGCGCGCCAGCGGGCTGAGGCTCTTGGCCGCATCGTCCCGATGAGCGGCCGCGTAGCGATCGGGCAGTATATCCCGCGCCAGCGCGCCAAACAGCGCGCCGTCGTCCGGCGGCGTATCGGGCGCGTCGTCCGGGGGCATCGGCGCGTAGGGCATCGGCAGACCGGGGTCGGTCGGCGCTCCGGGGAACAGGGGTCCTTGCATAGGGCTCGCCTCCTTTACACGGAAGCATGCCCCGCGCGGCGCGGCGCTATTCCGCTGGGCGCGCCACGCCGCCACCTGCCCGCGCAGCCATTGCAGCCAAGGCTCAAGGCCCTCGCCCGTCTTGGCGCACACGGGCAGCACAGCCGCGCGGGGATTGCGCATGTGCACGTACTCCGTACAGCGGGCCAAATCAAAGTCAAAGTACGGGGCCACGTCGATCTTGTTGACAAGCACCACATCGCAAATGGAAAACATCAGCGGATACTTGAGCGGCTTGTCGTCGCCCTCCGGCACCGAGAGGATCATGGCGTTCCGGGACGCGCCCGTATCAAACTCAGCCGGGCAGACCAGATTGCCCACGTTCTCCAGCACCGCGAGGTCGAGGCCCTCCACGCCGAGGCCCTCCAGCCCTTGCCGGGTCATCGCCGCGTCGAGGTGGCACATGCCGCCCGTGTGGAGCTGAATAGCTTTGACCCCGGTGGTCGCAATTTTTTTCGCGTCCACATCGGAGTCAATGTCCGCCTCCATCACACCGATGCGAAGCTCGTCCTTGAGCCGATTCAGCGTTTGGGTGAGCAGCGTCGTTTTGCCCGATCCGGGCGCGGACATGAGATTGAGCAGAAATACCTTTTTTTGCTTCAGCTCGCCGCGCAGCTCGTCAGCCTCCTGATCGTTGCGCGCAAACACGCTCTGCTTGACCTCCAATATTCTAACAGCGTCCATACCAATGCTCCTTTTCTGGGGATGCGCCTATTGTATCCCGTCGTTGACAGGCTGTCAAACAAGGGCGAAAGTATGCTATAATAGGCTGTACGGGCCAAGCGCCCGTGGATAGGAGCGGAAGCGGATGCTGCTGACGGCGGAACATTTGCGCAAGAATTACGGCGACCGGCAGGTGCTGGACGACGCGACGCTGTATTTGGACGACGGCGAAAAGCTGGGGCTTATCGGCATTAACGGCACGGGCAAGAGCACGCTGCTGCGCATTCTGGCGGGCGACGAGCAAGCGGACAGCGGCACGGTAAGCCGCCGGAGCAACCTGCATATCGCCTACCTGCCGCAGGCCCCGGTGATGGACGGCCGCCGCACGGTGCTGGAGCAGGTCTTTGCCGATTTTCCGGCCTCCCTGCGCGAGCTCAAGGAGTACGAGGCCAAGACCATCCTGAACAAGCTCGGAATCCCGGACGTCAGCCAGCCCGTCGGCACGCTGTCCGGCGGACAGCGCAAGCGCGTGGCGCTGGCGGCGGCCTTTGTGCAGCCAGCCGACGTGCTGATTCTCGACGAGCCTACCAACCATCTGGACAGCGATATGGTGCTCTGGCTGGAGCAGCGCTTGATCGCGTTCAAGGGCGGGCTGGTGATGGTCACGCATGACCGCTATTTTTTGGAGCGGGTCGTGGGCCGCATTGCGGAGCTGAGCCACGGCAAGCTGTACCAGTACACGGGCAACTACTCCGCCTACTTAGAGCTAAAGGCGGAGAGGCTGGAAATGGCGCAGGCCAGCGAGCGGAAGCGGCAGGCGCTTTTGCGCCGCGAGGCCCAGTGGATCATGCGCGGCGCGAGGGCGCGCGGCAGCAAGAGCACCGAGCGCATCGCGCGCTACGAAGCCCTGCGCGATCAGGACGCGCCCGAAGCCGACGGCGCGGTGGCCATCGGCGGCGTGACCGCCAGCTCGCTGGGCCGCAAGATCGTGGAGCTGGAGCACATCGGCAAGCGCTATGACGGCCGCGATATCATCCGGGATTTCACCTATCGGCTGCTGCGCAACGATCGCATCGGCATTGTCGGCCCGAACGGCGCGGGCAAAACCACGCTGCTTGAGCTTATTTCCCAAACGCTTGCGCCGGATACGGGCACGGTGGAGGTCGGCGCGACGGTGCGCTTTGGCTACTACAAGCAGGAATGCGGCGAGCTGCCGCCCGGCGAGCGCGTACACGATTACCTGCTGACATTCGGCGATTCCCTCCAAACCAAGGATGGCCCGCTGTCCGCCACGCAGATGCTCGACCGTTTTCTCTTTACGCCGGATATGCAGTATCGGCCCATCCGGCAGCTCAGCGGCGGCGAAAAGCGCCGCCTGTACCTGCTGGCCATTCTGATGACCGCGCCCAACGTGCTCCTGCTGGACGAGCCGACCAACGACTTGGACATTGAAACGCTGACCATCCTTGAGGAGGAGCTGGCTTCCTTTCCCGGCGCGGTGGTCGCCGTGTCGCATGACCGTTACTTCCTTAACAAGACGGCGCAAACGATTCTTGAGGTGCGCCCGGACGGCGAGGTGCGCCGCTACAACGGCAACTACGATGATTACTTGGCCGTCCGCGAGGCGCCCGCGCCCGACGCGCCCCGCAAGCCCTCCGCCGATACGTCCGAAAAGCCCGCGCGCCGCCCGTCAGGCTCCGGCAAGGCCAAGTTCACGTTCAAGGAGCAGCGCGAATGGGCAACCATCGAGGCGGACATCGCCAAGCTGGAGGAAGACGTCGCCGCGTGCAAAGCGGAGATCGAGCGCAGCGCCAGCGACTATGTGGCGCTGGAGGCGCTCTACCAGCGCCAGCAGGCGCTGTCGGACGAGCTGGACCAAAAGACCGAGCGCTGGGTCTATCTGTCCGAGCTGGCCGAGAAGATCGAGGCGCAGGCTCTTCCTCAGCCTCCCGCCGGGACTTGAGCTTTCCCTATTGTATGCAAAGGGCCGACGCGCTCCCGCAGCCGTCGGCCCTCTTGATTTTTCGGGGCTTTATTCGTCCAGCATTTCCAGCTCGATAACGCAGGGCTCTCTGCCGCAGCTGTTCAGCGCCGAGCTGACGACCGTCTCCTTCAGCTTTACGCCCAGCGCCGTTTCGCAATGGCCCTTGATATGCCCGCCGCAGCACACGCAGTAGCTGATGGGCATCGGCTCCTTCTGCTGGCCTGGGCCGTAACGCAGGCAGGGGCAGGGGTAGAATTCCCTGCCGTCGATATCAAACTGTACGCGGAAAACACGCTCGTTCACACGCCGCAGAGAGCAGCCGATGATGATCCTCTCCCGCGAGAGCGCATCCAAGCGCGCCTCCGGCGTATCGTGCGTATCGCGGATGAGCCGCGCCAGCCGAGCGCGCTCGCCGCCCTTGCAGCAGGCGCAGTTCTCCATGATGGTGCGGAAGCGATCCGGCGTGCTCGCCTTTTCCAGCTCCGGCAGATGCTCCATAAACCACGCGCCCAACCCCGGCTTGTCCGTATCCGGAATTCCCTTGGCCGAGGCGATGGTCGCCAGCGCCTCCTCCCAAGGCATTCCGTCGTTTGCCAGCGCAAGCGCCAGCCGCTTTACCTTGCCCGCGTACTGCCTGCTCTCCGGAACATCGCTTTCCTTGCGTTTCATAGGCGTTCCTCTTTCTTTGGTGCTTTGCGACCATCATACCATACGGCGGCAAAAAAGCAAGGCCGTCAGGCAGCTGCCTGATGGCCAAAGTGTCAAAAAAGCGGCGTAGCCGCTTTTTTGAGGCTTGCGCTTTTCACCTGCAACCTGTTCGGTCGGCGGAGGGCCTCCCTCACAGAACGCGGCCGGTGAAAAGCGTAGGGAAGCGTTGCTTCGCAACGCCGCCGCCTTCACCGCACATGTCGCTGAAGGCGGAATCCATTTGGGGAGCGCGGCTCCCCAAGCCCCTCATGGGGTTCTCACAGGCTTGCCGTCAGGCAGCTGCCTGACGGCCAAAAACCAAGCATGGGGAATCCCGGCGGATTAAATAGAGTGCTTGACGCGATCCTTTTCCTCGGAGCGCTTGGCGTTGTTAAAGCGGTTCAGGCTGCCCACCAAGTAGCCCGTAATACGGCGGATGCGTTCAAAGGGATGGTCGCTCTCGGCGCGGCCGCACTTGGGGCAGGTATCGCCGATGATACCGTTGAAGCCGCACACCGGGTCGCGATCCACCGGGTGGTTGATGGAGCCGTAGCCGATGCCCTGATCGTGCATATAGCGCACGACCTTTTC
Organism: uncultured Oscillospiraceae bacterium; assembly: GCA_964408185.1. Taxonomy (GTDB): domain Bacteria; phylum Bacillota; class Clostridia; order Christensenellales; family Aristaeellaceae; genus CAYOYK01. The sequence goes on along the minus strand of CAYOYK010000025.1, from coordinate 18,235 downwards.
AAACGCGTCCAAGTTTTTGGTCGGGTCGCCGTCCATCTCGATGTAGCTGATGTGCCCGGCGTTGGTCAGCTCGTGATAGGGGGCCTCGATGGCGATTTTTTCAAACGCGCTGATGGGATAATAGACCGGCACATGGAAGCTGTTGGTGTAGTAGTCGCGGTCGGTCACGCCCTTGATAACGCCGTAGCGCTCCTTGTCAAGGCGAACAAAGCGGCCGCTGAGGCCCTCGGCGGGGGTGGCGAGCAGTGTGTAGTTGAGCTTTTTCTTTTGGCTCATCTCGTCGCAGAACTTGCGCATATAGCCGATGATCTCAAGGCCCAAGTTCTGGCTGTTCTTGTCCTCGCCATGATGCTTGCCGCGCAGGGCGACCAAGCACTCGGCCAAGCCGATAAAGCCGATCGACAGCGTGCCGTGGCCCATGACCGGGCGAATGGAATCGTTCCAGTCGAGCTTTTCGCTGTCCAGCCAAACGCCCTCTCCCATGAGGAACGGGAAGTTTTTGACCTTCTTGTTAGCAATGATCTCAAAGCGCTCGTCAAGCTGATCGACCACGAGGTTGAGCATGCGCTCCAGCTCCTCAAAGAACCACTGCACATCGCCCTTGGCCTTGATGGCGATGCGGGGCAGATTGATGGAGGTAAAGCTCAGGTTGCCGCGGCGGGGGCAGATTTCGCGGGTGGGATCAAACACGTTGCCGATAACGCGGGTACGGCAGCCCATGTAGGCGATTTCGGTCTCCGGGTGGCCGGGCTTGTAATACTTCAGGTTATAAGGCGCGTCCACAAAGCTGAAGTTGGGGAACAGGCGCTTGGCGCTGGTGCGGATGGCCAAGCGGTACAGGTCGTAGTTGGGATCGCCGGGGTTGAAGCTGATCCCCTCCTTGACGCGGAAGATCTGGATGGGGAAGATCGGGGTCTCGCCATTGCCAAGGCCCGCCTCGGTCGCCAGCAGAATGTTGCGCATCACCATGCGGCCCTCCGGCGAAACGTCCATGCCGTAGTTGATGCTGCTAAACGGCACCTGCGCGCCGGCGCGGCTGTTCATGGTGTTGAGGTTGTGGATCAGCGCCTCCATGGCCTGATAGGTGGCCTTGTCGGTCTCACGCTCGGCCTTTTCGCGGGCGAATTCTCGGATGCGCGCGGTGTCCGCGCCGGGCACGGCGGCTTGCAGCTTCTTGTCAAGCGCGGCTTCAAGCGCGTCGTCGTCGGTCAGTTCAGGGATCTTGCCCGTCTCCTGCTCGATTTCCTCCAGCATGCGGCGCGCGATATCCTCGCTGTCCTCCACGTTGCACAGCAGCTCCAGCGCGCGGGCCAGATTGTCGCGAAAACGCTTGCGGTAGGTCTTTTTGACGCCCGGAGCCATGCCGTAATCAAAATTGACCACGCTCTGGCCGCCGTGCTGGTCGTTCTGGTTCGCCTGAATGGCAATGCAGGCCAGCGCGGAATAGGAATAGATGTCGTTCGGCTCGCGCAGCACGCCGTGTCCGGTGGAAAATCCGCCGTGGAACAGCGTAATCAGGTCAATCTGCGTGCAGGTGGTGGTGAGGGTATAAAAATCCATGTCGTGGATATGGATGTCGCCCTCGCGGTGCGCGCGCGCGTGCTTGGGGTTAAGCACGTACATATCGTAAAACTGCTTGGCGCCCTCGCTGCCAAACTTGAGCATGCTGCCCATGGCGGTATCGCCGTTGATGTTGGCATTCTCGCGCTTGAGATCGCTGTCGATAGCGTCCTTGTTGGCGATATCGTCAAACACGCGCATCAGGCGAGTGTTCATCTCGCGCACGCGGCTGCGCTCGGCGCGATAGAGGATATAGCTCTTTGCGGAGCGCACAAAGCCTTTTTCGATGAGCACGCGCTCCACCACGTCCTGCACCTGCTCCACAGAGGGCACGGAGGGAATGGACTCGTCGTTCTCCACCTTTTCCACCACGATCGCAGCCAACTCGTGCGCCGTCTCCGCGCTCTTTTGGCTGCCGCTGGCCATAAAGGCCTTATCGATGGCCTGCTCTATTTTTTCCGGGTCGAAGGGAACCGTGCGCCCATCGCGCTTTTTGATAGAAGAGATCATGGTGCATGCTCCTTTTTTTGGGTGGACTCGTTCATCCAAGCCGAAGGGAAACACAGCGGACAGCAGATGGCTGTCGGTCGGGCCATTTGGCGGGGAGAGAACAGCATCCCGGCTGAGGTCGCATCCGTCGGATGGGAACCGGGCGATATGCCGCTTCCCGGATGTGCATCGCGTGGACGTGATCGGCATGACAACATTATATGGTGTTGCCATGCCGATGTCAACACTAGATATAGTTGTCAGCCGTCCGACGCGCCTGCACAGATGTGACGGAATTTCGACAATTGTTGCGCTTTTCATCAACTTTTCCACGAGTTCTTCACAAAATTAAATTTTTTATCCATATGTTTTCCACGAATTGCCGCCTAATTCACGAATCATTTCCAATTTCTGACGGCAAACGTGCGTTTTGGCAGGGCGCGTTGCATTTCCCGCGCGCGTCCGCTATAATAAGCCCAGCCCAAAGCGCCCTTGCCTGAGGCAGACAATCCCCTCGTCTCAGCCCTGCGGGCCGACGAGGGGACGCTCCGCACGGAGGCCGCACGCCGATCCACCCGCCACGCGGCGCTACGTACAGCCCTCGCACGGCGCGCTGATCGACCGCATTGGCTTCCGCCAATGTCTGACGGCCGAGCAGTCGGAGCGTCGGCCGGCCGCGAGAGCGACCGCGCAATTTGAGGGCCGCACGGCCCTGCATACAGGAGGAAATCGAATGCACATATCAAAAAAAGACGCGCTTGCATGGTTTGAGTTTTTCGCCGCGCTGCCGGAGGACGAGGAGCTGGGCACACGCCAGCAGGAGCTTGTCTACGCCGTGCTGGCGCAGATCGAGGCCGCGGTAGACGCGCGCAACGAACGCCTGATGGCCGAGATCCCCGGCCTCAAGTCCTTGCAGGGGCGCACGCTGTACGTGGGCGACGACGCGCGCTTCCCGCAGGGCTGCCGCTCCTGCCTGCTGGGCACGGGCTTGAGCGCCATCCGCAAAACCAACAAGTGCAATATGCGCTGCCCCTTCTGCTATGATTACGGCGAGATGGACAGCATTCCGCCCATCGGCGAGGGCCTGTGGGAGATCGGCGGCGCCAAGTTCTACGAAAAAGACATTGAGCTGCTGCTGTCCGTGCAGAAAAAGCCGACCGGCGTAGCCTACGTATACCTTGAGCCCTTTATGGAAATTGAGCTGTACTACGGCGTGATCCGCAAGTTCCGCGAGGCGGGCGTTCACCAGCACCTGTACACCAACGGCACGCTGGCGACCGAGGAAAGCCTGCGCGCGCTGGGCGAGGCCGGGCTGGACGAGTTGAGGTTCAATTTGGGCGCGTCCCATTGCGCCGATCAGGTGCTTGAGAGCCTGCGCATCGCCAAGCGGTATATACCGCAGGTGGGCATTGAAACGCCGATGACCCCGGACTTCTACCGCGAGTTTGCTCAAAAGAAGGAGGCAATCCTGCGCGCCGAGCCTGATTTTATTAACTGCGCAGAGCTGCACCTCAACGCCAACAACATCGGCAACTACGAGGGCGAGCCGCTCTACGCCTGCCGTCAGGGCTATATCTCCCCTGTCTGGAGCCGGGAGCTGACCCTGCGCCTCATGCGGCAGGCCGCCGAGGAGAGCTGGCCGCTGGTCGTGCACGACTGCTCCAACATGACCAAATTCGCGCGCGATCTCAACCTGCGCGCCAAGGAGGGCGGCTGGTTCGGCTCCAGCAGCTACGCCTGCGAGTTTGACAGGCTGCCGTTTGACGCGTTCCTCCCCGTATTGCGGGACGAGAGCTTTTTGTTTCCGCGCGAGGAGGAGCTCCCGCATGGCTATCGGCCCGGAGAGCTCGTGTTCTGATCGGCGGGTATTTCGGCCCGAAGCGCGTCGCGCGGCTTGCTTCCATCCGCCAAACATGCTATGATAGGTACACATTTTACCAACACGAGCCGCGTATTCCAGCACGCTGACGAAAGCCGCGCGCCGTCGCGCGGTCGCCTGCGGAACGGAGGCCGCCATGCCGGATATTATCACCCATTACCGCGTAGGCGAGGCGGCGCTGGCGCTGCTGCCGCAGGAGACGCGCCGGCACATACACCGCAAGCTCTTCGCGTACGCGACGTCGGGGCCGGACACATGGTTCTCCTACCGCTTTTATCGCACAAAGGCGCAGGAGGGCAAGCCCGCCCGCGGCAACCAAATGCAGCAGACCTACACGGGCGAGTTTTTGATGGCGCTGGCCGAGAGAGCGCGCGCCGACGCGGCCGCGCGAGACGAGCTGTTCTCCTATCTATCGGGCTTTTTTTGCCACTACTGCCTCGACCGTGCAGCGCATCCGTACATTATCTATCGCTCCGGGGAGTACGACGGCACGGAGGGCCCCCGCGCCAACCGCGGCAGTCACATCCTGCTGGAGCACGCGCTGGATTGGCGCACGCTGCGCGCGTGGGGCGCGCGGATGGGCTTGCGGCCGATCTCGCTGCGCATTCTTCGTCTGCACAGGCTGCCAAGCGTCCTGCGCGAGCCGCTGAACGCCGTCTACGAGCAGGTGTACGGCTGGCGCGATACCTATGCGGACCTTGCCCGCGCGCTGCAAGATCAGCGCTTTTTCTACTTCCTCATACAGGATCCCACCGGCCTCCTCAATGCGATTGTGGGCCGCCTAGACAACGGCGTCAGCAAGATCGCGTATTTTGCCATGTCCTACCATGGCAAGCAGATGGCGGGGCTGGACGTCGCCAACGAGGCTCGCCTGCCATGGCGTTCTCCCTACGACGCGGATATCGTTTCCACGCTTAGCTTTGACGAGCTGACGGATCAGGCCGCGCACGACGCGGCCGGGATGATCGCCGCCGCATGGGCCTACCTGAGCGACGGAAACGCCGCCGCCTTGAGCGAGGTCATCGGGAGCGCCTCCTATGCAACCGGCTTTGACTGGCGCGACCCTCGCAACGAACGTACACCGGCATGCGAACCGCTGCCGTTGCACCAATATCTCCACACGAAAGGGTGATCCCCCATGAGAGACGCCGACACGAGGCGCTTCACCAAGGCTGAGCGGTCGTGGATTCTCTACGACTGGGCCAACTCCATCTGGGCGACCAACATCTCCGCGGCCATTTTCCCCATCTTTATCGCCATGTTCCTCACCAACTCCGCCGACAAGGCCATCTACGGCTACGTCGTCGCCTTCGCCAACCTGCTGGTGGCCGTGATGGCCCCGTACATGGGCGCGATCGGCGACTTCCGCGGCATGAAGAAAAAGCTCTGGGCGGGCTTTCTCATCCTAGGCGTGGTGTTCACGGCGCTTATGGGCGTTGTGGGGAGCTGGCAATGGATGCTGGTGGGCTACGTGTTCAGCCGCATCGGCTTCAGCGGCTCGTGCCTGTTCTACGATAGCTTCCTGACCGATGTGACCACGCCCGATCGCATGGACAAGGTGAGCACATGGGGCTACGCCATGGGCTACATCGGCGGCAGCACCATTCCCTTTGTGATCTCGATCGTCATCATGCTGCTGATGAACATGAGCGAATTGAGCTTCCGCATTGCCATCCTCATCGTGCCGGTATGGTGGCTGCTTTTCAGCATTCCCTTCTGGAAGAACGTGGAGCAGAAGCACTGCGTCGATACGCCGCCCTCCCGCTTGGGCCGCGAGGCGCTCAAGAACACACTCTCCACCTTCCGCAGCATCCTCCAAAACAAGGCGATCCTGCTGTTCATCATTGCCTACTTCTTCTACATCGACGGCGTTGGCACGATTATCAGCATGTCCACCAACTACGGCTCCACGCTGGGTCTCGGCACCGTGGGAATGATCCTCGCGCTGCTGGTGACGCAGATCGTGGCGATGCCGTGCTCCATTCTGTTTGGCAGGTGGAGCAAGCGGCTCGGTGCGCTCAAGCTGATTGGCATTGCGGTGGGCGTGTATGCGTTTATCACGCTCGTCGGCTTTGCGATGGGCTTCCTGCTGGACTTCAACGAGGCCCTCGGCTTGGAGCGTGCGCTTGCGCTGCAAATCAGCACGGTGCTGTTCTGGGTGCTGGCGACGCTGGTGGGCACGGTGCAGGGCGGCATACAGGCGCTTTCGCGCTCGTACTTCGGGCAGCTGGTCCCGCCGGAGCGCTCCAATGAGTATTACGGCTTCTTGGACATCTTTGGCAAGTTTGCCAGCGTGATCGGCCCGGCGCTGTACGCGCTGGTGTTCAGCCTCACGGGCAAGGCGTCCTTCGGGATTCTGAGCCTGATTGTACTGTTCGTTCTGGGCGGCGTGTTCCTGCTGATTGGACGGCCCTACTTTAGGCAAGCGGCGCTGGCGAAGCGCAGCGAAGAGACCGAGGAGGCCGTTGCAGAGCCCTAAGCCGGGCACGACGGCAGCCCGTGCGAACCAAACAAGCCCCGCTCCGGCAGACGCCGGGGCGGGGCTGTTGCGTATCACAAAAGTGGCAAAGCCACTTTTGTGAGGTTTGCGCTTTTCGCCTGCAACCTGTTCGGTCGGCGGTGGGCCTCCCTCACAGAACGCGGCCGGTGAAAAGCGCAGGGAAGCGTTGCTTCGCAACGCCGCCGCCTTCAACGCACATGTCGCTGAAGGCGGAATCCATTTGGGGAGCGCGGCTCCCCAAGCCCCTCACGGGGGACACGCTGAAGCCCCGCTCCGGCAGACGCCGGGGTGGGGCTTCAGCGTATCCTCATTTGCTTACTTGTCGAACAAATCGCCTTCCGCGTCGATGAGCGCCTTTTGCTCGTTGACAAGGCTGAGGAAGCGCTCGCGGTAGTCGCTAAGCGACTGCTTGATGCCGGTAAGGCTGTCCTCCAGCGTCTTGCGCTCGCCCTGCGCCTCCTCCACGATGCCGCTGGCCTTGTCCTGCGCCTCCTGCACGATCTGCGCGGCCTTGGCCTTGGCATTCTCCACGGCCTCGTCGCTGATGCGCTGCGCGCTGAGCAGTATGCTCTCCAGCGTGCCGGCGGCCTTGGAGGTTTCCGTATCGGTCTTGACAACCTGCTGCGGAATCGGCTGTACGGCTTCAGCCGCCTGCTCTGCCTGCTTCTTGGCCCAATCCAGCTCGGCGGTCAGCTGATCGATGCGATCCTGCATGGCGACCATCTCGTCGCAGATCTGATCCAAATACAGGTCTACATCCTCTGGGTCGTATCCATTCCCCTTGAAAGCAAATTCCTTCTGTTCGATGTCGGCTACGGTGATACCCATGGCACGGTCTCCTTTCGTGAATCGTCGTTGCGTTATTTTTTGTCGCCCAGCCGCAAGAGCGTAATGGGCAGTCGATCTTTCTTGGTGGGATTGCGCAGCTCCCGCAATATCAGCCGTCCCTTGCCGCGCACCGAGATCACATCGTCCGGCTCCACATGCGCGTCCGGGCGGATGCAGGGGGCGTACCGCAGCTTGACCGCCCCGGAGGCGATCAGCTCGGCGGCCTGACTCCGGCTCATATGGTAGCCCAAGCCCAGCACCGCGTCCAGCCGATTGGAGGAAACCGTGCCCGTGACCGTATCGCCCTCGTCGGGCGCGGCGGCAGGCGGCGCGTCCATCCGGGCGACCGTCACGCCGTAGCGGCCCACGGTGCTCAGCTGCTCGATCAGGATCGCGGCAACGGCGGCCTCCGCCATCACGCAGGCATGATCGCCCTCCACGGCGATATCGCCCAGCCGACGGCGCTCCAGTCCGAGGCCCATCACGCTGCCCAGCACATCCCGGTGCGTCAGCTCCGCGCGGGCCGTCCATTGGATGGACACGGCCCGCATCGGATACTCCGACAGCGCGACCGCCTCCTCGGACGTAAAGCAGATCATCCGGCGCTCGGCTTGCGCCAGCCCGCCGTCCGCCAGCGCCGATACGCCCGCCTTGCGGGCGGCCGCGGCGGCGAGCTGCTGCTCCGGCGGCGTCAGAAAGGGGGTAAACACGCGGATATCGCGCTTGGCCGCGCGCTGCGCCAGCTCCAGCAGACGCTCCATGCTCAGCGGCTCGTCCCTCATCGTCAGCCGATCAGAATGCGTTGCAGCAGGCGCAGGAGCCAGCTTGCCACCTTCAGCAGCAGCCACAAGCCAAGCGGCGAGAAATCCAGCGCCGAGTTGCTCAGGCTGGGCAGATAGCAGCGGATGAGCTTGCGAACCGGCTCAAGCAGCGGCTCGATAAACCGTCCAATGGTCTGCGTGATGGCATGGTTGGGCAGCACAAATGTGAGAATGGCATAGATAAACAGCACGGTACCCGATATGTTCAGCAGCCAAAACAAAATGTTAAACGCCACCCGCAAAATACCTGTTAACATGGTATCCCTCCTCGTAAGTCCCGGTCATTGCTGGTACTCGCCATAGCCGCGGGCAGCGGCCGTCACCGGCCGAAAGCTGCCCGTCCCGGATACCGCCTGATATCCTCCCGTGCCCGCGTAGGCGCCGGGCTGAGCCACAGGCCGTCGCCCCGTAGGCCCGCCGGGCACCGCCTCGTAGGAGCCCGTGGGCTGTACCGGGGCAAATGCGGCCGATTGCGCCCCCGCCATCTGCGAGGCCGATGCGCCGGACGTGTGCACCGGCGTATAGGGCGTGCTTTGCGCCCCGGCGGAGTAGCTCTGGCGCTGCGTATAGCCCTGATAGGCGCTGTCCTGCGCGCGGGCGTAGCTGCGCGTCTCCTGACCGACGGCCATCTTTTGCATGGCCGGATCAATGACCACGTACACCGACGGCGAGGAGATAAGGTAAATCCCGCGCGGAGAAATCTTGTTGAGGGCGCAGCCCAGCGTGTAGGCCGCTCCGCTGAGCATATCCACACAACGCTGGCGTTCGCTGTCGTTGGCGATAAACTCCATGTTCAGGAATACGCTGGCGTTCTGCTTGATATACTCAATCACGTTCTTGCACTCGTTGCGGCTGCGCAGGAGCACGATGTACTCCACATGCGCGTACAGGCTTCCGTCCGGGCCGCGCTGCATGCCGGGAAACGGCACGACGTTGTTGGCTTGCCCGTAGGGGCCCTGCTGCTGATAATTGGCTTGCTGCGGCGTGAAGGATTGCGCCTGATAGGGCGTCTGCGCGTATGCGCCCTGCTGCGGGGCGGCGGTCTGCTGCTGCGCCGCCTGCGGAGGCATCGTTTGCTGCGCGGGCTGCGCCGCGACGGGCTGCATGCGGCCGGTGTTCTGCACGGCTGCGTACTCCCCCGTCTGCTGCTGCGCAAAGGCCTGCTCCTGCTGGCGCTGCTGCAATTCTCTCTGGCTTTGATAGGGTACGCGCCCGCCATAGTCCTTTTGCGCGTTCACGGCGGCAAAGGAGCCCGTGGCAACGCCCGGCTCCTGCGCGGAGCCGTCGTCACGAAGCGCGCCGTAGGCTTCTTCGTACGCGTCAGAGGCGTAATAGCTGCCGGCCATCGTCGCGTCGCCTCGGCTGAAGCGGTCGCTCTTCTCCGTTAGCCATTCGCTCACCTTGGAAAATATACCCAAGCCCAGATTCCTCCCAATGGTTTGTTACGCTCGGTCACGGTAAAGCGCCGTGCCCACGCGCACCATGGTGGCGCCCTCCTGCGCGGCAAGTATGTAATCCTGACTCATGCCCATGGACAACTCCGTCATCTCGACGGCGGGAATGGCTTCCTCGCGCAGCTGATCAAACAGCGTGCGCATTTGCCGAAACCAGCCCCGCAGATCGTCCTCCGGCGCGCCCAGCGGCATCATGGTCATCAGGCCGCAAACGTGGATGCTTGAGAAGTCTTTCATCTTTTGTAAGAAGTCTCGCACTTCCGTAACATCCAGTCCGGCCTTTTGCGGCTCACGGGCCACATTCACCTCTACCAGCGCGGGGATCACCAGCCCGCGCGAGCCTGCCTGCCTGTCAATCTCCTGCGCGAGGGCCATTCGGTCCAGCGTGTGAAGCAGGCAGACCTTATTTATTATATACTTGACTTTGTTAGTTTGCAACCTCCCAATCCAATGTAGTCGGTAAGGCGGCAAAATCTTTTCCAGCTTGGGAATTGCTACCTGCGCTCGATTCTCGGCAATATCCGTGATACCAAGGGATTGCAGCGTCTGCACCGTTTTTGCAGACACCGTCTTGGTTACGGCGATCAGCCGGGCGGGTGCAAAATTTCCGTAACAATTTTGATGTAAATTTGCTAAAATTTCGACTAAATTCGCTTGGAGCGTCTCCGGCGCGACCTCCTGCAATATCTGCAAGCGATCCGTCTGCTCCGCCAGCGGCCGTTCGTTGGGCTGCATGTCCGTTCGCCTCCTAGTAATACAAATTGACCGTATCGCCCTCGTTAAGCGTGCCGGTTTGCATGGGCGATATGTACGTCACGTCGCCCTCCTCCTTGAGCACCGTTACCGGGATGAACACCGAGTTGCGGCCCTCCTCCACGGGCGGGGTCGCCACGCCGAGTATCCCGTTGTGCTCGAACACGGCCTCCTTAGGCACCATGAGGGCGTACACGTTCTCGTACAGCTCCGCCTGACAGGTGCGCATGTACAGCACGGGCGTTACGTCTCCGCTCACGGCCAGCCGCACCAGCAGCTCGCCGCTGGCCCGCGTAAAGGAGATCACCCGCGCGCTGACCGTCGTATTGCTGAATTGCTCCAGCTTGAGGGTGTAAACGTCGCCCTCCACAGGGTTCCACGTATTGTCCTTGATGAGCATGAGCACGACGTAGTTGCTCTTTTGCACCAGCCGATAAATATCCGTTCGGCCGCGGGAGGCCAGCGTGCGCTCCGGCACGGCCCCGTTCATCATACTGCGCACCTCGGCGGGCGAGTAGCTCTCGTAGGCGGTGGGCGTAAGCGCGTACTCAAAGCCGTCCGTATAAAAGCTGACGATGCTCTCCTGTGTGGCGGCCTTTTGCTTGATCCAGCTTTCTATGCGCTGGCTCTGCGTGGATTCATCGTCGTACAGACGGTTAAGGGACATGTCGTCCGAGTACTTGGAGCGGAAATACTGCTGCCGCTCGTCGATGGCGTCGGCCAGAATTTTTTCCTGATTGCTCAGGTTGCCGCGCGCGCCCTGCACGAGGTTGCGCACCTCCAGTCCGCGCTCCACCACGTTGGTCTCAAGGCGCTGCATCTTTTGATCGTAGGCGGTCTCGCTTTGCAGCAGCGTTTGCTGGTAATCCTTTATCTGATCCCGATACTCCTGCAAGGCGTCCATTTCCTTGCTGCTGTACCCTGTGGAGTAAACGTAGCACACCACCGTGCCGCGATAGACTACGTCGCCCTCCCCGGCCTTGTACTCCACCTTAAGCACGCCCTCGTCATCGAATGCGGTCTCGTCCCGCACGATGAGCGCGTCGCCGGTGTAGCTGGTGCCGCTTTCGCCAAGCTGCACCACAGCGGTGGACGGGCGCGTCTTGCCGCCAACAAAGATCAGCCACGCCGCCGTGCCCGCAATGGCGGCGACAAGCACAAACACAAACACCTTGCCCACCGGGCTCAGCCGTTTGCGGCGCGCCTTGGGCTTTTTGGCCTTGCTGCGCGCGGGAGCGGCTGTCGGGATCTGGGCGTTCTGCTGCATGGCGGCATACGCCTGCCATTGCTCCGGCGCGATGGCCGACATGCCGCTCATCTGTTGCAGCGTGGCGTAGTACGCCTGCTGCTGCTCCGGGGTCATGGCCTGCAGCTGCTCCGGCGTGAGCATTGGCGCCGCGGTCATTGGCTGCATGCCGCCCGTTGACTGCATACCGGCAGCTGGCTGCATACCGCCCATTGGCTGCATACCGCCCGCATAGGCCTGCCACGGATCGGCCGACATCGCACCCATCTGCGGCATGGCGTTCCGCTGTTCGGGGGTCATCGCACCCATCTGCGGCGACATTCCACCCGCAAAGCCCGCCGTTTGCTGCAGCGAGGCATAGTATGCCTGCTGCTGCTCCGGCGTCATGGCTTGCAGCTGCTCCATGGTCGGCATTGCGCCGTATCCCTGCAACGAGGCGGTATACGCCTGCCACTGCTCCGGGGTCATGCCTTGGTTCCCGCCCTGCACCGCAACCGCCTCCTTTCTTTCGTTCTTCTGCCCGTCATGCGCCGCTCTGCTCAATGGCCCGCAGGCGCTGCAGCACGCGGCGCTCCATGCGCGATATCTGCATTTGCGATACGCCCAGCCTTGCGGCGGTCTCCCGCTGGCCCAGCCGATCCACGTAGCGCAGGGTCAGCAGGCGTTTTTCCTCATCGTTTACCTTGCTCAAAACCCATTGCATCCATTCCCGCTGCTCCAAGCGCTCGTACCCCGCGTCGTCTCCGCCGAGGAACGCGCTCAGCGCGTCCGCGTCGCTCTCCGCGGGCGCATCCAAGGAGACAACCTCCGCCTGATTGCGCACATCCAGCAGCAAGAGCAGCTCGTCCTGCGCAATGCCCATGGCCGCGGCCAGCTCGGCCACGCTGGGCTCGCGCTGATGCTCGCCCCGGAAGGCCTCCTGCGCCTGCTGCATGCGATACAGCCGCGACCGCGCGTCCCGCGAAACGCGGATGGCCCCGGCCCGGTCGCGCAGGTAGTTGCGCACATCCCCGGTGATGGTAGGCACCGCGTAGGTAACGAAGCGGAACCCGCGCGCGGGGTCAAAGCGCTCCACGGCCTTGACCAGCGCCATGGCCGCCACCTGCGACAGATCCTCCAGCTCCACGCCGCGACCCATAAAGCGGCGCGCCACAGCGTTGGAAAGCGGCAAATAGCTTTCCACCAGCCGATCCCGCAGAGCCGGATCGCGCGTAGCGGCGTACCGCTCCCGCAGCGGCGTTAAGGCTTCGTCGTTCATACGCACCCCTTACAGCGGCATGGAAAAGCGAATCTCGCTCACGCCATGCGCGTCGCTGAGGATGCTGACCTCCGGCATCAGCGTTTCCAGAATGCCGCGCGTCACATCCATGTCGAGGGGCTCGCAGGGGTCGGGCTCGTCTCCCCACAGGGCGCGATAGGAGACATGCAGGCGATTTTGCTTGCAGCAGCGAGCCTCCATGGCAATGCCCGTCAGCGTTGTGCCCTGATGCAGCAGACAATCGCAGCACTCGTCGGACGCGGTGCGCAGATCGCCCACCAAATCGACGTCCAGCCCCATCAGCGCGCCCATGCCGCTGAGGGTCATGCGTGCGACCAGCATATAGCGCTCGTCGGCGGGGAACGTAAGCGCGACGTGATCGGGTTGGCAAGGCTCCCGCATGCAAACACCCCATTTCTTGCTGCCTGTCATCCCCTCCCATGAGAGGATATAGCAAGTTATCATATCACATTGACAAGCGTTTTGGCAAGCCGTCGCAGGGCTTGGCATGCCGCACCCCGCAGGAGCGCAAACCCCAGACTGCTCATGCGTTTAACTGCGGGCACATAGCCCGTCAAGGGAGGACAGAAGATTGGCAAGCGGAGAGCAAATACACCCCCTTTGCAGAGCAGAGGAAATACAACGGATGCCGTCTGTGCGGCAGACCGTCCAAGCCGCCCTTCCCGTCGCGCTGCGCCTTGGGTTTTGTGCCGATGGCGCTTTGTTTCCTATGGGCCGCGCCGCGGGATGAGGCGAAATCGCATTCTGCCCCGAACAGATGTTATCCGCGCAATCCTTTACTTTTCCTGTCGAATTGAGTACAATGGACAAAATACGAAAGCGGGTGTCAGGTATGCTGCATTTGATCGTCAACCCAACCGCAGGAAACGGACGCGCCAGAAAGATCGGCATGCAAGCCGACGAGGCTCTTACCCGGCAAGGCGTGGAGCATGAGCTCTTTTTTACCGAGCATCCCGGCCACGCGTCCGAGCTGAGCAAGCGCTCCGCAGAGCAGGGCGTGGAGACGGTCGTCGCCGTGGGGGGCGACGGCACCGCGTTTGAGACGGCGGTTGGGCTCATCAACACCAAAACCGCGCTGGGCATTGTGCCCGCCGGCACAGGCAACGATTTTATCAAGTCCCTCAAGACGCCCAAAAAATGGGACGCGGCCTTGCAGCATATCCTCAGCACGCCGGCCCGCCCCATCGACATGGGCACCATGAACGATACGTACTTCCTCAACGAGTGCGGCACGGGCTTTGACGTAATGGTGCTGGACTACGCGCTGATCGCCAAAAAGCATGTGAGCGGCCTTCTGCCCTATTTGTACGGCGTGATCCGCGCCATCAAAAACTACGTGCCCTTCCAAATGCGGATTGTGCTGGACGATACCACCGTGCTTGACGGCGAGTTTATGGTATGCAGCATCGCAAACGGGCGCTTTATCGGCGGCGGCATTCCCATCTCGCCCATCGCGGAGGTGGCCGACGGCTACTTTGACGTTGTCGTGCTGGATAACGTGCCGCGCGGCAAGCTGGCCGGGTATCTGCCCGGACTGATGAGCGGGAAAATCCTTGATTTCCCCATCACAAAGCATTATCGCTGCAAAAAATGCACGCTGGAATCCCCCGGCATGCGCCTGAACATCGACGGCGAGATCTGGCCGATGGAGAAGGCGGAGTTTGTCTGCTGCGAGGGCGCGCTGCTGCTGCATTGGTAATTCGCGCCCCAATATGATATACTGATCCGGGATACCTGTATGGGAGGGTTGAGTATGGCAAAGTTTGGTACCCGTGTGCGTCTGGCATGGCTGCGCGCGATGGAGGCGCTCGGCACCTCCGCTTCCAATTTGGCAAGCAACGCCAAGTTCAGGGTTGCGGAGCTGAACATGGAATCGCGGCGCAGAGAAATCCTCACCGAGTTCAACCTCAAGGCATACGAGCTGTGGCAAAAGGGCGAAAAGCTCCCGCCCGCGCTGGATGACATGTTTGTTGAGCTGTCCGATCTTGACGGCAAACTGAGCGACCTTCGCGCCCAAAAGTACGCCGCTGTCAACGGCGACGCCGCCGATACCGTGGCGAACGGCCCTGCCGAGGCCGCGGAGCCTCCCGCCGAGGCCTCCGCGCTTGAGGCCGGGGCGGACAGCCCCGCCGCCGAGGAGGAACCCGCCTCCGGATCGACCGAAAACTAAACGCCCCTTTGCGCAAATTGAAACGCCGCGGCTAAAATACAGCCGCGGCGTTTGCCGTAACCTGTACGGCATAGGGGGAGCCGGAATGGTTATTCCATGCACAGTTCCTTCATACACTTTTCGCAGACGAGCTTGCCCTTGAACAGGCTGACGTCGCGCGCGTCATTGCAGAAAATGCAAGCGGGGTGATATTTTTTGAGGATGATCTGGTCGCCCTCGGTGAAGATTTCGAGGGTGTCCTTCATGGCGATGTCCATCGTTTTGCGCAGTTCAATGGGAATCACAATTCGTCCAAGATTATCGAGCTTTCTGACAACACCGGTAGATTTCATATGCATGATCTCCTTTCAAGTATGTCGTACGACCGACCGACATTATCTTACACCATTGCTAAATAAATGTCAATTACTAAATTGCTATTTTTTGGGCGATTTGGCGGTGGCTGTCGAATGATGAATTTTCTATGGTGCGGCATGGTTTGCGCGTCCATTCTGTATGCTTTTTTGAATGGCAGCTGGGTCGGGCTTTGGGAGCGGATGCTCGGCGGAGCGTCAAGCGCCATCAGCTTTACCGTTGTTTTAGCAGCCGGCTATGCTTTCTTTTGCGGTTTTTTGCGCGTCGCGGACGAGCTTGGCATGCAGCGCGCGCTTGCGCGTATCCTGCGGCCGCTCCTCAAAAGAATATTTACATTTGTTCGCAGCGACGCATCCTTTCAGGCCGTTGCGACCAATCTATCCGCCAACATGCTGGGGCTGGGCAATGCCGCGACCCCTGCCGGGATCGAGGCCATGCGCGCCATGCAGGCGGAAAGCCTGCGCGACCCCGCCGTCCGCGAGGACATCCGCCTGTTCCTTGTCGTCAACGCCACAAGCGTCCAGCTGCTGCCCACCACCCTTCTGGCCATGCGCGCGGCCGCCGGATCCGCTTCTCCCAGCGCGATCATTGCGCCTACATTGGCTTGCTCGCTGCTGTCCACGCTGCTTGGCGTTCTGCTGTGCAAGCTGTGCGCGTGGCGTCTGCGGAGGCGCGCGCGATGATCGCCGCGCTGCTGCCGTGCCTGCTGCTGCTTTTGCTCCTGATTGCGCTGTTCAAGCAAAAGCCCGCGTTCGATCTGTTTCTTTTAGGTTGCAAGGAGGGGCTGAAAACAGCGCTGCATGTGCTGCCCAGCTTGATCGCCATGATGGTGGCCATCGCCGCCATGACGGGCAGCGGTTTGCTGGACGCGCTCTTTGGGCTGCTGGACGGGCCGATGAAGGCCATCGGCATGCCGTCGGAAGCCGCGCCCCTCTTCCTCCTGCGGCCGCTGAGCGGCTCGGCCTCGCTTGCCATGGTGCAGGAGCTCACCACGCGCTTTGGGCCGGACAGCCGCGTCGGCCTCATTGCCGCGACGATGGTCGGCTCCAGCGAGACGATCTTTTATACGGTCTGCGTTTACTTGGGCGCGGTACAGGAAAAGCGCGCGGGCTATGCGATTCCCTGCGCGCTGATCGCCGCGTGGGTCGGCATGCTGGCGACGCTGCTCTTCTTCTAACGCAAACGCCCACGCAGTCAATGAATCCCGCGCAAGCCAAGCAGGCCCGCCCTTCTTTATCAGAGGGGCGGGCCTGTCGCATGGATTCCGATAGGTCGGCAGCGTTATGCCAGCAGCGTTTTGCCCGTCATCTCCGCCGGGACGGGGACGCCCATGCTATCCAGCATTGTGGGCGCAATATCAGCCAGACGGCCGCCGTCGCGCAGCCTGCGCCCAATCATCTCCGGCCCGATAGCGATAAAGGGCACCGGGTTGGTGGTGTGCGCCGTAAACGGCTCGCCCGTCGCGGGATCAACCATCTGATCGGCGTTGCCGTGATCGGCCGTCACGAATGCGCGGCCGCCCTCGGCCAATATGGTATCCACTACCTTGCCCACGCACTCATCCACGGTTTGGACGGCCTTCATGGCCGCCTCCATCACGCCGGTATGGCCTACCATATCGCAGTTGGCAAAGTTGAGAATCATCACGTCGTACTTGTGCGAGCGGATCAGCTCCACGGCCTTGTCGGTCACCTCAAGGGCGGACATGTCCGGCTTGAGGTCGAACGTCGCAACCTTGGAGGAGGGAATCAGCACGCGATCCTCGCCCTCGTTGGCCTTCTCCACGCCGCCGTTGAAGAAGAACGTAACGTGCGCGTACTTTTGCGTTTCCGCAATGCGAAGCTGGGTTTTGCCCAGCGAGGCAATGTATTCCCCCAGCGTGTTCTCCAGCGTTTTGGGCGGGTTGACGATCTCCACGCCGGTAAACGTCTCATCGTACTGTGTCATGCAGACGAACAGCACCTTGAAGAAGCCTTTGCCGCGCGGGAAGCCGTCAAAATCAGGCTGGATAAAGCTACGGGTAATCTGGCGCGCCCGGTCGGGGCGGAAATTGTAAAACACCACCGAGTCACCCTCGCCGATGGTGGCCGTGGGCTTGCCGTCCTGCAAAATGACGGTCGGCTTGACAAACTCGTCAGTCTCTTGGATGGCGTAGCTTTGCTCCACCGCCTGCGCGGCTGTCTGCGCGGTCGCTTGGCCCTTGCCCAGCACCATGGCGTCGTAAGCCTTTTGCACGCGATCCCATAGGTTGTCGCGGTCCATGGCCCAATAGCGACCCATGACCGTGGCCACCTTGCCTACGCCGATCTCCCGCATTTTTTCTTCCAGCTCGTTAACGTACCCGACGCCGCTGGTGGGCGGCACGTCGCGGCCATCCAAAAAGCAATGGACGTATACGTTCTCAAGCCCGTACTGCTTGGCCATCTTGAGCAGGGCGTACAGGTGCGTGTTGTGGCTATGCACGCCGCCGTCGCTCAGCAAGCCCATAAGGTGCAGCGCCTTGCCGTTGTCCTTGGCGTTTTGCATGGCATGGATGAGCGGCTTTTTTTCAAAGAACACGCCGTCCTCAATATCCTTGGTGATCTGGGTCAGCTCTTGGTACACAATGCGGCCCGCGCCGATATTCAGGTGCCCGACCTCGCTGTTGCCCATCTGGCCGTCCGGCAGGCCGACGTTGAGGCCGCTGGCTCCAAGCTGGGTATGCGGATATTTGGCCGTGAGCCTGTCCAGATTGGGCGTGCCCTGCTGGTAGATCGCGTTGCCGTCATGTGCGGGATTGATGCCAAAGCCGTCCATGATGAGTAGCGCGGTGATTGGTTTTTGCATATGCTGCTCCTTATTTGTCAAAGTTGACGACCTTGGAGAAGTCCGGGGCCTTGAGCGACGCGCCGCCGATCAGGCC
>CAYOYK010000024.1:0-32685 GCA_964408185.1 uncultured Oscillospiraceae bacterium | reverse complement strand
CACTTCGTGGCTGGTGCGGAAGCCATCAAAGAAATGCAGGAACGGCACGCTGGACTCAAGGGTGCTCAGGTGCGCCACAAGCGCCATGTCCATGGCTTCCTGCACGCTGTTGCTGGCCAGCATGGCAAAGCCGGTCTGGCGGCAGGCCATTACGTCGGCATGGTCGCCGAAGATGCTCAGCGCGTGGGCGGCCAGCGCGCGGGCGCTGACGTGGAACACGCAGGGCAGCAGCTCACCGCTGATCTTGTACATGTTGGGGATCATCAGCAGCAGGCCTTGGCTGGCGGTGAAGGTGGTGGTGAGCGCGCCCGCGCTCAGGCTGCCGTGCACGGCGCCGGCCGCGCCGGCCTCGCTTTGCATTTCCTGTACGTGCACGGTCTGCCCGAACAGGTTCTTGAGTCCCTTGGCGGCCCATTCATCCACGACCTCGGCCATGGGCGAGGACGGCGTAATGGGGTAAATGGACGCTACGTCGCTGAACGCATACGCAACGTGACCTACCGCGGTATTGCCGTCTACGGTCATCTTGGTTGACATTGGGTTTCCCTCCTTGTGTAGATGTCGATTGAAGCCGCCCCGCAGGCCGCGCATGGCGGTCGGTTCCACCTGGGAAACAGCGCGCGTTTGGCGGCGCGCGGGCGGAGAGTTTCAAACAGAATTATTATAGAGAGTTGTGAAATGGATGTCAAGGAAAACGGACGGTTTTTGGCGGCGTTTCGGGTGCGGCTTGTTCTGCGCGGGGCGCTGTGGTACAATACCGCTGAATTGGTTGAAGGAGGCGCGACATGTTTCGCATTCCGTTGTTTGACCTGAATTACGACGAGCGGGAGACCCAAGCCGTGGTGGAAACGCTGGAGAGCAAGTGGATCTCCATGGGGCCGCGGGCGCAGGCGCTGGAGGCCCGCTTTGCCGACATGCTGGGCGTAAAGCACGCCGTGGCGCTGAACAGCTGCACGGCGGCGCTGCATCTGGCCTGTCTGCTGGCCGGGCTTTGGCCCGGCGACGAGGCGATTTGCCCGTCGCTGACCTTCGCGGCCACGGCCAACGCGATCCGCTATACCGGCGCGACCCCGGTGTTTGCGGATATCCGCTCCCACGCGGATCTGACGCTGGATCCGGAATCCGTGCGCCGGTGCGTCACGCCCCGCACCAAGGCCGTCATGGTGATGCACTACGGCGGCTTCCCCTGCGATCTGGACGCCATCGGCGCGCTGTGCGACGAGCGCGGGCTGGTTTTGCTGGAGGACGCGTGCCACGGCCCGCTGAGCGAGCATCGGGGCCGGAAGCTGGGCACATTCGGGCGGATGGGCTGCTTTAGCTTCTTCAGCAACAAGAACATCTCCACCGGCGAGGGCGGCATGCTGACGACGGACGACGACGCGCTGGACGCGCGCGCCCGCCTGCTGCGCAGCCACGGCATGACCACCATGAGCTATCAGCGCGCGCAGGGGCACGCCACCGCCTATGATATCCTTGAGCTGGGCTATAACTACCGCATGGATGATATCCACGCCGCGCTGGGGCTGGCGCAGTTGGACAAGCTGCCCGGCGATCTGGCCGCGCGCGCCCGGCACCGCGCGCAGTACGAGCGCCGTCTGCTGGCCATGGAGGGGATCACGGTGCCCTTTGCGGGGCATGGCGAGTTTTGCAGCAACTACATTCTGCCCGTCGTGCTGGAGCGCGGCGACGCCGCCGATCGGGACGCCGTGCGGGAGACGATGGCGGCGCGCGGCGTGCAGACCAGCGTACACTATCCGGCGGTGCACCGGTTTTCTATTTATCAGGGCGGCTCGCGCCCCATGCCCCAGACCGAGTACGCGGTCGATCACGAGCTGACGCTGCCCATGTATGCCCGCCTGACCGAACAGGATGTGGACGACGTGTGCGACGCGCTGGCGGAGGCGCTGCGCGAGCGCTTCGCCTGACAATAACGGCGCGCGGCGGCTTTTTGCAGGCGAACCGTCCGCCCGTCCCCGCCGCGCCCTGTTCTTTTGCCGTACCTCAATTGACATCCTTGTCGCATATTGTATAATGAAGGATAACGCGAGTCGCGGCGCTACGCCCGCTCGCGGCCAGTGGATAAGGAGGCGAAACGATTTGTCTACCGTCACCGTAAACGCGGACGTGTGCAAGGGCTGCGGCCTGTGCATCGACGCGTGCCCCAAGCAGATCATGGAGATCGACAAATCCGTGCTCAACAAGAAGGGCTATCATCCCGCGCATTGCAAGGACAGCGCCGCGTGCATCGGCTGCGCGTTCTGCGCGACCATGTGCCCGGACGTGGCCATTACCGTGGAAAAGGATTGAAAGGAACGGCGCATGCTATGAAAAAACTGATGAAGGGCAACGAGGCCATCGCCGAAGCCGCCATCCGCGCGGGCTGCCGCTATTTCTTCGGCTATCCCATCACGCCCCAGAACCAGATCCCAGAGTACATGAGCAAGCGTCTGCCGCAGGTGGGCGGATGCTTTTTGCAGGCCGAGAGCGAGGTCGCGGCCATCAATATGGTCTACGGCGCGGCCGGAGCCGGCGCGCGCGCGATGACCAGCAGCTCCAGCCCCGGCATCAGCCTCAAGCAGGAGGGCATCAGCTACATCGTGGGCGCGGAGCTGCCCTGCGTCATCGTCAACATGGTGCGCGGCGGCCCCGGCTTGGGCTCCATCCAGCCCGCCCAGAGCGATTACTATCAGGCCACGCGCGGCGGCGGCCATGGCGATTACCGCATGTGCGTGCTCGCTCCCGCCAGCGTCAGCGAGGCTGTTCAGCTTACGCAGGACGCGTTTGATGTTGCCGATCGCTATCGCAACCCCGTGCTGGTGCTGGGCGACGGCCTGATCGGCCAGATGATGGAGCCTGTGGAGTTCCCCGATGGCGACCGCGCGCCCGCGGCCGACCTGCCCGCCAAGGATTGGGCGGCCGACGGTCACGCCGCCACGGCGGAGCGCCCGCGCGCTATCGTGAACAGCCTGTACATCGACCCGGCCGTCATGGAACAGCAATGCCTCAAGCTGCAAAAGCAGTACGACCTCATGGAAAAGCGGGAGTGCCGCTTTGAGCGCTTTCTGCTGGACGATGCGGAAATCGTGATCGTGGCCTACGGCACCACCAGCCGCATTGCCAAGAGCGCCATCCGCAAGTGCCGCGAGCAGGGCGTGAAGGTCGGCCTGCTGCGCCCCATCACGCTGTGGCCCTTCCCCGCGCAGGCCATCCGCGATACCCTCGCCACCGCGCGCAAGTACCTGTGCGTGGAGATGAGCATGGGCCAGATGGTGGACGACGTTCGCTTGGCGTTGGACGGCAAGGCTCCGGTGACGTTCTACGGCCGCACGGGCGGCATGGTGCCCACCGTCAAGGAAATTGCCGGGCAGATCATGGCCCTCGCCGCCGGCGAGGCCGACGGCGCGGCGGACGCAAAGGCCGAGCCCGCGAGCTATTCGTTTGATATGAACGCCAGCGCGGAGGAGATCCGCAAGCAGCTCAACGAGGTCGGCGCAAGGCTCAAAATGTTCGCCGACGAGAGCGCCGAGGCTGTGAATGAAAGCGTGGACGAGGCCAAGAAGGCCCTTGATAAGAATGCCCCGGAGATCCGGAGCGACCTCAACGAGGCCAAGGACAGCTTTCTGCAAACCGCCAAGGGCGTGGTCGGCGATCTCGGCGCGGCCCTCGACCGGCTGCTCAACCACGATAAGGAGGGCAAGTGACATGGCTGTGGTATTTCAAAAGACCAAAATGCTGACCGATACGCCCTTCCACTATTGCCCCGGCTGCACCCACGGCATCATCCACCGGCTGGTGGCCGAGGCCCTCGACGAGCTGGGCGTCGGCGATACCGCCGTGGGCGTAGCGCCCGTCGGCTGCGCGGTGTTCGCCTACAACTACTTCAACTGCGATATGATGGAGGCCTCCCACGGCCGCGCGCCCGCCGTTGCCACGGGCATCAAGCGCGTGCAGCCAAGCAAGGCCGTGTTCACCTATCAGGGCGACGGCGACCTCGCGTCCATCGGCGCGGCGGAGATTGTCCACGCGGCGACGCGCGGCGAAAAGATCACCACCATCTTTGTCAACAACGCCATCTATGGCATGACCGGCGGCCAAATGGCCCCGACCACGCTGCCCGGCCAAGTGACCACCACCAGCCCGTACGGCCGCGATACCAACCATTGCGGCTGGCCCGTGCGCGTCAGCGAGATGCTCAGCACGCTCAACGGCCCGGCGTATATCGCCCGCGTGAGCGTACACGACGTCAAGCACATCCGGCAGGCGAAGGCCGCCATCAAGCGCGCGTTTGAAATGCAGCTTGCCGGCAAGGGCTTTACCATGGTGGAGGTGCTGTCCACCTGCCCCACCAACTGGGGCAAGACCCCGCAGGAGGCCCTCCGGTGGGTGCAGACGGACATGATGAGCATGTACCCGCTGGGCGTGTACAAGGATATCGACGCGCCCGATACCGTCGGCGCGGGCGAGCACGCCCCGGCCAAGCCGGAGTACGACCCGCAAACCGCGCCCAAGGCGGAATCCGCCAAGCCCGAACCCGCCGCGCAGACCGACGCGGAGGAGGCTGTGGCCGACGCGGCCAAGCAGGCGGCCGATCTGGCCAAGCAGGCGGCCCAGACGGTCGCCGACGCGGCGAAGGATGTGTTCTCGGCCATCAAAAAGGCCGTGGGCGACATCAACAAGGGAGGCGACCAATAATGGAGCGGCAGTTCATGAGCGCGAGCCTCGGCGGACTTCGCCCGGTTTTGGCCGTCGGCTTCACGGGAGGTGCGGCATAATGGAAAAGCAATTTCTCATTGCGGGGTTTGGCGGACAGGGCGTGCTGCTCATCGGCCAGCTCATCGCCAAGGCGGCCATGCGCGAGGGCAAGGAGGTTAGCTGGATGCCCAGCTACGGCCCCGAAATGCGCGGCGGCGAGGCCAACTGCGCCGTTGTGATCTCGGACGAGCCCATCGGCAGCCCGCTGGTGACGGAGCCGCCCATTCTGGTGGCGATGAACAAGCCCAGCCTGATCAAGTTCATGCCCGGCATGCCCGCGGGCGGGCTGCTGCTGTACAACGAGAGCCTCATCGAGGGCGTGGAGCTGCGCACGGACGTCAAGGTCGTGGCGGTGCCCTGCAACGCCATCGCGGAGCGGCTGCAAAACAGCCGCGTCAGCAACATGGCGATGCTGGGGGCCATTCAGGCCGCTACCAACGCCGTGAGCATGGACGCACTTACCGAGACCCTGCGCGATTGGCTTGGCGAAAAAAAGGCCGCCATGCTGCCCATCAACCTGCAAGCGGTGCAGGAAGGGCAGCGGCTGATCGGGTAACCCAGCGATAGCGCAAAAGGGCCGCCGAGGGCGGCCCTTTTGCTTGCCGAAAAACCGGGACTTACCAGCCGCGCCTCCGCCGCGCAGTCAACGCTTGAGAGCGCAAGCCTCGTACAGGCGGCGCGGCTGCTTTTGCGGCGGCCTGCTACTCGAACCACCAGCTGCGCCCGTCCTCCGCGCCCGGCTCCGGGAGGGTGCGGTCGTCGTACTCGCAGGCCTCGTGGCGCTCATGGCAGCCATGCAGCCGCTCGCAGGGAGGCATGCAGGGCGCGGGGCGCTCCGGCCTCACGGGCAGTGTCACGCAGTCCGGCTCGCACGGGCAGGGCTCCGGGCGGCGGCAGGGGCAGCAATCTGCGGGGCGCAGGCGCACGCGGCCCTCCAAGCGGCTGGCAAGCATGCAGGCGTCCGCAGGGCCGGGGCACCGGGGACGCGCCAGCACGCCGTGGGCTACAATGCACGCGTCGCCCTCCAGCGTGTCAAAATGAAAGGTCAGGCACAGGCGCACGTCTCCGCAGGGCGGAAACACGCCGCACGGCAGGCCCTTGAGCGTAAAGATGATCTGCCCCTGCCGTTTTTCGGCCGTATAGCGCACGGGCTCCGGGTACTGGGTTCCGTTGATGGTCAGGCGACAAACGTCGCCGCTTTGCAGCAGCGCCCACATCTGGCGCGGCGTCAGCTCTCTGTCCTCTATCATAGGGGTTGCCTCCTGTCCTTGGGGCGGGTCGCTTGGCGCGCCTGCCCGGCACATACAGCCTATGCGTCCGCGCCCGATAGGTGCGGCGGCGGGTCGCCCGGCGCGGCCGCGCCCCTCTTTGGCATTGACAATCCTTTGTCACAGCTTGCATTTGTGGCGCGCACGCTCTATAATGGGCGTGGCGGCGCGGAAAAACCGCGCGCTGAACCGAAAGAACATAAGGGAGGTACCCCCATGAAAAAGCTCCTCTGCATACTGCTCGCGCTTACGCTGACGCTCTCCGTCGCGGCAGCGGCCGTCGCCGAGGCCGAGCCCCTCAAGGTGACCGTGCTCGTGGCTGAGACGTTGGGCGACCGCGCCTTCAACGACAGCGCCGATGAGGGCCGCAAAATGCTCGTCGCCGATTACGGCGTGGACGGCAAGGTGATTGAGTGCAACAACGAGGCGGCCAAGTTTCTGCCCGCGCTGAGCGACGCGGCCGACAGCGCCGATGTGATTGTGGCCGTGGGCTGGCAGTTCTGGGATCCGCTGTACGAGGTGGTGCCCAACTATCCCGATAAGGTTTTCATTTTTGTGGATAACCCCGTGGGCGATCTGGGCGACAACTTCGTGTCCATCATCTACGCGGACAACGAGGGCTCCTTCTTGGCCGGATACATCGCCATGAAGATGAGCAAGACTGGCGTCGTCGGCGTCATCGGCGGCGAGGACAGCGAGACGATCAACAACTTCATCGTCGGCTACAAGCAGGGCGCGCTCTACGCCAACCCCGACGGCACCGTGCTCGACCCCAAGTACGCGGGCGGCGATTACGACAACCCCGCGCTGGGCAAGGAGTACGCGCTGACCCTCTACGGACAGGGCGCGGACGTGGTGTATCAGGTCGCGGGCAAAACCGGGCTGGGCGTGTTTGAAGCCGCTCAGGAGACCGGCAACTACGCCATCGGCGTGGACGGTGACCAGAAGTACATCAACCCGGACGTGATCCTCTGCTCCATGGTCAAGAGCGTGGGCCTGAGCATCTACGATACCGTCGCCGGCTATATCACCAGCGGCGAGCTGCCCGGCGGCGGCACCGTTGTGCATGCGGACATGAGCAACGGCTACATCTCCATCGGCTATGGCGATGATACCATGACCCAGCAGGTGCCCGACGAGCTGCGCGCCGAGGTGGACGAGCTGGCGCAAAAGATCATCAGCGGCGAGATCGTTGTGGAAACGACCCGCTGACACTGTACCTCGTTTGCCGGGGCCGACGTCACAGCCGGCCCCGGTTTTTTCCATGATTGCGGGAGGGATGCACTTGAGTCAGCCGGCAGTAGCGTTTGAGTCGATCAGCATGCGGTTCCCGGATACGCTCGCGCTGGACGGGGTCTCGCTGGAGGTGCGCAAGGGCGAGGTGTTCGCGCTGGTGGGCGAAAACGGCGCGGGCAAGAGCACGCTGGTCAACATCCTCTATGGGCTGAAACGGCCGACGCTGGGCGCGCTGCGCGTCAACGGGCGCCTCGCCGGGCGCGGCTACGGCACGCGACAGGCCATGGATTGGGGCGTGGGCATGGTGCATCAGCACTTTATGCTGGTGGGCAGCCTCACCGTGGCGCAGAACATCTGCCTCGGACGCGAGCTCCGGGCGGGCGGCCTGTTCGTCAGCCAAAAAAAGCAGCGGCAGGCCGTGCGCAGGCTGAGCGAGGACTACGGGCTGGCCGTGAACCCGGACGATATCGTCGGCGAGCTGAGCGTGGGCTTGCAGCAGCGCGTGGAGATCCTCAAGGCGCTCTATCGCGGCGCGGAAATCCTGATATTGGACGAGCCGACCGCCGTGCTCACCCCGCAGGAGACGGACGAGCTGTTTGCGGTCATCCGCCGTGTGGTGGACGAAAAGGGCATGACCGTGCTGCTGATCACCCACAAGCTGCCGGAGGTCATGGCGGTCAGCGATCGCATCGGTGTGATGCGCCGGGGCAAGCTGGTCGGCGTGGTCGCCACCGCCGATACCGATGAGCGCGCGCTCGCGGGCATGATGGTTGGGCGCGACGTGATTTTTGACGAGCTTCGCACCGAGCATGCGCCGGGCGAGGCGGCGCTGGAGATCGACGGCCTTACCGCGCGGGACGACCGCGGGCTGACGGCGGTTGCCGACGTGAGCCTGACTGTGCGCCGGGGCGAGATACTGGGCGTGTGCGGCGTGGAGGGCAACGGCCAGAGCGAGCTGGCCGAGGTGATCACGGGCCTGCGCAGGCCGCAGAGCGGCCGGGTGCTCGTGCAGGGCAGGGACGCGACCAACCTGTCTCCGGGCGAGGTGCGGGCGCTGGGCTTGAGCCACGTGCCGGAGGACCGTATGGATACGGGCAGCGCGGGCAAGGCCGCCTTGTGGGAGAATCTGCTGCTGGGCAAGCAGCGCGGAGCGGACTACCGCGCGCTGGGCATCCACCTGCGCAAGGGCCGCGCGCTGGATTACGCCCAGCGGCTGATGCAGGACTTTGACATCCGCGCCAGCGGGCCAAACGCCAAGGCGGGCGACCTGTCCGGCGGCAACCTGCAAAAGGCGGTGATCGCGCGGGAGTTCAGCTTTGATTCGCCCGTGCTGCTCATCGCCCAGCCCACGCGGGGCGTGGACGTGGGTGCAATCGAGTTCATCCACGAGCGCATCATGCGCCGCCGCAACGAGGGCTGCGCAATTTTGCTCATCAGCGCGGACATGGACGAGCTCACCCGCCTGAGCGACCGCATCGTCACGATTTACGAGGGCCGCCTGACCGGGGAGTTTGCTGCGCCGGACTACGACCGCGCCACCCTCGGCTACTACATGACGGGCGCGCGCGGCGGGCCCGCCGGGGACGCGCCCGCGCCGAACGTACCCGCGCCGAACAATCCCGCGCCAAAGGAGGAGCAGCCATGAAGGACGTATTGCGGGCGCTGGTTCGCCTCAAGCCGACCAAGAGGATCGACGGGCAGTACCTGCTCTCGCTCACGATCAGCGTGGTGCTGGCGCTGCTGCTGGGCGCGGCGATTATGGCGCTGTGCGGCTACGATCCCCTGCAATGCTACGCCGCGCTGGCGGAGGGCGCGCTGGGCAAGCCCAAGGCCGTTGGCAACACGCTTGCCAAGACGGCCACGCTCTGCCTCTGCGGCCTCGCCGTGGCGGTGGGCGCAAAGGCGGGTATCTTCAACGTGGGCGGCGAGGGGCAGCTCTACTTGGGCGCGATTGCCAGCGCCATCGTCGGCGCGAAGCTGACGGGCGTATCGCCGTGGATCGCGGTTCCGCTTTGCCTGCTGGCCGCCGCGCTGGCCGGAGGGCTGTTCGCCTACGTGCCGGGCGTGCTCAAGGTCAAGCTGAACATCAGCGAGGTGGTGACGACCATATTGCTCAACACCGCCGCCATCTCCTTTTGCGGCTTTTTGTCCAACGGGCCGTTCAAAAGCTCCGTGCGGCCCGGCGGCACCGAGGCCATCGATTCCGGCATGATGTTCGGCAAGCTGATTAAGCTGAGCAACCTCAACGAGAGCATCTTCCTGTCGGCGGGGATCGCGCTGCTGTGCTGGTACCTGCTCACACGCTCCACCGTGGGCTTTGAGATGAAGCTCACCGGCGACAACGAGCGCTTTGCGCGCTACGGCGGCGTGCCCACCAGCAAAATGATGATCTGGTCGATGGTGTTCAGCGGCGTGATCTGCGGGCTGGTTGGCATGTTTGAGGTGTTCGGCCTGCACGGGCGCTTTCTGCCGACCATCAGCAACAACGTGTACTTTGACGGCATGCTGGTGGCGATGATCATGCGCTACAACCCGTTTGGCATCATCGTGATGAGCTTTTTCTTTGCGATGCTCAACGTCGGCTCCACGGGCATGCAGAGCGCGGTGGGGATATCCAGCGAGGTCGTGTTCATCGTGCAGTCGATCATCATCTTCTTCATGGCCGCCGAGGGCGGCGTGCGCCAGCGCTTTGGCGAGGCGGCGGCGGTACGCCGCGCCCGCCGGGAGGCTCGCGCGCAAAAGGAGGCGAGGGTATGAGCGCGCTTTGGTCGTCCGTCTATCCGTCGCTGTTCCAGCAAACGCTGCGCGCGGCCATCCCGGTGGTGCTGGCCGCGCTGGGCTGCCTGCTGACCGATCAGGTGGGCATGATGAACATCGGCGTGGAGGGCATGATGCTGATCGGCGCGTTCTTTGCGGTATGGGGGAGCTGGCTCTTTGGGAGCTGGGCCGCAGGGCTGGCGTTCGCGCTGGGCGTGGGCATTGTGCTGGGGCTGTTCTATTATGTCATGGTCATTCGCTTCCGCGCGGACGAGTTTATCATCGGCGTGGCGCTCAACCTGTTTGCAATCGGCCTGACCACGTTCCTGCTGCGCACGGTCTTTGGCAAGGGGATACAGGGCTCGCTTGCCATAGACAAATCGCTGGGCCTGCCTACGCTGGACTGGCCGTGGCTGGCCGGCGTGCCCATCCTCGGCCCGCTGCTCAACGGCAACACGCTGCTGGTGTACGCGTGCCTGCTGCTGGTGCTGCTGTGCTGGGTGATGCTGTACAAAACGCCGCTGGGGTACCATCTGCGCGCCGCCGGGGAGCACCCGGAGGCCCTGCGCACGGCGGGCAAAAGCCCCGAACGCATGAAGCTGCTGGCCAGCGTGCTGTGCGGCGCGCTGAGCGCGCTGGCGGGCGCGCACCTGAGCACGGGCTACCTGACCATGTTCAGCGAGAACATGAGCGCCAACCGGGGCTTTGTAGCGGTGGCCTGCGTCATTTTTGGGGCAAGCAACCCCTCCAAGGTGTTTCTCGCGGCGCTGCTGTTCGGCTTTTTGGACGCGCTCGGCCTGCGGTTGCAGGAATACGTATCCAGTTACATTACGGCCATGGTGCCCTACGTCGTCACCGTGCTGATGATGGTGCTCGCGGCGCTGCTGGCGCGGCGGCGCAGAAACCGGGCGCGGGAGCGCCTTGTGCCGGATATCAAGGAATAGCGGAATCACAAAGCGGGCCTCGCCATGCGCGGGGCCCGCTGTATGATATGACGGTTCACTTCGCCTGCTGCTCCCGCGCGTCCCAATCCGCCTTGAGCAGGCCATACACGTACACATCCACCACGCCGCGGCCCTTCCAGTATTCGGCCTGACGCAGCAGGCCCTCGCGCGCGAAGCCGAGGCGCTCGACCACCGCGACGGAGCGCGCGTTGGCGGGCATGATAAACGCCTGCGCGCGCAGAAGGCTGACGGTATCAAACAGATGCGCGAGCAGCAGGCGCATGCCGCGCGTCGCCAGCCCGCGCCCCCAAGCGGCGCGCTTGAGCGTGTAGCCCACGGTGATCGCGCCCACGCGGTCGTCCACATCAAAGGCCTCCAGCACGCCGGACAGGCGGCCGCCCAGCTCATCGGCGTACAGGCCGATAAACGCGACCTTCCGCTTGGCAAAATCCCGCGCCCACCAGCCCGTCATGTGCTCGGCGGCGGAGAGCGTCTTGACGGGCTCGCCGGGCTTCATCTCGTAGAGCGACGGGTCGCTGACCATCTCCAGCAGATCGGGCGCGTCCTCCGGGCCGATCTGGCGCAGGGTCACGCCGTCGCCTCGGAGGCAGGGGAATTCCGCAAAAAACTGTTCGCTGAACGTCACGGGCAGCCTCCTTTGGGTTGCGCGATTTGCCGGCTCCCGCTATACTGGAACGAGGGGGGATTGCCGATGAAAACGCTGATATCGCCGCTGCTGGACGAGCTGCAAGCCGGCCGCGCCGCCGTGCTGTGCACGGTGCTTGCGCGCGAGGGCTCCGCGCCGCGCGGGGCGGGCGCATGCCTGCTGATGCAAGAGGATGGACGCTTTGCGGGCACGGTGGGCGGCGGCGCGGTGGAGCACGCAGTCTGCGTGCGCGCGGGGGAGTGCCTGCAAGCGGGGCGCTCCGCGCTGCTCCGTTACGACCTGTCGCCCGCCGAGGCGGCCGGGCTGGGCATGGTGTGCGGCGGCAGTGTGCGGGTGCATTGCTGGCGCTGGGACGCGCGCCTGCTGCCGCTGGCCGAGGCGCTGCAAGCGGGCATGGGCGTCGGGGGCGACCTCTGGCTGGCCCGTCGCGTCGCGCCGGATGGAGAGGCGCTTCAGGCCGCCGTCGTCAGCCGCGAGGGGATCCTTGCCCAATGGCGCGCGGATCAAACGGACGGCGCGCCGCCGGGAGCGCTCGCCGCCCGCACGCTGGCCCCGCGCCTGCGCCGCCTGCCTCTGTGGGAGGACGGCTTGTTTACGGAACCCGTGCGGCTGGACAGCCACGCGTATGTGTTCGGCGGCGGGCACATCGCGGCGGAGCTGGTGCCGCTGCTGGCAAGGCTGGACTTCGCTCCCGTCGTGATGGACGACCGCCCGGAGTTTGCCTCGGCCGATCGCTTCCCGGATGCGGAGCGCGTTGTGCTGGGCGATTTTGAGCGCCTTGCGGCCAGCGTGACGCTGACCCGCGACGATTACGCGGTCATCATGACGCGCGGGCACAGCTTCGATCACGCGCTGCTTGCGCAGACGCTGCGCACGGACGCGCGGTATATCGGGCTGATCGGCAGCCGCTCCAAAATTGCGCATACGCGCGCGCTGCTGCTGGACGAGGGCTTTGCGGACGCGGACTTTGCCCGCGTGCATACGCCCGTCGGGCTGCCCATCCACGCGCAGACCCCGGCGGAGATCGCCGTGAGCATCGCGGCGGAGATGATCGCGTGCCGCTGGGCGGGCGACCACGAGGGAGACGCGTAGGCCGTCAGTCCAGCGTCACCGAAAACGCCTCCCGCTTGACCACGCGCCCGATAGCAGCCGCTTCGGGCGCTTTTTCGCGCAACCGGCGCAGCAGCGTGTCCGCGTCCGGCTCGGCTACGGCAAACAGCAGCCCGCCGGAGGTCTGCGGGTCGAACAGCAGGTCGCACAGCGCCAGCGGATGCCCGCCCAGCGCGACGCGCTCCTCCGCGAAGCGCCGGTTGCGATACGCGCCCTCCGGCAGCAGGCCCATCGAGGCCAGCTCCATGGCCCACGGCAGCAGCGGGAGCGCGTCCGCCTCCAGCCGCAGCGTTACGTCGCTGCCCTGCGCCATTTCCACGGCGTGGCCCAGCAGGCCGAAGCCCGTTACATCCGTGCAGCCGTGGATGCGCAGGCCCTTGGCGGCCTCGGCGGCATAGCGGTTGAGCCGCGCCATCTGGTCCAGCAGGCGCGCCGCGTCGCCGTCGCTCAGCAGCCCGGCCTTGCGCGCCGTCAGCGATACGCCCACGCCCAGCGGCTTGGTGAGCGCCAGCACGTCGCCGGGGCGCGCGCCGCTGTTGAGCCAGAGCGCGTCCGGATCCACCAGCCCCGTGACGGCCATGCCGTACACAGGCTCCGGCCCGTGGATGCTGTGGCCGCCGCTTACGCTCGCCCCGGCCTCGAAGGCCTTGTCATAGCCGCCGCGCAGGATGTCCCGCACGGCCTCGTCCGGCATGCCGTCCGGGGTGATCAGCACGTTTTGCGCCGTTATCGGGCGGCCGCCCATGGCGTAGATATCGCTGAGCGCGTTGGCCGCCGCCACGCGGCCAAAATCATACGGCGCGTCCACCACGGGCGGGAAGAAATCGATCGTCTGCACAACCGCCAAATGCTCGCCCACGCGGTACACCGACGCGTCGTCGCTTGTATCAAAGCCGACCAGCAGGTCGGGGTCGCGGCGCACGGGCAGGCCGGACAGCAACTTTTGCAGCACGCCCGCGCCCACCTTGGCCCCGCAGCCCGCGCACTTGGCGAGCTTGGTCAGGCGGATGCTTTCCTCGTTCATCGCAGGGCCTCCGTTTGCATTAAGATGGCCTCCAGCACGCCCCCGCCGATGGCGCGGGCCTTGTCCGATACGGTGTAGCAGCTTTCCACAACGCCGCGCGGGTCGATATCCCCGCACTTGAAGCCCCTCGTGACGGGCGTATCGGCCGTGAGCAATCCGCGCACCACGCCGCCGATTTGGGCGATGATGGCCTCGCCGTCTACCGTAGCGACGGTCTGCCCGGCCTCCACCCGCATGCCGATGTCCGTGCGCGGCCGGAACACGCCCTCGCAGGGCGCGCGCAGCAGGCGCTCGCTCGTGTATCCGCCGATGCTGCCCGGCTCGCCGGTATTGGCCCGCGCGGAGCCGGCCCACAGCACGCGGCCTAAATCGTGCCCGCGCATGGTTTCCACGACCGCGTGGCAATCGACCCCGGCGGTAAAGCCCGGCCCCAGCGCCACCACCGCGGGCGCATCGGCAAGCGTGGTGCCTGTATTGACCTTGGCGAGGATCGCGTCCACCAGCGCGTCCGGGCGCAGGCGCTCGCGGCAGAGGGCCGACGGGTCGGCCAGCACGGCGACGTCGCCCGCCGCCATGACGGACAGCGCCTCGTCCGCGTCCCGCGCAAGGCGCGCGCGAGCATCCTCCACCGCGGCCTCGCCCTCCGGGATCGCGCGGCAAAAGCTGACCATCCGGCGGATGGCCGTCGGGCGCGGCAGGTCGGTCATGGCGACGCGAAAGCCCGCGTGCCAGAGCCGCAGGGCCACGCCGCTGGCCAAGTCCCCGGCTCCCTTGATGAGCGCAAGCATGCTTATCCTCCTTTGCTATGCGCGCGCCCCGGCGCGCCACAGCTCCAGCCAGCCGGGCCGGGCTTGCAGCGCGCAGAGCGCGCAGTCGCAGTCCAATCGGCGCGCGATCTCCCGCGCGGCCCGAACGGCGGCAATATGATCGCATTGGTTGAGCACGACGGCGTACCGGCAGGTTACGGCCTTGCGCTGGCCCATCGGGCTTTGCAGCAGCAGCGCCAGATCCTCCGGCGCGAGCTGTGCGTCCGTCGGCTTGCCCAGCAGCGCCGCGACGCGCTCCGGGCGATGGGCGGCCCGCGCGATGCTTTGGCCCAGCGCGCTCACGCCCGCCACGGCCAGCACGAGCGCCTCCGCGCCGGTGAGCGCGGGCTCGTTTTCGTTGGGGGCCTTGACGGGCAGGCCTCGCGAGCCGTCGGCCTCCAGCAGGGTGTAGTCCGCCAGCGTCGCCAGCTCGCGCAGGGGCGTATCGGGCGCGCGCAGCTTTCCGTCCGGGCAGGCTTCGCCCACGGCGACGAGCGGCCCGCGCGCGAAGGCCCGCTCCAGCGCGTCCGGGGTGGGCCGCAGCAGCACCGTGCCTGCCGGAGGCCAGATGTGCGTGGTGGTGGCGAGCAGCACGCGCCCGTCTGGGCACAGCTCCCGCGCAAGCGCCGCGATCAGCGCGGTCTTTCCGCCGCCGCCGACCACGGCGGTCACGCCGCGGGGAACCGCCAGCGCGTCACAAAGCCGCGTCATGACGGCACTCCAGCGTATATCGCTCGTTTTCGCAACGGTACAGCGCCTCCCAATCCATATGGAAGCAGGCCGCGCAGGGCTCCTCCGCCTGATAGCGCACGCAGGTGCCGCAGCTCGCGCTGAGGGCGCGCGGAACAGGCTCCATGCGCGCGCTCGCACCCTGCGCAAGCAGCGCGCGGCAGGTGCGCATGGCCGCCAAATGCGTGTAAAACGTTGCGACGTACTCGCTCACGGCTTGGTGATCGTAAGGGTCGTCTCGCCGTTCGCCGCGTCCTCGCGGGCTGTTTGGTAGCCCTCGTGGGCCGCGTAGCGGGTGATGTTCTCGGCGGCGCAGGGGTTATCCACCCGCACCACCGCGCCGGACGCGTCCGCCTTGAGGGCGGCGCGGGTCATCATAACAGGTTCGGGGCAGCTGCGGCCCCGCGCATCGATCGTTTGCATTTAGCTGCGCTCCTTTCCGATTCGGGTCAGGCTGATAAGCCCCAGCAGCACCGCGCCGACGCAAACCGCGATGCGCCCCGCGTCCGTGGGCCCGGCGGCCGAGGAGGCCAGCCCGAAGCCGTGGCAGCAGGCCGCGCCCAGCACCATGCCGATGACGGATACGGCCGCGTCGCTATCGCCCTCGCCGCTCAGGACAAGCTGCCGCAGGGGGCATCCGCCCAGCAGCACGCTGCCCCAGCCGACAATCACCATGCCCAGCGCGTTCCATAGCCCGTCGGTGTGGGCCACGGGCTGATCGGCAAAGCCGAAGTTCAGACGGCCGAGGAGCGCGTTGCCGATCAGCAGCGTGCCCAGCAGCGCCAGCGTGCCCCAGAGCAGGTGCATATCGCGGAAGAGCATCACGTC
This sequence comes from uncultured Oscillospiraceae bacterium, assembly GCA_964408185.1. Lineage (GTDB taxonomy): Bacteria > Bacillota > Clostridia > Christensenellales > Aristaeellaceae > CAYOYK01. The sequence goes on along the minus strand of CAYOYK010000024.1, from coordinate 16,564 downwards.
GCGCAGGCCGCCCGCCATGCAAAAGCGGCTGCGCTGGGCCAGTGCGCCCACGGCCAGCCCGCCCGCCAGCGAGATCAGCAGCGGCGCGTGCAGCGAGCCGGGGCCCTTTGCGGAAGCCGCGAACAGCGCGGGCACAAACGCCGCCAGCGCGAACGTCGCGGCCAGTATCGCCGGGAACGCCGCGCCCTCGGCGGCGGCCTGCGGATGGTTCCGCCCCAGCGAGAAGCCCTTGTTCAGGCAGATCACGCCCACGCCCACGCCGACCGCAAAGCCCGCGAGGCCGAGCAGAGCGTTCAAATCGCCGCCGCCCAGCCGGATCATCATGCGCAGGGGACAGCCGAGGAACATCAGCGCGCCGACCATGACCACAAAGCCGATGACAAGGCGGGTGAGCGGCGACGAGCCGCCGCGCGGGCGGAACTCCCTGCGCAGGAGGCTGAGCGCGAGCGCGCCCAGCACAATGCCCACGATCTCCGGGCGAAAGTACTGCACGGCCTCCGCACCATGCAGGTGCAGGCTGCCCGCGATATCCCGCTCAAAGCAGGCAATGCAAAAGCCCATGTTCGCCGGGTTGCCCAGCCCGACCAGCAGCAGCGAAATCAGGCCGACAGCGACCCCCGTGATGAGAACCCATGCGTTTTTTCGCACCGAAAATCACACTCCGTATGCTATAATGCTGATGATATGCTGCAATTTTATCACAGGAGGCGCGCTGATGCAAACCATTTATCTGGACAACGCCTGCACCTCCAAGCCCAAGGCGCCGGGGGTTGGCGCGGCCATGGCCCGCTACATTGACGAGGTGGCGGTCAGCGTGGCGCGCGGCGGCTACGCGGACGCGCTCGCGCCCGCCGAGACGGAGCTGACGCTCCGGGAGCGCCTCTGCGCGCTGTTTGGCAGCGATTGCGTGGAGGGCTGCATCCTCACGTCCGGGGCGACCTACGGGCTGAACATGGCGCTGCGCGGGCTGCTGAAGCCGGGAGATTCCGTGCTGGTGAGCGGCTGGGAGCACAACGCGGTCATGCGGCCGCTGCACGCGCTGGGCGCGCGGGTGACGGTTCCCCCCGCCGCCGGGGATTCCCCGCTGGATGCTGCCGCGTTGGAGCGCGCGCTCCGGCCCGATACGGCGCTGGTGGTCTGCACGCACGCGAGCAATGTGAGCGGCGCGGTGCTGCCCATCGAGGCCGTCGGCGCGGCCTGCCGCCGCCGCGGCGTGCCGCTGCTAGTGGACGCAAGCCAGAGCGCGGGGCACATCCCGGTGGACATGCGCGCCATGCGGGCGGACGCGGTGGCGTTTTCCGCGCACAAGGGGCTGCTGGGGCCGCAGGGCATGGGCGCCCTGCTGCTCACGCGCGCGCTGGCGGAGCGCCTTGAGCCTCTGGTCACGGGCGGAACGGGCAGCCAATCGGACAGCGAGGAGCAGCCGCGCTTCCTGCCGGACAAGCTGGAGGCGGGCACGCCCAATCTGCCGGGGATATACGGCTTTCTGGCCGCGCTGGACTTTTGGGCCGCGCGTCGGGAGCAAATATTTTTGCACGAGAAAGCCCTGCTGGCGCGCCTCTTGGACGGGCTGCGCGGCGTGCCGGGCTTGCGCCTGACGGGCCCGATGACGCCGGACGCCCGCGTCGGGGTGATCTCGGTCGATTTTGTCAGGCAGGATAACGCCGCCGCCGCGCTGCGCTTGGAGCGCGAGTACGGCGTGCTGACGCGCTGCGCTTGGAGCGCGAGTACGGCGTGCTGACGCGCTGCGGCCTGCATTGCGCGCCCTCCGCGCACCGCTCGCTGGGCACGTATCCGCAGGGCACGGTAAGGCTCTCGCCGGGCTGGGCGACCACCGAGGCCGAGGCGGACGCGGCCGTATCGGCCATCCGGGCAATCGCGCGCTGACGGATCCGGCCGATGCGCCCGACTTGCATTTTTAGCCAAAGCAATGTACAATGTTTGTGCATTCATACCCCATGATGATTTTCAACAAGGAGGAGCCCATGAATTCATACGTCTTTATGACCGACTCGGATTCCGACCTGCCCTACCGCTACTTGGAAAACAGCGACATCCACATGGTATACATGCCCTACATGCTGGACGGCAAGGAGTACTTCGACGATCTGGGCAAGAACGGCAAGCAGAAGGAGTACTTCGACGCGATGCGCGCCGGGGCCGCGCCCGTAACCAGCCTGCTGCCCACCGCCGCCTATCTGGAGTACTTTGAGCCGCTGCTGGCCGACGGCAAGGACATCCTGTTCCTCGCCTTCTCCAGCAAAATGAGCAGCACCATCCAAAACATCTATGCCGCCCGCGAAGAGCTGCTGGCCAAGTACCCGGAGCGCACGCTGCGCGTGGTGGATACCCTCAGCATTTCCGCGCCGCAGTTCCTGCTGATCCTCAACGCGTATAAGCTCTACGAGGCCGGCAAGAGCATGGACGAGGTCGCCCAATGGGTGGAGGACAACAAGCTCAAGGCGCAGGCGTTCTTCTCGGTGGATGACCTCAAGTACCTGCGCAGGGGCGGCCGCATCAGCGCCGCGTCCGCTACGCTGGGCACGATGCTCGACCTCAAGCCCATCATCGTGGAGGCGAAGAACGGCAGCTTGGTTGCCGCCGAAAAGGTGCAGGGCCGCAAAAAGGCCATCCGCACCATGGTGGAGCGCACGGCGCAAAACATCCTCAACCCCGGCGAGCAAACGGTGATTATCATGCAAGCGGACGCGCCGGAGGACGCGGCGCGCCTCGAAGCCATGCTGCGCGAGCGCATCCCGGAGCTGCAAAGCGTGGAGCAGGTCTACGTCGGCCCCGTGATCGGCGCGCACTGCGGCCCCGGCACGGTGGCAATCTGCTTTATGGGCAAGGAAAGAGCGATATAAGCATTGCGAGGAGGGCGAGGGATTCCATCCCAACGCTTCGCCTCGAAAGGGCCTGACGATAAGCAAAGAGGTCTCCGCAGGGAGGCCTCTTTTTTGTTGCCCGTTTGGCTGGTCAGCCTCGTAGGGCAAGGCGGACCGCGCGGAGGATTGCTCCTTTGCTTGGGCGGTAACCAGCATGGCGGACGCAGCAATGCGCCCGCCATGAAAAAATGTGCAAGAAATATGGAACCGCGGCCTCTCGCCCCATGTCGCAATTTAGCGCCGCGTCCGGCTACGCCTCGGCTTCCAGCGCCTCCGCGGTCCACCTTGCGCATTGCTCCACATAGCCGGGGCAGGGCCGCTGCTGATAGTATGCCTCGGTGCGGACGGCGGGCGTGTGCCCCGGCGTAATGCCATGGGCGGCCAGCAGCTCGCGGCAGATCAGCGAGTCGTTCTCGCGGCGAAAGACATCGCCCAGCGCTTGGATACGGGCGTAGAGGGCCTCCTTGGCGCGCTGGTCGGGCTCGTCGTAGCCGCGTATCGCGCCAATCACCGCAAACATGCTGCTCGCCGCGCCGCAGACCTCGCGCAAGCCGCCCATGCCGCCGCCCAGCGCGCCGCTCAGGCGCAGGGCGAGCTTTTCATCCATGCCCATCTCCTGCGCGAAGGCCGCAAACACGGCCTGCGCGCAGTTATAGCCCTGCTGAAACAGCGCGTTCGCCCGCGCGGCCTTTTCGTCCGCGTAGGTCATACGTCGGCCTTCGGGGGCAGATCGGCGATGGAATCGGCCAGCGCGTCCAGCCAAGCGCCGTTGTACAGCTCCAGCGTGCCCGCGTCGCAGCCCGCCGCCAGCTTGGGGTCGATGGGCAGGCGCGCGCTCAGCGGGATGTTGTAGCTCATTTGCAGCTCGTTCACATGGCTCGCGCCAAAGAGCTCGATCTGCTTTTCGCAGTCCGGGCATTGCACATAGCTCATGTTCTCCACAAGGCCCAGCACCGGGATGTTCATCATGCCGCAGAGCTTGAGGGCCTTTTCCACAATCATGCCCACCAGCCCCTGCGGGGTGCCCACCAGCACCGCGCCGTCCACCGGGATGGATTGAAACACGGTCAGCGCCACGTCCCCGGTTCCCGGCGGCATATCAATAAACAGCACGTCCAAAGCGCCCCAGACCACATCGGTCCAGAACTGCTTCACCGCGCCGGCGATCACCGGGCCGCGCCACGCGACGGGATCGGAATCGTTGTCCAGCAGCAGGTTGAGGCTCATCACGCGGATGCCCGTGTGCGTGACCACCGGGTAGATGCCGGTCGCGTCCCCGGCGGCCTTTTGCTTGAGGCCAAAGATGCGGGGCGTGGACGGGCCGGTCACGTCCGCGTCCAATATGCCCACCTTGAGGCCCTGCCGCTGCAGGTTGATGGCCAGCATCGCCGTCACCAGCGATTTGCCCACCCCACCCTTGCCGCTGCACACGGCCACCACGCGCTTGATGTGGCTCAGCTCGTGGGGCTTCTCGTGCATGTCCTCCGGCTGGCGGGACGCGCAGTCCTGCCCGCAGGTGCTGCAATCATGCGTACACTCGCTCATTGTCCAATCCTCCTTGTCAGTTTGCTGGGAGTATCCGGCGCACCAGCGCCGCGGCCTCGCGCACGGCGGCGTCGAGGGTCTGCCTTTGCGCGCCCACGATGTGAACGCCGCAGCGCTCCATGGGCAGCAGCACCTTCTCCGCCGGGCTTTCACTGATGGCGAGGGCCATGGCGGGCGTAATTTCGCCCAGCATCGCGTTCGCCCGCAGAATGGCTGCCACGCCGACGATCACATCGGCCTTGGCGCAGTTGACGCGCACGGCGTTTTCGCCGGTCGCGCCCTGATCCGCCCCGCCCTTTAGCATGGCGGCGGTCGCGGCGGAATTGGTGCCCAGCGCGGTGACGGAATGCTCCGGCAGCGCGGCCTTGATGGCCTGCACCAGCGCGCGGCCCACGCCGCCGCCCTGCCCGTCCACCACCACGATATTGCTCATGCGTCCACCTCCGGCGAAAAATCCGCTCGCTCCGCCACATCATACGCCGATGCGTAGCTTTTTTCAAGAGGCAGCCACTCCCGCTCAAACCGGGCCAGCATCGCCTCGCCATTGCGCCTGCGGATGCGCTCGCGCTGCGCGCCCTCGCTGATGCGCAGGAACGCCGTCACGGGGCGCAGACGGGCATAGTATGCCCCGAAAGCCGGATGCAACGCGTAGCTCCCCTCGATGATCGTCACCCGCGCCGGATGCTCCCGCGCCTCCGTGAGCGTATCCGCGTGGCAGTCGTACCGCTGATACGAAAACGCCTCGGCGCGCGCGAGCGGCTCCAGCACCTGCGAAGCAAAGCGCTCGTAGTGCACGTTGCCGCCGGGCTCGGCCAGCCGCGCCGCCGTGCGCAGGGCGGGCGGCAGAAAAAAGTCGTCCATGCGGTACACGGCGGCCTCCCACACGGGGGCCAGCAGCGCGGCCAACGTGCTCTTGCCGGACGCGCTCATGCCGTCGAGCGCCAGCACGGCGCGTCCGTCCGCTTGCAGGCGCTCCGCGACGGCGGCCATGATCGGCAGCAGCCAGCCGTAGCGCGCGTCTGCCACGCGATAGGCGGGCGCGTAGGCGGCGCGGTAGGTCTCGCTGTGGCGCGCCAGCGGCAGGCCCGCCGCGCGATAGCCGCTCAGGTAGGCCTCCAGCGCGTCGGCGGGGAAGGGCGTCGCGCCGTCCCGCGCCATGGCGGACAGCTCGTCCAGCTCGCGCGCGAAGCGATCGGGCTCGTCCGTGTGAAGCCGCGCCGTATGGGCCATCACCCGCGCGATCGCGTCCGCGCCCAGCGCCCGCACCTGCGGCGCGCGCAGGCTCAGCCGGCACAGGCCGACCCCGATATCCTCCGCGGCAAGCGTCGCGCCGTCCTCCGGCACGGCCGAAAGCTCCTCGGCGGCATAGCGGACGGCGGCGGGGAGATCGGTTATCAGGTGTCCGCAGCCAAACGCGCGCTGATACAGCAGCTTGACCGCGTCCTGTGGCTGCATGCGCGGGTATCGCGCCGCGTGCTCCGCAAGGATGGTTTTCATCGTCGCGCCTCCCGGATGGTTTTTCCCGCTCATGCTAGCACATCGCGCGGGCGTTGTAAACGGCCGGGCGCTATGCTATACTGCCCGTAGAGGGGAGGCGGCCGCGACGACCCTAGCGTATACGGTTTTGGAGGCGGACGAGGGCATGCGGCTCTCGTCGGTGATACTGCGCCGCATGGGCGTGAGCCACGGGCTGCTCAGCCGCGTGAAATTTCAGGGCGAGCTGATGCTGGACGGCCGACCCGCGCATGCCGACGCAATTGTGCGCGCGGGGCAGCGCGTCGAGCTGACGCTCCCCACGGACGGTGGGCCGGCGCTGCTCCCGTATCCGCTGGCCCTGCGCGTGCTCTACGAGGACGGCGATCTGCTGGCGGTGGAGAAGCCCGCGCCCCTGCCCTCGGTGTGCAGCCGCAGGCAGGACGGCCTCACGCTGGAAAACGCCGTGTACTCGTATTTCGGCTGCCCGGCGGATTTCCTCTATCGGCCCGTGAACCGTCTGGACAAGGGCACCAGCGGGCTGATGCTCATCGCCAAGCACGCGCACGCGCAAAACCGTCTGCAACAGCTCCTGCATACCGACGCGTTCGTGCGCGAGTACCTCGCGGTGGTCGAGGGCGCGCCCGATCCGCCCGACGGGAGGATCGACCTGCCCTTGCGCAAGGCGAACGGCCCCACCGTGCGCCGCGTCGTCGCCCCGGACGGCAAGCCCGCCGTAACGGAGTACCGCACGCTGTCGCGCGGCAACGGCCGCTCGCTGCTGGCGCTGCGGCTGCAAACGGGCCGCACACATCAGATCCGCGTGCATCTGCAAGCGCTGGGCCACCCCGTCTGCGGGGATTTTCTGTACGGGACGGAGCTGCCGGAGCTGCCGGGACGCTTTGCGCTGCATAGCTGCCGGGTGCTGCTCACGCACCCGACGACGGGCGAGCGCCTCGCGCTGGAAAGCCCGCTGCCGCCGGAGCTGGCCGCGCTGCTGGCCGCGCCGATATGAGGTTGAAAAGGGGGAGATTGTATGCCGATTCCCTTTCCCGCCGAGGGAGAGCTGCAAGACCTGTTGGGCGGAGCCTATCCCATCTGGCAGGCCATGCGCCGCGAGGTGGAGGCTCTGTACGAGATGGAGCTGGTATGGAACAAGGGCGGAAAGGCAGCCGTGTACGAGCTCAAGTACCGCCGGGGCGGCAAGACGCTCTGCTCGCTGTACGCCAAGCAGAGCGAGGCCGCCTGTATGCTTGTTTTTGGCGGAGAGGAACGCGCCAAGGCCGAGCCGCTGCTGCCCGCGCTGCCGGAGTGGGCGCGCGCCGCATACGAGGGCGCAACCACCTACCACGACGGCAAGTGGGTCTGGTTCCCCCTGACGGACGAGGCGACGCCCGCCGCGCTGCTTCCCTTGCTGCGTGTCAAGCGCCGCCCCAACCGCCGCTAGAGCGACAGCTCCGCCAGAATGCCATCCAGCTTTTTCTGCCAGAACAGAAAGTCCATGTTCGGCGCGTAGTGCGTTTCCAGCTCGTCATGCAGCGCCTTGGCGGCCTTCAGCTGCTCGGTGGCGCGCACGGTCAGCAGCTCGTACACGTTGCGGTCGAAGCCCAGCTCCCGCTCGCTCTTGCTCTGCGGCCAAAAGAGCCCTTCGGCGGGGATGGTCTCCTTGGCGTCGGGCACGGCCTCGCTGGTGAACAGCAGCCCGTGCGCGGGCAAAAGCAAGTGCCGCGTATCGTCCGGGCACAGGGGGTCGCGCAGCTCCAGCACGTCCAGCCCGCGCAGGGCCGCCCTCTCGCTTAGCAGCGCGAGCAGCCGTCCGGCGCTCTGCCCAAACGACAGCTTGATGGCGACCGCGGTGTCCCGCGGCAGCGTGTCGATGGTGCTCATCGGCCCCCGGTGCGTGAGCGCATCGGCAAACAGCCGCCGCACGCCGCCCGCGCCGCCGCGCAGGGGCAGGTAGCTATCGCACAGCGTCGCGGCCATGCGCTGCGTGCGGGCCTCATCCGGGGTCTGCGCGGCGCCCTGCAGCACGCGCGCGGCTGCCGCCAAGTAGCCGTAGGCCTGCCGGTAGCGCTCGGCAATTTCGCGGTTCAGCCTGCGGATCTCCGGCAGGAGGCCGCGCATGGCCACCGCGTCCAGCCCGTCGCCGAGGCTCACCAGCGTGTCCTGCGCGCCGGGAAAGCGCGGGTCCTGCACATGGGGCGCGGTGCCGTCCAGCATCGCCACGCCCAGCTTGGGCGCGACCATCGCGTCCAAGCTGTCCGGGTCGCCCGAACAAAGAAAGTATTCCACCGCCTGCCCGCTCTCCTCCAGCGCCGCGCCGACACGCCGCATCAGGCTGCTTTTGCCCACGCCCGGCCCGCCCTTGACGTAGTACACGCGCGCGCGTTTATCCTGCGCCAGAATCTCCTCAAAATATCCGCGAAAGCCCTCGCCCGTGTTGCCGCCCGCAAAATAGGTCGCTGCCATGCTCCGCCTCCCAAGCTGTTTTGGGTAAGGATATGCGCGCCGCCTCGCCCGTACCACGGATCTGCTTTCGGCGCGAGGGGGGCTTGCGCTTCGCGGGCAAATCGAGTAAAATATACCAAAGCTCATTATCCCAAGAAAGGGTGATTCTCAACATGTATCGTGCAGTGATTGAAACGGCCAAGGACAAAATGCAAAAGACCACCGCCGTCTACCAAAACGACCTGCGCAGCCTGCGCGCCGGCCGCGCAAACCCGCAGCTCCTGGAGCGCATCACCGTGGATTACTACGGCGTGCAGACCCCGCTGACGCAGCTTGGCAACATTTCCGCGCCTGAGCCGCGCATGCTCATTATCAACCTGTGGGATACCAAGTCCATCCCGCTGGTGGAAAAAGCCATCCAAAAGAGCGATCTGGGCCTCAACCCCAGCAACGACGGCAAGATCATCCGGCTGGTGATCCCGGAGCTGAACGAGGAGCGCCGCAAAGAGCTTACCAAGCTCGTCCGCAAGGGCGCGGAGGAGGCCAAGGTCGCCATCCGCGCGATCCGCCGGGACGCGATGGAGCAGTTCAAAAAGCTGGAAAAGGACGGCGCCATCACCGAGGACGATCAGACCAAGGCCGAAAAAAAGATGCAGGACGCGACCGACGAGGCCATCAAGGGCGTGGATACGCTGGGCGCGCAAAAGGAAAAGGAAATCATGGAGGTCTGACGCCTCCGGAAGGAGCGCCCATGAATCCTCTGTACGACGTGCTGGGCCTGCCGCTGGAAACCGCGCTGACCCTGCTGAAGGGCTACGGGATCTGTACGCCGGACGTGCGCTTTACGCAAGCGCCGGGCGACGCGCCCCCGACCGGCGAGCCCCGCGTGGTGGCCGTGCGCGAGGACGGCCATCTGCTCATCTGCGGGCGCTTTCCCACGGGCGATCCGGCGGATCGCGCCAATTAACGCGAAAGAGGCGAGCCCATGCACCCGAACCTTGATCCGTCCGCCCTGCCGCGGCACGTGGCCATTATCATGGATGGAAACGGCCGCTGGGCCAAAAAGCACCGCCTCAAGGTGGCGCTGGGGCATCAGGCGGGCACGGAGGCGCTGCGCGGGATCATCCGCGACAGCAGCGATATCGGCATCAACACGCTGTCGCTGTACGCCTTTTCCACCGAAAACTGGACGCGCCCGCAGGCCGAGGTGGACGCGCTGATGGCGCTGGTGCTCAAGTTCTTTGCCTCCGAGATTGACGAGCTGGTGGAAAAGAACGTGCGCATCCGCATTCTGGGCGATGTGGACGGCATGCCCGCGCAGCAGGCGGCCGTCCTGCGCGAGGCGATGCGCCGCACCGAGGGCAACACGGGCCTCAACCTGTGCATCGCGCTCAACTACGGCGGCCGGGCCGAGCTGGCCCGCGCCGTGCGGCAGATTTCCGCCGAGGTAAAGGACGGCGCGCTGTCGGTTGACCAGATCAGCGAGCAGACGCTCGCCGACCATCTGTACACCGCGGGGCTGCCGGACGTGGATCTGCTCATCCGCACCAGCGGAGAGATGCGCGTGAGCAACTTTATGCTCTACCAGATCAGCTATGCGGAGTTTGCCTTTCCCCATACGCTTTGGCCCGACTTTGATACCAAGGCGTACCATCAATGCTTGGAGGCCTTCGCGCGCCGCGACCGACGCTATGGCGGCCGCCGGGAGCAGCCGTCACGATAACGAAAGGATGCGGGCTTGCCCGCCAAATACAATGCTGCAACGGACCATTACCGCCATTTGCCTGATCCTCGCGCTGCTGGCGCTGCTTTATCTGGGAGGCTGGTTTTTTGCCGTCGGCGCGGCCATCGCCATTGCGCTGACCGTGTACGAGGAGCTTCGCGCGCTCAAGGCGGCGGGGCACCGCCCCGTATGGTGGGCCAGCTTTGCGGGCCTTGCCGTCAGCGTCCCCACGGTGATGCTGGTGGATACCCCCTCCATGTCGCTCATCATCGCCATTTTGGTGGCGCTGGGCTTTGCGGTGGTGCTGCAGGTGATGCTGCGCCCCGCGCCCGACCTGATTGATATTTTGGTGAGCGTCATGCCCATGCTCACGCTGGTGCTGCCCGGCATGTGCCTGTTCGGGCTGCTGCGCGTCCCCGATCTGCCCATGCAGAAGCTGCTGCTTTCGTCCGTGTTTGCCATTGCCGTGGTGTGCGATACGTTCGCGTATCTGGTGGGCAGCACGCTCGGCGGCAGGAAGCTCTGCCCGCTGATCAGCCCCAAAAAGACGGTGTCCGGGGCCATCGGCGGCATGGTGGGCGCGATGCTGGGCGCTGTGGCCGTGATGCTGGGCTTTCAGCTCGCGTTCCCGTCGGCGGCGTATCCGTCGGTGTGGTACCATTTGGCGCTGGGGCTGGTGGGCGGAGTGGCCGCGCAGATGGGCGACCTGTTTGCCAGCTTGGTCAAGCGCCATTGCGGCGTCAAGGACTTTGGCAACCTGTTCCCCGGCCACGGCGGCATGCTGGACCGCATGGACAGCATCCTGTTCGTGGCGATTCTGGTCTACTGCTATCATCTGCTGCCGATATTTTAACGCGATCCGCTGCCGATTTTTAACGCGATCCGCGCAATCCTTCCAGCCTGCCCTTCGCGCCCGCGAACGGGCAGGCTGTTTTATCGGCGGGACGTTGATTTGGAAAGGGATGGGGTAACGATGCGCAGGCTGGCGATTCTCGGCTGCACGGGTTCCATCGGCACGCAGGCGCTGCAGGTGGCCGCGCTGCACGCCGACCGCTTTGCGGTGGCGGCGCTGACCGCTCACACCGATGTGGAGGGCCTGCTGGCCGCCGTGCGGCGGTATCGGCCTGATTACGCCGCGTGGACGGGCTTGGACGCGCTCCCGCCGCTGCCGGACGACGTGGGCTTTTGCCGCTTCGAGGCGGGAGCTCAGGCGCTGACAACCGCCGCCACCGTCGATTGCGACGACGTGCTGGTGGCCGTGGTGGGCATGGCGGGGCTGCGCGCGGTGCTGGCCGCGCTGGAGGCCGGCAAGCGCGTGCTGCTGGCCAACAAGGAGGCCCTCGTGGCGGGAGGCGCGCTGGTCACGGAGCTGGCCGCGCAGCCCAGCGGCGAGCCCGGCCCGCGCCTGCTGCCCGTGGACAGCGAGCACAGCGCCATTTATCAGTGCATCCAAGCCTCACCGGGCAATCGGCCGGAGAGGCTCTACCTCACCTGTTCGGGCGGGCCGTTCCGCACATGGGCCGCGCCGGACATCCTCGCCGCGACGCGCGCGCAGGCGCTGCGGCATCCCACGTGGACGATGGGGCGCAAGATCACCGTGGACAGCGCCTCGCTTTTCAACAAGGCGCTGGAGATCATCGAGGCCAAATGGCTGTTTGATATGCCCTACGAGCGCATCCAGGTGCTGATTCACCCGCAGAGCGTGGTACACAGCGCCGTGGGGTATGCCGACGGGGCGGTGCTGGCGCAGCTTGGCGCGCCGGATATGCGCGTGCCCATTCTCTACGCGATGAGCTACCCGGAGCGCCTGCCCACCGGCGCGGAGCCTCTGGATTTGTTTGCGGCCGGGCCGCTGACATTCGAGCGTCCGGACGAGGCGCGTTTCCCCTCGCTGCGCATGGCGCGCGAGGTCTTGCGGGCGGGCGGTGCGGCCGCCTGCGTGCTCAACGCCGCCAACGAGGTCGCCGTGGGCCGCTTTCTGGCGGACGAAGCCATGCCGCTGGGCCGCGTATTTGCGACCGTGGAGGCGACGCTGGCCCGCGTGGGCGCGCCGCCCGCCCGCACGCTGGACGACGTGCTGGAGGCCGACCGCCGTGCGCGGGAGGCGGCGGAGGCGTACCTGAACCGGCAGTAGGGCATGCAAAAAGCCCCGGACGATCGGCGCGTCCGGGGCTTTGGTATTTCCTTGGGCGCTATGCCTTGAGCGTTATGCCTTGAGCGTTATGCCTTGAGCGCTATGCCTTGAGCGTCTTGTCCGTGCCCTTTTTGGAGAACACCCACTTGCGCTGCAAAAAGTACCCCAAGAAGAACAGCACCGTGTCCACCACGATCTTCGCGCCGCTTTCGGCCATGCCGGCGATGTGGAGGGTGCTGGTAAACAACGCCGAGAGCAGCATGTTGAGGAAGAACACGCACAGGTAGCGCGGGATCGTGCGCCGCAGCGAGCTGCCGTCCTCAAACACGACGCGCTTGTTGAGGATAAAGTTCAAGCTGCCGGAGACGATGCGGGCCAAGATGGTTGCAAGAGCCACATAGCCCACCATATCGAGGAACCCAAGGCTCCAATGCCGGGACAGGGCGGGTACGCAGTCCCGGAAGAGCATGTTGAGCAGCAAAAACAGCAGATAGTCCACCACAAAGCAGGTCAGCGACGCGGCCACAAACTTGATAAACCCGGAGAACAGGCATTTGTAAATGCGCGCGCTGTCCCGCAGGGGGCGGAAATGGCTGCCCTCGTTGTTGTTCTCGTACACGGTTTCGATGGTCAGCGTCTTGATGGGGATCTTGCCCAGCGCCACGTCGATGAGCACGTTCATCTCGTACTCGTAGCGGTTGCCCTTCACGCCGATCATGCGCGGCAGCAGCTCGCGCGTGAAGCCGCGCAGGCCCGTTTGCGTATCGGGTATCCAGCGGCCGTACAGCATGGCAAAGACCACCGTGGTGATGCGGTTGCCCATCCGGCTTTTGAAGGGCACGTCGTCCTGCTTAAAATTGCGGCTGCCCAGCAGCAGGCCCTCGCCGTCCTCGTGCAGGCGATCGGCCATGCGCAGGGTATCGGGCACGGTGTGCTGGCCGTCGCTGTCCGCCGTGAGGATGATCTTCGCGTCCGGGCAATGATCGCGCAGGTACTCCAGCCCTGTGCGCAGGGCCACGCCCTTGCCACCGTTTTTGGGGTAGCGGAGCAGCGTAAGGCGTCCGTCCTGCGGCAGCGTGGAAAAAACCTCGTCGTAGGCTGCGCCGGAGCCGTCGTCCACCACGACGACGTGGCCGTACCCGGCTTCGAGCAGCGCCGACGCGTAGGGTGCGAGCTTCTCCCCCGGCTGATAGGCGGGGATGAGCACGGCGGAGTCGGAATAAGTGTGATCTTGCAAGGGCTCCAGTCCTTTCGTACAGAGCGCCGTCACATGGGCAGCGTGTCCAGATAGTCAAGCATCAGCGGGGATAGATCCTCGCCCGTAAACGCGTTCAGCAGGGCCTCAAAGTCCGCGCGGTCGCACAGCCGGAACGCGTAGGTCCGCACATAGGCGCGCAGAAACTCCGTCAGCCGCTCCTGCCCCAAAAAGGTCTCCAGCGCGAGAAACAGGTCGGTTCCGCGCTGATACACCGCCACCGTGTAGCTGAGCGTATCCGGGTAGTAGGAGAGCGGCATGCCCGGCGTTACGTCGCTGCCCAGCGTGACGAGGTACGACGCGCCGATCTGCGTCACGCGGTCGTCGTACAGCGCGGCGCGGCCCGTATCGGCGGCCCAGCGGAGCACGAGGTACTCGCACAGACTCTCGTCCTGCCAAGGCGACCGCACCTCGTCACTGCCCACCATGGCGTAGAACCACTGGTGCGCGACCTCGTGCGTGACCACCGCGAGGCTCTGCTCGTCGGCGGCCGCGAGGCGATCCGCGCCGATCATTGCCATCGCGGGATACTCCATGCCGCCGCCCATGGCAAACTCGCACAGCGTGAGCGTGGGGTAGGGGTACGCGCTCAGCAGCCCGCTCAGGTACTCAAGGGCCTGCGCGCCTGCGTCCAGCAGCCACTTGGCCTGCTTGGCGTCCCGCGCCAGCGCGGTCACCAGCACGCCGTCAACCTGCCGCTGCGCCGATGTATACGCGGGGCTGAGGCAGAGGGCAAAATCGCGCGCCGCCAGCGCCTCCATGCGATACACGCGGCCGGCGTCGGTCTCCTCCGGCAGGGCATAGCCGGTGCCTCCGACGGTCCAGCCGTCCGGCACGGTCAGCGTGACGTGGTAGTTGCGGCACTCGCTCCAAAACGGATCGCCCACGCCGCTGTACGAATCGACTCGGTACGCGCCGTCCTGCCACACGGCGGGAATGAGCAGCGCGTTGCCAAGGCAGACCACATCGCCCGATTCTCCCAGCCGATAGGCCGCGATCGGCGCCAGCACGTCATACTCGGCAACGAGGTTCAGCTCCGCGCCGGGCTGCCAAGGCTCTTGGAGCGCGATGGAAAGCACCGTGCGCTCGGTATCGGCATAATGGACGCCGCAAATCGCACCGTTTGCGGACAGGATGCGCACGCTCAGGCTGCCGGGCGAAAACCCGTCCGGGTAGCAGACGGCGTACAGCGCGTCCTCGGCGGCGGCTGGGCTGGTCTCCTCGCTTGCAAAGGCGTTGGGGTAGGCGCGCAGCACGACCGTCGTGAGCGCCTCGCCCGTGCGGTTGACCAGCCGAAGCTCCTGCCGCACGGTCAGCGTGCGGCGCGCGGGCGCGTAGGCGGCCGTCACGGTGATGTCGTCCAGCCCCTCGCCGCCCGCCAGCAGAGCCTCGCTTGGCGCGGGAGCCGGCATCAGTCCGGCGGGGCGGGGTAGGAGCAGCACGGCGGCCGCTATCAGCGCAAGCGCCGCCGCCGCGAGCAGCAGCCACTTGGTCAAGCCCTTGTGTCGTCCGGGGTTGCGTTCCATGCCGCGCCGCCTTTCGCCGGAGAAATCGTTGTCGCTTCATCTTAACACGGAATTGCCCAAAAGGAAAGTGAAAAACAGGTGATCGCGCGGATCCGCGCGCCAAAGGTTGACAAATCCAACCAACCCGTGTATAATGTATCGAATTGCATATCATGAGGGAGTAGTTTGCGCGGCAACGCGTGTCAAGCCAACATCCTGACGGCCTGCGCTGTCTGGCTTGCCTTAATGAACAAGACTCATGTACAGCCCGCCGCTGTATGTGGGTCTTTTTTTAGAAAAAAGCCCGACGGACGCGGCAAACCGAGGAAAGGCGGAAACAAAATGCGGTATTACGATGCAAAGACCGACGCGGTACTGGACAAGCTGGACAGCGCGCCCACCGGACTGAGCGCGGCGGAGGCTGCCAAGCGGCTGGAGGCCAACGGCAGGAACAAGCTGATCGAGGGCAAAAAGACGAGCCTGATCAAGCGCTTTTTGGCGCAGCTTGCCGACCCGATGATCATCGTGCTGCTGGCGGCAGCCGTGGTCAGCGGCGTCACCAGCGCCTATGCGGGCGAGAGCATGGCGGATGTGTTCATCATCCTGTTTGTGGTGCTGCTCAACGCGGTGCTGGGCGTCATCCAGGAGAGCAAGGCGGAGGAGGCCATCGACGCGCTTAAAAAGATGACCGCCGCCATGAGCAAGGTCTACCGCGACGGCGCGCTGATCGTGTGCAAGAGCGAGGTGCTCGTGCCGGGCGATGTCATCGCGCTGGAGGCCGGGGACGCGGTTCCCGCCGACGCGCGCATCCTTGAGTGCGCCTCCATGAAGGTGGAGGAGGCCGCGCTCACGGGCGAGAGCGTCCCGGTGATCAAAACCAGCGAGGCGCTGGAAAGCGAGGCCGACGTGCCGCTGGGCGACCGCCGAAATATGGTTTACATGGGCTCCACCGTGGTCTACGGCCGCGGCGCCGCCGTGGTGTGCGGAACGGGCATGCAAACCGAGATGGGCAAGATCGCCCACGCGCTCAGTCAGGCGCAGGACGAGTCCACCCCGCTGCAAAAGAAACTCGCCTCCCTGAGCAAGATCCTGACGTGGCTTGTGCTGGGCATCTGCGTGGTCATCTTCGCGGCCGGGCTGCTCAAGGCGGGCAGCTTTTCCGGGGAGACGCTCATCAACACATTTATGCTGGCGGTAAGCCTTGCGGTGGCAGCGATCCCGGAGGGCCTCGCGGCGGTCGTCACCATCGTGCTGTCCATCGGCGTTACCAAAATGAGCAAGCGCAACGCGGTCATCCGCCGTCTCACCGCCGTGGAGACCCTCGGCTGCGCGCAGATCATCTGCTCGGATAAGACCGGCACGCTCACGCAAAACCAGATGACGATCGTCAAGATGTACGTTCCGGGCGTCGAGATCGACGTCGAGGGCGAAGGATACAACCCCACAGGCTCTATGACGGTCGAAGGCGAAGCGCTGAACTTCGACAACGAACCCGCTGTGACCCGCCTGCTCGAGATTCAGTCGCTGTGCAACGACGCGCGGCTTGAGCACATCACCGAGGACGGTGCGGACGAGTGGCGCATCGTGGGCGATCCG
>CAYOYK010000023.1:0-34688 GCA_964408185.1 uncultured Oscillospiraceae bacterium | reverse complement strand
ATGCGCAGGGTAGACTGCGAAACCGGCTCGGAAATATCGCCGCCCGGAGGCGACACGGCGCCGATGGCGCTGATGCTGCCCTCGCGGCCGTCGTCCCCCAGACACTTGACCACGCCTGCGCGCTCGTAAAACTCCGCGATGCGGGAGGCCAGGTAGGCGGGGTAGCCTTCGTCGCCGGGCATTTCTTCCAGGCGGCCGCTCATCTCGCGCAGGGCCTCGGCCCAGCGGCTGGTGGAATCCGCCATGATGGCGACCTTATAGCCCATATCGCGGTAATACTCCGCGATGGTAATGCCCGTGTAGATGGAGGCTTCGCGGGCCGCGACGGGCATATCGGACGTGTTGGCAATCAGCACGGTGCGGCGCATGAGGCTCTCGCCGGTGCGGGGATCGTGCAGCTCCGGGAATTCCATCAGCACGTCGGTCATCTCGTTGCCGCGCTCGCCGCAGCCCACGTAGACGATGATATCCGCGTCGGCCCATTTGGCGAGCTGATGCTGCACGACGGTCTTGCCGGAGCCAAAGGGACCGGGCACGGCGGCCACGC
The DNA here is from genome assembly GCA_964408185.1 of uncultured Oscillospiraceae bacterium. Taxonomy (GTDB): domain Bacteria; phylum Bacillota; class Clostridia; order Christensenellales; family Aristaeellaceae; genus CAYOYK01. The sequence continues at coordinate 34,141 of CAYOYK010000023.1, read as the reverse complement.
CGCCCGTGGCGATGGGGAAGAACGTATCGATGACGCGCTGGCCCGTGACCATGGGCATGCTGGGCGACAGCTTTTCCTGATACGGGCGCCCGCGCCGGACAGGCCACTTTTGCAGCATAGGCAGCTCCAGCGTATCGCCCTTGTCGGTACGGATCGTACACACCGGCTCGATGATGGTCGCGTCGCATTCGCGGATGGCGACGACCTCGCCGTCCGCGCCCTTGGGCGTCATGATGCGATGCTCGACAACCGGGCTTTCCTGCACCACGCCGAGGATATCGCCCATTTTGACATGGTCGCCCACGCTGACGCGGGGCATAAAATGCCATTTCTTCTCGCGGTCGAGGCTGGGCACCTCCACGCCGCGCGTAATGCGCTCGCCCACCTGCTCGCGGATCTTGGTGAGCGGACGCTGAATGCCGTCGAAGATGCTCTCGATCAGGCCCGGAGCCAGCTCCACGGAAAGCGGCGCGCCGGTGCTCTCCACAGGCTCGCCGGGGCCGAGGCCGCTGGTCTCCTCATACACCTGAATGGAGGCCTTATCGCCGCGCAGCTCGATGATCTCGCCCACCAAGCGATTGCGGCTCACGCGCACCACGTCGTACATGCGGGCGTCGGCCATGTTTTCGGCCACAATCAAAGGACCGGCTACCTTTACGATGGTTCCCTGCGCCATGCCCTCTTACCCCTCTTTCTCTTGATCTGTAAACAGGATATCCGCGCCGATGGCCTTTTCAACATTCTGGCGCACGTGGCGGATGCCGTAGCCGTTGCTGCCGCGGCTCCCCGGTATGGGAATCACCGCGATCTCGCTCTCGGCCTTATAGCGCTCAAGCGCTTCCGGCGCTTGCTCCGCTGCGGTCTCCGTGATAAAGATGACGCGGATGCCTTCCTTTGTCAGCTTGAACAGCGCGGCGGCGGTCTCCTCCGGCGTTTCGGTCGGGATGACGCGCATGCCGATGGCTTTGAAGCACAGCACCGCGTCGCGCTCCCCTACCGCGCCCATGGCCATTCCGTAATCAGGCATTCAGACCACGCACCCTTTCCGCGACGGCCTCGGAGGAGAAGCCGTTCTGCTTGCCCGCCAAAATCAGCCGCACGTCGGTGGCCTCCCGCTGCCGCAGCAGCAGGTAGCGGATCAGCGGCTCCATCCCGTCGGTTTGATACTTGCTGTCCCGGAACAGGCCCAGCAGATAATCGTCCATTTCTTTTTCAAGCGCCGGCAGCGCGGCGGGATCCAGCGCCGCCTTTGCCACCGCGATTTGCAGCTTTACGCCGTACCCGCTCATCAGCTTGGGCAGGCGGTCGGAATCCTCAAACGCCCTTGCCAGCTTGGCAACGGGCACCGTTCCGCCCTCCAGCGCAATGTCCGTAAAGAACGCTGCGTTCTTCTTCATAGCGCGCGCGCGGAGCAGCATAATCACGTTTTGCAGGTCGGCCTTGCTTTGGAAGTACCGGTAGGCCGGGCTTGCCTTGCTGCCCTTGAGCTGCGCAAACGCATAGCGATACATGGCCTGATCGATCCTCACGTCGATGAGCATGGGGTCCAGCTTGACGGCAAGCTGCTTTTCCAGCTTGTCCAGCGTCTCGCGGAAGATCTCCGGCAGGGCGTGATAGCTGTGCTCGGCCACGGCATGGCGGAGCTTCTCCACGTCTATGGTACCGTAGGCGGAAAGATACTCCGGCTTTCTGGCCAAGAAGCGGGATTTAAGCAGCACCTTGAGATTGTGCGCATCATAGCGCAGCTGAAAGCAATCTGTGACCTCCGGCTGAGGCGTGATGGTGCGGATCAGCTGGCAGGCCTGCTGCACATGCTCGTCCGCCACGGTTTGAAAATCCGCCGACTCATTATCGGTAAAGCCGATCTCCATCAGCGTTTTACGCGCTTCGTCGTAGCTCTTGGCTGCGTAAAGGCGCTCAAGTTGCGCGTCCTTCAGCGCGGATTTGCCCTGCACGCCAATACGCCCAAGCGCGTACTGAATGCTTTGCTGTGGCATGTCGAGCCCCCTTTCTCCAATCTATGGGACGGCTTACGCCTCGCTGAACAGCAGCGCGGCGACCTCGGTTTCCATTTCCATGCGCAGGTCGCCGATCATAGCGGCCAGCGTACAGTTGACCTCGGTTCCGTCCTTTTGGAGCAGAAAGCCCGTTACGCCCGCGCGTTTGCCGTCCGCCAGCGTGAGCGCGGCGGTCTTGCCCTGCTTTTGCAGCATTTCGCTTGCGTCCGCGAGAAAGCGGTCGTCGAACCACTGCGCGTCGTGATCGCCCACGATCAGCGCTTCGTCGCCGGAGGCGTTCTCGCAGAGCTTTTGCAGGTAGAAGGCCCGCTTTTTTGCGGCGTCCAGCCCCTCAAACAGCGCCTGCGCGCGCTCGAAGGCCTCGTCCATCACGACGCGCTTCTGCTGAAGCAGCGCCTTGCGGTTTTCCAGCTCGGCCATGCGGCCCATCCGCTGGGACAGCTCCGCGCCGTCGTTCTCGGCGCGGGCGCGCATGGCTTGATCGTCCTCGGCAAGCCTGTGCCGGGTCGCCTCCAGCGCGGCGGCAGCCTTTTGCCGCGCGTCATCCTGCAGGGACTGCGCGTTGTTCCGCGCGTCCTCCGCGATTTTATCCAGAATGGCTTGTGCGTTCATGGGCCGCTCCTTATCCAAGCTGAATGGAGTTGACGATCAGGAAGCTGACCAGCAGCGACAGCACGGCGTAGGTCTCCACCATAACGGTCATGGTAACGGCCTTACCGCTCATTTCCGGGCGCTGACCCGTCATGATCATACCGGCGGCGGACACCTTGCCCTGCCTGATGGCGGAGTAGTAGCCCACAATGGCGATCGGCAGGCAGCCCGCGATGATTCCCAAGCCCTGCATGATGGTTACGTCCTTCATGGTGCCGCCCAGCACGCCCGTGTTGATGAGCACGATAACGGCGATCAGGAAGCCGTAAATACCCTGCGTAGCGGGCAGGAGCTGGAGCACCAGCAGCTTGCTGTTGACTTCGGGGTTCTCGGTGGAGACGCCGGCAGACGTTTCGCCAGCGATGCCCACGCCGCGGCTAGAGCCAATGCCCGCCATAGATACCGCCAGCATCGCGCCGACCAGAGCAAGAATTTGTCCAATAGACATGTCCGACATAATCAGAGTACCTCCTGTTGATGTGGTTTGGAATCTATGGTTCACATCAAGCGCGATCCTGCGCCGCGGTCTTGACGGAAACATACCTGTTGACGGAGCTGAGCGGCTTGAAGGGCTTGCCGCCGTCCTCGTAGAACTTGCCGAAGAACTCGATGTACTGCAACCGGCAGCTATGCACATACGCGCCCAGTATGTTGATGGCGGCGTTGAACAGGTGCGCGAACACGAAGATCACCGCGCCCAGCACCCAGCCAATCGGCCCGGAGGAAAACACCATGCCCACCAAAATGTTCACAACCATGCCGATCACGCCCGTGGCAAGCCCCATGCCGAAGAGGCGCATGTAGCTGAGCAAATCGCTCACCCAGCTTGTAATGCCGTACAGCGCGCCCAATCCGCTGACAAGCCGCTTGAGCGGGTTCTTGCTCTTCGCGCGGCCCGCCGTAAGCAGAATGATCCCCGCGCCCGCAATGGCCATCCACTTGCCAATCGCGGCGGTCGCCGGGAGGATCAGCATTCCAAGGCCCACAATCAGCAGGAACCAGCTCAGCTGATCAAACACGGCGTCCCACGGCTTGCCGTTGCGGATGTTGACATACGCGCCCACGCCGAGGCCCGTGAACAGGTGCAGCGCGCCCAGCCCGATGCAGACCGCCATGACGGGCATGGAGTTGTTGATGGGATCAAACAGCGACGGCCACGGAGAGAAGCCGAACCACGTGTTGTACATCGCCCCCCAGAACAGCGTCATCACGCCGCCCATGCAAAGCATCCACATCAGACGGGTCGTGGGCTTGGAGGGCTTCATCACCTTGATCAAAATTGGGATGAGCAGCGCCATCATCAGGCCGTAGCCCGCGTCGCTGACCATCATGCCAAAGAAGCAACAAAAGAAGGGAGCCATGACGGCCGTGGGATCATAGCCGCCCGGCGCGGGCAGCGAGTACCCCGCCACTACGGATTCAAACGGCGTGGCGACCGCGTTGTTGTGCAGCAGCACCGGGGGCTCGTCGCCCTCCTCCGGGTCGAGGAACTCCATGCAGGCGGTCGGGGCCGTCTCGACAAGGGCTTTTTCCACGCGCTCGCACATCGGCGCGGGCACCCAGCCCTTGAGAAAAAACGTTTTGCCGGACAGGGAAAAACCGGACTCCGCGCGCAGGCGCTCCGCGTCGTTGCGCAGGAGATCGCACAAAACGCGCAGGTCGCTGCCGGCCTCGGCGTGCTGGGCAAACTGCTCCTGAACCTTGGCTTGCTTATCGGCGATATCCGCCTGCTCGCACTCCTGCCGCTTGAGCGTCTCGGCCACGGTATCCGTTACGCCGGGCAGCGTCGCCTGCGCAAAGCCGCCCTCCTTGAGAACCGCCAGCGCCTGCTCCCAGCAGGCGCGGTGTGCGACTACGTACACGCAGGCCTGATCGCGCTGCATGCCGACCACGCTGACGCAGCACAGCGCGGGCAGACGGCCCTCGCTCTGCATCGCCTCCAGCGCGGTCTTTTGCACTGTGCCCAGCATGGCGACGGTGTTGCGCGTGCCCTGCAGGACGCCGACGTTCTCCTCAAAGCCCTGCCAAGGCGCAAGCTGCTCCCGGAGAGCCGACAGCCTCGCGCTCTGTCCGCGAAGCTCGCCCGTCTCGCGTTCGAGGGCTTCGAGGGCCTCTACGGTCTTGAGCAGCTCCGGCTCGCGGGCGCGGACGTCGGCGGCCGCCTCGGCGGTGATCTCCGGCTTGGCGCCCAGCAGCATCGGCTTGTAGCCGTCATACTTGCTCAGCTTTTGGATGGCCCACTGCACGCGCTGAATGGTTTCATCCATGCGGGGCAGCTCGGCGGCGGCGGAGCTGCGGCCAAAGGCGCGGTCGCCCTTGCCCAGCTCGGACACCTGTATGCATTCCAGCCTTTGCATGGTTTGGAGCAAGGGGCGCTTATCCTTTTGCAGCGCCAGCAGCTCCATCCGCTTCATTTCAACGATTGCCATCGCTCATGACCCTTTCCAATATGGCTTGGGCGGCGACGTCCAGCTTTTGCCGGGCCGCCTGCAGCGCTTGCTCGTTCTGCCCGCGCGCCGCCTGCTGGCTCTCGTCCAGCTTAGCCTGCGTCGCCTGACGGACCTGCTCCATGAGCTGCTGATACGCGGCGCGCTGCTCCTGCGCCGCCTTGCGCTCCAGCGCCGCGCACTCCGCCTGCGAGGCCTTGGCGACCTCTCGCGCGCTGTGCTGCGCCTGCTGCAAGACGGTCTCCGCCTGCTGCTCCGCTTTCTGTACCTGCCGGAAAACCTCTACGGCCATGAGAACACCGCCTTGCTCGTTATTTGGTACCAAACAGCCGATCGCCCGCGTCGCCCAAGCCGGGCACGATGTACCCGTGCTCGTTCAGGCGCTCGTCCTGCGCGGCCACGTAAATATCCACGTCGGGGTGATCCTTCTGGATGCGCGCGATGCCCTCCGGCGCGGCGATCAGGTTGACCAAACGGATGTTGTTGCACCCCCGCGCCTTGATAAAGGAAATTGCGGCCGAGGCGCTGCCGCCCGTCGCCAGCATGGGATCCAGCACAAAGAGCTCGCGGTTCTCGCTGTCGGCGGGGAGCTTGCAGTAGTATTCCACAGGCTCCAGCGTGTTGGGATCGCGGTACAGGCCGATGTGCCCGATGCGCGCCGCCGGGATCATCCGGGTCACGCCGTCCACCATGCCAAGGCCCGCGCGCAAAATCGGCACCACGCCGACCTTCTTGCCGCTGAGCATGCGGCACTTGGTGCAGCCGATGGGGGTCTCCACCTCCACCTCCTCGGTATGCAGGTCGCGGGTGACCTCGTATACCATCAGCATGGAGATTTCCTCCAGCAGCTCGCGGAACTCCTTGGGCCCCGTATGCTTGTCCCGCATGAGGCTGAGCTTGTGTTGAATCAGCGGATGATCGAATACCGTCACTTTGCCCATCAAGAGCGCCTCCCCAATATCCTTCGTCATGGCGAGCCGTTTGTCCAGCCTTGCCATTCCTCAATCCTGTTAATTATAGACTACCGAAGCCCGCTTTGCAAGTCCGGCGAAGCGCGGAGGGCGAATTTTAGCCAGATCGCCCTCAAGCGGCCGCCGAACGCCGGATGCGCGCCGTCCTCGCGGGGGGATCGCCGTGCGCGTCTCAGCCGACCTCCGCGCGCATCCGGCAAGCCGCCGCCCCGCCAAATGCGTTCTTTCTCCCATATATTCTTGCTTTGGCGCGTTGACAGGCGCAATCCGGCATGTTATACTAAAATATCTTTAATTTGCCCGTTTGTATGGAGCAGAGAGGCACGCCATCGATGGACAGATACGTAAGAAGGGGCGCCCATTGGCTATGAAACTGTTGGTGATCGGCGATTACGGCGTTCTGGTGCGTTCTCTGATTGCCACCGTTCGCAAGGCGGACTGGGAGGTCTATCTGCTGATTGGCAAAACCGGGCGCGCCAAAAAGCCGCCCAAGGTTTTTGAGCAGTACCTCTTCCCCTATGATTCCGAGAGCATCCGCGAGATCATGCACAGCGTATCGCCGGACGTCGTGCTGTTTATGGGGCTGTATGACGCCAGCTTTGATTGGAGCGACATCCAAAAAACCTCCATGACATTCGTGTCCGGCCTGCTGAACATCCTGTGCGCGGTGAGCGATCTCCCCGACGCGCGTTTCTTCTATTTATCCTCGCAGGAGGTTTTTTCCGATGCGCAGGGGCTGGCGGACGAGGACACCGTGCCCGATCCCGCCAGCGAGCGCGGCCTGCTGCTTGCCCACGGCGAGGATATGACGGCCCGTCACGCGCAGCTTACCGGGCTGGACGCGACCGTCATCCGTCTGGATCATCCCTTCGGGCTTTTGGAAAACGATACCGAGTTCCGCACCATCTTTGAAACCATGTGCATTGACGCATGCGCGGCCAAAACCGTCACCGTGCGCTCCTTGAGCATGTTCTCCGGCCTGTATGTAGCCGACGCGGTGGAGGGCCTGTACCGAATCCTTGCCGCGAGAAAGCGCGAAAGCGCGGTCTACCACCTTTCCTACGCGCGCACGATCTCCGAGCAATGGCTGGCCGATAAGATCGCGCAGCTGGTGGATCAGGACATCACGGTGGAGCAGGAGCTGTCCGAGGATTCCCCGGCGGAACCCGGATGCTGCGGTCTGCTCTGCGAACGCGCCCGCGACGAATTCGGCTTTTTGGCGCGCAACGGATACAGCGAGGTGCTGCCCCAGCTTTGCCGCCATACGCAGCGCAACCTGCGCCGCATCCTCCCCAAGGCCGACGACGCCAAGGCCGCCCGTCGCGCAAAGAACCGTCGGTGGTGGAGGCGCTTCGGCAAGGCCGTTTGGCCCTATCTGCTCAACGCGGCAGGCGCAGCGGCGGCGTTCTGGCTCAACCATGTCATCATCAGCGGCGGCTACAGCGACCGCGTGGACGTGCTGCTGCTCTACCCCCTGCTCTTCGCGGGCATCTTTGGCAAGCGGCAGGCGGTGTTTGCCTCCGCGCTGAGCGTGGTGTACTTCTTCCATACCGCCGACAACCTGTTTGAAACGATGATCAACTACAACACCTACATCTGGGTGGCGGAGGTCTTTATTGTCAGCATGCTGGTGGGCCATCTGCGCGATCAGCTGGAAACCGTTGAGGTGGAAAGCGACGAGGAATTCTCGCACCTGACCGGGCAGCTGATAGAAATGCGGGAGATCAACGAAAGCAACAAAAACGTAAAGCGCGCCTACGAAAAGCGCCTGATCGAGTACAACGGCAGTCTGGGCCGCATATACAAAATGACCAGCAGCCTCAACCAGCTCCAGCCCGGCGAGGTGCTCTTTACCGCCGCCGCCACGGTGGCCGAGCTGATGGACACGCACGACGTGGCCATCTATCAGGTGGCAAACGATCGGTACTGCCGCCTGTTTTCCGCAACGTCCGCCAAGGCGCGCAGTCTGGGACGCTCCGTGGTGTACCCGGAGCTGCGCGGCATCAGCGAGGCGCTGCGCGACCACCGCGTATTCATCAACAAAGCCCTTGATATGAGCCTGCCGCTGATGGTCAACGGCATCTACGACGGCGACAAGCTGACCTACATTCTGATGATCTGGGGTCTCAAACTGGAGAACGTCTCGCTGTATCAGGCCAACCAGCTCACGATCCTAAGCTACCTGATTATGCTGTCTGTCAATCGCGCCGACCAGTACCTCAACGCGCTGACCAACGAACGCTTTATCGAGGGTACCCGCGTCATGGAAGCCCCCGCGTTCCAAGAGATGCTGTCGCTGTACGTATCCGCCGAGCAGCGGCATCTGGTGGAATACTGCCTGCTGTGCGTCGACGCGGGCGACCTTGACGTGCGGCAGGCCGACGCGATCTTGCGCACCAAGACCCGCAATACCGATCTCATCGGCCTGTACGGAGACGGCAAGATCGGCATACTGCTGCCCAACTCCACGCCGGTGGACGCGCGGATTGTGATCGATCGCATCTGCGGCGCCGGGCTGAACTGCACTTTGGCGGAAACGGAGGCGTAGCATGAGCCATCTCCTGTGCTATGCGCTGCTTGGGGCCAACGTCCTTGGCGCGGCCTGCTATCTGGTTTTTCAGCTGTGCTACGCGCCCAAGGCCGACCCGCAGAAGGCATGGATCCTCTTTGTCTTTCTGCTGGCCTGTCCGGTGCTTGCGCCCTGCTTTTTGGGGCTTGGCAATCTGCTGCGGCTGCTCTTCCGCGCTCAGGACGACGCCGCGCCGGAGACGCCGGCGGGCGAGGGCATGATCCGCGCCGTACAGCCGGAGCTGGAGACCGAGATGAACATCGTGTCCATGGAGGAAGCGATGATCGTCAGCCACAAGAGCGATCTGCGGCGCATGCTGCTCAATCTCCTCAAGGACGGCACGGACAACTCGCTCAGCGCCATCGCCATGGCGCTGGACAGCGACGACAGCGAGGCCTCGCACTACTCCGCCTCCGCCATCGCGGACAGCCTGACTCAGTTTCACAGCAATGTGCTCACCATGCAGGACGCCATCGACGCGGACGAGAAGAACGTGGCCGGGTATAGCTCGCTGATCGAGTACCTGCTATGGTATCTGGATAAGAACGTGCTGTCCGACCGCGAGCTGAAGCTGTACATCGACAAAACGGCCGACGTGACCGCACGCCTGCTGGCCCTTGAGCCGGGAGCCGTCACCCCCGCGTTTTACTTGGGGCTGGTGTCATTGTACATCAAGGTAGGCGGGCTGAGCAGCGCAAAGAAGTGGGCCGAGGAAATCGCAGCCCGCTGCCCCGAAACGCTGGAGGCCTACACCGCCAACCTGCGCTACCATTTTGCCGCCGAGGACGTGGAGGGCTTCAACCAATGGCTCAGCCGCCTGAAGAGCAGCAGGGTGGTCGTAAACAAAGAGATTATGGATATCATCCATACCCTTGGATGAAAGGAGCCCGCACGGTATGTCCATGACCATGAGAACGGCGTTTCAGATCGCGTGGGTGCTCGTATGCTATACGGCGCTCACGCTTACGCTGCCTACCATGGTGTTTTGGCGCAGGCTCAAGCACATGGGCGTCGCGGAGCGCTTCGTGTTTTGCGTGGTCACGGGCAACTTCTGGATCATCTTTGCCGTACTGATTTTGCTGCTGCTGGGCATATCCAGCGTGCCGACGCTGCTGCTGCTCACCTACGGGCTTGGGCTGTTTGTCGTGTGCCTGCGTCATCGGCGGAAGGTCGCCGCCGGGCTGCAGAGCTTTAGCAACCTGGTGCTGTGGACGCTGCGCGGAGAGCTTCGCGCCGGGCTGCTGCTCCATCACGCAATGAGCAATCTGGGCCTCTGGCTGCTGGGGCGCTTGCGCGTGCTGGGCCGCTGGCTGCGCCCGCGCTGGATCGAGCTGCTCCTGCTGAGCGTCTGCTTGGCGGGCGGGCTGTGGTTTTGCTCCTATCAAACGCTTACGCTCTATTCGTTTGGCACGTCCGATCTGCTGGTGCATGTCTACTGGGTCAACAACATGCTGGACGGCACGCTCTATGTGAGCGGCGTATATCCCTACGGCTTCCACGCAATTCTCTACTTTCTGGCCATGCTTACCGGCACGGACACGCTTACGCTGTTCCGCGTATTCGGCCCCGTGCAGTCGGTTTACATTTTCCTGATGCTCTATCTGTTTGTGCGCAAGCTGTGCAAGTGCAAGTACAGCGCCGTCATCAGTCTGATTATTTTTACCCTGAGCTCTGCCTTTGGCTATTTTTCGCTTTGTCGGTATCAATTTTCATTGCCGCAGGAATATGCCATGCTGTTCCTCTATCCCGCCGGATCCTATCTGGAGCGTTACTATCGCCTGTATCGGCGCAAGCGCCGCAGCGATCTGGAGTTTGACGGCGCGGCGCTCCCGGAAGGAACGGCTGGCACTGGCATCGCGCAAAGACAGTACGCCCACGCGCGTAAGCGCAACCCGTTTGTGCGGCTGTGGAGTTGGATGCGCGAGCCCAAGCCCATGCGCAACTCCACCTATTTGCTTGTGATGTTTATGCTTTGTCTTCTGCTGACGCTTGTCGTGCATTTTTATGTAACCATCGCAGCGGCTTTCCTGTGCGTTGCCATCACGCTGGCCAACCTGCCCGGCGCGTTTAAGCCGCGCCCGTTCTTCCGGCTGATGGGCTTTGTGCTGCTGGGCGTGCTGATCGCGGTTGCCCCCATGGCGCTGGCATACGCGACGGGTACAAAGCTGGAGGGCTCGCTTCGCTGGGGGATGTCGATCATCAGCTCCTACGATTCCACCACCAAGGAGACCGAGCAGGAGCCTTTTGCCACCCAGATCGAATCCCCCGATCTGACCAGCAAGGGCGTTCAGCTGGGTGAAAAGGTACGGCTGACTCTCAAATCGACATATCAGTTTATCAAGCTCGCCGTCACGCAGGGGCAGTGGGCGGATATCGCCGTGGCGGCAACTTTGATGACGCTGGCTTTCAGCCTGCTGGGATTGCTTGTGCTGCGACGAAAAACCTACGTGCGGCGCTGGCTCGGCATTGTGATCTACTTGGCGCTGCTGATCCTGACCACCAAGTATAAGGAGTTGGGGTACCCGGCGCTGATGGAGCTGAACCGATCCAGCATTTTTGTGGCCTACGCGCTGGTTGCGCTGTTTGCCTTCCCCGTTGATTTGCTCTACTGCGCGATTGCGCGCTGGAAAAAGGCGACGCGCTTCTGTGACAGCGTGGTATGCTTGCTTTGCTGCGCGCTGATGCTTGCCCTGCGCGTGCTGCCCGCACCGGAGGGCGGTGTTGGCTGGTCCCGCACGCTCTCCTCCTACTTTGTTTTGCAGTATCCCGAAACAGACGAGCTGCTGTACGACCTGTATGACAACTACCCCACGGAGGACTGGACGCTTGTGTCCCCCGTGACCGAAACAAGCCTGACCTATCGTCGCGGCTGGCATTACGACCTTGGCTTGTTCATCTTGGATCAGGAGGATTGGGATCAATCCACCATCATTACCATTCCAACGCAGTACGTGTTTTTCCTTGTCGAAAAGCGCCCCTTCCAATACAATCAGCTGGTCAGCATGGATGCCCATACGCCCCTCGACAAAACCGAGGTTTCTGCGGAGTCCGCCGCCTTGACGCTGCCCGACAGCAGCGAGCTGACGGGCACCGAGGTGTACGTGAAATACCGCACCGTGGTGGAGAGCAAGGCTTACTACTGGGCCGAGGCGTTCCAAAAGCTCTATCCGTATGAGATGGAGGTCTATTTTGAGGACGACAGCGTGATCTGCTATCGGCTGACGCAAAACCCCGCCAAGCTCTACAATCTGGCGATCAACTACGGCTACAACGCCGCGCCCGCAGAGGAGGCGACCACGCCGTGAACGACAAGCCGAATTACGTAGCCATTACGCTGCTTCTCTTTGTGGTGCTGCTGCTGTTCCAGCTTGTGGGCATGTCGCTGGGACTGTTTGATTCCGACTACGAGGTCAACCGCTACGCGCAGACGGAGCGCGCCGAGGATGTGTCCGCGCGCGAGGCTGCGGCTGCGGACGGCGCGGCGAATGGCGCTGCGGACGTCGCTATATGGGTATCCCCCGATGCCTCCGGCGACCCCGTGCCCGCCGTGACCGACGCGTGCTACTACCTGCGCCTTACCACCCGCCGCTATACGGAGCTGACGGACGAGGCTCTCGCCGCCGATCTGCTGGTCGTCGCCCGCGAGGATATCGCGGACGGCCTGCCCGCGCTGCAAGCGCGCTGTGACAGCGGCAAGCCCGTCGTGTACGCCATGCTGCCCAGCCTTTCGCTTTTGCAAGAAAGCGAGGAGGCCCGCGCCCTGCTGGGCGTCAAGCGGGTGCGCCGCGCCGCCATGGAGACCACGGCCGTGCGCATGTACAAGGGCTTCTTTTTAGGCGGCGAGGCGTTGTACAAGGATGAAACTCCCACCGTGCCGTACTTTACGCTTATGCCCGGCTTCAAGGTGCATCTGATGGGGCTGACCGGCGACGTGGACGACGAAAACGCCGCGCTGGTGCCGCTTCTTTGGCGCGCGTCGGTGCGGAACAGCATGGTCTGCGTGGTCAACGGCGACTACCTGCAGCGTCACAGCGGAATCGGCTTTTTTACGGCGATACTGGCTGACTTGCGCGGCAGGCTGTGCTACCCGGTGATCAACGCGCAAACGATGATGGTGCATAATTTTCCGTACCTGTCCATCGAAAACGACGAGCAGATGCGGAGCTGGTACCATCAGACCAGCGAAAAGCTGTTTTTCAACTCCGTCCTGCCGGACGTGACCTCCGTGTTCAACCTGAACCAGTATCCGCTGTCCTGCTTCTTTACTGGCGCGCTGGACGGCCAAAACGCCACGGAGATCAAATGGAGCTCGCTGCAGCTTTACATCCGCCTGATCGTAGGGCGTTCCGGCGAGATGGGGATATCCGGCGCGTCTGTCGGGGACGCGTCCGGCGCGGACAAGCTGTTGCAGGAGCTGAGCCAGATGAAGCAGCTCGCCAAGGGCTACACGCTCACCCTCTTCTCACCCGGCGGAATGGCTGAGGGCGACTATCTGCCGCTGCTCCAAGCTGGCGGCGCGCTGGAGGACATCCGCACGCTCGTCGCGCCCATGATCGACGGCGAGGACATCGACAGATATCGCTATGTGACCGACGATGTTTTGCAGCTGCCCGTGACCATGAATGTTTACCAACTGGACGGCAGCACCACGCTGGCCCACCGGAGCGTGGAAACTGCGCTGCTGGCCAGCAACCTGAGCGCGGACACGCTGCCCGTGCTCTACCCCAGCAGCGAGGACGACGACTGGGTACGCCTGTACAAGGCGTGGGCGGATCATCTTTCGGAAGTCATGTACCCCTTCCGCAAGCTGGACAAGCTGTCCGTATCGGAGGCCGATCTGCGCGCGCGCGCCTTCCTGAACCTGCGCTACCAGATCACCTATGGCGACAGCTCCGTTTCCATCCATTTTGACGTGCTGCCGGACGAGGCGTACTTTGTGCTGCGGGTTGTGGACAGCAAGCTCGACCAGATTACCGGCGCCGAAGCCAAGGAGCTGGAGGCGGGCGTGTACCTGCTGACCATCCGGGAGGCCGACGTGACGGCGACGCTGATCCAAGATCCCGCCTATCCCTACGGAAAGGAGGCGGACTGAGGCATGACGGTCTGCATCGTAGTGGAGGGCTGCTACCCCTATGTGATGGGCGGTGTGAGCAGCTGGATCCAGAGCATGCTTGAATCCCAGCCGGACGTGGAGTTTATCATCCAGACCATCATCACCTCGCGCAAGGAGAGCGGCAAGTTTCTCTTTAAGCTGCCGCCGAACGTGAGCGCCGTATACGAGATCTATTTGCAGGACGAGGATTGGGTGGGCCCCAATCCCTCCAAGCGCGGACGGTCGCCGTTGACCGCCGCCGAGCACAAGGCGCTGGGCGATTACATGATGGGCCGCGATACGGACGTCAACGCGTTCTTCCGGCTGTTCCAAAAGCCTGCCCTGAGCGTGAACGATCTGCTCATGGGGCCGGAGTTCCTTGGCATTGTGATGGAAATGTACAAGGCCAAGTACCAGTCGCTGCAATTTGTGGACTTTCTTTGGACGATCCGCAGCATGTACCTGCCGTTGTTTTTCGCCCTGCGCACGCCTCCGCCCAAGGCGGACTTTTACCACTGCGTCGCCACGGGCTACGCGGGGCTGTTCGGCGTGGCTGCTAAGGTGCTCAACGGCGGGCGGCTGCTGATCTCCGAGCACGGCATCTATACCCGCGAGCGCGAGGAGGAGCTGATTAAGGCCAAGTGGGTGCAGGGCATGTACAAAAATGTATGGATAGATTTCTTCGGCCTCATGTCCACCTACGCCTACCGTTACGCGGACAAAGTGACCTCCCTGTTTGAAAACGTGCGTCAGCTGCAAATCGAGCTGGGCTGCCCCGCCGAGAAAACCATCGTGACCCCCAACGGCATCGACGAAAAGGCGTTTGCCAATATCCCCCTCAAGGACGCGGACGATCCCTACGTCAACTGCGGGGCCGTGCTGCGCATCGCGCCCATCAAGGACGTCAAGACGATGATCTCGGCGTTTGCCATTGCCAAGCAGCAAATGCCCAACCTCAAGCTCTGGCTGATGGGCCCCTACGACGCGGAGGATCCCTACGCGCAGGAGTGCTTCGCGCTGGTGCGCGCGCTGGATGTGAAGGACGTTGTGTTTACCGGGCGCATCAAGGTGAGCGAGTACATCGGCAAAATGGACTTTACGCTGCTGACCAGCATCAGCGAGGGCCAGCCGCTGACCATTCTGGAAGGCTTCGCCGCCAAAAAGCCGTGCATCGCCACCAACGTCGGCAACTGCAAGGGGCTGATCCTAGGCGAGAGCGACACGCTGGGCGCGGCCGGAATCGTGCTGCCCGTGATGGCCGTGAGCAAAATTGCGGACGCGATCGCGCTGCTGGCCGGCAACCGCGCTCTGCGCGAGCGCATGGGCGAGATCGGCTATCAGCGGCTGTGCCAAAAGTATACGCTGGGCCAGATGCGCGCGGTGTACCATAAGCTGTACGACGAGATGTCCGCTCCCGTTCCCAAGGAGGCGATGTAGCATGTCCGGCATCGGCATTGAGTTCCGCTCCATCTACAAGCGGCGGTCGCTGTCCAGCGCCATCCGCGGGCTGGGGTACAGCATGGTCACCACGCTTACGCCCATGCTGTGCATCATTTTGGTGCTGGCGCTGATGTACAACGTGCTGGATTATACCAGCGTCCGGTACGCGGAGCGAGAGCTGCTGTCCGCTACGCTGATGTATATTTTCATCTTCTCGCTCATTCTGTCAACGCCGTTTCTGGCCCACATCAGTTCCTATTTGAACAAAATCGTCTTTCAAAAAAGCTACGAGAAAGTCATGCCCTGCTACTATACGGGGCTGACGGTCACCATGGGCTGCTGCGCGGTGATCGCCTGCGTATTCTACGCCTGCGTGCATTGGATCGGGCAGGTGGATATCGCGTTCTGCCTGATGAGCTACGTCGGCTTTCTGGGCATGACGCTGGTTTTCTACAACATGACCTACATGGGCATATCCAAGGATTTGCGCAAGGTCGGTCTGTTTTTCGCCATCGGCATGACGGTTTGCTTCCTGTGCGGCTTTGCGGCTGTGCGGCTGGGCATGAGCGTCATCTATGCGATTCTCTTGGGGCTCGACATAGGCTTTTGGGTCATCGCGTCGCTGCAATACGCGTACCTGCGGTATTGCTTCCCCAAAAACGACGGCAGCTACCGCGACGTGCTGACCTTCGACAAGGAAAGCCTGACGATCATGATTGCCAACCTGCTGTATACGCTGGGCCTGTTTGTCCACAACTTCGTATATTGGAGCTCGGATTTGAGCGTGGTGGTGAATTCCTGCTACGTATACGCCCCCACCTACGACCGGGCCGCCTGCATCGCCATGTACACCAACATCATGGCCAGCGTGCTGTTTGCCACACAAGTGGACGCGCACTTTTTGAAGCGCTACAAGGATTACTCCGACGCGCTGCAAACCAGCCGGCTGCTGGATATCGAGCTTGCCAAGAGCCGCATGTTCCGCATGGTGAACCACATCGTTTCTTTGGTGATCAAGCTGCAATTTATCACCTCGGTAGGGCTGTTTTTGCTGTTCATGGTGGTGCTGCCGGGCGTTGGCTACTACGGCCTGACCATGGATATCTACCCCTGCCTTGCGGCCGGATATTTTGCGGTGTACGTGATGTACGCGCAGCTGATGTTCCTCAACTACTTTGAGGATCGCTTCGGCTCGCTGGTCACGGGCGCGCTGTTTTGCGGCTGTACGCTGATTGGCTCCATTGCCGCGTCGCTGTACCTGCCCTATGCGTGGCAGGGCATCGGGCTGTTCTTTGGGGCGCTGGTCGGCTGGACATACAGCTACTTCCGCCTGCGTTCTATTGAAAAGAACTTTGACGCGCACATCTTCTGCACCGGGGAGCTGGTGCCTAAGCGCGAGGAAGCACCGCCGTCCAACCGCGTGTTTGCTCGTTCCGCCACAGACTGAGGAGGCGACACCATGAGCACATTGGTCAGCATTGGCATTATCTCCTGCGGAATTGTAATCATCCTGATGATCCTGCGCGCCATTGCACGCAAGCAGATCACGGAAACGCACGGCCTGTTCTGGCTGATGTGCGCCGTGCTGATTGTGATTGGCGGCGCGTCGCCGAGCGCCGTATTCTGGGTGGCAGATCTGTTTGGGGTCGAGTACGCCCCGGCCGTGATCTTTACCGCCGCCATCATCATGCTCTTCTTCCTTATGTTCCGCTGCACCAAGTGGATCAGCAGCCTGACCATGCGCGTGCAGGAGCTGGGCATGCAAGTCTCCATGCTGAATCAGGAGAACCTGAGCCTGATGGCCAAGGTGGAGGCGCTCGAAGCCGAAAAGAAGTCCGCGCCATGAAAAAGCTGCTGTTCGTCATCAACACGCTGGGGCTGGCCGGCGCCGAAAAGGCGCTGGTGGAGCTGCTGCGCGCGATCGATCCGTCGCGCTATGAGCTGTCGCTTTACGTGATGCTCCCCTGCGGCGAGGTTGCGGCGGACGTGCCGGAGTCCGTCCGTCGCCTGAACGACAAGCTGGCCGCCTGCGCCATTACAAGTCCGACGGGCAAACGTGTCTGCCGCGGGGCCATCCTGCGCGCGGCCCTGCGGCGTGGTACGGCGCTGCGGCTCGCGCCCTACCTGCTGCGCAACCTCCGCGCGCAGCGCAAGGCGGGCCGCGTGCAATGGGATAAGCTCTGCTGGCGCGTTCTGGCCGACGGCGCTCCGCGCTTTGAGGAAACCTACGACCTCGCGGTCGCTTACTTGGAGGGAGCCTCCACCTACTATGTCGCTCGGCACGTGCGGGCGCGCAGAAAGGTCGCGTTTGTGCACATCGATTATCAGGACGCGGGCTATACCCCGCTGCTGGACGAGGGCTGCTACGACGCGTTCGACCGGGTGTGCGTGGTGTCCGGCGAGGTGGGCGAGCGCTTTCTGGGCGTGTACCCGCAGTACGCGGGCAAGGTGGCGCTGTTTCACAACCTTATCAACACGGAGCGCATCCGCCGCCTTGCAGACGAGGGCGAGGGCTTTCAGGACGGCTTTGAGGGAACCCGGCTGCTGTCCGTAGGGCGGCTGCATCCCCAAAAGGCATACGATATCGCCATTCCCGCCATGCGCAGGCTTGTGGACGCGGGCTATCTCCTGCGCTGGTATGTGCTGGGCGAGGGCGCGGAGCGGGAGCGCCTGCAAAGGCTGATCGACGAGAACGGCCTGCGGGACAGCTTTTTGCTGCTGGGCGCGGTCGCCAACCCTTACCCCTACATGAAGCAGGCCGATCTCTACATGCACGTCACGCGCTTCGAGGGCAAGTCCATCGCCATCGAGGAGGCGCAGGCGCTGCGCAAGCCCATCATCGCCTCGGACTGCACGGGCAACCGCGAGCAAATCGCCGACGGGGTGGACGGGCTGCTCATCCCTTTGGACGTGGACAGCATCGTGGCCGCGGTGGAGCGGCTGCTGGACGATCCCTCCCTGCGCGCGGCGCTGGCGCAGGCCACCGAGCTTAAGCATACGGGACAGACCGAGGATGTGCAAGGGCTGCTGGCTCTTGCGGAAGGAGAATCGCCATGCGTAAGGATACCCTGATCCTCATTCCGGCCTACAACGAGGAGGGCGCGATTGAGACGCTGCTGCGCGGGATCAAGAGCGCGGGCGTACATGAGTACGCCGACGTGCTGGTGGTGGACGACTGCTCCAGCGACAGCACAGGCGTGATCGCCCGCGCCTGCGGCGAGCTGACCATCCGCAATGTGTTCAATTTGGGCTATGGCAGCGCCATACAGCTCGGCTACAAGTACGCCGTTCGCCGCCAGTACAAATACGTCATCCAGCTGGATGCGGACGGTCAGCACGACGTATGCAACATACGCAGTCTGTACGACGCGCTGACCACGCCGCAGGAATGCCTGCACGGCCGCTACCCCGATATTGTCATCGGCTCCCGCTTCTTCCCGGAGAGCGTCTCGTTTCCCATCAGCGGAGTCAAGCGCTTTGCCATCCGTCTGTTCAGCGGAATCATCCATTTCATCACGCGCAAGCGGATTAACGATCCGACCTCCGGCCTGCAAGGGCTCAGCCGGGACGCGTTTCTGTATTACTCGCAATACAACCACTTTAACGCCAAGTACCCGGACGCGAATATGATTATCCAAATGGTGCTGCTGGGCTTCCGCGTAATGGAGATCCCCTCGGTGATGCACGCGCGGGACACCGGCAAGAGCATGCATTCCGGCCTGTTCAAGCCGATTTTCTACATGCTGATCATGACGGTCTCCATTTTAACCGTTGCGTGGCGGGAGCGGAACCGCATCCGCACGCGCCGCAACGAGCATATTGCGTTGAGCGAATAGAGGCGAAGGTATGCGCACCAAAAAAGCGTTTCAGAACAGCCTGTGGGCCGTTGTAAGCAACGTCCTGCTTGTGGTGTGCAGCTTTTGGCTCCAACGGGTGATGACCAACGTGCTGGGGCAGGCGACCATCGGCCTGAACAGCGTGTTTGCCAACATCGTCAGCATCCTGTCGCTGGCGGAGCTGGGGGTCGCCACCGCGATCGTGTACAACCTGTACGCGCCGCTTGCCAGCCGCGATACGGCCACAATTTCCGCGCTGATGCGGCTGTTCGCCAAGTGCTACCGCGTGATCGCCTGCGTGGTGGCGGCGCTCGGCCTATGCATGCTGCCGTTTGTGCACCTCTTTGTCAAGGACGGCAGCTTTGAGCTGCCTTACCTGCGGACGGTGTTTGCGCTGTTTGTGCTCAAGGCCGTGTGCAGCTACTTTCTCTCCTATCGGCGCTCGCTGATTATGGCAGACCAGCGCGCCTCGCTCCTCACGCAGGTTGATCTGGTCACGCAGCTGCTCACCATGGGCGGCGGAGTGGCGATCCTCAAGCTCACGGGCAGCTTCGTGGCCTATCTGGCGTACTCCATCGTGCTGTCCGTGCTGGGTAACTTGGTCATAGCCGGGCTATCGCGCAGGCTGTACCCGTACCTGAAAACAGAACGCGACGCGCCGGAGCTCTCCGCGGAGCTGAAAAGCGGCGTGTTCCGCAACGTGAAAAACATCTTTCTCATGCGGCTGAGCGGCGTCGTGCTCAACTCCACGGACAGCCTGATCATCTCCAGCTTTGTGGGCGTCATGGCGGCCGGGCTGTACGATTACTACTACAAGATCATCGCCGCGCTGACCTCGCTGATGATTGCGCTGACCAACGCGCTTCAGCCCACGCTGGGCAACATGTACGTGGTGGAAAAAAAGAGCACGCTGGACGACGTGCTGCGCACCTACACGTTTGTGTTCTACCTGCTGGGCTCGCTGATGTCCCTTTGCCTGCTCGCGCTGATGAAGCCCTTTGTGACCGGCGTGTGGATGGGCGCGGCGTTTGCGATGGACGATGCGGTGATCCGCATGCTGTGCGTCAACTTCTTTTTGGTGATCGTGCGCAATCCGCTGTGGAGCCTGCTGACGGTGTCGGGATTGTTCGCCCGCGATAAGAACATCTCCATCCTCGGCGCGGCGACGAATTTGGTCGTGTCCATCGCGCTGGTGCTGTGGCTGGGCATGCTGGGCGTGTTTATCGGCACGTTTCTGTCGCAGCTCCTTCAGCTGATTCTAAAGACCCGGCTGCTGTACCGCGAGGGGCTCAGTCTGCCCTGCAAGCAATTTGTCACGCAGCTCTGCCAGTACGCGACGCTCTACGCGCTGCAGGCGGCGGCCGTGCTGGCGCTGTGCGGCCTGATTACCGTGGAAAGCCCGTGGCTGGAGCTGCTCTACAAACTGCTGATCTGCATAGGCGTGTTCTGCCTCGCCAATCTGGGATTCGTTCGATCGCATCGCGTGCGCTCGGTACGGTTTGTGCTGGCCCGCATGCTGCGCAAGGAGGAGCCATGTTCTCAAAGCCAAGGCTGACTGCCCAAATCAGGCCGGAGAGCCCTAAGCCGCTCTACAACCCGGATCGCGGCTGGTACGAGATCGAGCGGATCCGCCTGACAGACGGCGCGGAGCCGCCCGTCTGTCAGCCCCGGCACGCGCTGACGCTGCTGGAGATCAACCTGTCCGCCTATCGGGATGGGCCGCTCAGCGACGCCGCGCTCCGGCAGCTTGACGCGCTGTTTGCCTCGCTGCGGGCGAGCGGCTGCCACGCCATCCTGCGCCCCCTGTACGATTGGGATGGGCAATGCTTTTTGCACGAGCCGGAAAGCCTCGGAACCATCCTGACGCATATCCGGCAGATGGGCCCGCTGCTCAAGGCCTACGAGGACGAGCTGTTCCTTGTGCAGGGGCTGCTGGTGGGCAACTGGGCGGAGATGCACGGCTCGCGCCATTTGGAGCACGGCGCGCTGCGCGAGCTGTACGCGGCGCTGGCCGAGGCCGCCGGCCCGTCCACCTACCTGTCCGTCCGCACGCCTTCCTTCTGGCGCGCCTGCGTGCGCGTCCGCGAGCCCCTTTTGCCCGACGCGACGGCCTATCGTCTGGGGGTGTTCGACGATGCGCTCTGTTCCTCGGAGACCGATTTGGGGACATTTGGCGAGGAGGGCGCCGCGCCCGGCTCCTACACGCACAAGCGCACGCCGGATGAGGAGCGCGCCTTCCTCCTGACGCTGGCCGAGCACGCGCCCTTCGGCGGCGAGACCGCCGCGGCCTACCCCCGCAACGAGGGCAACGCGTTTGTCCAGCAGATGCCCGCCCTTGCCGTCAGCTATCTCAACGCGACCTACCACCCGGACGTAGTCGCCGCGTGGCAAAGCGACGCCTGCACGCTCGGCGGCGTGTGGAGCGGCTGCTCCTGCTATCAGGCGATTGGCGAGCGCATGGGGTATCGGCTGATCGCCAAAAGCGTGCAGCTCAAAAAGGACGCGCTGGAGATTCGCCTTCTCAACGTGGGCAGCGCGAGGCTCTACCGGGACTACCCCGTCAGCCTGATCTTGGCATGCGGGGAGAGCGCGCCGACCGTCCTGCCGCTGGATACGCACACAAAGGCATGGGCAAGCGATACGCTGCTCTCCTGTCCCCTCCCCGCGCTGACGACGGGCGACCATCAGGTTTTGCTGCGTATAGGCGGAATCGCGCTGGCAAACGACAGCGCCTTTGACGAGTTTCGGCAGGCCAATCTGCTGGGCGCGCTCCACGTGCGCTGAGGCGCGGGGCTGGTCCTCCGGCCAAGTCGGTTTGGCAAAAAACGCACTTCATGTGCGCTGAGGCACGGGGCTAGGGATGCAGCGCCCCGGCATAGTCCTCGGCGGCCTCGCACAGGCGCAGGAGCACGCCCGGCATGTCCATCAGTCGGTACTCGCGGTCGATCAGCTTTGGCGTGATCGGCCCTTTTTCGTCCATCGGCACGGTTTCCATGGTCACGCCCGGATAGCCCAGCGAGAACGCGTAGTCCGTGGTCGAGCCAAACCCGCCGTCCCGGCTGGCCGCGGCCTGCGGCCTCACGCGGTAGCCCTCCGGCAGCAGACGCTCGGCCAGCGTGTAGGTCATCCGATCCAGCGCCTCCACGGGGAACCCGGTCGCCAGATCTTCCTGCACAAAGCCGCCCTTGCCGCAATAAACCTGCCGCCCCTTGGAATGGATATCCAGCATGGCGCTGAAGGGACGCTCCCTCATGAGGGCCGCCACCGCCTGCGTTTCCGGCTCGCTGCCTGCGGATGAGCCCGCGTAATCCTTCTCCCGGTCGTCCTTGGCATTGCCCCAACAAGGCGTGGGAAAGTTGCGATTCAGGTTGACCTGATTGCGGTTGCTTTTAACAGACTGAGTGCGGCCCTTCTCCACATACGCGATGCAGTCCGCGTAGCCGTCCGGGTTCACGCAGGGGATCACAACCAGCGTGCAGCGCTTCAAAACCGCCTCGACCTGCTCGTCGCCGTCCAGCGCGCGCCGCCACAGCTCCGTTACGCCGCGCATCAGCAGGGCGGGATTGGCGTTCTCGTTGCCATGCACGCCGGCCATGACCAGCGCGCAGGCATCCCCCGTGCCGAGTGAGAGCGCGACCAGCGGCCGCCCGTCCACGCTCTCACCGATCGTTTGCAGCCCGACGCCAAGCGCTGCCAGCGCGTTCGCATCAGCCAAAAGATCCTCGTAGGCGTAGATCGCGTCGGCGTCCTCGCAGCAAAGCGGGGCCTCCTCCGCCAAGGCGGGCGCGAGGAAGCAGAGCAGGGCAAGCATCAGGCAGGCAAAGCGGCGCATTGGTCATCCCCCTTTTGTACAGCCATTATACCATACTGTTCTTCCCTTGTACCACCCTTGCCATCGGCTCCGGTTGCCTATACAATACAGTTGAGCCTTTTGGCGAGCAAATGTAAAGGAATTGATGACAAGCATGGCCAAAATTCAAATGTCCACGCCGATGGTGGAGATGGACGGAGACGAGATGACGCGCATCCTCTGGAAAATGATTAAGGATAAGCTCATCTTGCCTTTTGTAGACTTAAAGACCGAATACTACGATCTCGGTTTGCAAAACCGGGACGCGACCGACGATCAGGTGACGGTCGACAGCGCCCACGCCATCCGGAAGTACGGCGTAGGCGTAAAGTGTGCCACCATCACCCCCAACGGCCAGCGCATGACCGAATACAAGCTCAAGCAAATGTGGCGCAGCCCCAACGGCACCATCCGCGCGATTTTGGACGGCACAGTGTTCCGCGCGCCGATCGTGGTCAAGGGCGTATCCCCCTGCGTGAGCAACTGGAAGCTGCCCATTACCATCGCCCGCCACGCCTATGGCGATGTGTACAAGAGCGTGGAGTATCGCGTGCCCGGCAAGGGCGACGCGGCGCTGGTCTACACTGATGAGCAGGGCAGGCAGACGTCCGTGCCCATCCATCACTTTGAGGGGCCGGGCGTGCTGCAGGGCCAGCACAACTTGGATTCCTCCATCGAGTCCTTCGCGCACGCTTGCTTCCAGTACGCGCTGTCCACCAAGCAGGATTTGTGGTTTTCCACCAAGGACACCATCTCCAAGGTGTACGATCATCGCTTCAAGGATGTGTTCGCCGATCTGTACGAAAGCCAGTATCGCGCGGCCTTCGAGGCGGCGGGCATCACCTACTTCTACACACTCATCGACGACGCGGTGGCCCGCGTGATCCGTAGCAAGGGCGGGTTCATCTGGGCGCTGAAGAATTACGACGGCGACGTGATGAGCGATATGGTCGCCACCGCGTTTGGCTCGCTGGCGATGATGACCAGCGTGCTTGTATCGCCGGACGGCAAGTACGAGTACGAGGCCGCTCACGGCACCGTGACCCGGCATTATTACAAGCACCTGCAAGGCGAGGAAACCAGCACCAACCCGGTTGCCACCATTTACGCGTGGAGCGGCGCGCTGCGCAAGCGCGGCGAGATGGACGGGCTGACCGACCTGTGCGCCTTTGCGGACAAGCTGGAGCAGGCCACATTGGCGACCATCGAGGAGGGCCATATGACCAAGGACTTGGTCGCGCTCTATCAGGGCGAAGCGGCCGCGATGACCAGCGCGCAGTTTTTGGACGCCGTCGCGTGCAAGCTCATGTAAGCAAAACAAAAGCAAAGCGGGCCGCGCGTTGAAATACGCGCGGCCCGCTTTGCGTTAATTTGCAGCGGCTCGTCAGTCCGCAATGCGCTGAATGAGCAGCAGATCAAAGCATGGATAGGAGTTCCCCGTCGTGCCGGTTTCCAGATCGGTATCCGGCACGGACATGCCCACGCAGGTGCCGTACATGAGCACGTGCTGGGCGGGCTCGACGGTGGGCTGCTCGCTGGTGGTGGCGAGAATCACGCTTTGGTAGCCGGACGCGCGCTTGGTGAGCGCCAGCTGGAGGACGTAATCCTCGCCCGCCTGCGAAACGCTGACCACATAGCACTTGTATCCCATCACGCGGCCGTCGTAGCCGTTGATCTTGCTCACAAGCGTTTTGTAGCCCGGCGATATCGCCTCGGCGGAGAGCTTCTTTAGCGAGTCCGCGTCCGTCCACTTGCGGATGCAGGTGAATGTTAAGCGGCGGTCGGCCAGTCCTTTTTTGGAGAACACCAGCACGATCTCGTAGGTGCCTTCCTCGGCGGTATTGATCTCAAGGGCGAACTTGCCCTTATCGGTCACGCGCTTGGAGGAATTTTCGCCGTTGACAAGGATCTGGATGGTCGCGCTGGGGCTTGCCTCGCCCTTGATGGCCAGCACATCGCCCGTCAGCACTTGAGGGATCTCGGTGGTGATGTTCACAGCCAGCAGCGTGCGCTGATAGGTCACGGGATAGGCCAGCTCCGTGGTGGCTTCGCCGTTGTACTCGGCCGTCATGGTGATCAGGAACGCGCCCTCCTTGGGCAGCTTGATGGGCAGCTTGAACTTGCCGCTCTTGCCGACCGTCGTCTGAAACAGAACCGGATCGGGCGAGCTGAGGCCCATCACCACGGCCGTAAGCTGCACGCCATCCGCCGCGGTGCCCACAATGTTGAAGGAGGCCTCGTTTGTCTCCGTGGGCGGCTCCTGCGTGATGTTCAGCATCGCGGCCGCCGCCCCCGGCATGGGCAAGACCTCCACGAAGGTGAATGTCTTCCATATTTTGTTGAGCGCGGTGTTGTCCTTGGGAATGATCGCGCGTCCGTAAATCTGCATATCGATGGTAACCTGATATCCGTTGCGGATGGTCCGGCGCATCAGGCCCTTATAGATCGTCTCGCCGTTCTCCTTGCGGTTGTACTTGAGCACCAAAAAGCGGCCGTTGTCTGTGTTTTTCCAATCGGAGGAGGTAAAATCGTACCCTTCGTACTTGTTATCCGGGAAATGGCTGGTGCGGTATGAGCCGCGCAGGAAGGTGCTCTGCTCGTTCACATCAAACACGTTGAGTGTGTAGTCCGTTTGGATGGCCGTTACCTCCACGCATACGTCGGCGTTGGCGTTCCAGCATTGCAGCAGCACGCCGCGCGCCTGCATATCCGCCTGCGTAAGCTCCATGGTGGTGCCCCGACTCTCCAGCCATTGGGCATAGGAGGACAGGTTGTCCGGCGTAAGCACAACGTAGCCCTCAGGAATCTCGATGGAGGCTTTCACGCCGTCCAACACATACACCTCCGCGCTCGCGGAAGCGCAGCCGACGATCAGCGCCGCAATGACAGCCAGACAGCAGAACAGCTTGCGCATAGCAATTACCTTCCTTTACTCGGACTGGGGATAACGGTAGCTCTCCCGCAAAAGCGGATAGACCCCCGCGTCCCATGCGCTTTCCATGGTGGCGTTTACACCGGCAGCCGTGGCGATCGCCTGCGTCTGCGCGTCCATTTGCACCTGAGCAAGGCTCTGGCATTGAATGAGGTATTGCTCCCCCGCCTCGTTGCGGAGCAGATAGCAGGGCGCGCCGTTGGCCCGTCCCAGCGCGACGACCGTACCGCTGACCTTGACAAGCCGATCAGCGTATTTTTCCGGGCTCTCGGTCAGGCGTTTATAGCGGACGTCGTTGATGTTCTTTTCCAGCTGCTTGACCTCCGCCGCGTCAGTGATGGCGCGGTTGAGGCTGACCGACACGTCCGTGCGATGATAGCCGACCGCCAGCGCGCGGATGGTAAACGCCGTGCCGCCGTTGGTATTGAGCGAAACGTTG
The DNA here is from genome assembly GCA_964408185.1 of uncultured Oscillospiraceae bacterium. Taxonomy (GTDB): domain Bacteria; phylum Bacillota; class Clostridia; order Christensenellales; family Aristaeellaceae; genus CAYOYK01. The sequence continues at coordinate 7,896 of CAYOYK010000023.1, read as the reverse complement.
CAGGAAAAGCTGCCGTCGTCCGCCACGTTCAAATCGATGGAGCGGCTTTTGCGCAGCATCTGCACCTTCGCTCCGGGGAGCGTTTTGCCGTACAGCATATATTTATCGCCCTCTACCGTAGCGTAGGTGCACGCAAGGGTAACGGGCGTATCCTGCCAATCCACAAGGATGGACACGTTCACAGTCGCGGTCAGCTCATCCTTGGTAGCGGAGAGCTTCAGCTCGTTGACCTCATCGCCGACGAGGTCGTTCACCGTCACGCTGAAGCGGCCGTTTTCATCCGCGTAAAAGCGGGTGGACGCGTCCTTGCCAAGGACGTAGCGCAGAGCCGCTTTCGGCGCGGTCGTGCCGGACAGTGTCACGCTGGTCGTCGGCACGGTCGCGGGCACGGGGTCGAGCGTCAGCGCAAGGGCCGATTCCACCGCGATGACCTCCGCCTCGCCGGATTCCGCGAGGGTGGCCGCGGGCAGCACAAGCTCGTCGCCATCGGCCAGCGAAAGCGGCTGCGGCGCAATCAGCCGCAGGAAGCGCTGCGCCGCCGACAGCAGCATTTGCTCATCCTCGGCGCCGACGCTGCGGCCGATCACATCCACGCGCAGGGTATACACCGCGCCGCAATAAAGCGTGCTCGCCGCCGCAGCGTCCAGCGCGACGGAATCTCCCGACGGCAGGATGTGGCTGAGCAGCGCGAAGCCGTTGCCGCGTTCGGGCCAAGAAGCGTCGAGATAGCGGCCCTCCGCCGCGACGCTCCGCAGGAACAGCGCTCTCTCGCTCTCCGTCAAATCGGCCTCGTCGTTGGCTTGTATGCCGTCCGGCTTGGGGCTGACCGTCAGGATCAGCTGCGCGCCATCCTCCGCGAAGAGAAGAAGATACGCGTCCTCGCGCTGCATCAGGTCGCGCACGGTGGTGGCCGTAAGCCCCATGGCTTGCAGCGCGCCGGACAGATCGGTCACGTTATCGCGGGTGATGCACACGCAGGGCTCGTCGTCCAGATAGAACCGAACGCCGATATCCGCAAGCTCCACGGCCTCCTGCGCAAAAGCGCAGACCGGCAGGAGCAGCAGCGCAAGCATGCAAGCCAAGGCGCGAAGCGTCCATCGCGGCATGTTGCATCCCCCTTTCCCTGCGGAGGCGGCCTCCGTCTGTTTGTTGCCCTTTATTGTACCATGGAAATTGAGTTTGAGCAAGATTGTGGCGCTGAGATGATTGCAAATACGTATTCTTTCACGGCCGGCGGATATGCTACCCGGTAAGGAGGGAGACGTATGCGGGGTCACAAGGGAACGTTGCTGGGCTCGTACCGGCGCAGCGACGACTGCGGCGTGGAGGTATGCTGGGGCGCGACCTGCGCGCTGCGCTCCGGGGCGCGCCCGTCGCGGCGCGGACGGCTCTGGGCGTCCGGCGCGCTGGCGGGAATCGCGGCGCTTACGCTGATCGTCGCTTGCTCGATTGGCTCCGGCGAAGCCCCTGTGTTCGGGCAGGCGACGCTCCCCGTCGCCGCCGAGGCCGCGCGGCCCTATCAGGGCCGAAACGCATCCTTTGCCTACCCCGACAGCGTAGAGCTCATCCCGTATATTCGCGCCGCGCGCGAGCTGCGCGACGCCAAGCTGCTGCTTGTGGATGAGGCCCACGCGCTGCCGGAGAGCTTTTCGACGCCGCCGACCGAGCGCATCGCAACGCGCGGCAAGGGCATGGTTCCCGTGCGCTCGCTCGACCTGCGCGCAACGCGGGAGACCATCGACGCGCTGTACCGGTTCTTCGTAGACGCGCGGCTGTGCGGGATCGAGGGGCTGACGGTCTATCGCGCGCAGGCGGAGTCCGCCGCTTTGGCGGGCGAAGCGTCGCTGGGCTGCTGCGTGGAGCTGCGCTTGTGCGCGGACGACGGCCGCCCGGACGCAAATCCACCGCGGGCGACGGCACAGGGCCGCTATCTACTGACGCACGCGTGGCAATACGGCCTGATACGGCGCTATCCGGCCGAGACCGACGATCCGGAAAAGGGCTTTCTCTTTCGATATGTCGGGCTGGCGCACAGCGTCGCCATGACCGAGCTGGGGCTTGATTTGCAGGGATATCTGGCGCTGCTGCACGAGCAGCGGGTTGTGACCATTCAAAAAGACGGCATCCCCCGGTACGTTATCGTATGCCAGCCGATATTGGACGGGTATGTCAGCCTGCTGCTGCCAAAAGGCGCGTCCTATCAAGCCGGCTTGGATAATACGGGGTATGCCGTCGTCGCGTGCGAGCTGCGGTAGCTTACTGGATGCCGCGAATCCGATCAAACGGGAACAGCACGCAGCGCACATGCCCCACGATTTGATCGCGGCGGAGCGCGCGGGGGCTGTGATCCGGATCGTAATTCCGGCTGTCGTGGCTGTTATCGCGGTTATCGCCCATGACAAAATACTCGTCGTCGCCCAGCACGAAGGGCTCCATTGAGAAGCCGTTGTCGTTGCGCGCGTCGGTGAGGTACGGCTCGTCCACAGGCTCGCCGTTGATGTAGACCACGTTGGAGCGCACCTCCACCGTATCGCCGGGGATGCCCATGACGCGCTTTACAAAATAATCCTTGCGGTTGGGGTAGACCGTTTGGGTCTCGCCATCCGCGGTCGTTGTGACGGTAGGCGTTTTGGTCAGATCGGGATAGTGGCAGATGACCACGTCGCCGCGCTGCGGGTCGCCAAAGAGGTACTCCGGCTTGGTGACGAACATGATCTCGTTGTTGAGCAGCGTGTCCATCATGCTTTCGCCGTCCACGCGAACCGGCTCAAACAGGAAGGTGCGGATCACCAGCGCGATCACCACCGCCGCGCCCAAGGTAAGAATCCAGCTTAAAATTTCTTTTCCCACGCTTTTTTTCTTCTTTTCGGGAGCAGTCCCGTCCGGCGTAATGTTTTCCGGCACGATCTGCTCTACCTGTTCATTCTCAGTTTGCATCAGGAGCCTCCTCGTATTCTTCCCCGCGCAGCTTCCGCAGGGTTTCCGCCTCAGGGATGGGGCCTTGCTGAAGCAGCTTTTTGCGCCGCTTCACAAAGTCCGCGCGATCCATCATGACGATGCGCTCGCAGCCGAGGCACTTGATTTTGATATCGGCGCCGACGCGAATCACCGTCCAGCGATCGCTGCCGCAGGGATGCGTCTTGCGCATTTGCACAACGTCACCCAGACGGATTTCCTCCACGTCCGACACCTCCCCATCAATTCCTCCTGATTATACAACCAATGCGCTTCTGTTTCAAGCCGAAGCGTCAGGCAAAACCATCCTTTTGCTGTAAACAAACCGTAAACTCCGGGCGGAGCGATGATCTCGGCCGTGCGTTGACAGCCCGCGTCAAACGAAGTACAATGGATAAAAGTGATTTCAAAGGGGGACTGCGGATGGATCGCACCAAGGGCATGGCCTATTGCGGGCTGGCCTGCTGCGTGTGCAGCGAAAGCGAAAATTGCGCCGGTTGCCGCAACGCCGGCTGCTCCGGCAAGGACTGGTGCAAGCCCTTCGCGTGCTGCCAGCAGAAGCATTTGGCGGGCTGCTGGGCTTGCCCGGACTTTCCCTGCGATACGGGGATGCTCCAGAAGCTCCGCGTCCGTACGTTTGCCAAGTTCATCGGCCAATATGGCGAGGAGAAGCTGGCCAACGCGCTGGATATTTTGGAGAAATCCGGCCTGCGGTACCACTATGCGGGGCAGATCGTCGGCGATTACGATTTGGCGACCAGCGAGGAGCAGCTGACCTCGCTGCTGCTCAGCGCGCTCAACGGGCCGATCGACCCGTGGCCGCCGGAACAAAAGTAAGCAATTATGGAGAAGAGCGCCTCAGCATCGCTGGGGCGCTCTCTTTCTCATTGCCCTTCCGACGGGGCGCTTGCCGTTGTTCCGTGGCGGCCGTATTCGCGTCCGCTCGCGGGAACGGCGCTATCCGCGTCAGCTCTTCAGGCTCTTGGGCAGCGAAGCGATAACCAGCTTGGCAAGCGGCATGGCGATCAGCGCCGTGACCACCTGCTGGAGCTGCAAAGGCAGCGTGGCGACAATCGCCGCGTCAAACGCCTTGCCCTTGGTGGTCATTACAATCGCGTTGCCCAGCCAAATCACGCCCCACTTGAGCAGCGCTGCGCCCACGCCGACCGCGCACCAGCGGGGCCACTGCGTCCGCTTGTCTCCCGCCGCGTTCTTGGCCAGCAGCGCGTACATCAGCACCAGCACCAGATTGCCCGCCATCGTGAAGGGGATCATCAGCGGGTTGGCCATAATGCCCAGCACCCATGCCAGCACCGGCGAGAGCACCGCCAATGTCACGCCGCTCCACAGGCCCACGGCAACAGCGCCCAAAATCAGGCAGAGGTTGACCAAAGTGCCGATGATATACTTGGACGCAGGGCTCGCGGACAGCGCCGTGAGGTTGAGCAGCTGAAAAGCCACCATCAGCGCCAGCAGCACGGCGGTAGTGGTCATATAGCGAATCTTCTTGGAATTCATAATCATTCTCCTTTTGTTTCTTTTTTGATGAGCGCGCTTTTCACCTGCACGCCCGGCAGACAGCCCAGCTTGGCGGTCAGCTGTCCGAGGCCCTCGTCGTCGCCCTCGACGATGAGACCGATCACCGCCGACGCGGACTCCTCGTCCGGTACGCCGACGCGCGCGCGGATCAGGCTGCCGTACTTCGACAGCAGCGCGTTGACCTGAGGAGCCGCCGCCCGATCGGACAGCACCAAGCCGATGAACCCGGTACGCTTTTCCATGCTTGCCATACTCGTTCCTCCCCTTTGCAGCAAAAAGCAGCCAACCCCGTTAGCTGCTTGCGGTTTGTGCGCGCATGACGATCCCCTCCTATCCATTTCGGGCATTGGCAAAGCCTCGGCCGTTATCGGAACAGAATACCCGCGAGGCGGCGTTCGCCCTCCGGCCGGAGCCGTCGGGTCTACCATCTGCCTCACGGGTACAGGATACCACGCTTTTTGCGTTTTGAAAACAGTTATTTATCGGCGATCATCTGGTTGATGGTATCCAGCGCGACCTTGAGCTGCGCGTCGTTCAAATCGCCCAGCTCGTACATGCCGTTGTCGCCCTCCGGCAGCTCCGCCAGCACATCGGGCGTGATGCCCACCTTGTGGATGTTGTTGCCCATCGGGGTCATCCAGTAGGCCCCGGTCACCTGCATGCCCGCGCCGGACGTGCCAATGGGCCGCACATACTGGACGATGCCCTTGCCATAGCTCTGGGTGCCTACCACGGTCGCCTTGCCGTATTCCTTGAGCGCGCAGGTGAGGATCTCGGCCGAGGAAGCGGTGTTCTCGTTGACAAGGAGCACGATGGGGATCTCAATCTCGTCGCCGTCCGTGGAATAGTAGTATTCGCGGCTGCCATACTTATCCTCCAAGTAGGCCACCGTGCCCTTGGGCAAAAAGAGATCGGCCATGGAGACCGCGTCGTCCACCCAGCCGCCGGGATTATCGCGCAGATCAATAATGAGGCCCTTGATGCCCTGCTTCATCTGTCCCTCCAGCATGACCTTGAAGGTGGCGCTGCAATCGCCGCTGAAATCGTACAGGGCGATATAGCCGACGTCGTCGGAGAGCATCATGCCGTTGACCCAGTTCACCTTGACCTGCGCGCGGTTGAGGGTGAAGTCCAGCAGCTCGTCGCCGCGCTGCACCTGCACGGTAACCGACTCGCCGACCTTGCCGCGCATGATGTCTAACGCCTCGTCCAGCGAGTACACGTCCACGGCCAAATCGTCTACCTTCACCAGTACGTCGCCCTTGTGCATCCCGGCCGCCTCGGCAGGGCTGTTGGTAAACACCCGGCTGATGGTGCAGAGCAGCGTTTGGGTGTTGCCCATGATCTGAATCCCGATGCCCGCGTACTCGCCCTCGTCGTCCTCCCACAGCTTGGAGTACTCCTCAGGCGAATAGTAGAAGGTATAGGGGTCCTCCAGCGCATAGAACATATAGCGCGTGGCGTATTCCAGCATCTTGTCGCGGTCTACGTCCTGATAGTAGTACAGCTCCAGCGCGTCCATGATGTCCGCCATGTCCTGATACTTTTGCAGGCGGTCGTATTCCTCGCGGCTGATGGTCACGGTGTCGCCATCGTCGCTCGCGAGGGGTTCCGCCGTGCCGGACGGCAGCGTGGAGCAGCCGCTAAAGAGCATAAGCGCCGCCAGCAGCAGGCACACCAGAGCAATCCATTTGCACTGTTTCATCGGTTCAGCACCTCATCCTTTTTCAGTATATTGCCTTAGGCTTTTCCTGCCCGCATTTTTGCAGCTCGTACAAAATCTTGAATGTCACGGCGTCCTCAAACCTGCGCAAGTCCAGCCCCGTCTGCCTTTGCACCTTATCCAGCCGATAGACCAGCGTATTGCGGTGGATGTAAAGCTGACGAGCCGTATCGGAGAGATTCAAATCCTTGCGGAAGAACATCTCGACCGTTTGAAGCATTTCGTCATTAAAGAGCTTGGCGGTTTTGCGGTTGAAGAGCAGGGAATGATAGTGCAGGCTCTCCTCGCGCGGGATATCCATGAGGAAGCGCTCCAGCATCAGGCAATGGAAAACGTAGATGCCGTCGTCATTGCGGAACACATGGCCAACCTCCAGGGCTCGCTTGGCCTCCTGATAGCTTTCCCCCAACTGCGCCAGCGTATGCTTGGGGTCGCCCACGCCCACCAGCGTGGTCTGCACGGCCTCTACCATAAGGGTTTCCTGCACGGCCAGCGCAAACTGGGTCAGCTCGTCCGTGCCGTCCACGCTGTTCATATCCTTAATCAGGGCAACGTCGTGGCGGCTCAGCTCCACCAGCACGTCGCTGTCCGTCAGCGGGATCAGCTCGCCCAGCAGGCTGTACGCGCTTTGCTTTTCCGTGTTCTCCATTTGGAAAAGCATCACGCTGCGGTCCAACTCCAGCGGAATCTGGTGCTCGCCCGCGCGCGCGATCAGCTCGGCGCCGCTCAGCTCCTGCTTTAGCGCGCGGCGGTACACATCGCTGTTGCTGGCCACAGACAGGTTGCTCTTGAACATGCTCATCAGCATCGCGTCCACGGCGCAGAGCACATCCTCCACGCCCGGTGCGGTATCGGCACAGCAAAGGAACACCTGCGGATTCATATCCAGCGCGCGATAAAACTGCTCCCCCTGATGGTAATTGATGCCGGGGGCCATTACCACGGCGGGCACGTCCATCACGGGCGCGTCCTCCGGCACGATGCCCGTGCCCTGCGCGTCCAGCAGCCGGATGGGCGCGCTCAGGCCCTCGAATACCCGGCTGATCTTGCGGATCAAGTGTTTATCGTAATACAGGGCGCATGGCTCCTTTCGCTTTGGATTCACCAAAAGATAGGTTATTATACCACATGTCGCGCCGATTGGATACATCCCGGCGAGAGTTTACGATTCATTCGCATTTGGGCATAACAAAGCCGCCCCCGGCAGCGCCGAAGGGCGGCAAATGCGGTTGGATTAACGGGTGAGCAGCGTGACCTCGGTCTCCGTGTCGAAGAAGTGCAGATGGTTCACATCGAACGCGACCTGAATCTGCTGGTTCGCGGTGCTGGTGGTGCGGGGATTCACGCGCGCGATGATGTTCTCTTCCTTGCCGCTGGTGGCCAAGTAGAGGTAGGTCTCGGAGCCCATGAGCTCGGTAACCTCAACGTTGCAGTTGATAACGGCGTTGGGCGCGGCCTGCACAAACACATCCTCATCGTGGATGTTTTCGGGGCGGATGCCCATGGTGACTTCCTTGCCAATGTAGTCCTCATCCGCAAACTTGGCGAGCTTGCTGGGCGGGATCACGATTTTGTTATCGCCAAACTTGGCGACGACGTCGTTGCCCTCTTTTTCAAGCAGAACCTTGAAGAAGTTCATCTGCGGGCTGCCGATGAAGCCGGCCACAAACAGGTTGGCG
>CAYOYK010000022.1:0-40839 GCA_964408185.1 uncultured Oscillospiraceae bacterium | reverse complement strand
ATCACGCTGGTGAAGCCGCCGTCGATGCAGCTCTTACAGGTCTCAAAATCCGGGCCGTGATCCAGATGCACCACGATGGGCAAATCGGTATCCTGCACGGCGGCCTCGATCATCTTCATCAGGTAGACGTGCTTGGCGTACTTGCGAGCGCCCGCGCTGACCTGCAGGATGAGCGGGGCGTTTTCCATTTTAGCGCCCTCGGTAATGCCCTGAATGATCTCCATGTTGTTGACGTTAAACGCGCCGATGGCATAGCCGCCGTCGTAAGCCTTTTTGAACATTTCCTTGGTATTGACAATCGCCATTGTGGTTTCCTCCTCATTGTTGATGGGAACGCAGGATTCATTATACCAAAAAGCCTTGGCATTGAACAGAGGGCGGGGGACAAATAATGCCGACGCCCGCATAAAACAGCGGGGCCTCTGAGCAATCAGAAGCCCCGCGAAGGGATGGCCGCTTACTCCTGAGCGGGCGCGCCCACCGGGCAGGTATCGGCGCAAGCGCCGCATTCGATGCACTTGTCGGCGTCAATAACGTACTTGTCGTCACCCTCGGTAATCGCGTCAACGGGGCAGCCACCGGCGCAAGCGCCACACTTGATGCACTCATCAGAAATTACGTATGCCATGAATGTCACCTCCATTGATACTTTAGTTAGCCATAGCTACTATACCATCAGGCACGCCATTTTGCAAGCATAACCTGTATGATTTCCGGTTTGATTATCGCTTTGCCGGCTTGCTTTCGTCGGCTTGAAGCGCTTCCAGCACGGCGCGCTGCCAGTCTGTGCCGCCGTCGGGTTCCCCCTCGTCGGCCTCCGGCAGCGCGGCGGGATCGTCCTCCGCAGCCTCGGCAGCAAGCTCGGTTTCCAGCTCCGCGTCGTCCGCCGTCGGCAGGGGCTTGGCGGGCCTCGGCGCCGGACGCGGCGCGGCAGGCTGAGCGGGTCTCGCCCACTTGAGATCCTCCAGCGCGTAGGTTTTGAACTCGCTCAGGTCGCCCTTGCGAACGCGAACTGTAACCAGCTCCTTGATGATGTTGAGGTCTGTCACCACGCCGAAGCCATCCGGGGTTTCAACTTCTTTTCCCACGCGCGGCATGCGCTTGCGCGTCATCTCATAGTTGTCCTGCTCGTATTTGAGGCAGCACATCAAGCGTCCGCACACGCCGGATATCTTGGTGGGGTTGAGCGAGAGGCTCTGCTCCTTGGCCATCTTGATGGACACGGGCTGAAAGTCGCCCAGAAACGAGCCGCAGCAAATGGGGCGGCCGCACGGGCCGAGGCCTCCCAGCATCTTGGCTTCATCGCGCACGCCGATTTGCCTAAGCTCAATGCGCGTGCGGAACACGCCGGCCAAGTCCTTGACCAGCGAGCGGAAGTCAACGCGCCCGTTGGCCGTAAAGTAGAACAGAATCTTGGCGTTATCAAACGTCTGCTCCACGCTGACGAGCTTCATGTCTAGGCGATGCTCCTCGATCTTTCGCTGGCAGACGCCATATGCCTCGCGCTCGAATTGTTCATTCTCGACGGCATGCCGCGCGTCGCGCTCGTCCGCCACGCGGATTACGCACTTGAGCGGCGCGGCCACCAGATCGGCCTCCACCTCGCGCACGCCCGTGATCACCTGCCCGTACTCCATTCCGCGCGCGGTCTCCACAATCACAAATTCGCCCGCGAGCGGCTGCAAGCGGCCCGGATCAAAATAGTACAGCTTGCCCGCGTTCTTGAACCTTACTCCGACAACTGACGCCATTGCGTACTTTCCTCCAAAATCTGCAACATCAAACGATCTACGGTGGATTGCCAATTGACCTGCCCCGTTCGCGCCTTGCGCGCGGCGAACGAGGCCTGCAGCAGCCGGGTTATTCCGCCCGCGTCCCGAACCCTTGCGGCCTTGCGAAAGGCGGCGGGCAAATCCAGTATGGATGAAGAATCGGCGCACCCGGATGCTGCCAGCAGCGCGCGCCGAAGCTCCCGCTCCAGCTGTAACAAAAAACGCTGCGAGCCGTCCCTGTCATCCTTGAGCTGCGTGCTCAGGCGCACCGCGTCCGCATCGCACTGCACGGACAGCGCGGCCATGACCCACTCGTGCGTCTTTTGATCCTGCTCGCTGGGCTCCAGCAGCTCAAGCGCCTGCCCGATATTCCCCCCGGCCGACGCTGCGGCGGCGCGAATGCGTTCCTGCGGGTAGCCCATCTGTCGCAGCGTTTCCGTCAGGCGCTCGTCCGTCCATGCGGTCAGCTTGATCTGGCTGCACCGTGAGCGGATGGTGGGCAGCAGCATGGAGGGCTCGTGGCTGAGGAGCAGGAACACCACGTTTGCCTGCGGCTCCTCCAGCGACTTGAGCAGAGCGTTTTGCGCCTGCGCCGTCATTGCCTCGGCAGGCTCAACGACCACCGCGTGGCAGCCTGTGCCAAACGCGTGCTGCGCGGTCCGATCCAGCACCTCGCGCACCGAGTCCACGCCGATGGACTTATCCGGCGAGAGCAGCCATGTGATATCCGGGTCGTTATGCGCCAGCACGCGCTTGCAGGCCTCGCATTGCAAGCATGGCTCCGGCCTCTGCTCACAATGCAATGCGCACAGAAGCCGCGTGGCCAGCGTCAGCTTGCCCACGCCGCGCGCGCCGGACAGCAGGTAGGCGTGCATGGGCTCTCCATGGGCAAACTGCGCCATTGCCACGCGGACAACGCTTTGGGCTTCCGACAGCCCGATAGCTCCCGATGAAACCAGCGGCACGCCCGTCGCTGTGCTAGAACTTGACAAATTGATCCACCGTCAGCACAAACACCGTGGCGCCGCCGACCATGACCTCTATGGGGTAGGGCGAGTACGCGCCCGGCACGCCCACAATGGATGCAGGCGAAGCGGCGATCTGCTTGCGGCTCTTGCAGATCCGTTCAATTACGTCCATCGCGGCCTGAAAGCGATCGTCATCCACGCCGATGAGCAGCGTAGTATTGCCTGCCCGCAGGAATCCGCCGGTGGTCGCCAGCTTGGTAACGCCAAAGTTTGTGCTCATCAGTTCGCCGATCAGGCGGGAAGCGTCCTCGTCCTGTACGATTGCGATGATCAACTTCATGGCTATTCCCCCTTGCTTCATGTTCCCTTTATATTTTACCGTATCCGGGCGGGAATTGCAAATGAAATTAGCAGGAATGCGCCCCAAGTGATATCGCTTGACAGCCGTTTCGCCGCGTGCTATGCTAGCATAGGTTATATATGAACCTGCGCGGTGGAGGCGTTATGAATAAGAACCGTTACTTACTTTCGCAGCTGCTAAAGCTCGCATTTCAGGCGCTGCTTTATGTGCTGACGTTTCTTTCCTTTTATTTGCTGCTTTCCATCAACAACCGTCAGATGCTCAATCCGTCCCGTACCGCGGTCATCACGCTGGTCACCTACCTTTTTACGCTTCTTATTTTGACCTACGTGTACGGAGGGTACGATTTGGGCGTGCGGAAGGCTCGCAGCGTTTGCGCCTCCGTGCTCGTCGCCATTTATCTGTCCGATGTCGTGGCTTATCTCGCCCTGCAGATCATGAACGTCAACCCGGCGAACAACGCCCAACTGACGCTGGGCGGAGAGGACCTGCTGCTTTTGTTCTGCGCCATGGTCTTGCAGGCTGTGTTTATTTATCTGTTTGTCAAGCTGGGCTATCACCTGTACTTTGGCATCAACCCGCCGCAGCGCTGCTGCATTGTAACCTCGTCGCAGGAGCTTGCAAACCATGTATGCGATAAGATCGTCACATTCCGCCAGCGCTACAAGCTGTGCGACGTGGTGCATTACGAGTGCGACGATGTGTACGATACCATCTTGGCAAACGAAGGCGTTTTTTTGGCCGGCATCCCCGATACCGAGGAGGCCCAGCTGCAATCCTTCTGCTACAAGAGCGGCAAGGCCATCTATCTGCTGGCCGAGCTGGAGGACGTCATCGTCTCCACCGCCAAACAGAATATCATTGACGATACGCCTTTCCTTTTCGTCCCGCCCTTTGAGATGACGCTGACGCAGCGTTTCATTAAGCGCGGCAGCGACATTGTGCTCAGCCTGCTGTGTCTCCTGATTGCCAGCCCGCTGATGCTGATTGCGGCGCTGAGTATCTTTTTGGGGCGCAACGGCCCGATCTTCTTTTTGCAGGAGCGCGCCACGCTGGGCGGTCGCATCTTCAAGATCATCAAGTTCCGCACGATGTATGCTGACACCCGCGACGCGGAGCTTTGCGATGAATCCGCGCTGCAAAACGACAAGCGGATCACGCCGGTAGGGCGCGTCCTGCGCAAGTTCCGCATTGACGAGCTGCCGCAGCTCTTCAACATTCTCAAGGGCGATATGAGCTTTGTCGGCCCGCGCCCGGAGATGCTTGCCAACGTGGACAAGTACACGCAGGAGGTGCCGGAGTTCGCCTATCGCCAGCAGATGAAGGCCGGGCTGACCGGCATGGCGCAAATTGACGGCAAGTACAACACTACGCCCAAGGATAAGGTCATACTGGACTTGATGTACATCGAAAACTTTTCCATTTTGCTGGATATCAAGCTGCTGCTGCGCACGGTTACGGTGTTCTTCCGCAAGGACAGCACGGAGGGCTTTGCCGACCGTCAGCGCAAACGAAGCTATCTGCCCATGCGCGTCGAGCCGCGGCCCGTCTCTGGCGGGGACCCCGCGCCCTGCGACGCGCCCGCCTCGGCGGAGGATGCTCCGCCCGCGTACCGATCCGTTTCCTAGGCGCGAAACCGAAAGCCCAACTCAGAAAGGAATGGTTCTCATGGACATGACGCTTCTCATCATGGCGGCCGGAATGGGCTCCCGCTACGGCGGAGACAAGCAGGTGGACGGCATGGGCCCCCACGGCGAAATCCTTGTGGAGTACTCCATTTACGACGCGATCGCCGCCGGGTTCAACAAGGTAGTGTTTATCATCAAGCGCGACTTTGAGGATCGTTTCCGCGAGCTGGTAGGCGATAAGATCAAGAACAAAGTGAAGGTGGAGTACGTCTATCAGGAGTTTGACAGTCTGCCGTCCTCCTACGCCGTGCCGGAAGGGCGCACCAAGCCCTTTGGCACCGTGCATGCCGTGCTTTGCGCAAAGGACGTCATTCACGAGCCCTTTGCGGTGATCAACGCGGACGATTACTACGGCAAGCCCGCCTTCGGCCTGATGTACCAGCGTCTGCAAACGCTGGCCGATAACGAGGGCTGCATGCCCGGCTACTACCTCAAAAACACGGTGTCCGAGCACGGCCATGTGACGCGCGGCGTGTGCGGGCTGGATGCGCGGAGACATCTGGAGCGCATTACGGAAACCTACCAGATTCAGCCCTTCCCGGACGGCACCATCCGCGATACGTTCAACGATCCGGCCGGTATTGTGCTCGACCATAACTGCTTGGTTTCCATGAACTTTTTTGGCTTCACGCCGTGGCTGTTCGCGCAGGCCGAGACGCACTTCCTATCGTTCCTTTCCGGCCTTGCGCCCGACGAAAAGAAAAAGGAATACGTGCTGCCCGTGCTGGTCGATCAGCTTATGCACGAGACGGGGCTGTCCGTGGACGTGCTGCCGACCGACGCCGTTTGGTTTGGCGTGACCTATAAGGAAGATAAGCCCTATGTGCAGGAGGAGCTGCTGGCAATGCACAAGGCCGGACAGTATCCCGACCAGCTATTCTGACGCTGTACAAAGGAGACGATTGCCATGAGAATACTGCTTACCGGCGGCGCCGGGTTCATCGGCTCGCACACCTACGCGGAGCTGCTCTCCGCCGGGCACGAGGCCGTAATTGCCGATAACTACTACAATAGCTGCGAGGAAGTGCTCCGTCGGCTGGAAACCATTACCGGCAAGCCGGTCGTGCACGAGCTGGTGGATGTGTGCGATAAGGCCGCCCTCAGCCGCGTGTTTGACAAGTACGCCTTCGACGCCGTGATCCACTTTGCCGGTTACAAGGCTGTGGGCGAAAGCGTCGGCAAGCCGCTGGAATACTACCGCAACAATCTGGACTCCACGCTGACGCTTTGCGAGGTCATGAGGGCGCACGGCGTCAAGCGGCTCGTGTTCAGCTCATCCGCGACGGTATACGGCCTTGCCGAAACCATGCCGCTCACCGAGGACATGCCGACCGGCTGCACCAATCCCTACGGCTGGACAAAGTACATGATCGAGCAGATTATGCAGGATGTTTGCCATGCCAACCCCGATTGGTCGGTTGCGCTGCTGCGCTACTTCAACCCCATCGGCGCGCACCAAAGCGGCCTGATCGGCGAGGATCCGGTGGGCATCCCGAACAACCTGATGCCGTATATCTCGCAGGTTGCGTCCGGCAAGCTGAAGGAGCTCCACGTCTTTGGCGACGATTACCCCACCGTGGACGGCACAGGCGTGCGCGATTACATCCACGTGGTCGATCTGGCGCAGGGGCATGTTGCGGCATGTAACTATTTGGCCGAGCATACGGGCTGCGAGGTCATCAACCTTGGCACCGGCGTCGGATACAGCGTATTGCAGATGGTGGATGCTTTCGTCCGCGTGAACGGCGTGCCCATCCCCTACGTTATTGCGCCCCGCCGTCCGGGCGACATTGCCACCTGCTACGCGGACGCGTCCAAGGCAAAGCGTCTGCTTAGCTGGAGCGCGCATAAAACGCTTGACGATATGTGCCGGGACAGCTGGCGCTGGCAAAGCAACAACCCAAACGGCTTCCGAAAAGCATAAGCGATTCACGATCCTATATCCAAACGGCTGCCTGCAAATCGGCAGCCGTTTTCATATGCCCCGCGCCGCATAGCAAGGCGGACATTAACGCATACTGTGCGCGAGGAGGCGATCCCTGATGAAAAAGCAATCGCTTGTTCCCTACGCGCTGCACGCGGTTCCGAGGCCCGGAGACCGGGAGGTATGCTACCCGACCGGAAAACCGCCTGTTCAGCGGGCCCTGCGGGAGGAGGCAGACCTTGAGCGGTAAGCAGCCAGAAAAAAGGCCCGGCAACGCCGACGCTTTTGTGCCGGACAGCCGCAGCCTTTCCCAGAGCAAGGCGGATCCCGTAACGCAAAAGCAGTACAAAGCGCTGGTAGAAGCCGTCTCTCCCAACTCGAACATGGCGCAGGGGCTTTTCCGCGCATTCTGGGTCGGCGGCGTGATCTGCATGCTGGGGCAGGGCTTTATCGATATCGGCGTGCGCTTTCTGGAACTGACCGTGACGCAGGCCTCCACGTTTGCAAGCATTGCGCTCATCCTGCTGACGGCGGTGCTGACGGGAATCGGCTGGTTTGATAACATCGGCCAATACGCGGGCGGCGGCAGCTTTGTGCCCATTACAGGGTTTGCGAACGCGATGGTCTCCCCCGCGCTGGAATTCCGCCGCGAGGGCCTTGTGCTGGGGCTGGGCGCCAAGCTGTTTACAATCGCCGGGCCCGTGTTGGTGTACGGCGTAAGCAGCGCCGTGATTGCCGGGCTGATTTATTGGATTTTTGGGCTTGTGTGAGGAGTGCGCATGAACAGCAAGCGTCTAGGCAGACAGAGCTATCAGCTGCCATCAAAGCCGTATATCATCAGCAGCGCGGCCATCGTGGGCAAAAAGGAAGGCGAAGGGCCGCTGGCCGAGCACTTTGACAAAACCGTGCAGGATGAGTTCTTTGGCCAGACCACCTTTGAGCAGGCGGAGCGGCAGTTCTATCAGGAGAGCATCGCCGCCTGCCTCCGCAAGGCGCGCCTGTCCACAAGCGCCGTGGATGTGATGCTGGGCGGCGATCTGCTCAACCAGATCACCTGCGCCTCCTTTACCGCGCGCGAGCTGGGCATCCCTTTTTTGGGGCTTTACGGGGCTTGCTCTACGATGGCGGAGAGCCTCTGCGTCGGCGGCATGCTGCTGGACGGCGGCTTTGCGTCCAGCGCGATTTGCGTAGCCAGCAGTCATTTTTGCACAGCGGAGCGGCAGTATCGCTTCCCGCTGGAGTTCGGCTCGCAGCGCACGCCCACCGCGCAATGGACGGTAACGGGTGCCGGGGCGACGCTGCTCTCCATGCAGCCAAGCGCATACCCGATGGCGCGGCTGCGGCAGGTGACGATCGGGCGGGTCATTGATATGGGGATAAGCGACGCAAACAATATGGGAGCGGCAATGGCTCCCGCGGCGGCGGATACCCTCTGCGCCCATTTTCACGCCACGCGCACCGAGCCCAAGGACTACCCGCTGATTCTGACGGGCGATCTGGGGCAAATCGGGCATGACCTGCTGCTTGAGCTGATGAAAAAGCGCGGCCACCCTCTGATAGAGGATCGGTATGCCGATTGCGGTCTGCTGATCTTTGACCGGGCCGCACAGGATATGCACGCGGGCGGCAGCGGCTGCGGATGCAGCGCGTCCGTGCTCAACGCCGTGTATCTTCCCATGCTCCAACGCGGAGAGCTATCTCACATTCTCTTTATGGCAACGGGCGCGCTGCTCAGCCCGACCACCACGCAGCAGGGCGAGAGCATTCCCGGCATTGCGCACGCGGTCGTGCTGGAATCTCCGCAGCAAGGGGAAAGCATATGATCTGGATGTATGGCAAGGCATTTTTGGTAGGCGGGCTCCTGTGCGCCATCGGCGAGCTGCTTGTGCTGAAGACAAAGCTCACCCCCGCGCGAATCCTTGTGATCTACGTGATGGCAGGCGTGGTTTTCAGCGCGCTAGGCGTATACAGTCCCATTGCGGCTTTTGCCGGTGCGGGCGCGACCGTCCCGTTGACGGGCTTCGGGCACGCGTTATTTCAAGGAACCCTCCGCTCCATGCAGGAGGGAGGGTGGCTGGGGATCTTTACGGGCGGGCTGAGCGCCACAGCGGGCGGGATCGCCGCGGCCGTGCTGTTTGGCACGCTGGTCGCGCTGATCTGCAAGCCCAGAGCGAAGCGCTAGAAGGACAGCGAGATAAAATCGGTAAACTGATAGCCGCCGAAGATATCGTTGAGGCAGAAGCCATACACATAGTCCGCGTCCGACTCGACAGCCTCATAACCGAACGGGAGCTTTCCGTTGCTGCCAACGGTAATCGGGTCGCCCTCGAAGGGCTCGTACTGCTGCTTATCCTCCTCGTCCCAGTAAATCAGCTCATACATGGGAATCACCACGTCGCCCGGCTGCAGCTCTGTGTAGCCGCGCACAGGCAGCCCGGCGTCCGTATAGCCCTCCGTAACGCCGACCACCTCGCCCTGCGGCCTGTCCGTATCAAAAACAACCAGAAGGTACTGCTCAACGCCGTTGACCTTGGCCGGAATCAACGAACGAATGTAGTTTTCATTGCTGATCTGATCGTACATGCATACCATCTGACCGTCCAAGCAGGGCCAAGTCCCGTCGAACAAGCCGTAAATCACGCCGTTCTTCCAGTCCACCTGCACAGCGCCGATATAGCCAAGCTCCACATAAAACGCGCCGTCCTCGTCGCTGAGATCCATCATCAGGTTTGCCTCGGCCTTGGCAAGGTACTGCATTTCATCCGCCGTGAGGGTGACTGTGTACGCGTAGTCGCCGCTCGCGTTGGCAAACGGGTCGGTCATCTGCACCGTTCCGGCGCCGGTTTGCACATCGTAGGTCGTGGCAGACGACGCGTCACCCGTGATGCCACCCGTCGCGGAGCTGGGCGTAGGATTGCTGAAGTAATCGCTCGCGTCGTCGGACAGCACATCCGCAAAGGGATCGGCCGAGTCCGCCGAGTATTCCACGCTGCTGCCGCTGCCAAACAGATAGTTCAAAAAGTCGTCCATGCCAAACTCGCCGCTGGTGGAGCTGCTGGCACTGGAATAATCGGAATAGCCAGCGTAGTAATCGTCCTCGTCCGTGGCGAACTGCGAGAACCATTGCACCTGCGCGTCCTGTACGCTGGTCTGCTCCACGGCGGTGGAGCCAAACACATAGCTGCTGCCCGTCAGCTCGCTGGCAAACGAGCTGACAAAGCCGGTATACTTGTCGTAGAGGCCGTACTCATCGTAGGTCTTCAGGTAGCTGCTCGCGCTGCTCTTGGTGGAAAACGGCACCAGCACAGACAGTCCGCATATGCTGCTGAGATTGTTGGTATGGTTGGAATAGACCACCGCGTCGCTCACAGCCTTTAGGAGCGCTTTGGCGTTTGCGGCGTCCACAGCGGAATACGCTTCGGCAAAAACGTTCAGGTCGATCATATCCGACGCGGAATCAAACATTTCGCCAAAGGAGCGCATGTTCTGGCGCAGGCGGGAGATCGTTTTCAGGTTGCCCGCTTGCAGCTCCGCAAGCAGAGAGTTGGCCATGCCGTTCAGCGCGTCGGATACGCCGTCCAGCTTGCTCAGGTCAACCACCGAAAGCGTGGCGTACTCGTCCGCATACTCCTTGACCGTTGCGGAGATAAACGTATCCACAATGATCTTGCCCAGCTCCGGAATGCCGATATCCGGGTTGTCCTGCAGCTTTCCGAGCCACCCGGCGTAGTACCAGCCCGTCCCCGGCTCCAGCTCCTCGCTGGCGATCATGTAATGAGCGTAGGGCTGCAAATGCCTCGCCATCTCGTACGAGGCCATCAGGCACGCGTCAAAGCCAACGAACTCCAGCTTTTTGTAATTCTTTAGATTTTCGGCCTTTTTGAGCGCGCTGTAAATCTCCGCCATGGAAAGCACGTCCTTGGCCATTTCGTCATAGCAGACGCCGCCCGTCGCCCCGCCGCCGTGATCCCAAAGGACCACCGCGTAGCGATCGGCCGCATAGTGCTGAAAGCCGTACTCCAAAAAGCTGTAAAACGTGCTCTCATCGCCCATGTTCGCCGTACCGACTTCATCCACCAGCTTAATGCCGTTCTCGGTAACCAGCCAGCGCTCCACCTTTCTGTTGGTGATGCCGCTGACCTGCCAATCGCGGGTACCGCCGGTTTGCACGTACAGCGTCACGTTGCTGTTCTTGGTGATGCCGCCCTTAATCATCTCTTTGAGGTCGCGCGTCGCCATGCCTCCGTCGGATTCCAAATCGGTGCCGCAAAGGTAGACCATCACGGTAAATGTCGTGTTCTTGGCAAAAGCGCCCGATGGGACAATCGCCAGAACCAGCGTCAGAACCAGCAAAAGAGAGAGCCATTTTTTCATGGGAGGAAGCTCCTTTCGTATCGCGCTCGCTCAGATCTCCATAAACTCGCGGAACTCGCGCATTATGCCGATGCCGTCCGGATAATGGGCGGCGAACTGCGGCACCGCGTGGCTGGGGAAGGAATTGCCCTCGATAAAGCACGGGCCCTTCTCCGTGATGGCAACATCCCATGCGACAAAGCGCATTTGAGGCACCTTCTGCGCCGCCTTGAGGCACATGGCCTTTGCTTCCTCAAAAAACGGCACCTGAAAGCCGATGATATCGGTGCCGGTGATGGGGTGCCTTGTGTAGGTGTTACCCTGCTTGTCGGCGCCTACGGTGAGCAGCTTGCCGCTGGCCAGATCCACGCGAGCGGCCATGCCGCCGCAATCCACGTTATCCATCACCTTGCCGTTGCCAATGCGCAGAAAAGCGTACACAATGCCCTGCTTTTTATCGCCCAGCAGCGTGGCGATGCGGATGGTGTTTACGGAGGTCGGGCACATCCGGCTAATTTCGGGGTGCTGGATGACCCGCTCCTCCAAAATGCCGATTCCCTTTTGCCTCAGCGTTTGCAAAAACGCCTCCGCGCCGTCCTGCCACGCCTCCTGCGTGAAGCGCTCCACGCCTTGCCCGCTGGAGCCCTCCAGCGGCTTGCCGATCACATCCGGGTACTTGGTCAGGAACGCCCGCAGTTCCTCGGCGGTCGTCTGCTCCTTGATCTCCAGCCAGCCGCGGTTGACCTCGTCGGCAAAAAGCTCGTCGAAGGTAGCTTTGTCGTCGAAGAAATGCCAGTAGGCCTTATCGTTCATGCGGCGGACGATGGTATTGCTCAAGCCGCGGGTGATCTGCGTTTTGATCTGCTCGTCGCTGAGACGGTACATCTCCGCTATCTTGTAATCCATGTAGCCCGCGTTGTATTTGATCGCACAGCGGAGCATATCGCACAGCAGCCACAGGCGGCTCTTGCCGCTGCGCTGCTTGAGAATGCCCGTTGTCCTCCACATGGCCTTAAAGTCCATGCGCACCAAGCGTTTGAAAAAAAAGCCGAGCTTGCTCATCGGGGCGCCTCCTTACACGTTGAAGCGGAACAGCACGATGTCGCCGTCCTTCATTACGTAATCCTTGCCCTCGCTGCGCACAAGGCCCTTCTCCTTGCAGGCGGCCATGGTGCCGTTGGCAAGCAGCGTGTCGAAGGCCACCACCTCGGCGCGGATGAAGCCGCGCTCAAAATCGGTATGGATTTTGCCGGCGGCCTGCGGAGCCTTGGTGCCGTTGGGGATCGTCCACGCGCGGCATTCGTCCGCGCCGCAGGTCAAAAAGCTGATGAGGCCCAGCAGGGAGTAGCATGCCCGGATCAGCTTGTCCAAACCGCTTTCGCCGATGCCGAGGGCCTCAAGGTACTCAGCCTTTTCCGCGTCGTCCATGGCGCTGATCTCTTCCTCGATGTGCGCGCTGATGGTGAACGCGGTTGCGTTTTCCCGCGCGGCAATCTCGCGCACGACGCGCACAAAGGGCAGCGCCTCATCCGGCTTGCCGACGTCGTCCTCGGCGATGTTCGCGGCGTAGATGACCGGCTTGTCGGTGAGCAAAAACCAGCCGTCGACGATCTGCTTCTCCTCGTCGGTCAGGGCGAATGTCCGCGCGGGCTTGCCGGCCTCCAAGTGCGCGAGCAGGCGGCCCGCCAGCTCGGCCTCGGACGCAAAATGCTTTTCGCCGCTCTTTTGCATTTTGGCGGCCTTGTCCTGCCGCTTTTGCACGGTTTCCAGATCGGCGAGGATCAGCTCCAGCTCAATGACCTCGATATCGCGGGCCGGATCCACGGAGCCGTCCACATGGATGATGTTCTCATCCTCAAAGCAGCGCACCACATGGACGATCGCATCCACCTCGCGGATATGGCTGAGGAACTTGTTGCCCAAGCCCTCTCCCTTGCTGGCGCCCTTGACCAACCCGGCGATATCCACAAACTCCACAGCAGCCGGAGTCGTCTTTTTAGGCTGATACATGTCCGAAAGCACGTCCAGCCGATGATCCGGCACCGCAACGACGCCCGTGTTGGGCTCGATGGTGCAAAAAGGGTAGTTGGCGGCCTGCGCTCCGGCCTTTGTAATCGCGTTGAACAGCGTGCTTTTGCCGACGTTGGGCAAGCCGACGATACCAAGCTTCATAACGGTTCCACTTCCCTCAATCATTTCCATAGTATTATACAGGCACGCAGCCAAAAAAGCAATTCCCGGCATGCAGGAATTGCTTGCGGTGACTGGCGTTATTTACTCCGGCTGCCGCACGAGGCCCGGATTGCTGTAAAAATACCCGGCCCAGCTCAGCTCTCCGGCAGGGGTGCTGAGCTGCGTGCCCATCACAAAGAAGGCGACGCGATGAATGGCAGGATTGGCGAGCAGCGCGTTTGTCATGGCATAGGCCAGCAAGCGCGCCTGCTCCGGCTCCAGCATGGCTACGGCCGTTTGGAACGCGGTCGAAAAGTTGACCAGCAGCGTCCCGTCCCGCAGGGAAATGCCCAGTATATCCGCATCCCTCAATGCGTCGTCCGGCAGCAGCGGGGCGGCCCCGTCCGCGTCCGAAGCCGTCGGGCCGTGCGCAAGCGCCAGCAGCAAATAGCGCGGGCTGCGCGTGAGATAGTACGGCACGGGTCGTTCCACCGCCACCAGCGATTGATTTTTCCCGTCCGCAAAGTAGAGCGAGCACAGGTTCATCAGCAGCGCGGCATAATCCGCGCGCCGCTGGACGCCGCCCGAAAACAAGAGAAGCGTACCGTCGGCCAGCGTTACGCTTTCAACCGTCTCCTCCCCTACCGTCACGCGAACGCCGTACAGATTCGGCAGGTAGGTACAAAGCGTGTAGGTGACAGCGGCAAACGCGTCCGCGCGCGTCAGGCTGGCCTGCGCGAGCTGCTCGTCCAGCGCCGTTGAAAAGCGCAGATCCACCACGCGCTGGGCGGTATCGGTCGCCTCGCTCAGGTCGGGAGGCGCGGCCAGCAGCAGCGACAGATCCGGCATGGCCGCGCCGCCCGCATGCTCGCAATCCGCCAGCTCCGCAAGGAGCGTGCGTACCATCGCGGCGGGCGAGCTGTCCGTAAAAACCACGCTGCGGGCCTCGCTCATCAGGCCGTCCACCGCGCCCAGCGGATAGTACATTGCCGCCACATCCGCCAAGCGCGCGCTCGTCCCTTGCGTGCGCCGCGTCAGCGCCTGCTCGTACAGCGCGCCCGCGTTCAGGTTGAGCGTCCGCTGGAACATGCCCATGGGCGCGGTGTTTGCCAAATCCAGCCCGATCTGCTTATCGGCCACCAGCACGTTGACATACTCGATATCGTCCAGCTCCGTGAGCGTATTGGCGATGGCCTGACAGGCGATGTAAAACGAGCGCCGATCCATCTGCAGCGCCGCCGCGGAAAGATTGACGGTCGCCACGTTTCGGCTGACCTCCACGGGGTTCGCGCCCGTCAGCTGTACGTTCGCCTCGCCGAAAAGAGGCGCGGCAAGGCTATCGCCCGTGTAGTCGAGCGCCGCGCGCAGGACGGACTCCGCATGGGGCCGCGAGGCGGAGCAGGATACCGAAAGCCGGCCGGGCGTAATCGTCATGCCGTCGCGCGCCGGAAAGTAGACGACCGCCTCGGCCGTGTATTCCAGCGTCGCGTCGCCGATGGGCGCGACGTACTCCATTTGCGCGGGAGGCAGCGTGTAGGCAGGCTCGGTCTCCTCGGTGATGGGTATGCTTGCGCCGGTACAGGCGGTCAGGCACAGGGCCGTTGCCGCGCAGAGCGCCAATCGGACGCGCTTGTTCATCCGTCTCGCCTCCTCATTATTTACTTGCTCAGCAGCAGGAGCAGCGTATCGTACGGGATCTTCCATACGCCGTTCTCATAGGTCAGGCGAAGCGGAAACGCCCGCGTCTCCTGCGTTTCGCCGTATGCGTCCGCCGTGCGGAGCGTTACGCAGACCACGGCCGCGCCCAGCTCCGGCGATACGCTTCCCTCGCTGACGGTAAACTCCACCATGCTGCGGGCGTGATCCAGCCGCTCGGAAAAATCCAGCCGTTCCGGCGCGTCTCCCGCAATCAGCGCGTAGAGCGCGTCCGCGTCCCATTGCTGCCACGCGTACAGCGCGCGCCGGGCTGTTTGATAGGGGGTGGACAGCCACGCCTCGTGCCGCGTCATCGGCTCGGAGGGGCCTGTCTCCCCGCCCAGAAAATAGCTCTTGTCCAGCCGGAAGGAGCCCTGTGCGTTCCCATCCTGCTGTACCATGATCTGCACGGCGGTATAGCCCGTGTTCTCCGTAAGCGAGCAAACAAGGCTTGCGGCCGCAAGCTGTCGGCGCAGGGGGGCCTCGTCCGCCCGCTCCTCCTGCTGCGCCCAATCCGCCGGGATTCCATCGCCCGTCAGCAGCGCCATGCTGAATGTAACAAAGAGCGTATCCCCGACGGCGGAGACGTCCAGCACGCCGGCCGTCTCCGGCAGGAGCGCTTGCAGCGCGGGATTGCGTGCGTCCGGGCCGTTGAGCAGCGCCTCCACGATGGCATACTCCAGCGTTTGATCCCTCCGCACGGCAAGCGTGCGCGTTTCGGCCGCCAGATAGGGCTGATCCGCGTAACGGAAATAAAGCGTGACGGCGTAATTCTGCACGTTGCTCTCCGAGGCGGCGGCCGCGTGCAGCGCCGGCGCCGTACCGGGAGCGTCGGTGGCCTCGGCCCCCACAAGAGGATTGGCCTGCGTGCCCACGCACGCGCTCAGCGCGAGGCAGAGCGTCAGGGAAAGCAGCAGGGCAAAGCGTTTTTTCATCGGTTCCTCCTCAGCCCTGATGGATGGGCAGCTCAACGGTGAATGTCGCGCCGTGGCCTTCCTCGCTTTCCACGGACACGCTGCCTCCGTGCATCAGCACCATCTGGTGCACGATGGAGAGGCCCAGCCCCGTACCGCCGGTATCGCGGCTGCGCGCCTTGTCCACGCGATAAAAACGATCGAAGATATGCGGCTGATCCTCCTTGGGAATGCCGGGGCCGTTGTCCGTCACCTTGAGGATGGCGTCCTTGCCGGAGCGCACCAGCCGCACGCGCACCACGCCGCCCTCCTGCGTGTACTTGATGGCGTTTTCCATGAGGTTGTACACCACCTGCGTCAGCTTTGCGCAGTCGGCGTACATATCGCAGCTGTCGGATAGCTGAAGCTGAAGCTCCTGCTTGCGCTGCACGGCCATCGGCGTCAGGCGGTGGGCGTTGTCCTTCACAATTTGCGCAAGGCTGAAGTTCTCGCGGTTCAGGCGCATGTTCTTGGCGTCCATGGAGACCAGCGTGAGCAAATCGCCGATAATCAAGTTCAGGCGGTCGATCTCCTTGTTGATATCGCTCAAAAACTCCGTGCGCACGCCGTTGTCCATATCCGGCTGATAGATGATATTCTCCAGCAGAATTTTGATGGTCGCCAGCGGGGTTTTGAGCTCATGGCTCGCGTTGGAGACAAACTGGTTGCGGCTTTTATCCAGCCGCTCCAGCTTTTCCGACATGGTGTTAAAGGCCTCGGCCAAGCGCTTGATCTCGCCGCTGCCCTTTACGTTCACGCGCACGGACAGGTCGCCCCGCGCCATGCGCTGGATGCCCTTTGTCAGCGTGCCGATGGGCTTGGTGATAACGCGGGAGAATACCAGCGCCAGCAGCATAACCGCGGCGGCCGCGATGAGAAAATAAAGGATCATGCGATCCTGCAATGCGAACAAGCCCTCCAGCATATCCTGCAGCGAGGAGGAGTACAGCAGCACGCCGATGGTCGCCCCGTCGCGAACCAGCGCGGCGGAGCAGTACCCCACCCAGCGGTCGTTTCGGTCGTACTTGAACAAAAAGGAAAACAAGCCCCCGCCCGATCCGTCCTCCCGCGGGAGCCGATGCACGCCGTAGTCCGCCGCGCCGCCATCCGCTAAGATGGAGAGCACCTCCGGCAGCGCCAGCGTGCTGCCGTTAAGCTCGGAGTAGCTGTCCAACTGCACCTTGCCCGCCTCGTCCAGTATCATTAGCCGACCGCCCAGCTCGCCGCCGGAGGACTCCAGCAGGGCTTGCAGCTCGCCGATGCGCATATCGGCGTACAAAGGGGCGGCCTCGGCCGCGAGGGTCTCCGCGCTCATGCGATCCTGCCGCATGCGGTCGGAAAACAAAGTGTCGCCCACCAGCCCCACGAGGGACGTAGCCACCGCATAGTAGCTTACGCCCACGATCAGCAGGAAGGCGAGCATGATTTTGAACCGAATGGAGTGGAACGGGTTAATCCTTGTCAGTGAAATAGTAACCCACTCCCCACTTGGTAAAGATGAACTCCGGCTGAGCGGGGTTGCGCTCTATTTTTTCACGCAGGCGACGGATGTGTACGTCCACGGTGCGCGCGTCGCCGGTGTAATCGTACTTCCATACGGTTTCCAGCATGGCCTCGCGGCTGAACACCTTGCCGCGGTTGTTCACGAACATTTGCAGCAGATCAAACTCCTTGGCGGTCAGCCGCACATCCTTGCCGCCAAGGGTTACGGAGCGGTTGACGGAGTTGATCTCCATGTCGTGTACGCGGATGATTTTGCGCGCGTCCATCTGCTGCTGACCGTTGGCGCGGCGCAGAATGGTCTTGATGCGGGCCTTGACCTCCAAGATGTTGAAGGGCTTGGTCATGTAGTCGTCCGCGCCGTATTCGAGGCCGAGGATCTTATCGATATGCTCGCCCTTGGCGGTCAGCATGATGATGGGCACGTTGCTGTGCTCGCGGATGCGCTGACAGACCACGATGCCGTCCAGCTTGGGCAGCATCACATCCAGCAGCACAAAGTCAAAATTGCCGGAAAAGAACTTGGCAAGCGCTTCTTCTCCATCGGCGGCGGAATCGGTCTCGTAGCCTTCCTGTTCGAGGGTATATTTCAACCCTTTTACGATGAGGGGCTCATCGTCAACCAGCAGAATGCGCTTTGCCATTGGTTTCTTCCTTTCCTATGGGAGAAATTCGAAACAGAATTGCCCGAAAGCTCTGCATGGATATTCCAGCATTACGAATATTGTAAGTCTAAAACCGTAAAAAATCAAGAGAAAACGCAATAGAAATTTCATATTTTATGGATATGGGTTCTTTGATCCGCGCGTCCTCCTCCTTGACAGTTTGCCCGAACATGATATAATGTACATTGTTATAGATGATACTTACTTTACGCATCCATACAGGCTGACCAACAGAAAGGAAGAATCCCATGAAAAAGCAGCTTTCAAACGCCGATCGCTGGAGCTGGAGCGGGTACGGCGCCGTAGCCCTGTACGCGCTGTGCGGCTTGGCGCTGATCCTGTGGCCGAACATGGCCATTGATATTCTGGGCTATGCCCTCGCCGCCGCTCTGTGCTTGGTGGGCGTATACCACATTATCTCTTACTTCCGCGAGGACATGATGGACAGCATCATGAGCTTTCGCTTTGCCACAGGCTTGGCGGCGATCGCCATTGGCATTGTGTTGTTCTGCAACCCCAGCGCGCTGGCGCAGGTATACACGTTCATATTTGCCGCCGCGCTTGTGCTGGGCGGACTAATCAAAGTGCAAATGGCGCTGGACATGCACCGCATGAAGGCCCCCAGATGGTGGTGCGTCCTGCTGGGCGCGGCCGCCAGCATTGTTTTGGGCGTGCTGATCTTTGCCAACATCACCTCTGTACAGGCGACGCTCGTGCTGCTGATCGGCATCTTTATGCTGGTGGAAGCGGCGATCGACCTGCTGACGCTCATTATGCTGCACCGCCGCATCAAGCTGGCGTTCAAGCCCATTGTGCAGGCGGTGCAGGCCGCCGCGGCCATTCAGCCCGATCCCGTGCCGCCCGTGGAGACCGTAACGCCGCAGCCCATCCCCGTGCAGGAGGAAACCAAAAGCTCTCCCACGGATGCGGAGTAACTGCCAAACGCACCTTTTCACGCCGCCTTGGGCGCGCTTGTCTCTAAGGGCGGGCTTCATTGGGGGAGCGCCGCTCCCCCAAGCCCTCCGCTGGGTTTTCCTGCGCGCTGTGCCGCCCTTCGGGGCGGCTTTTTTTGTCAACAAAACTTTTTTATTAACGTCCTTCTATATTGACTTCTCTCTATGCGTCGCATACAATATAGCCGATTCAACCCACATCGCGCGAGAGGAGGCCGACCTGTGAATTGCTATCAAAACAGCATCCCGCTGCTCAAGGTCTTATGCGACGAGACGCGCCTCAAAATCCTCACCATACTGGGCACGGAGGAAATGAGCGCTTGCTGCATCCAAAAGGAGTTCTGCTGCTCGCAGCCGACCATCTCCTACCACATGAAGCTGCTGGTGGACGTGGGACTGGTGCTGTCCCGCAAGGAGGGCTGTCAGGTGCTGTACCGCGTGGCCCCGGACATCTGGCCGTCCGTCGAGGCGCTGCTTACCGCGCTTTGCCGTCACGCAAAAGGAGAAGAGTAACATGCAGGCTACCGCCGCGGATCAACCCAAGCCGCTTTTGCAGCTTGGGTGCGTCACCAAGGATTATGGCGAGGGACTTGTGCTTGGCGGAATCGATTTGGGCGTCTACGAGGGCGAGTTCCTCACGCTGCTGGGGCCAAGCGGGTGCGGCAAGAGCACCACGCTGCGCGTCATCGCCGGACTGGAGGCGCCCACCAGCGGCCGGGTGTACCTCGACGGGGTGGATATCACCGATTTCCCACCCGAAAAACGGGATGTAAACACCGTCTTTCAAAACTACGCGCTGTTCCCCCACATGAACGTGTACAAAAACATCGCCTATGGGCTCAAGCTCAGGCACGCGTCAAAAAACGAGATTGCTCAGCGTGTGGAAGAAATGCTTCGCATGGTGCAGCTGCAAGGGTATGAGAAGCGCATGCCCTCGCAGCTGAGCGGCGGGCAGCGCCAGCGGGTAGCCATCGCGCGCGCGCTGGCGCTCAGACCCCGGCTGCTGCTGCTTGACGAGCCTCTCGGCTCGCTGGATCTTCAGCTCCGCCAGCAGATGCAGGTCGAGCTCAAGCGTTTGCAGCAGGAGCTTGGCATTACGTTCATCTACGTGACGCACGATCAGGAGGAGGCGCTCAACATGTCCTCTCGCATCGCCATCATGCGAGGGGGGCGAATCGAGCAGATCGGCACGCCGGAGCAGGTGTACGAGCGCCCCGAATCCCTTTTCTGCGCGAGGTTTATCGGGCAGGCGACGCTGCTGCGCGGGGCGGTATCGCACATTCAGGCCAGCGGAGAATGCGTGCTGAACGCGGAGGGCCTTGCGCTGCCCGCGATGGCCGATCCTGCCCAGCTTCCCGAAGAGGGCGACCGCATGGCGCTGTGCCTGCGGCCTCAGCGCGTCCATTACGGCGCAGAGCCGAGCATGGGCATGTCGTTGGAGGGCGTGCTGCAAAGCAAGGAGTACGCGGGCGGCACGCAGCGCACGCGCATTGAGCTTGCTCCGGGGGTGACCGTCGGCGCGATCTCGCAGACGGCGGAGCTGGACGCCTACCCCGTCGGCTCCAAGCTCTACGTGTGGTGGGATATCCGCCACGCCCCGCTGGTGCCCGACGACGACGATCTGCCGCCGCTGAAGGAGGCGCGCTGACATGGGACGCAACGGGGATTTGCGGGGCTCTCGCTGGCTGAGGCTGCCCATGTACCTCTGGGCGCTCACATTTGTGTTTGTCGCGCTGCTGTACATTATCGGGCTGAGCTTTCTGGTCAAGGATACAAACCTCGGCGTGACGGATCAGCTAACGCTGAACAATTACGCGCGCCTGATGTCGCCCACCTATCTGCGGGTGCTGCTGAACAGCCTCAAGCTGGCGCTGATTACCATGGCGCTCTGCGTGCTGATCGGCTACCCGTTCGGCTACCTGATGAGCCGCCTCAAGCCCGGCATGCGCTCGTTTGTGATGATGCTGGTCGTCGTCCCCTTTTGGACGAACGCGGTCATCCGCATATACGGCTGGCGGATCCTGCTTTACGCCAACGGCCCCCTGAATACGCTGCTGATGAACTGGGGGATCATTCAAGAGCCGCTCAAGCTGATCTACACCGACGGCGCGGTGCTGCTTGGCATGGTATACGCGCTGCTGCCGTTTATGATTCTCCCCGCGTACACCAGCGCCGAGAAGCTGGATATCAGCGTGGTGGAGGCGGCCCGCGATCTGGGTGCGAAGCCCCTGCACGCCTTTATGACCGTTACCCTGCCGCTGACGCTGAGCGGACTGCTGGCCGGCTGCGTGCTGGTGTTTGTCCCCTCGATGGGCTTGTTCTTTTTAAGCTATATTCTGGGCGGAAGCAAGTATCCGTTGGCCGGAGGGCAAATACAGGCCTTGTCCGGCCGCGACCTGCCGCTGGCCTCGGCGCTTTCCGTGGCGCTGCTGGCGCTGACCGCCGCCGTGATCGCCCTGTACCGCAGGCTGGGCGGAAGCAACGACATGAGCATGTTTTAGGAGGCGCGGCATGAAACGAATCTCCTTTTGGGGCGCTCTGTTTATGACGCTGGTGCTGCTTTTCCTCTATTTGCCCATTGTGACGGTGGTGTTCTATTCCTTTAACAGCAACGCGGCGCGCGTCCCCATTGAGTTTACCGGCTTTACGACGCAATGGTATACCGATTTGCTTGGCGGCGCGAATCATTACGGCGACGCGCTGCTGGTCAGCGTGCGGGTTGCCGTGCTGAGCGTGCTGTTGAGCGTGCTGATCGGCACGCTGGGAGCCGTGGGCATGGCGCAGCGTCAGCGCTCGACCGCCAAGCCCGGCAGATCCGCCTCCGCGATGGAGTGGCTGGTCATGCTTCCCATCATGATCCCGGATGTGATCTTGGGCGTGGCCTTCCTCGGCATATTCCAAGCGGTGGGCATCCCCAAGAACGAGATCGCGCTGGTGCTGGCGCATACGACCTTTTGCATCCCCTATTTATACCTCACGGTCAAGAGCCGCCTTGTGGGCATGGATCCCTCGGTGTTTGACGCGGCGAGGGATTTGGGCGCGTCTCCCGCGCGCGTGCTGTGGGACGTCACGCTACCGCTGTGCAGGCCCGCTATCGTATCGGGTGCGTTTTTGGCGCTGGCTATGTCGCTGGACGACTTTGTGATCAGCTTCTTTGTCAGCGATACCGCCGTCACACTGCCCGTGAAGGTGTACTCCTCCGTCAAGCTGGGCATATCGCCGCAGCTCAACGCGCTTTGTACGGTGATGATCGCCGTGGTGTTTACCGCGGTGGCGATCAGCCAGTACGCGGGCGCGCTGCGCAGGCGCAGCCAGCGGCGCGCCGCCAAGCAGGCATTGCAAGCGTGAGCTTTCAATGGATAGATCGCCCGCCCAACATGGAAAGGAGTTATCAAATGCGTACATTCAAACGGATTCTCTCTTATGTACTGCTGCTTGCTCTCTGCCTGTCCCCCATCGGGCCGCAGGCCGTCGCCGAGGAGGCAAAGGAGCTGAACCTGCTGACGTGGGAAGGCTACATCGACGCGGAGATCATCGCGGCCTTCACGGCGGAAACAGGCATCAAGGTCAACTTTCTGCCCATGGCAAGCAACGAGGAAATGCTGCTCAAGCTCGATCAGAGCAGCGGCGGCGAGTACGACCTTGTCATTGCCAGCGACTACGCCCTCAGTATTCTGCGCAAGGCCGAGCTCCTGCAGCCGCTTGATCGCACCAAGCTGAGCAACTATGGCAACCTCGACCCGGCCTATCTGAGCCATTTCTACGACCCGGACAACGAGTATGTGATCCCCTATACCGCAGGGACGCCGCTGATCGTATACGACCCGGCGCTTGTCGATATCGATATCACCGGCTATGCGGATTTGTGGAACCCCGCCCTTGCAGACAGCATCGCCATCATGGATGACGCCCGCAACGTGGTGGGCATTACGCTCAAGGTGCTGGGCTACTCCTTCAACGAGACCGACCCCGCCATTTTGGAGCTGGCCAAGGAAAAGCTGATGGAGCTGTACCCCAACATCCGCGTGTTCGATTATGACAACGCCTATGCCGCCGTCGTCAGCGGGGAGGCCAGCGTGGGCTACATGTTCTCCAGCCAGGTGTGCTGGGCGCTGGCCGAGCGCCCCGATCTCAAGGTGGTCTATCCCAAGGAGGGCATGGGCTTTGGCATCGACGGCGCAGTGATCCCTGCTGGCGCGCCTCACCCGGACAACGCGCACATCTTCCTCGATTACCTGCTGCGGGCGGACGTGGCCGCGCACAACGCCGAGGCGCAGCAGTTCATGAACCCCAACATGGCCGCCAACGCGTTGCTCAGCCCCGAATACCTCAACAATCCGGCGCTGTACATCCCCTCCGAGATTCTCGGCAAAACCGAGTTCATCCAAGATGTTGGCGACACGGAGACGCTCTTTCAGGAGATCTACAACGACTTCAAGCTGCAATAACGCAAGCGTCCCCGGCCGCCGAGGCAATCGGCAGCCGGGGACATCCGTTTCAGACCAAGCAGGCGGTTGCGCAGCCAATCAGCGCGCAAAGCGCCTGCGGAGCCAGCTCCACCTGATAGCCGATCTTCCCGGCGCTGAACAAGATGGTGCTCCGTTCCATCGCCGAAGCGTCCAGCACGGTATCGAACGGCTTTTTCATCCCGATGGGCGAGCAGCCGCCGTGAACATAGCCCGTCAAGGGGAGCAAATCCTTCTGCTTGAGCATTTCGATGGATTTCTCTCCAACCGCCTGCGCCGCCTTTTTGAGGTGAAGCTCGGCCGCGACGGGAATCACAAACACGTAGTGCTTGCCTGTTTTGCCCGTCGTCACCAGCGTTTTGAACACGCTCGCCTCCGGCGCGCCCACCAGCTTGGCGACCTCTACGCCGCTTACGGCGACGCCGCCGCCGTATTCGTGCGCTTGGTACGCCACGTGGGCCGCGTCCAGAATGCGCATCACATTGGTTTTCTCCATGCTCGTCCCCTCTATTCGGTCGGTTGCTGCTTGACTTGCTTGGATGTCCTTTTTTCGGCATACTGGTAGAAAAGCAGTCCCAGCATTACCAGCAAGCCGCCCACGAGCTGTCCCGGCGAAAAGCTGCCGTCCAGCCACGCGTCCAGCAAAATTGCCGTGGCGAGCTGCGCCACAAAGAACAGCAGCGTCAAAAGCAGCGCGGGCAGCTTGGGCGTAAGATAGTTGCACAGCAGGATGATCATCATGCCGATCGCGCCGCCAAAATACATCAGCACCAGCCGGAAGCCGTCCGGCGATTCAGCCGCGGCAGTAGGCCGGCCCATGATAAGCAGCACCAGCAGCGCGGTTGCGAGTCCCGTGGCATAGTTGAGCAGCGTGCTCATATACAGGCCGTTGCGCTTCCCGCACTCAGAGTTAAGCTGGCGGGTCAGCACGATGTTCATCCCGGCCATGATTGCCAAAACGTATAGCATAGGCTTCCCCTCCTACCAGAGTATCATAACGACGATGCCGCCCGCAATCAGCGCGATGGCGATCCCCTGCCGCCAGCCAAGCGGACGGCGCTGCGAGTGAAACAGGCCAAACTGATCGACCATGCAGCTCATAAGCACCTGTCCGAGGAGCTGCAGCGCCACCGTGACCGATACGCCCAGCGCCGCGTACGTGACGTTGCCCAGCACGACGGTCGCCACGCCCATCACGCCGCCCATGTAATACATCCACGGCATGGTGCGGTCCAGCTTGAGCCGCTCGCGCCGAATCAGGATGCACAGCACGATGACGGCCAGCCCGGACAGATGCACAAAAACCGTGCTCGGATAATTGCCGTATACGGCGGCCAAATCGCCGTTGCAAAGCACCGAGAGCGCGATCAGTGCGCCCGTAAAGAGAGCCATTACAGAGAGCAAGGGTTCCACCTCCATACCAAAGAAGTATATCATAACTCTGTTGCATTTGCATTCATAACAAGGACTATTTCAGGGAGAAAAAAGGAGCGTAAAGATGACGGGCATCATACTGGATACCGCGCGGCTGACCCTCCGCCCCCTTGCGCCGGACGACGCGCCTCTGCTAGGGCGATACAGCCGCGAGCCTGCCGCCCGTGAGGAGCTGCCCGACGAGGTGTGCGAGACGGAGGCGGACGCGGCCGAGCTGATCGGCTTTCTTGCGGGCTGCTGGCAAAAGGACCAATACCCGCTTGTGCTTGGCATAGCGGAGAAAGCGGGCGGCACGCTGATCGGCCATGTCGGCCTGTCGGAGATCCCCGATGGAATCGAGATCGGCTATGCCGTCGCGGAGGCCTTCCAGCGGCGCGGCTACGCCGCCGAGGCAGCGGCGGCCCTGACGCGCTGGGCGCTGGATTGTCTGCGCCTGCCGCGGGTCTATGGCATTGTGAAGCAGGGCAACCTTGCCTCCGCTTCCGTGCTGCGTCGCGCGGGCTATCGCCTGCTGGTCACCGAGGAAGCCGAGGCCTTTGGCGGGCGCTGCGTCGTCAGCCGTTATGTGTGCGAGCCGAAGACTCAAGCCGTGCCTGCGCAGGCGCGTCAAAGAGCTTGATCAGGTTCTTTTGCTCCTTGCGCAGGACGTATCCGCAATGAAAGTAGAATTGGTGCGCGGGCGTGCGGTTATGCCCGCTGACCAACCGCACGCCCGCGCAGCCGTCCTCCCGCGCCCACGTCTCTACCGCGCGCAGGAGCATGCGCCCGATACCGAGGCCCTGCGCGCTGTCCAGCACGGCGAGCCCCATAAGGTTTTTCAGGCGATCGGAATAGGTGTTGTCATAATCGGCGGCGTGCGCATAGCCAAGCACGTCGCCGTTTTCATCGCAGGCGACAAAAACGCGGTACATGGGCCTGCTGAGCACATACCGCACGTTCTCGCGGGTGCGTTCAACGGGGTAATCATAGCCCAGCGACGCTTTGTTGACGCGCCAAATCGCGTCCGCGTCCCGCTCCGCCGCCGGACGAATGGTGATGTTCATAGCCGCCCCTCCTTAGTTCATCTGTCCGCGAAAGCCCTTGCCGATGATCTCGCCCGTGTTGGTAATCATAATAAAGCTCTTGGGATCAACGCTCTTGGCGTATTGCCGCAGGCGAACGGCCTGCCCGCGATTGACGGCCGTCATCACAATGGTCTTGTTTTCGTTGGTGTAGGCGCCCTCCGCCTTGACCTCGGTCGCGCCGCGATGGAGCTGCTTTACAATGTAAAGCACAATCGGCTCCGGCTTGGTGGTCACGATTTGGAACAGCTTGTTTACATTGATGTTCTCCAGCACCATGTCCACCACCAGCGCCTTGATCATCAGCCCCAGCATGGAGAACAGACCCGTCTCCATGCCAAAGGCGACGCAAGCCGCGACGGTGATGAGAAAATCCACGCAGAACAGTGCGTTGCCAATGTTCAGGTGGGAGAATTTGCGCAGGATCATGGCTACGATGTCCGTACCGCCGCTGGACGCGCGCAGGTTAAACAGAATCGCGCTGCCCACGGCCGGAAGGGACACGGCGAAAATAAGCTCCAGCAGCGGCTGAGAGGTCATGGGGTGATCGATCGGCACAAGCGCCTCCAGCGCGTAGATGGCCAGCGAGAACAGCAGCGAGCAGTAGGTGGTGCGCATGCCGAAGCCTCGCCCAAGGACAATGTATCCAAGGATCAGCAGCACCACGTTGATAATCAGCACAAAGGAGCCTGCCGACAGGTTGGGCACGTAATGCCCCAGAATAATAGAGATGCCGCTTACGCCGCCCGTTGAGAAGTTATTTGGAAATTTGAAAAAATACACGCCGGCCGTCAGCAGCAGCGTGCCCAGCGTAAGCAGAGCATAATCCTTGACGGTCTCCTTGATGGATACAGGCCCTTTGGGGGTTGAGTTCTGGCTCATGTCTTTCCTCCCGCACGCGCCGGGGCGCGGCGCATAGGATGTATCGCTATGCTTCCGCAGAGCGCATCTATTGTAAGCCCAAAGCCCTGCAAAAGCAATCCGGCAATTGGAGGAGGAACCCCCATGTCCCCGATATTGGAGGCGTTGCTTGCAACATTGTTTACATTTTCCATCACCGCGCTGGGCGCGGCCGCCGTATTTCTTTTCAAGCGCAGGATTCCCGTGCGGACGGAGCGCGCGTTCCTCGGCTTTGCGGCCGGCGTGATGTTTGCCGCGTCCGTATGGTCGCTGCTGCTCCCCAGCATTGATATGGCGACCGAGCAGGTGCTGATGCTTCCTTGGCTGCCCACGGCGGGAGGCGTGGCGCTGGGCACGCTGTTTCTGCTGTCGCTCGACCGCCTGCTCCCCCATCTGCGCAAGCTGGCAAACGGCAAGGTTTGCTACCCCGGCACGGAGCACCGCACCTCCATGCTGGTGCTGGCGGTTACGCTGCACAACATTCCCGAAGGTCTCGCCATTGGGCTTGCGTTCGGGCTGGCCGCGCAGAGCGGTCAGCCCGCCGCGTTCTCCGGCGCGGTAGCGCTGGCGCTTGGCATCGGGGTGCAAAACTTCCCGGAGGGCGCGGCGATCTCTCTGCCGCTGCGCAAGTCCGGCGCAAGCCGCCTGCGCGCGTTTATCGCAGGCGCGCTCAGCGGCGCGGTGGAGCCCATCGCGGGCGTGCTGGGCGCGTATCTCTCGCTGCTGGTCGCGCCGATGATGCCATGGTTCTTGGCCTTCGCGGCGGGCGCGATGATCTATGTGGTGGTAGAGGAGCTGATCCCAGAGGCCAACCTCGGCGATTGCTCGCACATCAGCACATTGAGCGTAATGCTCGGCTTTTTGATGATGATGATCTTGGACGTGGCGCTGGGATAGCGTTGTTTGCGGCGCACAGTTATGCTATACTGCGCGCAAAGGAGGGAGCGCAATGGAAATCCGTCTCCTGCGCCGCCGTGAGCACCGTCTGGCGCGCCAATGCGGCAAGATACTGGCCGAGGCCTTTGATTGCTACGCCGCGCGTCCCATGCGGGAAATGCGCCTGTTGCTTGCAAAGGAGCGCATCCTGCTGGTCGCGTTGGAGCGCGGGCGCGTGCTTGGGCTGATCGGCGCGATTCCGCAGTACGGGCTCACGGGCTGGGAGCTGCACCCGCTGGCGGTGCGCGCGGACAGCCGCGGCAGGGGCATAGGCGCGGCGCTTGTCCGCGCGCTCGAAGCCGAGGTGCTCTCGCGCGGCGGCGTAATGCTCTACCTCGGCACGGACGATACCCGATCCGCCACCACGCTGTCCGGCGTCGATCTGTACGCCGACACCTATCGGCGGCTTGCCGATATACGCAATTTGGCCCGGCACCCCTATGAGTTTTATCAAAAGCAGGGCTACGCCCTTGTAGGCGTATTCCCGGACGCAAACGGACTAGGCAAGCCGGATCTCTGGATGGCCAAAACGCTCGTCGGGCGTGCTTGACGGGGCCGGAACACAGGCGATCGTTCGCAGGCGCGGGCGACCGCCTTTTTTGCGTTGGGTGCGCATCCCGGACGTTTGCTGAAAAAAACCAGTACATGCCTAAAACTTGCACAACCGGCGAAGATGCGATATACTGGGAACGTTATGGGTATACCCTGCATTTATAGGAGGCCTCATTGTGAAACAGAGTACCGTATGGGTGGCTGGCGCGTCCAGCGGCCTTGGCGCGGCAACGGCGAAAGCCTTTGCCGACGCGGGCTGGCTGGTCGTCGCGGGCGCGCGCTCCTTCGCCGCGCCATCGCCGCAGACAATCCCGGCAGGCATGCACGCGCTCCCTCTGGATGTAACAGACGAGCAAAGCGTAGCCAACTTTTCCCAAAGCGCGCTGGCCATCAGCCCGACGGTGGACGCGTTGGTTTACTGCGCCGGGCTGCTTGTGCTGGGCGCAAGCGAGGAGACGGCGGCCGAGGAGTATCAGCGCGTCATGGAGACCAACTTCATCGGCATGACGCGCATGGTCAACGCCGCGCTGCCGACAATGCGCGCGCAGGGAAGCGGCAAGCTCTGCCTGTTCTCGTCCATCAACGGGCTGCTGGGCGTCCCGTATCAGGGCGCGTACACCGCCAGCAAGCACGCCATCGAGGGCTATGCCGAGTGCCTTGCCATGGAGTGCGCCCCGTTTGGCATTCACGTATCGCTGGTGGAGCCGGGCGATCATCGCAGCGGCAGCGAGCGCTATCGCCTGCGCGCGGCGGCGGCCGGGGAAAGCTCGCCCTATGCGGCGGACGACGACAGCGCCCGCGCGGCCATCCATCGGGATGAAGCAAACGGCCTGCCGCCCGATCGGCTGGGCGCAAAGGTGGAGCGCAACCTGCGCCGGAGCAGCCCGCGCTTCCGCCTGCGCGTTGCCAAGCCGGACCAGCGCGCGGCCGTGTGGATGCACGCCGTCCTGCCCGACAAGCTGTTCGCGCGGATTCTGCGCGGCTACTACTGCCCGAAGGGACGTGAGTGAATGCAAATGAACATTGTACAGCGCGGCGCTGCTCTGCGCGAGAGCATGACGCTGCAGCGCCTGTTTGAGCTGATTTGCGATTGGGACGATCGCACCGCGGCGTTCTATCTGGACGGCGACGAGGAGCGTTCCATCACATTTGCCGAATATCAAAAAATGACCTATCACTACGCCGCGTTCCTGTCCGATCGTCTGGGCGTGCAGCGGCGCGGCGAATACGTGGGAATCTCCATGGATACCTGCCGGGAATGGTTTCCCACCTTTTGGGGGCTGATTGCGGCGGGCTACAACGCGCTGCTGCTGGACGCTTCCCTGAGCGACGAGCAAACGGCCTATCTGCTGGGTCAGGCTGGCGCAACGGCCATCCTCTCCGCCAAGCCGCGCAAGCTGCCCGCCGACTATCTGCAAATCCCCACGCAGCAGCTCTTCGCCTGCCGTGACGCGCAGGGCTTTACGCCCTCGTTTGCCGATTCCGTGGCGCTGTGCACAAGCGGCACCACGGCGACCAGCCGCATCTTTGTGTTCAACGGCGCGGCCGTATGCGAGCAGGTGCTCTCCAGCGAGCTGCTCCAGCGCTCCAACCCCCGCGTGGTGGATGATCTCCCGCGCAGAACCCTTGCGTTTTTGCCTTTCCATCATGTGCTGGGCTTCATCGCCAACCTGCTTTGGATCAGCTTTATCGGCTATGGCATCATCTACCCCAAGGATCGCACGCCGCAGAGCATCACCGGCGCGTCCCGGCGCTTCGGGCTGAACACGCTGCTGGCCGTGCCTCTGCTCGCCAACAACCTGTGCAACGCTCTGCAAAAGAAGCTGGCCAAGCAAAGCCGTTTGCGGCGCGGGCTGTTTGGCGCAATGAAGGGCGTAAGCCTCGGCGTGCAAAGCGTCGCGCCCGGCTTTGGCCTGTGGCTGGCACGCAATGTGATGTTCAAGTCCGTCACATCGCAAATGCTTGGCTGCGGTGTAGACGCCATCATACTGGGCGGAAGCCATACCCCGGCGGAGCACCTGCGCACGCTCAACGCCATCGGCTATTACACGGTTTGCGGCTTTGGGATGACCGAGACCGCCGTCAACTCCGTGGAGACGAGCATGAGCCTGCGCAAGCGGCTGTCCGGCTCCGTGGGCAAGCCGCTGAGCAACATCGAGTACCGCATCAGGCAGAGCGAGGGCGGCAAGAGCGGCCGTCGCGGCGAAATGCTGATTCGCGGCAAATCCGTACACAGCGGGCGGCTGGTGGACGGCCGACTTCTCCCGCCGGATTTGATCGAGGGCGGCTGGTACCCGACCGGGGACATCGTGCGGCTGGAAAAGGGCGACCGCATGTTTGTGGAGGGCCGCTGCAAGGACGTCATCATCAACGAATCCGGCGAGAACGTGTACCCCGACGAGCTGGAGGACGCGTTCTCCAAGCTGGAGGGCGTGGAGCAGCTGACTGTGCTGGGCGTGCAAAAGCCGGGCAAGCGCCAAAAATACGAGGACATCACGCTGGTGCTCAACGTCGGCCAGCGGTACAAGGACGACCCCTACATCGAGTTTTTGCGCAGGCAGATCGTCGCCGTCAACACCAAGCAGCCGACCCTCAAGCGGCTGACGCGCGCGCTGGTAACCGCCGAGCAGCTTCCGCTGGTCAACGGCATCAAGGTCAAGCGGCTCGCGCTTAAAGCGATGCTGGAGGAGAAAAAGCTCGCTTACCGCGACCTGAGCCTCTCCGCCAAGCCGGAGGCCGTCGCCGTGACCGCCGCGGAAGCCCCGACCGTCACAGACGTGCAGCCGACCGACCTGCAGGTGGAGGAGATCAAGCAAAAGGTGCGCCAGCTTTATGCCGAGGCGCTGGATCAGCCCGTCGAAAGCATCCGCGACGACGCGCACTTTATCGACGATCTGGGCGGCGACAGCTTGCAGGTGCTCAGCGTGGCCCTCAAGGTGGAGGAGCTCTTTTCCGTGCTGATTCCGGTAGAGGAATACGGCCGCTGCACGACGGTCAACGATATGAGCTCGCTCCTGTACGGCAAGGTGCGCGGAGACGCGGCCTACGAGAGTCAGGGCGAGCGCGGGCCGGAGGAGGAGATCGTCCCCATCGCGCGGTTCGAGGACACGCCGGAGTATCAGGCGTTCCACAAGCGCCAGCAGGCGCTGAAGGCGGACGGCGCGAGCAACCCGTACTTCGTGTGTCACGACTCCCCGCTGCGCGATACCTCGCTGATGGCGGGGCAGGAGGTGCTCAACTTCGGCTCGTACAACTATGTCGGCATGAGCGGCCGGCCGGAGGTGGAGGAGGCCGCCAAAAAGGCCATCGATCAATACGGCACCAGCGCCAGCGGGAGCCGGCTGCTGGCCGGGGAAAAATCGCTCTATCAGGAGCTGGAAAGAGAGCTGGCCGACTGGAAGCACGCGGAGAGCTGCTTGGTGCTGGTGGGCGGCCACTCCACCAACGTGACGGTGGTAGGCAATTTTTGCGGGAAGAACGACCTGATTGTCTACGACGCGCTCGCGCACAACTCCATCGAGCAGGGCTGCCGCCTCAGCCGCGCAACCGCCAAGCCCTTCCCCCACAACGACCCCGCCGCGCTGGAAAGCATCCTGCGCACTCAGCGCGGCAAGTTTGCCAAGGTGCTGATCGTCATAGAGGGCGCGTACAGCATGGACGGCGATATCGCCAACGTGCCGGCCTTTGTGGCGCTGAAAAAGCAATACGGGTGCTTCCTGATGGTGGACGAGGCGCACAGCGCCTGCGTAATCGGCGAAACGGGCGGCGGCGTGGACGAATACTTCCACCTGAACCACGACGATATCGACATCAAAATGGGCACCCTGTCCAAGGGGCTGGGCACGTGCGGCGGCTATTTGGCCGGGCCTCGCAGCATCATCGAATACCTGCGCTACAACCTGCCCGGCTTTGTGTTCTCGGTGGGCATCTCCCCGCCACTTGCCGCCGCGACGCTGGAGAGCGTGCGCCTGCTCCGCCACGAGCCGAGCATCATGGCCGACATGCGCCGCAACATCCGCTGCTTTGTGGAGGAGGCCAAAAAGCGTCGTCTGGACATCTGTCTTGCAGGCGAAACCGCCATCATCCCCGTGCTGATCGGCAGCGACGAGGACGCGTTTGAGCTGAGCAACCGCCTGCGCGCGCGCGGCGTGTTTGTGCCGCCGGCCGTGTATCCGGCCGTGCCCAAAAACAAGGCAAGACTGCGCTTTTGCGTAATCAGCGAGCACAAGCCGGAGCAGATTGTCCGCGCGCTGGATACGCTGGTCGCGCTTGCGGACGAGCTGGGCGTCCAGCTGCCGCGCCGAGATTATGCCTGACGGCTTCAAAGCAGCAAAAACCTGTCGAAACACCGCGAAGGGATGATTGCTATTTTTCCCAATACCCTGTATAATAGACTTGCTGCCAAATAAAGCGCGGAGGGAAACAGGTGTTCAGATTACTCATCGTATCCGAGAGGAAACCGGTCGAGGCGATGTTTGCCTCCATGGAGGGCTGGGAGAGCATGGGCTATCGGCCGCCTCGCGTGCGCACGACAAGCGAGGACGCGCTGCTGTGCATGCAAAAGCACCACATTGACGCAATCGCCGTGGATGACAACCCCGCCTTTGATGATCTGCGCGCGCATCTGGCGCGCAACTGCCCCGATATGCCCTTCTTCCGCATTGAGGATTCCGCCGAGAAGGAACTGTGCATCGTCAAGGAGGTCGCGCAGGTGCTGGATCTCATCCATGCCGACCACAGCAACGACGACTATGACGAGAGCTTTTACTTCAACCTTGAGCGCGACCTTTGGCTTCGCCGTGTGCTGAGCGGGGAGGAGCCTACCGAGGACAGCCTGCGCCGCAAATACGACCTGTACCGCTGCCGGATCCCGCTGGATCAGCCCTGCGTGTTCGCGCGGCTGTCCCTCCCGGAGGGCGACGCGTACCTATCCGGGCCGTGGCACTATGGCACCGAACGGCTGGAGACCGCGCTGTACAACTTTTTCGGGCTGGAGCACGAGCACATGCTGATCCGCATCGCGGTTGTGACGCAGCACGAGGCGCGCGTGCTGGTGGCCCCCGCTCCGGACACGCCGACCGGCGCGGACATGTCTTTCCAACAGGCTCGCGCCTATTTAGAGGATACCATCGCGCAGGTCAAGCATTATCTCGGCCTGTCCATGGAACTGCAAGAGTTCCGCGCCGTGGACAGCCTTACCGCCTTCGCGGCGGAGCATCACAACATCTGACCAACAGAAAGAGGTAGAACTATGGGCTTTATCAAAAACATTGTCACCAGCCAGCTGATTGATGTGATCGAGTGGACGGACGATACGCAAAACACCATGGTACACCGTTATGATATGAACGGCAAAGAGATCATGATGGGCGCGCAGCTGACCGTGCGTGAGAGCCAAGTGGCTGTATTTGTAAACGAGGGCCAGCTTGCCGATGTGTTCCAGCCCGGCCGCCACGAGCTGTCCACCCAGAATATGCCCATCCTGACCGCCCTCAAGAGCTGGAAGTTCGGCTTTAACTCCCCGTTCAAGAGCGACCTGTATTTTGTGAGCACCAAGCAATTCTTGGATC
The DNA here is from genome assembly GCA_964408185.1 of uncultured Oscillospiraceae bacterium. Taxonomy (GTDB): domain Bacteria; phylum Bacillota; class Clostridia; order Christensenellales; family Aristaeellaceae; genus CAYOYK01. Next base: position 6,916 of record CAYOYK010000022.1, on the reverse strand, counting down.
GCAAATGGGGCACCTCCAATCCCGTAATGATGCGGGACAGCGAGTTTGGCATGATCCGCATCCGCGCCTTCGGCATCTTTGCTTTCCGCGTGACCGATCCCACCGCCTTCCTCAAGGAGGTATTCGGCACCTCCTCCATGTTTACCGTGGAGGACGTGGAGGGGCAGATCAAGCGCATGGTCGTGAGCGGCCTGAGCGACGCGATTGCCGAGAGCAAAATCCCTGCGCTGGACTTGGCCGCCAACTACGAGGAGCTGAGCCAGTACGCGCTCAAGGCCCTCAACCCCAAGATCTCCGCCCTCGGCCTGCAGCTCACCAGCTTCGTCATTGAGAACATCAGCCTGCCCGAAGAAGTGGAAAAGACCATGGACAAGCGCACCTCCATGGGCGTGCTGGGCGACCTGAACAAGTACACGCAGTATCAGGCCGCCGAGGCCATGCGCGAGGCCGCCAACAATCCGGGCGGCGGCGGATTCGCCGGAATGGGCGTTGGCATGGGCGCGGGCGCGGCCATGGGCCAGCTTTTTAACCAGAGCATGAATCCGCAGCAGCAGCAGCAAGCGCCCGCCGGACAGGCGACTGCCGTCTGCATCGCCTGCGGCCAGCAAATTGCCGCCGGGAGCAGGTTCTGCCCGCTGTGCGGCGCTCAGCAGGCGACCGTGACCGTCTGCCCGAAGTGCGGCGCTCAGGTGTCCGCGGGCAGCAAGTTCTGCCCGACCTGCGGTCAGCAGCTGTAATTACACGTTCTCAAAAGGGGCGGCGCGCCATTGCCGGCGCACCGTCCCTTTTCTCTAAAGCGCAAAGGAGGTCTTGGCATGGAGCATATCAGTTTGGCCGGAAACTGGCTGCTGAGCCGAGAGGGAGGCGCCGAGATTCCCGGACGTTTGCCCGGCTGCACGTACTTGGATTACCTGTCGCAGGGCATGGCCGATCCCTTTTTCGGCGTCAACGAGACAGAGGCCAACGAGCTTGCGCGGCATGACTATTGCTATCGCCGCGCGTTTGACGCGGACGAGGCGACGCTGTCGCGCGCGCATGTGGAGCTGGTCGCGGACGGGCTGGATACTCTCTGCTCGGTGTATGTGAACGGCCGCCTTGCGGGCGAGGCCAACAATATCAACCGCGTTTGGCGGTTCGACGTGAAGCCGCTCTGCCGCTGCGGCACAAACGAGCTTGAGCTTCGCTTCCGGAATCCGTATGCGTTTATTGAAAAAGCGCAGGCCGCCGATCCGCTTACGGGCTCGTCGCCCATACCCGGCGTTGGGCACCTGCGCAAGACGGTCTGCCATTTCGGCTGGGATTGGGGCCCGGCGCTGCCCCCGGCCGGGGTGACGCGCGGCATTGAGCTGCAAGCCTACGATTTGCGGCTGGAGGATGTGCGCATCACGCAAAGGCACGAGAGCGGCCGTGTCACGCTGCAAGTCCATGCCGATTTGTTCGGCGGCGCATGCGATGCAGCCGCACGCCTCTCGCTGATCGACCCGGACGGCGCATGCGCAGAATACCCGGCGCAATGCGAGGGCGACGCGCTGGATTGGACGATCCCGGTTGACAATCCCAAGCTGTGGTGGTGCAACGGGCTGGGCGAGCAGCCGCTGTACCGGCTGGAGATCACGCTGCTTCACGGCGATGAGATCGCGGACAGCGCGCGCAAGCGCATCGGCCTGCGCACCGTCAAGCTGGATACCGCGCCCGACGAGCACGGGCGGCAGTTCCGCTTTCTGATAAACGACGTGCCGATCTTCGCCAAGGGCGCCGATTGGATCCCCGCCGATTCCTTTATCACGCGCGCGGACAGCGAAACGATGCGCTTCTACGCGCAGGCCGCAAAGCGCGCAAACATGAACATGCTCCGCGTCTGGGGCGGCGGCACGTACGAAGCCGAGGCCTTTTACGACGCGTGCGACGAGTGCGGCATACTGGTGTGGCAGGACTTTTGCTTCGCCTGCAACCCCTATCCCCTCTATGACGAAGCGTTTGTGGAGAACGTCCGCGCCGAGGTGATCGACAACGTGCGCCGCCTGCGCCATCGCGCAAGCCTCGCGCTCTGGTGCGGCAACAACGAGAACGAGGTTTTCATGCGGTTCTGGAAGGACAAGCGCGTTCAGCAGTCAAACCGCGACTTCTATCACCGCGTTCTGCGCGGCTGGACGGACGAGCTGGACGGCGTGACCCCCTACTGGCCCGGCTCCCCTTCCTCCGGCGCGCCCGATCTCCCCTTCCATTCGCTCAAGGAGGGGAAAATCTGCGGCGATACGCACCTGTGGCAGATTTGGCACGGCATGCGTCCCATCGAGGCCTTCCGCAAATTCCCGACGCGCTTCTGCTCCGAGTTCGGCATGGAGTCCATGCCGTCGATGCGCACCGTGGCCACCTATACCGACAGCCCAAGCCCGGAGCTGTTCGACCCCATTATGCTGCACCACCAAAAGTCCGGCGGCGGCAACGCCAAGATGCTGTACTACCTGCTGGCAAAGTACCGCAATCCCGCGCGCTTTGAGGATTTTGTGTATCTGTCTCAGCTTGTGCAGGCGGATACCATCCGCTTCGCCACCGATTGCTGGCGGCGGCGCATCGGGCAAAGCAACGGCGCGCTCTATTGGCAGCTCAACGATTGCTGGCCTGTCGCGTCGTGGGCGGGCATAGACTACGGCAAGCAGGAAAAAGCGGTGATGTACCACGCAAGGCATTTTAACAAAATGCTTTGCCTGTCCAACGATTACTATCGGGATCGCGTGGAGCTGTACGTGGTCAACGAGTACCCGCAGGCCTTTGCCGGCCGTATGGAATGGACGCTCACCGATCTGTCCGGCAGCCCCATCAGCAGCGGCTCGGAGGCCGTCGCCGTGGACGCGGTCGGCTCGTCGCGCGCTGCCGTGCTCCGCTTCCGGGAGGTTCTGCGCGGCGCAAGCAAGGCCAACGCCGTGCTGGAGGTCGCCCTGCTGGATGAAAACGGCGAGCGCGACCGAAAGCGCTGGCTGCTGGTGCCCGACAGAAAGGCCAAGCTGTCCGCGCCGGACATCACCGCGGATTGCGCGGTAGCGGACGGCACGGCTACGGTCACGCTCCGCGCAAAGTCCTATGCGCGCTATGTGTACGTGGACGCTCCGCAGGCTACCGCGCCGTGGTCGGACAACTTTGTGGATATCCCGGCGGGCGCAAGCGCGACGCTCACCGTGCCCGTGCGCGACGGCACCACCGCGGAAGCCTTGTCGGCAAGCCTCACAATCAAATCGCTCGCCGACGTGCAGCCCAAAAACGGCAGGCTCAAGGATCGTTGGCTGCGCGCCGCCATGATGGGCAAGGACAAAAACTACAGGACTTGGTTTGTGTTCAAGTTCCTGCTGGGCTGACAGCCGCCCGCCGCAAATGCTTGCGCATCAGCCAAAGGGAGCGTCTCAAAATCGTTTTGAGGCGCTCCCTTTGCTTACCGCTTGCGCGCGAACCATCGCAGCATCCGGCTGATGATCCGAGGCGCTTTGACGCATACCATTTTGACGCTCATTCCCCTACCTCCCCGCCTTGCCGATGGTCAGGAGCAGTATGCCTAGGCCCACCAGCGCCGCGCCCAGCAGCGCGAGCCATGCCCAGCAGGGGATGCACAGAAAGAGTATCAGCACGCCAATCGCCAGCAGCGCGTATCCCGCCAGCTGTGCCGGCTGGCGCTCGCCGCCGGTCAGGCATATCCTTCGGTCTCCGTGCGCGCTCCTTCGCCGCATCCGCATCACCTCGCTCCCCTACAGCGTATGCGCGGGAGGGGGCTTTGTTGCGCGGCGCGCCAAAAGAGCGTCAGGCGTTATCGGCTGATGAATCGGCGATCCGGTACAGACGCATTGTATTCGCCGTAGCGTGAGCGACGAGCTTCCCCACGGGAATCCCCTTGAGCTCCGCCACGCGCTGGGCTACAAAGCGTACATTGGCGGGCTCGTTGCGCGTACCGCGAACGGGCGTGGGCGCAAGGTACGGGCTGTCCGTCTCAATCAGCAAATGCTCCAGCGGGCAGTACGCGGCGGCCTCCGCCAGTTTGCGCGCGTTTTTGAAGGTCACAGGCCCGGCAAAGGAGAGGTCAAAGCCCAAATCGAGGTACGCCCGCGCGGTCTCCGTGCTGCCGGAGAAGCAGTGCATCACGCCGGACGGCAGCTCGTTTTTGTGCGCGCGCAGGAGATCCAGCGTATCGCCGTGCGCGTCCCGGATATGAAACATAGCGGGCACGTCCAGCGCGTGCGCAAGCAAAAGCTGAGCCTCCAGCACGCGCTTTTGCGTCTCGCGCGGGGCGTTCTCGTAGTAATAATCCAGCCCGATTTCCCCCACGCCGACCATTCGGTCGAGCTTCAGCCACTCGGTCAGCCGACCGAGGGTATGCTCGTCAAAGCTCTCGGCCTCCTGCGGATGAACGCCCACCGCGCCGTACAGGTTGGGGTGCTCCGTCACGAGCTTGACAATGCGGGCGCTGCTGTCGAGGTCCGACCCGGCGCAGATCGCGCGCGTCACGTTCTGCTCGCGCATGCGTTCCAGAACCTGCGCGCGGTCGGCGTCAAAGCGCTCGTCCTCTATGTGGCAATGGCTGTCAAACAGGTTCATCCGATGATCGCCCCGTCCTCCATGCCGTCCTCAACGGTAACGAGCTTGAGCGTCTGATCCGCCGCGTCGGACGCGCAGAGGATCATGCCCTCGCTGCGAATGCCGCGTAGCTTGGCGGGCTTGAGGTTGCTGACCAGCACCACCTGCTTGCCGACCATGTCCTCCGCCGCGTAGTGCTTGGCGATTCCGCTCACCACCGTGCGCTGCGCCTCGCCCTCGCCCAGCGACAGGCTGAGCTTGAGCAGCTTGTCGCTGCCCTCCACCTTCTCGGCCGCCAGCACGCGCGCCACGCGGAGCTGCACCTTCGCAAAATCGTCAATCGTGATCAGTCCGTCTGCGGGCGCTTCGGGCTTGGCTTTCTCGACGGGCTTGGTCTCGGCCTTGGCAGGCTCCGCCTTGGCGGGCGGCGCGACCACATCGGCCAGCTCCTTTTGCACGTCGATACGCGGAAAGAGCGCCTCGCCCTTGCGCACGCGCGTCCCGGCGGGCAGCAGCCCAAACTGCGCAAGGGAATCCCACGTCAGCATGGCCGCGTCCGCAATGCCCAGCTGCTCCGCAATGCGCGCGGGCGTGCGCGGCATGGTAGGCTCAATCAGCACCGCGATAAAACGGATGCTCTCGCAGAGCACATACATCACGGTCTTGAGGCGCTCCTTGCCGTCGTCGGTCTTGCAGAGCACCCACGGCGCGGTGAGGTCAATGTAGCGGTTGCACTCGCCGATAAACTGCCAGATCTCAATGAGCGCGTTGGAATACTGGAACGCGTCCATCTTGGCGGCCGCCTTGGCGGGGGTGGCGAGCGCGAGGTCGATCAGGCTCCGATCCACGTCCTGATACGCTCCGGGCGCAGGCAGCTCGCCGCCAAAGTATTTTTCCACCATGGCGACGGTGCGGCTGACAAGGTTGCCCAAATCGTTCGCCAAATCGGCGTTGATGCGGTTGAGCAGCGAGGCGAATGTAAACTCTCCGTCGCTGCCAAACGGCATTTCCCGCATGAGGAAATAGCGGATGGCGTCCGCGCCGAAGCGGTTGCACAGCACTACGGGGTCAATGGTGTTGCCCAGCGACTTGCTGATCTTCTGGCCGTCCAGCACCAGCCAGCCGTGACCGAAGATCTGCTTGGGCAGCGGCAGGCCCAGCGCGTGCAGAAGAATCGGCCAGATGATGGTGTGGAAGCGAATGATCTCCTTGCCGACGAGGTGAACGTCCGCGGGCCAGTACTTCTGGTACAGTGCGTCGTTGTCGGTGCCGTAGCCGAGGGCGGAAATGTAGTTGGTAAGCGCGTCGATCCACACGTACACGGTGTGCTTCGGGTCAAAATCGACCGGGATGCCCCACTTCACGGACGTGCGGCTGACGCACAGATCGTTCAGGCCCGGACGCAGGAAGTTGTGCAGCATCTCGTTCTTGCGGCTGACAGGCTGGATAAAGTCCGGATGAGCCTCAATGTAATCAATCAGCCAATCCTGATACTTGGACAGCTTGAAGAAATAGCTCTCCTCGCGGGTCTTTTCGACCGGGCGGCCGCAATCGGGGCAGCAGCCGTCCTTGAGCTGAAGCTCGGTAAAAAAGCTCTCGCAGGGTGTGCAGTACCAGCCCTCATACTCGCTCTTGTAGATATCGCCCTGATCGAAGAGCTGCTTGAACACCTTTTGCACGCACGCGGCGTGACGGTCATCCGTCGTGCGGATAAAATCGTTATACTCCACATCCATCAGCGCCCACAGGCTCTTGATGCCGGATACGATCTCATCCACGTACTGCTTGGGGGTCACGCCCTTCTCGCGCGCCTTGCGCTCGATCTTTTGGCCGTGCTCGTCCGTGCCGGTAAGAAAGTACGTGTCGTAGCCCTGCTGCTTTTTGAAGCGCACCATCGTATCGGCCGCCACAGAGCAGTACGCGTGCCCAATGTGCAGGTTGTCGCTGGGATAGTAGATCGGCGTGGTGAGGTAAAACGTCTTGGCCATGTGGATTATCCTCCTTGCAATATGAAAGCTCGCCCCGTGTTGTCATAGGGGCGAGCATAAGCCCGCGGTACCACCCGTGTTTGTCGCTTCGTTTTGGCTGTATCGCGCCTGCGCGTTCCGCCCTACCTATCGGGCGGAAGGGCTCCGGGGCCATGTTCCCCCGCGTCCGGCGGCCGCATCCCATCCACCGCGGCTCTCTTGGCGCTCCCTGCGGGGTACTCTTCCCATCATTGCCGATATGCGGTTATGGGGTGTATTATACAGCTTTTGGCTGCATTGTCAACAGCTTGCGCAGAAAAGCCCCATTTGACTGCTGTTCGGGTGTCAATGATCAGTGAAAAAGACAGCGAGGAATTGGTCGGGAGAGA
>CAYOYK010000021.1:0-44218 GCA_964408185.1 uncultured Oscillospiraceae bacterium | reverse complement strand
TTCTACCAATTTCGGAGCCGCCTGTCTTTTTTCACTTATCTATTGTACCTTAACAAATCCCAGTTTTGCGAGCATTTTACTACGCAGCGTGCCAAACGCACTGTTACAATAGATAAATTGTCAAACGCGGCAACCGATGGTATAATAGCCTCATCACGCAAAGGGGAGGCGGACGCATGCGGGCGACGGGCCGTAGGAGATTGGCGCTTCTGATGGCGCTGTGCTTGCTGTTTGCGGCCGCGTGGCCCGCTCTGGCCGAGGATGTCCAGCAGGATGTGTTTATTGCGCCCACGCTGCCCAGCGACGCGGACCCCTACGATGCGGAGCACCCGGAGAACCTCAGTGAAGATCAGCTATACGCGCGGGCCGCGATTCTCATTGAGGCGACGACGGGCGAGGTCATCTTTGAGAAGAACCCCGACGAGATCATGTATCCCGCCTCCACAACCAAGATCCTCACCGTGCTGCTGGGCATTATGATGGGCAACCTCGACGCGACCGTCACGATGACCGATACCGCCGCCGCCCTGCCGGACGACAACATCTCTACCATTCCGCTAAGCGTCGGCGAGACCATCAATTTTCAAGACCTGCTGTATGCCACCATGCTCTGCTCCGGCAACGACGGCGCGAATCTGATCGCCGAGATTGTTTCAGGCAACATCAACGATTTTGTTATGCTGATGAACCAAACCGCGTCGCTGTATGGCTGCACGAGCACGCATTTTCAAAACCCGACCGGCTTGTACAGCGACGACCACTACACCACCGCGCGGGATATGGCCAAGATCGCGCAGGCGGCCATGCAGAACGACCTGTTCCGGCAGATCGCCATGTGTTACAGCTTTTCTCTGCCCCGCAGCAATCTCAATCGGTCGCGCGTACTGGTCAGCGGCTCGGACGCGCTGCTCAACCCCTATGAGGGCAACGATTTCTACTACCCCTACGCCAACGGCATCAAGACCGGGTTCCTGAGCAAGGCGGGGTACTGCTACGTTGGCTCGGCCGTCCGCGACGACGTGCAGCTGATTTCCGTGGTACTCTACACCACCAAGGACGGCCGCTGGACGGACACCAAAAAGCTGATGGAGTACGGGTTTTCGCAGTTTGTCAGCGTGACGCCCGTAGAGCTCTACGCCATGAATCCCTTGGTGGTGGAGACCTCCGGCTTTTCCATGGATGATGACGATCTGGGCCGCTTGCAGCTGGATCTGGTCGCCGACGCGAATGATCGCACCGTGCACATCGTCGCCACCAAAACGGAGATCGAGGCCATGGCGCGCAACCTCAAGCAGCTTGTGCTTGTGGAATACGACCGCGATTTTAACGCGCCCATCACAGCGGGCGACAGCTTTGGCACGCTGACCTACTATCCCTCGGACGGCGGCAGCGCGATTGAGTACGACTTGGTCGCCTCGCGTTCCGTGCAGCGTCGGGAAAACGCGCCCCTGACGCTGGAGGAGATCGAGGCCATGGTGCGCGCCGATCCCAACCCGTTCCCCCCGCTTTCGGTGGAGCTGGTGCTCATCTTTGTGATTCCGCTGCTGATCCTTGCGCTGCTGATCTGGCTGCTGACGCGCCTGTTCCGCCGGAAGCGTCGCCGCGCGAGCCGCGTGCCAAAGCCGAAGAACCGATACTTCCGATAATACACGCAATGAGACCGGGGCGACGCCCCGGTCTCGACGCTTCCATGCAAACCAGTTTAGTTCCGATACGCGCAGCCGCATCCGCAGCCGCAGCCACAGGAGCCCGTGTTGCACTGGGCGTTGCTGATATCCACCGTGCCCTCGTTGCACAGACTGGCTTGCGGGAAAAGCGGCAGGCTGAAGAACTCGTCGCACACATTTTCCGCAAACTCCTCGCACGGCGGGATGGGACAGAAACCGTAGCTGGGAATCAGTATCTCCACCTGCGCCAGCACCTTGAGCACCACGGTCAGGCAGACGGTCAGGCGGAACTGGTTGTTGCCGAGGTACGTCCCGTTTACGCAGATAGCGCTGACCATGCTTTCCAGCGCATAGGGCACAATGGATTCATCGGGGATGGAAAGCAGCACATCCTTATCTACGGTAATTGTCCCCTTGCCGATGTACTCCACGCAGCGGCTGTCTACAAACAGAATGTCGATGGGCACCTCGATCTTGCAGCGCACGCGGGCGAAGCACGGGCGGTCGCACAGGCGTTCGACCGTCAGGTTGCTTATGGTGCCCTCGGTGGTGGTGGAGCGGCAGCTTTCAAAGGTGATGGGCGGCACCGGCGCGGACGTGGGCGGCACGGTCTCGGTGGTATCGGCGGCGGAATTGCAGCAGGAGCAGCTGTTGCAGCCGCAGGTGTTCGCTACCATGGCGTAGCTGGTAATGGTAATCACCTTGTCGTCGAGCTGCTCCTGCTGCAGGCAGCTGTCGTATACGCGCTTGAGCTGCACGCACACCTTTTCCTGCAAGCCGTCCAGCGCGCTGCCGGAGATGGCACCGGGGCTGGCGCAGGGGTTTGCGTTTTTGTAGGAGTAAAAGGACATAGGCACGCCTCCTTTTCTTCGCCCGCCCCGTGCGCGGATCACGGCTGCGGGGGGAACGCGGCCGAATCAGCCGCGCCGGACGCCTTTGGCGCCCTTCCGCTCCCTTGCAGGAGCTTCACTCCCTAGGGTATGGAGACGCAGGGGTTTGGTGCGCGAAAAAACAAAAAAGCGCGGCCTTTCCGCCGCGCCAAATTGGGCGATTTCTTTACCCGCCGTACGTCTCCTTGATCTGGAACGACACGCCCCACATGTAAAACGTGACCACCAGCTCGCGGATGGAGTGATTGCCCTTCTCGGTCAGTATGGTCGCCGTCAGGTCGCCCTCACTGCGCGCGGCAAGGCTGTGCACGCTCAGGTCGCCGATTTGCAGCACGTCGCCCTCCACAGGGGTGATTTGCAGCTCGATGGTATCAATCGGGGCCAAGCAATCGTTGCGCAGGCGCACCGTGTAGGTGATGAACGCATAGTCGTCGGCCTCGCCGATGACCTCGTCCGTGAAACGCGTGCCGATAAAGCCGCCCTTTTCCACCGACGCCTTTACCGCGGCAAAGCGCTCGGCTTGATTCACGGCTTGCGCGCCCTCGGCCTTGAAGGCGGAAATGCGCACGGTCGCCGTCGCGTAAAAATAGCCGATGATTCCCGCCGCGGCCACGACCAGTACCACCATGATGATTGCAATCGCCTTGAGCGCCTTCATGTCCATCCTCCCGCAGCGGCGTCAATTCGCCAAGATTTGCCGCATTTCGTCGATCATCTCGGAGTCCTTCAAGCGGAACTTGAACTCTACGCGTCGGGACGCGTCCATATCGACGGTCACGCCGTCCTCCTGAAACACCGGGCTGGAAAAGCTCCGTCCCTTGGCGGTCAGGATCCCGCGCAGCTGATGCAGCTGCTCCGCGCTCAGCTGGGGCATTTCGAGGCAGAATGTCGCCACGGAGAGCGCGCGATCCTGCGATAGCTTCAGGTTCCTCAAATAATCGCCCTGCGTGTCCGTATGCCCCTCAATGATGATTTCCCCAAGATAGTCGGCGTATTCAGGCTTGAGCAGCACCGACAGATACACCGGGATGAAGCTGTTCAGCAGCTCCTGCCCCGAATCCTTGATGGTGGATTTGCCCACGTCAAAGAACACGGCGCTTTCCAGCACGATATCGCCCGTGGCGGGATCGACGCTCGCCTTCAGATTGGCCTGTGCAAGCGCGGCGCTCAGGTCTTGGATGATCTCGGTGCGCACGCCGACCAAGTTATCCAGCTTGACCTGCTGGTCGCTCATCTCGGTTGCCTCGCGCGTTTGCAGCGCATACGCGGCGGCGAGCTGCACCTGACTGGTCGCCAGCTCCAGCCGCGCGGCGGCCAAATCCTGCTCCTTTTGGGCCAGATCGGCCTGCGCCTGCAAAATCAGCGCGGCCTGCTGCTCCAGCGTGAGATCCTGCGTGTCCAGAATGCCCTGCTGCTCTTGAATGGCCGCCAGCGCGTTATCCAAATCGGCTTGCTTTTGGCCCAGCAGCGCCGTTTGCGTATCAATGGCCGCTTGTTGGGTTTGGAGCTGCAACGCCTGCTCATCCAGCTGCAAAGCCTGCTCATCCAGCCGCTGCGATTGCACGGTCAGCTGTTGTCCCTTTGCGTCCAGCTCGGCGGTTTTGGTCTCCAGCATGGTAAAATACTGGTACAGGCTGTAGCACAGCACCAGCACAAACACCAGCAGCAGAGCGGCCATCATATCGGAATAGGAGATCCACGCCGCGCCCGCATCCGCGCGACCGGGCCGTCTGCGGCCCCGTGGCTTTGCGTGCGGCATGCTCACGCCCCCCTGTGGAACCACCCGCGCCTAGCCGGCGTTTTGGGCGGCTGTTCGGTTACGGGCGGCGTCGCGTCATATGGCTGGTCCGGTTCCGCGCGCAGCCCGTGGACGCGCCCGTTCAAATCGTCCAGCGCGACCTTGAGCTGCGCCAGCGAGATCGTTACGGCCTCCAGCTCGGTGTTGAGCGTATCGCGGCCGCTGGCCTCCGTCATATCGGCGCGGGCGGAGGGGCGTTCCAGCGCCTCGGTTTGGCGGCGCTGCTGCTCGCAGAGCGTATCCAAGCTGGCTTGCAGCCGCTCCAGCGCCTCGCCGCCGAGGGCCTCGCGCGCGGGCTCCTGCAAGCGGTCGATCTGCTGGCTGAGCGTCTGCGCAGCCTGCGCCGTGCGCTGCATGTTGTCGCGCACCGCCTGCTGGCCCTGATTCACAGCCTTGAGCGTCTCCCCCATTGCAAGAAACTGCCCGCTCATGGACGCGTTCATCTGCTGCACAAACTGTCCGACGATGCGCTGCACGCCGTCCATCTGCTCGCGGGTCACGCCCTTGAGCAGATTGTCGATGCTCATGGCCAAGGGCTGTGTCGCGCGGCCCACGGCCATCTCGACAGCCGACGCGAGCTGATGCCCGATGTTATCGGCAGCGCGCTGGATATCGGCCTCGCCGTCCTGCTTCTGGCAAAGAAGCTGCACGTCCGCGTCCAGCGGGCGTGGCATGGCCAGCTCGTAAAACGCCTCGTCAAAGCTGTCCAGCGCCTTGAAGGCGTGGCCTACCACGATTCGGTTGACGATGTTGAAGCAGATGGAGCAGGATATGCCCACCACCGACGTGGCAAAGGCAAACCGCATGCCGCCCAGCAACGAAGGAATGCTCTCAATGGTGCCGGCCGCGTCCGTAAAGTTGACGCTGGTCAGCCCCTCCATCAGGCCCAAAAAGGTGCCCAGTATGCCCAGCGACGTAAGCAGGCTGGGGATAAGCTCCGCAAGCTGCGAGTGGCCGGGGTTGTAGATCACGCTGTCCTCGTTGACGTATTCCTCGGTGCTGCAGGGAATGCCGCGCATGTCCAGCTGCTTGGCGTTCAATAAAAAGCGCTGCCATTCCGGGCGCAGCGAGCGCCCCAGAAAGCGGGCCTCGCGCCACACAGCGGGGCTGTCCCCGGCGTGCCTTTCCAGCTTTGCCACGGCGCGGTTGAGCAGTACGCCGTTGCGCAGCGCCGGGTAGATGCACTTGAGCACGCCAACCAGCGTCACCAGCGCAATGGCGACATAAACCAGCGTTTCGGACAGTCCCGACGTCATGTTTTGGAGTATCGCCGGCATGCGACCCACCATCCTCTCCCCATCAACGGTTCGCTATATCTTAACATTTTTTTCATACCTTGTAAACATCTCGCCGCACATACAACGCCCCGCATTTGTAAAAGCCTGCCGAATCACGGAGAATGCGCGGGCCTGCGCGGCTGGGAATTCCTGCTTGCGTTTCCCGCCGGAATTGGATATAATTCTATTCACAGTAACCGCATTTCGACCAAGGGCTTCCATGGATACGGAGGGAGAGCAAATGCCTCGCAAACGTACCGTAAACGCTGTCACGGTGGACAGCATTGCGCAGAACCTGTTTGTTGCGCTGCCGATCTTTCGCAAACGCTTGCTGCATATGGACGTCATTCAGCGCGAGTACGACATTCCGCTGTCGCACGTGCAGGTGCTCGCTCTCCTCAACGATAACGGCTCCCTGACTGTCAGCGAGATTTCGCGGCGGCTGGGCATCGCCAAGCCCAACATCACTCCGTTGGTCAATCGCTTGATCCAGAACAATCTGGTGGAGCGCAGGCACGATGAGAACGACCGCCGGATGGTGAACATCAGCATTTGTCCGCCGGGCGTGCAAAAGCTGGTGCTCATTCGCGCCAAGATGGTCGTGCTTGTGGGCGGCTGGGCCGAGAAGCTCAGCAACGCCGATCTGCGCACACTCAACGACAGCCTTGCCAACATCACGCGCATATTGGGCGCCGCGCAGTTGGGCGAGTAAACCAAGCGGGCCGGAGCAATTCGCTCCGGCCCGCTTGTCAAAAAGCGGCTGCGCCGCTTTTTGATGCTTGCGCTTTTCACCTGCAACCTGTTCGGTCGGCGGAGGGCCTCCCTCACAGAACGCGGCCGGTGAAAAGCGTAGGGAAGCGTTGCTTCGCAACGCCGCCGCCTTCACCGCACATGTCGCTGAAGGCGGAATCCATTTGGGGAGCGCGGCTCCCCAAGCCCCTCACGGGGCTTCGATTCGCAATGGGCCGGAGCAATTCGCTCCGGCCCTTCTCTTACTGCATCATTCTTACATACAGTCCCGGCGGATCATCTCTTCCAGCCCGTTCAGCCCGTTTTGGAAGCCGTTGCCGTTGTCCAGCGTCGCGTCGGCGCAGCCGCGGTAAATCGGCATGCGCGCCTCGTAGATGCGCATGATCTCGTCCTTGCCCTTCTGGGCCAGCAGCGGGCGCTTCTCGGCGCGGATATCCAGCAAGATGTCGTCGATCGGACGATCAATCAGCAGAATAAAGCCGTGATTCTTCATAATGCGGCGGTTGATCTCCCGCAGGGCCAGCCCTCCGCCCGTGGAGATGACCCCCGGCGCGGCGTTGATCAGATCCTCCAGCAGGCGCGTTTCCCCATCGCGGAAGGCCTCCTCGCCGTAGGTGCTGAAGATTTGCGCGGTGTTCAGGCCGGAGCGCTCGGTGAGGTAGTTGTCGGTATCCAAATAAGGGAGCTGTAAGCGCATGGCCGCGCGGCGGCCCAGCGCGCTCTTGCCGCAGCCGGGCATCCCAATGAGGAACACGTGTCGATCCATGCTCACTCGCCCTCCTTCCGTATCGCTTGTTGATAGCTTCGGCACAGACGAATCAATTCCTGCAAAAACGGCTCCGCATACGGCTGATGCGCGGGCTGCCTCACCCGCGACAGCCGGTCGGCCAGCACGGCTTGCTCGCGCTGCGCGTCCCGCGTGGGCAGGTTGGCGGCCTGCTTTTCGGCGGCGATTTGCTCGCAGACCGACAGCCGCATTTCAAACAGCTTGATCATCTGCGCGTCCAGCGCGTCGATCTCAGCGCGCAGCATTTCCAGCCGGGTCAGCATTCCTTCATCTTCTCCTCTGCGGCGGGTTGCAGCGTAAACCGGAAGGAAACGGCGTCCTCCCGCGGCAGCAGGCAGATATCCTCTCCGTGCAGGGCGAGGATTCGCTTGCAGATGCTCAGCCCAAGCCCCGTGCCCTTGCCAACCGTATGCGCCTTGTCCGCGCGGTAAAAGCGCTCGAAGATATGCGGTCGATCCTGCGGCAGAATGGGTGCGCCGTCGTTTGTAACTGTGACTGCTACTTTATCATGCACCAAAATGGTACTGATTGTCAAGTTGCCGTTTACTGGCAGATACTTTAGCGCGTTATCCACAAGGTTGTGCAGCACCTGCGCGATTCTGTCCGCGTCGGCATGCACAAAGCAGGCCTCCGTATCAAAATCAAGGTGAAGCTGTATCCGCGCCGCGTCGATATCGTTCATCCGCCCGATGATGACCCGCCGGATGGCCTCGTTGATATCAAAGTCCGTGCAGGTAAGGGTCTCGGCCCCATCGTCCATGCGGCTGAGCTGTAGCAGGTCGCTGATGAGCTTTTTCATGCGAATCGTCTCGTCCGATACGATCTGCAAGTATTTTTTGTGTTCTTCTTCGGGGATGGTCCCATCCAGCATGCCGGTTACAAAGCTATGCACGCTCGTCACAGGCGCGCGTAACTCGTGCGATACATTCGCCACAAACTCGCGGCGGCCCTCCTCCACCTTGCTCAGCTTGTCGGCCATTACGTTGATGGACGCTGCCATTTGTTTGATCTCGTTTACGCCGTCCGCCCCGGCGCGCACGGAAAAGTTGCCGTTGCTCATGGCCTCGGCCACCTTTGTGATGCCGGTCAGCGGCCGGGTAATGCGGCGCGTATAGAACACGGCGGCCAGCACGGACAGCAGCGCGGACACCGCAAACCCAACCGCCACCTGAAACACAATGCCCTTATACTCCGCTTCCACAACCTGCGCGCTGGTGTGGATGAACACCGCGCCCAGCACCGCTCCGTTCTGCACCCACGGAACGGCCACGGTAAAGATTTCGCCGCCCTGATCGGAGGACAGCCGCTTTTGCACCTCGTTGCCTTGCAGCACCTCGCGCAGCGCGTCGGTCACATCCTCCGTGCTCAGGCTTTCCACGGCGGACACCTTGTCCTTGAGCGCCGTGCTCATGTTATCCTTAACGCTGCCGGAGCGATCGACAATCAGAATATACGCGCCGTATTCCTCATATACGCGGGCGGCCTTCCATTGCAGATAGGCCTCGTCCGCGTCGTCCAGACCCAGATAGTAGGTCAGCGTGCTGTCGCTTGCGCGGCTGGCCAAGTAGGCGATCTCCCGCGCCTCGGCGGTGAGCGCCTCCATGCGCGTTTGGATGGCGTTGTTGCGGATGGTGAGAATGGAAAAGCCCGCGCCGATGAACAGGATCACCACGATGATCGCCAGAAGGATGCTGAGCATCCGGCCGAACATATTATGCAGCATATTGCCTCGCCGCCCTATCTGCGCTCAAACTTGTAGCCCACGCGCCACACGGTGTGGATTTCCCAGCCATACTGCTCACAGCCGGTCAGCTTTTCGCGCAGGCGCTTTACATGCACGTCCACCGTGCGGCTGTCGCCAAAGAAATCAAACCCCCACACGCGCTCCAGCAGCTGCTCGCGCGTAAACACCATGTTGGGGTGCGAGGCTAAAAAGTAAAGCAGCTCCAGCTCCTTGGGCGGCATGTCCACCTGCCTGCCCTCGTAGTATGCCTCGTAGCGCTTCAGGCTGACGGAGAGCGACGGGAACGTGACGGTATCGTCGGCGACGTCGTCGCTTTCCCCCTCGGCGGGGCTGCGGCGGAGCACGGCCTTCACGCGGGCAACGAGCTCCTTGTTCTCAAAGGGCTTGGTGATGTAGTCGTCCGCGCCCAGCTCAAGGCCCAGCACCTTGTCGATGGTCTCGTCGCGCGCGGTGAGCATAATAACGGGCGTTTTGCCCAGCTTGCGGATCTCCTTGAGCACCTGCAGGCCGTCCACGCCGGGGAGCATTACGTCCAGCAGCACCAGCGCGGGCGGTTGGCGCTTATAGGCCGCCAGCCCGGCGTCCCCGCGGTCGCACTCGGTCACGGCAAAGCCCTCCTTCTCCAAATACAGGCGGATCAGGTGGCTGATGTTCTGGTCGTCGTCGATCAGCAGAATGCGTTGCTTTTCTGTCATGGCCTTTCCTCCGTTACTTGAGCTGGACGACCGTTACGCCCATCTCGCCCTCGCCGTACACGCCGTCCCGGAAACTCTTGACGTTCATGTGCTTGCGCAGATGCCGCTGGATGCCCGTGCGCAAAACGCCCGTGCCCTTGCCGTGGATGATGCTGACCTCGTGCAGCCCGGCCAGCGTGGCCTCATCCAAATAGGTGTCCACGTCCGGCAGGGCTTCGTCCAGCGCTTTGCCGCGCACGTCCAGCTCAAGGGGCACGTTGCGGCTTGCCGCGCCGGTCTGCGTGAGCACGCGGGTGCCCTTCTGCTTGGGTGGCTCCACGATGCGGAGCTGGCTCAAATGCGCTTTGAGCTTCATAATGCCGGCCTGAATCTGCACCTCGCCCTTGCCATCCGGCAGGGAGAGCACGGTGCCCTGCGTTTTGAGGTGCACAATCTCCACCGTTTCGCCCACGCGCACGGTCTTGGGCGCGGTAAAGCCGCTTTCGGACGGCTTGGCAAGCCCCTCGCTCAGCGCGTCGATCCCCTGCTCCATGCGCCTGCGCAGGGCCTGCACCTCGTGCTCCGGCGTGCTTGCCTGCTTTTTGATGGCCTTGAGCTCGCTGATGATGCTCTCGGACTCGCGCCTCGCGTTTTCCATAATGCGCTTGGCGTCCTCCTTGGCCTTGGAGATGCTCTTTTCGCGCTTCTGCTCAATCTCGCGGCGCAGGGCCTCGGCCTCGTCGCGCAGACGCACGGTCTCCTGCCGGGACTCCTCGGCCAGCTTGCGCTCGCGCTCGGCGATCTGCCGGTGATACTCGGCGTTGGCGATCACGTCCTCAAAGCGCACGTCCTCGCTGGACAAGAGCGCCTTGGAGGCGTCGATCAGGCTCTCGGACAGGCCCAGCTTGCGGCTGATCTCAAACGCGTTGCTCTTGCCCGGAATGCCAATGGACAGGCGGTAGGTGGGTCGCAGGGTGGCGACGTTAAACTCGACGCTGGCGTTCTCCACGCCCTGCGTGCTGAGGGCGAACACCTTCAGCTCGCTGTAATGCGTGGTGGCCATGGTGCGCACCTTCATTTGCAGCAGATGGTTCAGGATGCTCTGGGCCAGCGCCGCGCCCTCGGTGGGGTCTGTGCCCGCGCCCAGCTCGTCAAACAGTACCAAGTCGCGGTTGGTCACCGTATCCATGATGCCGACGATGTTCTTCATGTGGCTGGAGAACGTGCTCAGGCTCTGCTCGATGCTCTGCTCGTCGCCGATATCCGCGTACACCGTGCGGAACACGCTGAGCTCCGTGCCAAGTTGGGCGGGCACATGCAGCCCAGCCTGCGCCATCAGCGTAAACAGGCCGACGGTCTTGAGCGTGACGGTCTTGCCGCCCGTGTTGGGGCCTGTGATAATCAGCGTGGTAAACTCGTCGCCCAGCCACAGGTCGATGGGCACGACCGCGTCCCTGTCGATCAGCGGGTGACGCGCGCGGATGAGCCGGATAAAGCCGCGGTTGTTCATCTTAGGCAGCACGCAGCTCATTTCCTTTGCCAAGTGACCCTTGGCAAAGGCAAAGTCCAGCTGGTTCAGCAGCTCGATGTTCTCGTTGAGCTGGTCGGCGTAGGGCGCGAGCTGCTGGCTGAGGGCCAGCAGAATGCGGCTGATTTCCTGCTGCTCCTTGGTTTGCAGCTGTTTGATGTCGTTGCCAAGCTCCACCACGGCGATGGGCTCGATAAACAGCGTCGCGCCGCTGCTGCTCTGGTCGTGTACAAGCCCCGGCACGTTTTGCCGATACTCCTGCTTAACGGGCAGCACATAGCGGTCGCCGCGCATTGTCACGATCGCGTCCTGCAAGTATTTTGCGAAGGACGAGCTGCGGATCATGCCGTTCAGCTTTTCGCGCACCTTCTCATTGGCGGCGCGAAGCTGCCGACGGATCTGGTACAACTCCGGCGAGGCGCGGTCGGCTATTTCTTCCTCGCTCAGGATGTCGTTGGTGATCTCCTCCTCGACGGTTTTCAGCGAGGTCAGACGGCTTGCCAGCCCGGTGAGGATGGGGGTGTCGTCCCGCTCCTTCACCAGCGCGGAGCGCGCCGCGCGGGCGGCCCGCAGACAGCCCGCCACATCCAGCAGGGCCTTGGTGGAGAGCGTCGCGCCCTTTTGCGCCAGCACGATGCTCTCGCGCACGTCGCCAAAGGGAACGAGGGGGTTGCCGCCCAAAAAGGTAAGCAGCACGTTGGCTTCCTCGGTCTCCTGCAAGGAGCGCTCGACGGCCTCCAAGTCGTTGTCGGGCACGAGCCGACGGCAAAGCTCCGCGCCCATATCGGTCACGGCGTAGGACGCGAGCAGCTCTCTGATCTTAACAAACTCCAGCACGCGGAGGGCGCGATCCTGTTCCATGCTATCTCTCCTGTCGTTGGTTGATGCGGTGGTGACGCGGCTATTGCGCGCCGCGTAAAAACAGTCCCTTGGTGGTCGGCGCGTCGGACGGAGGCGGATTTTCACCCGCCCGCAGCGCCGCGAAGCGCCGGGTCACCGCGAGCTGCTCCTCCGCGCTCTCCACGGTAAAGCGCAGGCACAGGCCCGCGTTCAGCGCGTCCAGCTTGCCTTTGTACGCGGACAGGTCAAGCGGCAGCGCGCCCAGCACGTTGACGACGCACCCCCGCGACGTGCGCGTGCGCGTCAGGGGGAACCGGTAGCCCCGGCGGTCGGTCAGCTCGCAGCCGCGCAGCGCGCCGGGAGCGCCGTCGTCGCACAGGCGGCAGTCCGCGTGACCGCTGCGCAGGCCCAGCCTCACGCGCGCCGGGCAATGGCACAGCAGCATGAGCGTCTCGCGGCCGTAGGCGCAGATCAGCTTGGGTTTGGAGACGTCGCGCAGCGGTAGCAGCTCGTCCGCGCTCCACTCCGGCCAGAGCGTCCAAAAGACGAACGATTCCGTTTGCAGCTCCCTCAAGGCTGTGGGATTGCACACCGGCACGCCCGCGCCCAGCGCCGCGGGGATGGGAAAGCGCGTGCCAAGCTGCCCAACGCTGCCCAGTATCACCCCGGCCAGCGAGGCCTTGCGCGCCTCCAGCAGAGGCAGGAGCGCATCCAGATCAGCCTGCGGGAGAAAGGCCGGAAGCTGGAGCCAGCACCCGTCGGGAAGCTGATCCAGCAGCGGCGCGAGCGCGTCGGCCCGCATGTCCTCAGGTGCAAAGGCAAAGGCCGTCGCGCCCGCCGCAAGCAGATCTGCGGCAAGGGCCGCGTCCGGGGAGGTTGCCAGTAATCCGAACGTTTCTGGTAAATCGCTCGATATCGTTCGGGTATCCATCTCGATTAACGGCGCGGGCCGCGTCTCAATCGGCACGGGCTTGCCGAAGAAAGCATCCGCGCGCGCCTCGCTCAGCGCCGCCAGCGCGTCCCGCCGCAGAGCGTTCAGCGCCGACACGGGCAGGAACACATCGTCCGCGTTCACATCGAGCGATTGCAAGGCGAAGGGCGTATCGCCCAGCTTGGATAGCTGCCTGCGCAGCTCATCCTCCGTGCAGGCGCGCGTTCTCGGCGCTTGCGCGACCTCGCCGGACACGGTGATGCGCGTCTCGCCGTCCGTTGCCGTCAGCAGCGCGGGCTGCCCCACGAGAAGCTCCGCCCGCATGCGAACAGGGATGGGCGGCTCGGTCAGCCGCGCCGCGTCCGCGAGCTGAAGCGCGTCGGCCAGCTTGTAGGCCGCGTCCCCGGCGCGGACGATTCCCGGCTCGCGCAGGCGCAGGAGCGCCGTCTCGCCGGAAGGACGATCGGGCCCGGCGTAGCGCAGCTCCACGTCGCTCCGGCCGCGAATCTGCACGCTGTCGTCGTTGTGCAGGTCGGCCGTCAGGGCCACCTCGGCCAGCGGCCCGCGTACGGCGCGCACCGCGCCCAGCGCCACGCCGCCGTGATTGATGCGCTCCGGGCAGACCAGCGCCGCGTCCTCCGCGCCGAAGAGATGCCCCTGCGTAAAGCCGCCGCGCTGAAAGATTTGCAGCAGCTCGTTCCGTTCCGCCTCGGCGGCCGGCTCAAAGGAGCCGCTTGCCAGCGCGTCCAGCGCCTTGCGGTACGCCCGCGTAACAACCGCCACGTATTCCGGCCGCTTGAGCCGCCCCTCGATTTTGAGCGAGGCCACCCCCGCCGATGCCAGCTCCGGCAGACGGTCGCGCAGGCACAAGTCCCGCATGGACAGGAACGCCGCCGTCTCTCCCTGAAGCGTGACGCTTTGGCGGCAGGGCTGCGCGCATCGGCCGCGATTACCGCTCCGCCCGCCCGCCATGCTGCTCATCAGGCATTGTCCGCTCACGCCCGAACAAAGTGCGCCATGCACAAAGACCTCGGTCTCCATCCCCGTAGCCGCCACCGCGCGCACAGTAGCCAAATCGCACTCGCGCGCCAGCACCACGCGGGAAAACCCGTGGCGGCGTGCAAAATCCGCGCCGTCGGGCGTGTGCAGGGCCATCTGCGTGCTGGCGTGCAGCGTCAGCGTTGGAAAGCACTCGCGCGCCAGCCGCGCCACGGCCAGATCCTGCACGATGATCGCGTCCGTCTTGCACAGCGCAATCACCCGCAGGGCCTCGTAAACTTGCTCCACCTCGGCGGGCTTGAGCAGCGTGTTCACCGTAACATGGACGCGCACATGGTGCAGATGCGTGTAGGCGACGGCCCGCTCGAGGGCTTCGTCGTCAAAATTGACGGCCTCGGCGCGCGCGCCAAACCGCTGATAGCCCAAATAGACCGCATTCGCGCCCTCGCAAACAGCGGCGCGCAGCGCTTCCGCGCTCCCGGCGGGGCTTAGCAGCTCAGGGATGCAGCGGGCATGGCTTTGCACGCGAAACAACCGACCCTTCTCTGATTGGATGCCCTATTATACCGCATTGCGGTAAATGCCGCAATAGCAACACAAAGAGCGCGACCCTATCGGCCGCGCCCATTGATTGACATGGAATTACATCTGCTCAAACGGATAGTCAACGCCGCCCGTGGATACACGGATGGACTTGATGACCTGCGGTTCGAGCGGCTTGTCGTTACGGTCGCGTTTTTGCGCGACAATCGCGTCCGCGACGTCCATGCCGCTCAGCACCTTGCCAAAGGCGGCGTACGCTCCGTCCAGATGCGGGCTGTCGCTGGTCATCACAAAGAACTGCGAGCCGGCGGAGTCCTTCATCATGCTGCGGGCCATGCTGAGCACGCCGTACGTGTGCTTGAGCGGGTTGTTTACGCCGTTTTGGGCAAACTCGCCGCGGATGCAGTAGCCCGGCCCGCCGGTGCCGACGCCGTTGGGATCGCCGCCCTGAATCATAAAGCCGGGGATGCAGCGGTGGAAGATCAGGCCGTCATAGAAGCCGCTGTTTGCCAGCGCGATAAAGTTGCCGACGGACTGCGGGGCATACTCCGGGTACAGCTCGCCGCTCATCACGCCGCCGTTTGCCATGGTGATCTCAAAGGTCGGATGATTCTGTTCCATATTCAAATGCTCCTCTTTGCTTGCGTTAATGAATGGGGATACGGGGCTATTATATCAGATATTGAAAAAGTTGCAAGCGTAGGAAGAAATCGCATTTGTGACGGATGCGCCCATGCGGCTCTTCCCGGCTTTGCGGGTCATCGCCTTATTGTCGATGGAAAAGCTCCTCGCGGCGCAAACCGCAGGGATCTGATTGCGTCTGCGTGCGGTCACGCCAAAAGCGGCTCGGCGTCAAAGCGCGAAAATGACATCGCTGGTTCGATCGCGGCATATGATCCCGCCCGCACGACCGTCGCTTCTTCCGTATTGTCGCCGTTTGTCAGCGCGCGAGCGTATCCAGATATGCCTGCCGCGCCAGCTCGTAGTAGTCCGCGCCGGTCGCGTCGATGGCTACGGTGAGCGGCATATCCTTTACAACAAGGCGCTTGACGGACTCAGGGCCGAGGTCGTCATACGCCACGACCTCGCAGCTTTGCACGCAGGCGGCCATGTAGGCCGCGCAGCCGCCGATGGCCGTAAAGTATACCGCGCTGCTTTGCGCTATGGCCTCGCGCGTCGCGCCGTCGCGCTGACCCTTGCCGATCAGCGCCGTCACGCCGTAGCGAAGCATTGTCGGGGTGTATGGATCCATGCGCGCCGAGGTGGTCGGGCCGATGGAACCCGTCGGCTGACCGAGCGGCGGCGGGGTGGGCCCGGCATAGAAGATCGTCTGGCCGCGCAGATCGACGGGCAGAGGCCGACCCTCTGCCAGCGCCTGTGCGAAGCGCGCGTGCGCCGCGTCCCGCGCGGTGTAGATCACGCCGGAGAGCAGCACGCTGTCGCCCGCACGAAGGCACGCCAACGCGCGCTTTGCAAACGGAGCGGAAATCGGGATGGGCATGGCTTGGCCTCCTTACATCGTCTCGGTTGCGTGACGGGTGACGTGGCAGCCCACGCTGACCGCGACGGGCAGGCCCGCAATATGCGTCGGCGCGGCCTTGACGCGCACGCGCAGCGCGGTCGTCAGGCCGCCGTAGCCCTGCGGGCCGATGCCCAGCGCGTTGACGCGGGCCAGCAGCTCGTCCTCCAGCGCGGCGTAAAACGCGTCCGGATGCGGGCCCTCGCGGGGCTCGACGAGCGCCTCCTTGGCCAGCGCCGCCACCTGCTCAAAATCGCCGCCGAGCCCCACGCCCAGCACCATCGGCGGGCAGGGATTCGCGCCCGCAACGCGAGCGGTCTCCACCACAAAATCCTTTACGCCCTCCACGCCCTGCGCGGGGGTGAGCATGGCGAGGCGGCTCATGTTTTCGCTGCCAAAGCCCTTGGGCGCGACCGTCAGGCGCAGGCCGTCCCCCGCGACCAGCTTGATATGAACGACCGCCGGCGTGTTGTCCCCGGTGTTTTTGCGCCGCAGCGGGTCGCCCACCACACTCTTGCGCAGGTAGCCGTCCGTATAGCCGCGCGCCACGCCCGCGTTGATCGCGTCGGTCAGCAGCCCGCCGACGATATGCGCGTCCTGCCCCAGCTCGGCGTACACGATCGCCATGCCCGTATCCTGACAAATCGGCGCGGGGCGGTCGCGGGCGATACGCGCGTTCTCGCAAATCAGGCCGAGGCTCTCCTTGGCGGGCTTGTACGGCTCGCGGTCGCGGGCCGCGTCCAGCAGCGCGCCGATATCCTCCGGCAGCGCCGTGTTGGCCTGTATACAGAGCCTCGCCACGCAGGCCGCAATCTCCTCGGCGTGAATTTCCCGCAGGGTCATGCTTGCGCCTCCTTCGGAATCAGATGAACGAGCATCGCCTCGCAGGGGTTGCCCAAGCGCGGCACGGGCACCACGTTGCTGGCCCCCGTGCTGACGAGCATCCTCTCCCCTACCGGGCCGCGCGTATATCGAGGAAAGATCCCCTGCCCCGGCGCGTACAGGCCGCGGCCAAAGATGCGTATCTGCCCGCCGTGAGCGTGCCCGCCCACCACCAGCTCCACCTTGGCGTGCGACAGGCGCCGGATGTAATCCTCCGGCTTGTGGCACATCAGGATGCGGCAGCCCGGATCAGCCTCCAACTCCGGCAGAAAATCCGGCTTTTGCTCCGCCGCGCTGCCAATCGGCCGATACCAGCCGCCGATGGCCAGCTCGCCAAAGCGCACATATCGGTTATGCAGGATCGTCGCGCCCGTGGCCTCGGCCTCGCGCAAAAACTCCGCGAAGGTATCCAGCCTGTACTCGTGGTTTCCAAACGAGAAAAACGTGGGCAGGCGCTTGGCGGACTCGCGCAGGAAGGCCAGCCCGTTGCTGTCGCTCTGGGCGTAGCGGTTGACGATATCGCCCGGAGCCAGCACGGCCTGCGCCTTTGGATAGAAAGCGAACAGGTCTTCAAACGGCGCGTCGTGCAGGTCGCTGACGACAAGCAGGTCCACGGGGCTTGTCAGGCGCTCGACGGGCCACGGGTACTCGGTGAGTTTGCGCAATTAGGTGCCTCCCTTGCCTTGATACGGTATTGTAGCATATGCGCGATGGGTTGGCAAATCCATGCGGCGCTTGCCCGGACATGGCAAAGCGCCGGAGACTCGCTCCGACGCTTTGCTGCGGTAAACCCGCGTTATGCTATTGGTTCATGCGATCGGCATAGGTCTTTACGCCAGCCTCGTTCACCCAGCTCTCCACAGCGGCTGTGTAAGCGGAGTTTTGCTTGCTGGTCAGCAAGGAGGCTTGAAGCGTATCGCGCAGGTCGGCCAGCGGCACAGCGCCCGGCTCCACGTCGCCAGCGTACTGGATGAGGTGAATACCGTATATGGTCTGCACGGGCGCGGACACGTCGCCCACCTTGGCAAGCGCCAACGCGGCGTCGGAGAACTCGGTCGCGAAGGTGGTGTTTCCGGCACAGATCAGGTAGCCCTCTTCCTTGGCGGGGGAGACCTTCATGCCCTCGTCCTGACCGTACTGCGTCAGCACAGCGTCAAAATCGTCGCCGGCGGCCAGCGCGGCTTGTACGGCGTCCACCGTGGGCTGCGCGTTGGCGACCGCGTCGGCCTTCAGCTTATCAAGCTCGGCGGTATAATCGGTCACCTGCTGCTCAAGCGTCGCCTTTTGCTCGGCCAGAGAAGCGCGGCTCGTGGCCTGATCCTCGGTATCGGCCGCGGGATCCTCCGGCAGCTCGGCTATGGCGGTGTTGATGCTCTCCAGCTGGGTCTGCGCGTCGGTCAGCGCGGTCGTTTTGTCGGTGATCGCCTGCTTTTCCTCGTCGGTGAAGGCGATGAGCAGGTTCTTGACAAAGCGGTATCCTTCGGGCTTGTAGTAGATGGTGGCGCCTTGGTTGATATCATTGGCGTAGTAGGTGAGATTGTTCGCGTAGGACGCCATGGCGTTGCTCACGCTCGTGTTGTACTGGGTTTCAATTTCCTCGTCCGTGACGGTGACATCCGCGACGG
Source organism: uncultured Oscillospiraceae bacterium (assembly GCA_964408185.1). GTDB lineage: Bacteria > Bacillota > Clostridia > Christensenellales > Aristaeellaceae > CAYOYK01. The sequence continues at coordinate 25,764 of CAYOYK010000021.1, read as the reverse complement.
TCTGATCCTTGAGCTTTTTCTCAATGGCGGTGGCGGTGCGGACGGCCAGCAGCGCGTCCTTGGCGCCATAGGTCGATTCGGCCTTTTCCAGCACGGCGCTTTCCAGCTCGTCGCCGGTCAGCTCGGTGTCGGCAAAATAGCTGGTGCGCGTCGTCTCAAGGTAGCCGTCATAATCGGTATCCAACTGGGTCTGCACGGCGGCGGCTTCCTCGTCGGTAAGGGCGAGGCCCAGCTCCTTGATCTTGAGGTCGATCACGGCCTGCTGTGTGAGGTTGGTAATGGCGGTCGTCCGCGCGGTGGCGATGTGATCCGCGTCGGTGGTATCGTAGCTAAGGCCGTACATGTAGTATGTGTAGGCCTGCTGGTACAGCACGTTGGAGGCCTCGGCCTCCACCTGCGCCTTGGTGATCTGGGTATCCCCAACCTGAACAATCACGGTGGCCGCGTCCACAGCCGAATCCTTGGCGACAAGCTTGCAGCTGGCGGTCACAGCCAAAACAGCCACCAGCAGCAAGGCCAAAATTACACGTTTACGCATCCTACGTCTCCCCTATCCATGAGTATTGCGGTATCTCCAGGTATTATAACCGATATTCGCCCGGACGGCAAGAGGCAATCGTCTTTTCGGCGCAAAAGTCGGCAAAAGCGTTGCGCCTGAGCGGAATTTCCTGTAAAATAGGATCATCACAATTCCATATGGAGGCTATGACATGAAAATCCTTTTTCAAGGTGATTCCATCACCGACGCGGGACGCAGCACAGAGATGGGCAGCATGACGTCCATCGGGCAGGGCTACGCGATGCTGATCTCCGGGGCGCTCGGCCTGCGCGACCCCGGCAGGCACGAGTTGATCAACCGCGCCGTCTCCGGCAACCGCATTGTGGATATCTACGCGCGCATCAAGGCCGACGGCTGGAACCTCTCACCCGACGTGCTGAGCCTGCTGGTCGGCATCAACGATGTATGGCATGAGGTGGATTTTCAAAACGGCGTGGACGCGAAGCGCTTTGAGCACATCTATCGAACGCTGACGGAGGAGACGCTGGAGCGCCTGCCCGGCATTCGGCTGATGCTGCTGGAGCCCTTTGTGCTGCGCGGCGCCGTCACGGAGGCAAAATGGGGTATTTTCTCAACAGAAACGGCCTCTCGCGCCGCTGTTACCAAGCGGGTCGCGGAGGCCTACGGGCAGACGTTCGTGCCCCTGCAAACGGTGTTTGACGAGGCCTGCAAGCTCTGCCCCGCCGATTACTGGCTGGCGGACGGGGTCCACCCCACGCCCGCCGGACATCAGCTGATCGCGCGCGAGTGGATCCGCGCGTTTGACGCGCTCGCGTAAGGGCTACGGCTCGATGACGATGTTCTCGCCCAGCTTGCGCGGGCTGGTCGTGTACCGAAGCTGATCGAAGCCGACGACGGTCTCGCCCATCAGCACGAGATGGCGGATGGTCACGCCGTCGATGGTATAGTCCTTCTTGGCGGCAAAAATGCGCACGGCGGGAACCCTGCCGGAGAGCACGTTGATATTTTCCAGCAGCACATCGCGGATGTTGCCGCGTTCTTTGGTTTGCGACCATTGGGACTTGACGGTGGTGAGGTCGATCAGGTATTCCGCGCCGTCGCCCTGCCCCAGATTGCAGTCCTCCACCGTAATATCCCGAAAGATCACATGCCGCACCAGCGCGTGATCGCTGTTGTGGATGGAGCAGACGGGCTTATGGTTGGCGTGCAGCACGGTAATGCGCTCAAACCGGATGTTCTCTATCACATCGGCGCGGGTCTCGTAGCCGATCTCGCAGCTCTGGGCCAAATCCGTCCAGAGGATACAATCCTCAAACGAAATATCGGCGCAGTCCCCGTCGTAGCCCTTGACGACGAGGTTATCGTCCCAGCCGCGCACAAAGCAGTCCCTCACGGCCACGCGGCGGCAGCTCTGCACGGTGACGCCGTCGCTGTTGCTGCGCGCGCCGATGATCTTGATATTGTCCACCGTCACGTTGTCGCAATGGTAGAGGTTGACCGTCCACGCGGCGGGATCGAGAATGGTAATGCCCGCAATGGCGACGTTTTGGCAACGGCTCAGGTCGATGGGCACGGTTTGCTGCTCCCAGCGGTCAAAAGCGCCGCCGTCGATCACGCCGAGCCCGCAAATGCGAATATTCTCAGCCTCCGCCGCCACAAACTGGCCGCGCACCACCGCGCCGGGCGCAAGGTAGACCGTCTGGCCGCTTTGCAGCGCAACGGTGCCGATCTCATGCAGACCGGCCTCGTAGACGGTCACGCCCTCGCCGGAGGGAACGTCGGTCTCAGGCGCGTCTGCAAACAGATGCAGCGCGCCCTCCTGCGAACCGTTGATCTCGACGGTCAGCTTCGCGGGGTGATCGAGCGCGAACGTGACGGTATCGCCGTCGACGGTCGGTACAATCCGCTCTGACAGCGGCCGAACGACGGCGCTGTCGATCCGCTGCCCCACAAACCGCACGCGCAGCTCCACGGGGCCGTCCAGCTCCAGCCACGTCACGGGCGCGGTGGTCGTTAGGGGGCGGCTGGTCCATGTGCGGCTCAGGTTGACGCGCGTATCCATGACCGGAATCGCCTCGCCGTTCGCCATGACCTCACAGCTTTTGCTGCGGGGGATTTCATCCGGCATCGTCGGGGCCGCGAGCGCCGAGAGCGGCGCAAGCGTCAGCAACGCGAGCAGCAGCGCGAAAAGCTGTTTCATGGCTGCGCCTCCGTGATGGGCGTCGCGCCCACGGTCGTTTCGCGGCCATAGAGCCGCAGTGTCAGCGGCGCTCCCTCGCAGGCAAATGTCGCGCCCTTCCCATCCACCGTGACGCGCAGCAGCGAATCGCGCACCCGCAGCGAGAAGCTCAGGCTCGTCCAGCCCTCCGGCAGCCACGGCGCAAGGCTGATCCTGCCGCCGTCAAAGCGCACGCCGCCGAAGCCCTCCACAATGGTCACCCACGCTGCCGCGATGCTGCTCATGTGCAGGCCCTCGCAGGTGTTGCGGTTGTAGTTGTCCAAGTCCAGCCGGGTCGCAAAGCTGAAGAAGCGCAAGGCCTCCTCGCGCCGACCCAGCTCGCCCGCCGCAATGGCGTGCACCGACGGCGACAGGCTGCTCTCGTGAATGCAGCGCGGCTCGTAATAGGCATAGTTGACCGCCTTCTCCCGCGCGGAAAAATCCCCCGGATAGAGGAACATGGCCATCAGCACATCCGGCTGCTTGAGCATATCGGTGCGGTAGATGCGGTCGTAGCTCCAATGGTCGTACAGCGGGAAATCGCTTGTGGGAATTGCCTGCACGTCGGTGTGCGGCAGGTGGAAGTATCCCTCATGCTGCTCCAGCACGCCGTCCTCACGGCGCAGCAGGATCATCCCCTCGGCGGCGCGCAGCCACTCGGCTGGCTCGTCGGGCGTAAGCGATAGCTTGCTTTCCAGCGCCCGGCGCTCCGCGTCCGGCAGCGCCGCGTAAACCTCGGCGGCGTAGCGCAGGGCCTTCGCGCCCATGAAGTTGGTATAGTAATCATTGCTCACCATCATATGGAACTCATCCGGGCCCATCACGCCGTAAAAGCCAAAGCCGTCGTCGTTCCAGCCGCCGCGGCTGAGCACGTAGCGCGCGATCTCGCAGAGCATCTCCGCGCCCTCGTGATAGAGGAACGCCGTATCGCCGCTCGTCTCGGCATAGGTTTGAACTGCGTAGGCCACGGCGGTGGAGGGCTGCATTTGCAGCGAGGAATGCTGCCAGAGCGAGCACGCCTCGGTGCCGTCCAGCGTGGCGATGGGATAGCACGCGCCGCGCAAATCCAGCTCCGAGGCGCGCTCAAGCGCCTGCGGCAGCGTATGGTAGCGATAGAGCAGCAGGCTCTTGGCGCTGGCGGGATCGCTCAGCAGATAGAACGGCAGGCAGTAGGTCTCGGTATCCCAGAAGGCGTGGCCGTTGTAGGCCTCTCCCGTGAGCCCTTTGGCCCCGATGTTATCAACCGGGCTCAACCCGCGATAGGTGGAATGGAGCTGGAACAGGCAGTAGCGCACGCCCTGCTGGTTCTCCGGGTCGCCGTCGATGCGCACGTCGTTGGCGCTCCAAAAGGCGCGCCAATGCGCGGCATTTCCGCCAAGCAGCGCGGCAAAGTCCGGCGCGGCGGTCGGCGGCGCGATGGTCTCGCCCGCGCGGGCCACCTGCACGGCGACCGCGCGCGAAGCCGTCGTCTCCACGCCCTTCGCCAGACGGAACGCATAGTGGTGCTCCAGCCTGCGATAGCCGCGCGACCACTCCTTCTGCGCAGGGCAGTCCGTAAACAGCGTGTAGCGGACGCGGATGTCTGTGGTCTCGGTGCGGAGCTGCATCGCGTCGCGCTCGCCGCCGTCCTCCTCCCATTGGCATTTGCCGGTGGTCTGGTGGAGGATGTTGCCGTCCACGCCCAGCACGAGATCCACGTCCGCGTTCCCGTCCAGCGCGCAGAGGGTCATGCGCTGCGCCAGCCATTCGGGGTGCTCCATGCTCAGCAGCCGCTCAAAGCAAACCTCCACTCGGCCCGCCCGCTTGGTTTGCCACACAAAGCTGCGGCTCAGCAGGCCCGTGCGCAGATCGAGCACGCGCAGGAAGCTGCCGACCTCGCAGGCCGTCAGGTCGAGGCGCTCGCCGTTCACAGTCAGGCCGGTGGCGAGGCAATCGGCCGCCGTGACCATGTAGTGCGTGCGGTGCACCATGCCGCGATAGTTGGTCTCCGCGCGGATGGGCTGGGTCTCGTATACGCCGCCCAAGTAGCAGCCGCGCAGGCTCGCGCCGCCGCCCTCCTCAAAATATCCTCGCACACCCATGTGCTCGTTGCTCAGGGAAAAGATGGACTCGCTCTCCAGCGCGCGGGAGGGATCAAAGCCTTTTTCGATAATTTTTTGCGCGTCTAATACAAAGTAGCGGTCGGCAGACTTCGCCACGAGGGTCTCCCCTTTCTATTCGGTCAGCCCTTAATGCCCGCGGACATCACGTTTTGTGTGATCTGACGCTGGAACGCGATGAACAGCAGAATGGGCGGTATGATGGAGAACACGATCGCCCTGATGATGTGCATGGAGTTGACCTTGTCCGATGTGCGGTAGGTAAACAGCCGTACCATGACGGTTTCCAGCTTGGTATTGCTGAGCAGCAGGTACGGCAGCAGAAAGTCGCTCCACGCGGCGTTGATCGCGTAAATCAGAATCACGATGTTGATGGGCATGGACAGCGGGAACACGATTTTGAAGAAAAGCTGCAGGTTGTTGCAGCCGTCCAGACGCGCCGCCTCCAGCAGGCTGTCCGGCATGGCGTCGTAGAAGCTCTTAAACAGCACCACGTAGAATGCGCTCGCTCCCGCGGACAGCCACAGCATGACGAAGCTGCCGGACAGACCCATCTTGGTAATGTTGATAAACAGCGGCACGATGCTGGTGGTCGCCGGCACCATGAGGGTGCCCATCACGAGGCCCCAAATCACCTTGTAGCCGCGCGGCTTGAGGCGGCTGATGCCGTAGGCCAGCAGTCCGTTGAACAGCACGGCGCAGACCATGCTGCCCAACACCACAATAAAGGAGTTGAGGTAGTAGCGCACGTACTTCATCTGGTTCCAAGTGGCAATGTACTCATCCAGCGACCAGTTGGACGGGAGAAGCTGAAGGTGATAGCGTTTGTCCGCGCCCCGGATGCCGCGGGTAAATTCCTTCAAATCCTTGAAGCCGGACAGAATCACCCAAATGACGGGAGCCAGCGCGACCACGGCGGCGACGATGCACGCGATGGTCATGATCACATAGCCGATGCGCACGCCCGGTTTGCGCAGGTCGTAGGGGCGCATCGCGCCGGTAAACAGGGATGCCTTCATGGCGAGCGCCTCCTCACATATCTTTTTCCTTGCTCAGTTTATTGTACACCGCAGTCAGCACCAGCAGGGCGATCCCGATCATCACGCCCACAGCGTTGGCCCGGCCGTAATCGTAATAGTCAAACGCGTACCGATACACCAGCTGCATCAACGATACGGACGCGTTGTTGGGGCCGCCGGCGGTCATTACCAACGGCTCGTAAAGGATCTGGAACACCGCGATCACCTGCAGGATGAGCAGCGTGCGGCCCAGATTGAAAATCTGTGGGAGGGTGACATGGAAAATGCGCTGCTTTACGTTTGCGCCGTCGATCACGGCGGCCTCGTACAGCTCCGGGTCGATGCCTTGCATTCCGGCCAGATAGAGCAGCGCCGTCGAGCCCGCGCCCTTCCACGTCATGGTGACCACGATCAGCGGGATGACGCGCGCGGAGTTGTTAAGCCAATCCTGCGCGCCGATGCCGAATACGCTCAGCAGCATATTGAGCGCGCCGTTTTCATCCGCGCGGAAAATGAAGCGCCACAGGAACACGGTGGCAAGGCTTGGCACGATGTTGGGCAAATAGACCGCCGTGCGATAGATGCCCCTGCAGCGCACGGACTCGTTGATGAACAGGGCCAGTACGATCGGCAGCAGAAAACCGATCAGCAGCGACCACACAAGATACATAAAGGTATTGCTGACCGCCGGCCAAAAATCCGGCGAGTGAATGGTAGAGATGTAATTGCCCAGCCCGGCAAAGGATTGAACGCGCATGCCGTTGGTGTTAAAAAACGACAGCGAGAGCGCCTCCACCAGCGGAACCCAGATAAAGAACGCAAACAGGATAATTCCCGGAAGCATAATGCCCCATGCGCCCAGCTGCCCTTTCCCCTTTACGTTCGTGATACCACGGTTGCTGACGACTCGCCCGACCATACGGATCGCTCCTTCGTAAACGGATAGAGAAGAGGCCGCCGCGGCGAGGCGTGTCGCCCCGTCCGCGACGGCCAGAGAGTAAGAGGAATTACTGGTTGTTGACCTTCTCGTCCAAGAGGGCCTGGAAGTTGGCGTCCGCGGTGTCCATGAGGGCCTGAACATCGGCGTTCTCATCGGTCAGCACAGCCTGCAGCACCTTGGTGTACTCGGCGTACAGCAGCTGCGCTTCCTGCGGCTCTTCCATACGGAGGTTGCCAGGCTGGCCGACGGTATCAAAGTAGTTCTGGTACATGGCGGGGTCCACGTTGCTGTAATCAGCCACAACAGCCTGACGGGCAGCAATGAGGTCGGCGTCGATCCAGGTGGGGAACTCGTTGATGATGGGGATGCCGGCGCCCTTGCGGTACTCGGCGTCCGCGATCAGGCCGGCCTTGGAGACGTCTGTGAGGACGGGCGCCTGACCCATGATCTCAAGGTACTTCAGAGCGGCCTTGATTTCTTCGGGGGTCGCGGTGGAGGAGAACATGTAGGGGGTGCCGCCAAAGAGGCTGTAGGAAGCATCAGGGCCGGCGGGCATGCCAACCATCATCAGCGAGGCGATATCCAAGCCGTTGGTGATGGGGTTAGACACAGCGTCGTTCGCCGCGATGTACATAGCGGCAGCGCCGGTGCCCAACTGGGTGAAGCCGGTGCCCCAGTCCTCGCTGGTGGGATCGGCGGTCAGCACGTCGTACTTCCACTTGAGGTCGCGCACATACTGCATGGCGGCAACGGCCTCAGGGCTGTTCAGGTCGCAAGTCCACTTGCCGTCGGCATCCTGAGATTCCAGCGTCGCGCCAAAGCACCACGCGATGTTGCTGAAGTGCCAGCCGCCCGCGTTATCCTTGGCCAAGATCACGATGCCGGCGGAGCCGGTCTCCTGCTTAATGGTAACGGCGGTCTGCGCCAGCTCGTCCCAAGTTTTGGGGTAGATGGGATAGCCGTTTTCATCCACCAAGCCGGCGTCGGCAAAGACCTCGGCGTTGATCATCAGGCCCAGCGCGTAGCCGTTGCGGGGAACGCCGTAAATGCGGCCGTTCTCATCGCTCAGCAGCGTGCGGATGGAGGGGTTCATTTTATCAGTCCAGCCCAGCTCGTCCAGAATATCGGTGATATCGGCCACGAAGCCGCCGGAAATGAGCTTTTTGGGCTCGGTGAACCAAGTTTCAAAGATGGTGGGAACGGTGCCGGCTTCCGCCAGAGAGATGAAGGTATCGGTAGCGTACTTGTAATGCGCCTTCTCCACCGTCACATCGGGCATTTCCTTGGCAAACTCAGCCAGATAGACCTCATGGGATTCTACCGCGGCGGTATCCACATCTTCGGGGTAGATGCCCAGCTTCAGCACGGTTTCCGCCATCGCGGAGAACGCGGTGAGGCACAGGCAGAGGGTCAGAACCAGCGCGACCAGCTTTTTCATGGGAGAACCTCCTTCAGATTTGTCCTTTTCCGAGGATGCACAGGGCATCCGTCGGACCGACGTTTTACGTTAAATCTCCCGGACGAACCTCTTCTTTGGGGATGATGTGGCGCCTTTCCCTCACCCGCGACCGAAGGATTCCTTCCCTCCAGAAGGTTTTACGTTCAACTTGGTCAGAGTGTACCACATCCTTCCTGCCTCGTCAATAGGTTTAACGTAAAATTTTTATTTTTCTTTTTCTGCTTTCGGTACTTTTCACCAGAAGTACGTTTATGGTATACTGGACAAAACGGTGCAAAGGAGGGCTGCCCATGGTCACCATCAAGGACATCGCCAATGCGGTGGGCGTGAGCGCCACCACGGTATCCAACGTCATCCGGGGCAATTCGGGCCGCGTCTCGCCGGAGATGATCGCCCGCATCAACCAAGCCATACAGGATATGCACTACACGCCCAACCTTTCCGCGCGGGCGCTGGTAAGCAACTCGTCGCACATCATCGGGGTGATCAACCATTTGGTTCCGCTGGAGAGCGGCGGGTTCTTCCAAGATCCTTTCCACGGCGCGCTTTTGGCGGGCATTGAGCAGCTGCTGCGCGAAAGAAGCTACTATATGATGATGCGCACCATCGACTCCACGCCGGAGCTGCTGAGTCTGCTGAACAACTGGAACCTCGACGGGCTGATTCTCACGGGGATCTTCCCCTCCGATTTCTATCAGGAGCTCAAGCGGCAGTCCACGCCGTTTGTGCTGGTGGACAGCTACGTGCTGGACGATATTCCCCAAATCCGTCTGGAGGACCGCAAGGGCGGTTACATCGCCACCAAGCACCTGCTGGAAATGGGCCACAGACGCATTCTGTTCTGCGGCCCGCCCATCTACGGCGAGGGCGTGCTGCGCGAGCGCTACGAGGGCTACAAGCAAGCCCTGGCCGAGTACGGCCTCCAGCCGCGCCACGAGGATGTGTACGGCGTGGAAATCGGCATTGACCGCGGCACGCTGCTGGGGCGGGAGCTTGCCCAACGTACCGATTACACCGCCATCTTTGCCACGGCGGACATCTTGGCGGCGGGCATCATCTCCGGGCTGAACGAGTCCGGACGGCGCGTGCCCGACGACGTGAGCATCGTCGGCTTTGACGATCTGTACATCGCGCGTCTGACCAGCCCGCAGCTCACCACGGTGCATCAGGACGTGACACTGCGCGGCTGTCAGGCGGCGGAGCTGCTCATCGCGGCAGCGGAGCACAGCGCGCAGGCCGAGCGCAGCCTCACCATGCCGGTGCGGCTTGTAGAGCGTCAGAGCGTGGCGCGCATTTCGTAACGATCTGCCCGCGCTTTGGGAATGAAGCGCCGCGAGTGGAAGCGCGCACCCGGCAGCAGGAAACCCGTCAATCCTGCCCGTCCCCGGTCATCCTGCCGCCCATGCAGGACTTTGTCAACACAGAGAAAGGCCGGGGACAATCATCAGGATTCACAAAAATAGAAGGATGCAGAAAAAAAGGATTGACGGATTCCTCCTAACACGCTATAATAGCACCTGCTGGTTCCAATTGATGGAGAGATGGCCGAGCGGTTGATGGCGCTGGTCTTGAAAACCAGTGATGCCGAAAGGCACCGGGGGTTCAAATCCCTCTCTCTCCGCCAGTTTCCTATGGATCGGCTATGGAGAAGTACCCAAGTGGCCGAAGGGGCTCCCCTGCTAAGGGAGTAGGGTGCTAACGCGCCGCCCGGGTTCAAATCCCGGCTTCTCCGCCAAATACCCGCCAACCGTTACGGTAGGCGGGTTTCCTTTTGTCTGTGCGTTTTTGCTCTCCGTGCTCTTGAATGGCAAAGAAGATCAAATACCCTATGGATAAGTATGCATACGCGCAACGGACTGGATCGGCGAACCGCCACGAGCAACCGCGACGAGGCTCCCAGCCAATCGTCAGTTGCGATGTGCCGCCAGATAGAACGCCAGCGCCCCGATTAAGTTGGCATCGGCGCGATAATGGCAGCAAAGGAGTTTTGGCGCGTGCGTGATTACGCCCATCTCGGAGAGCGCGGCGTAATGCTCGTCCAAATGCTGCTGTGTACGTTTCAGCAGTTCGGGCTGCTGGCTGATACCGCCTCCAATGGCAATTGCCTCAACATCCAGCAGGCACTGCGTATTATAGAGAAAGCCAGCCAAGGCAAGGCAGAATTCGTCCATGATTAGATTTGCCGTTCGATCCTCAGCATGGAGCGCCGCAAAGAAATCCTCCCCGCTGACAGAGCCTTGTGGCACACCTTTTGCATACGCATACGGCGCTGTCAATCCAAGATACCCAATTGCGGCAGCCATAATATTTCCGGGACGATACGCATCGCCACTGGTGCCGGCAACCATATGCCCAAACACCTCGCCCCGATCCATGACTTCCCGGAGACTTGTGATCATGCCACTGGCAAAACCGGCTGAGAAATGCGTGCCGCGATAGATTTTTCCATCTAGGATCAATCCCGTCGCAACGCCACTTCCCAATACGTATGTCACAGCATTCTGACAACCCTTGAGGCACCCATTGCTCCACTCCGCCATTGCAGCGCAGTTGCCGTCATTTTCAATCATCACCGGCACGGGCAATGCTTCCTGAAGCAATATGCGCAGCTCGACATTGGTGTTGAATGACAGCGTGCCGCCGGAATAAGCATAGCCATTCTCAGGATCCAACTCGCCGCAATAACTCACAGTCACGGCTTTAGCGCACCCTGCATAGCGATCGTAGATACGGCGAACGCACGCCGCGAACTCCTCCGGTGAGCTCATCCTCTCCTGTGTCATTCCTTTGTCCAGAAACCGATACTCGCTCGACAGCAGGCCATACTTCATGGCGCTGCCGCCAACATCGATTGCTACATACAATTTCTATCCCCCCGCCCAAAGCGTATCTCAACGGCTGGCTTCCCGAAACGCGGCAATATGCTCTGCCAGCCCACCTTCCGGCAAAAAGACCCCGGACGTCCTCGCCACCAGTATGTTTGCGCCTGCGCTGCGCATCCTAGCTGCATTGAGCAGGCTCACATTTCCATCTACCTCAATGTCGATCTCCGGGTGGCCGCATGCATCGAGGAATGCTCGCGTATCCCGTATCTTATTCATCATTCCTTCAATCAACCTCTGGCCTGCAAAGCCGGGGTTGACCGTCATCAGCAATACGCCGTCCAGCTCGTCCACTAAATATGTCAGCACTTGAATGGGTGTGCCCGGATTGAGCGCGACCATTGCTTTTGCACCCTTACGGCGCACTTCATGCAGCGCTTTATGGATATGGCAGCCTGATTCATAGTGTACTGATACTCTATCGCCGACATCTATTGGGAACCAATCAAGTTTCTGCTCCGGTCTGCAGATCATCAGGTGATAATCCAGTGGAATTGTGCAAAGTTTTTTAAGACGCGCACAAAAATCCGTACCCAATGCAAAATTTGGAACAAATTCACCATCCATTACATCCATGTGCAGGTACTCCACGCCCTGAGACGCCATCTCAATGAGTTGTTCGCTAAGCCGCCCTACGTCCGCACACATCATCGAGAGTGAAAGCATGCTGCTCATCATTCCTCTGTACCCCTCAGCGTCCTCTGCCGTGTCTCCAGTTCGGAAATCTCATCCAGTCGCCGCTGGTGACGACCGCCTTCGAATTCCGTCTGTAACCATATCCGGGTTATCATCTTGGCCAATTCATCCCCTACAACGCGCGCCCCCATGGATAGCATGTTCGTGTTGTTATGCATACGGGACAGCTCCGCCGAATAGGGATCTGAGCAGGTAACGCACCGAATGCCGTTGATTTTGTTGGCAGCGATACCAATTCCCACTCCGGTTCCGCATAAAATGATACCCCTATCCGCATTCCTCGCCATGACCTCAAGCGCAGCGGCGCTCCCCCAGATCGGATAATCGGTGCGCGTTGTTCCGTGCGTGCCAACATCCATCGTATCATGTCCCATTGATGAAACGAAGTCCATCAATTTCAACTTAAGCTCATATCCGACATGATCCGATGCAAAAACGATCTTCATGACTTCTCCTTCATTCGATTCTGCTTGATTGCGCCGCTCCCGTATCAAAGCTCCGCGCCATTGCTCGCAATAACATTCCGGTACCAATCGTAGCTTTGCTTCTTGCTTCGAGTCAGCGTGTTTTCGTCGATATAAATAAAGCCGTAACGCTTGGAGAATCCTTCATGTGTGGAGTACAGATCAATCGCGCTCCAAGTGCAGTACCCAACCAGCTTTGCACCCAAGCCGATCGCCTCTCGCATCGCTGTAATGTGATTGCGGAGATACTCAATGCGATATTCATCTGCGATGCTCCCATCGGGTTCCACGATATCGGTATGACCCAGTCCATTTTCCAAAACCAGAATAGGCAATTGATAACGATGCCAAAGATCAATCAGCATATGTTCAAATCCATATGGATCAATATTCCAGCCCCATTCTGTTTGTTTGGTATACGGGTTGCTCATTTTGGTATTCAGCAAAGTATCCGACCGTTCACCGTTTGCGCAAGCCAGATTACTCATATAGTATGTAACCGACAGCTCGTCTGGCTCCGCCGCAGCAATCGTTTCCATATCTCCCGGCATAATGATCGTATCCGTATTCACGTTCGGATACTTGCAATAGAAAAATGCGCTATAGGTTTTCCGAGCAAAAATATCTGCATATGCATAGCCGAAAGTAATGTTTTGCATATCAGCCTGCCGGATGCTCTCTGGGTTGCAGTCTGCCGGATAGGTGCAGACATTGCACAGGTTTCCGGATACCTTCGCGTCGGGATCGTTCTGATGTATGATACGCGTTGCCTTTGCCCAGCACAGGTTTAGGTTGTGGTCAACAGCAAATTTTTCTTCATCGCTGCATGCCTCGATCCCCATCGCGTAGAGGCTGATCCCAGCCATCGTGTTCTGCTCGTTGAAGGGAACATAGTGCTTGATCCGTCCCTTAAATCGGGTGCTTACAATATCTACATAGCGGCAATAGTCATCTATAATCCGTCGATCACGGAAACCGCCATATTGACGCACAAGCGCCTCCGGACAATCATAAGCATACAGTGTACACACAGGTTGAATGCCATACTTCTCCAACTCTGCAAGCATCTGATCGTAGAATACAAGGCCCTCCTCGTTCGGTACCGCGTCGTTGCCATTTGGAAGGATACGGCTCCAACTCATGGAAAAGCGATAAATTGTCATACCCATCTCTCCAAACAGACGAATATCCTCCGCCATATGATGGTAATGATCGCTCGCCGTCTTGAATTTCTCGTATCCTTGATCGCTGGCATTGCGAAATCCAGCATCTCCTGTACGCACATCCGCGATAGACAGGCCGCGGCCTCCCTGATCAAAGCCACCCTCAAACTGCTGTGCGTTGGTGGAGGACCCCCATAGAAACCCATCGGGAAATACCTGTGAGCTTTGCATAGCACGACTCCTCTTGCAGTTCATAATCATTGTAGGCGTTTGTTAAGAGCCGGGGGGCGAGTAATCGTCCCCCGGCCTTGTTAACTACCTTTACTCCGCCTGAGTTGCAAGCCACGCGTCAAACTGAGCTTGCTTTGCATTGATCACGTCCTGAAGTCCCGCTGCGTACAGGGCCTGATTGAAAGCCTCCAATGTCGCATCCACATTGGCCGCTCCTACGCTACCGGTCTGCAGCGCTGCAATGTAGGTGCTCTTCACATTGTTAAGGGCAGTAATCTGCGTAGCGTATTCCGTGCTATCCCACATGAAGCCGAAAGCTGCGGAGGGTTCCGCCCAGTTATCAAACTCCGCCAGCTGCTGCCAGTAGGTAGCATCCTTGGTTCCATCGTTCCACACATAGCCAATATACTGATTTCCCATCATCCAGCCGGTGCCCTGGTTGTACTTGAAGTTGCTTGCATCTACGCCTTCGGGGTAGAATGCGGTGCCGTCATCCAGCACAACATAGTGCTCGCCTTCAATGCCAAACTGCCAGAGGTTCATAAGCTCAGCGTCCGTATACAGAGCGGAAACGAACTTGAACGCCATTTCAGGATCCTTGCTGTTGGTGGAGATGCCGGTGTTGAAGAAGTTGACGTCGGTGGAAGTGTTCTGTGTATGGTAGGAATCATAGACAAAGAAAGCATAGATTCGGCGATTGATGGAGGCTTCCTTCTCGGCGAGGTAGCCAGGCTTAATCATCGCCGCGAAGCTGAAGATGCTGCCGGCCTTCATCAATGTCCAGCAACCCTGCGTGTCAATCGCAGCGTCCTTATAGATGTAACCCCTGTCGTACCAATCGGCCAGCATCTTCATCGTATCAACATAGTCCTGGCACTCAAAGCGGTTTACAACCGTCGTGGTGCCGTGATCCGCATTCCAATCCAACACGCCAAAGCTATCGATCAGGTTGTCAAACTGAAGGAAGGTTTTGAGGGGAGCATCGTCATTGCCCAGATACAGGGGCGCAACATCGGGATAGGCTTCCTTCACCTTGGCGAGGATCTCCTCCGCCTCAGCCCATGTGTGATAGGTGCCGTCGTACACATCGTCATAATCCTCAAGGCCATACTGTTCCGTGATGCCTAGCGCGTCGCAGATATCCGCATCAAGAACCAAGCCGCCAACCTGCGTAGATTCCTTCTGCGCCGGGAAGCCATACACAACGCCGTTCATCGCGCCAACCGTGGTTCGGTCGCCAAGCACAGCCTTGATCTTCTCGCCGTCCGGCGTATCAAGATAGTCAGCCAGATTAACCAGCGCGCCCATGCTGATCCACGATGCGGCTTGCTCAAAGTAAATGGGAAGCACGTCCAGCTCGTCGCCGCCTGTGAACATCAGCTGCAGCTTGCTCTGCCAATCGGAAAACTGAAGCGGGAGGAATTCCACTTCAATGTGATACTCAGGGATCATTTTCGCATTAATCGCCGCCTGCACTGCATCGCGGGCATCCGGGTCCTGAGCGTATACTTCTGGGAAGGCCCACACCAGATGATAGGGGTTCTCGGCAGTGTACTCGCCAATGGCAGTCTTGGTGACGTCTTCCGCAATCGCCGCGGGCGCAAGCGTCGCCAGTATGGCAAGCGTGAGCAACAGAGATACGAGGGTTTTCTTCATACAGGTACACTCCTTTTATTTTTTCCGCGATCCCATCGCGGTGAGTAACGGTGCAACAGGAGGTCATCCCTTTAAGCCGCCCAAAGTAATGCCTTTTGCGTAATACTTTTGGAACGTCGGAAAAATCATCATAATGGGCAGAATCGCCACAAAGGCTATAGCCATTTGAATCCCCGTGGAGGGAATGGCGGTGGAGGCGCTGGAGGCGTATGTAGCCTCCGCCGTGGTAAGATACTGTACATTGCTAATCATTTGGTTGAGCAGATTCTGAATATTGTACAGCTTTTCATTCTTTACAAGGTAGTACAGCCCGTTTGTCCAGTCGTTCCAGTAAGCCAAGCCGGCAAATGTGCCCATCGTGATCAGGATCGGTTTCCCCAAAGGGAGAACGATCTTGGTAAACACCACGAAGTGGGACGCCCCGTCAATCTCGGCGGCTTCATAGATTCCATCGGGAATGCTTGTGGTAAAGTACGTGCGCATCAGCAGCACGCTCCATGCATTCATTAGTAAGTTAGGAAGCAGCTGGGCCCACAAGGTGTCCTTAATATGGAAGAACCCGCTCCACATCAGGTAAGAAGGAACAATACCGCCGTTGAACAGCATCGTGAAGAACACAAAGAAGTTCAGCACCCGTTTGTAAGGCAGATTCTTCACAGACAACGGATAGGCCATCAACGAGGTAAGAAGCAGGTTCACCGCAGTCCCGATCGTCATGACCAGTATGCTCACGCCATACGATCTCAGAATCGTGTTTCGAGAGCGCAGGATATACGCATAGGAGTCAAGCGAGAAACTCTTTGGAAAAAAGGAGTATCCGTTCAGCACAAGCGTCTTTTCTTCCGTAATAGAGGATAGAAACAGCAGCACAAACGGCGCGACAACGATAAACGTCCAAATCAGCATAACTGTGTTGGCCAGAATGTTAAAGCCAGATGCTTTCTTTTTCATACTCCACCTCAATACAGCGCGCTGTCTTTGTCGATCTTGCGTACCAGCATGTTCGCAGTAATTACGAGCACAAACCCACATATGGATTGATAAAAGCCCGCCGCGGCAGACATGCCGATATTCCCCTGTTTCATCAACCCTCGGTACACATAGGTATCAATTACATTCGTCGTTGCGTATAGCATGCCGGAGTCTCTGGGTACCTGATAGAACAACCCAAAATCAGAGTAGAATATCTTGCCGACAGACAGCAGAATCAACGTAATCAGCGTAGATGTGATTGATGGAAGCGTAATGAAGCGAATCTGCTGCCATTTGTTTGCGCCATCCAGCACGGCCGCCTCATACTGCGACGGATCAATTCCGTTAATCGTTGCAATGTAGATCAGGCAGCCGTATCCCACATTTTTCCACGCATTCACAAAGATAATGATGAACCACCAGTACTCCGACTTGTAATACCAGCTTACCTCCTGCAGACCCAACGGCTTTAGTATGCTGTTGTTGATCATACCGGAGGCCGGGCTGAGGAAAGCATAAACGATATAGCCAAGAATTACCGTGGACATCAGATACGGGAAGAGTATTGCGCTCTGATATATCTTCTTCATCGATTTGCGTTTAATATCGCAAATGAAAATCGCAAACAGGATCCCCAATAGATTGTTCAGTATGATGAAGGCGACATTAAAGATCAATGTGTTCCGTGTGATCGTCCATGCGTCCGGCGTGCGGAACAGAAACTCAAAGTTTTTCAGCCCGTTCCAAGCGCTTCCAAACAGCCCATCGCGCACCGTATAGCTTTTGAACGCGACCACCAATCCTGCCATAGGTATGTAGTTATTGATGATTAAATAAACTGCGCCCGGCAAGAACATCAGATACAATGGCATGTATCGCTTCCATCGCTTTGTCTTGCTACCATTCATTTGCGCTCCGCCTCTCATTTGCGTCCGTCGTCTTGGTGTGTATCGCAGCAGGTGTCGCTGCTCTCTCTCAAAATCAATTCGGGCTGGAAGATAACCTTTCGCGGCGCTTCGTCGTTTCCCTGAATGCGGCTGAACAGCATTTCAACGGCACACCGACCCACGTCCTCCTGCCGCATGCAAACGGAGGAGAGCTGCGGCGTCAACGCCCTGTCGAAGCTAATATTGTCCAAGCCGATAACCGCAATATCCCCAGGTATGCTCACACCGTGCTCTCGTAACGCAATCATCGCGCCGATGGCGATAACGTCGCTTGCCGTACAGATGGCCGTTGGTCGATCCGCCATTGAAGCAATCGCTTTCCCCGCATCATAGCCGGCCTGCTCGTCATACTCGCCCAGAAAGCAGTACTTTCGATCTACCTCAATGCCGGCCTGAACCAAAGCGCTGCTGTAGCCCTCGTACCTCTCGCGGAATACGCACATCTCCTGCGGGCCTCCGATGTAGGCAATCTTTCGATGCCCCCGATCGATCAGGTGCTTGGTCGTCATATGCAGTGCCGAGAACACATCGATGCCTATATAATCGAAGGAATCGTCTGTGCCGCCCCCGTACGGAGAGATACACAGCGAGCTGATCACCAGCGGACAGCCTACTCGCTTGAATGCGTCGAAGTGCTCAGGGGTGTAGTTGAAATTCACAAGAATCAACCCGTCCATGATCCCTTCCTTGGTGAGAGCGAGCACCTTTAGCTCCTCGGCAGGATCGCCATGCGTGTGGTTAATCATCAGGCTATAGCCAGACCTCCGTACACTTTCTTCGATTGCGCTGACAATATTAAAGAAGAAAGGGTTGTCCGACTCCGGATAGGCAAGGCAGATAAGGTTCCTCTTGCCACTCTTCAACGCTCTGGCAGAACGATCGGGTGTGTAGTGATACTTGTCGATCGCCTGCTCGATTCGTTCGCTGGCATCCTTGCGCAGGTTTGCCGCGCCGTTGAGATAGCGTGAAACTGTCCCCGTTGACACGTTCGCTTCCTTAGCGATTTCCCGAATGGTAATTTTCTTCTCTGCCATGGTTCTGCTCCCTTCTTTTGCATTCTGTCCGACTATTGATGAATATGGAATACCTTCACCTCAAGTGGTTCCATTTCTTCCGCAAGAACCAACGTATCGCCGGTCACAGGCGAGCAAGCCCGGCCCGCGAGGATCTCCTCCATGGTTCCTGTGCGAGATACACGCGTGCAGACCGTCACGGCCTGTTTCTTATTGGTGTGATTGATCAGAAACACAAACTCGTCCGCATTGCCAATCAACCTGCGCACTTCGATGATCTCGTCCGCCTCAGGGCCGTCAATCGTCTTGTCCGGTTGATATCCAACTTGATCCAGCAAAAGGCGGAACAAACCGTTTGTCCTAGACAGGCCTTCATTGGCGACATTTGCAAAGAAGATGGTGCCAAGATACGCTGTCCGCCCCTTGCCGTATGTATGTGCGACCAGCGCCGGCGTGTCGTCCGAAAACTTTGCAACTGTCTCCGCGTCGTTGGTTAAGCGCATTTTCTCACTGACATGGCATCCTGCGTCCCTATATCGGTCGGACTTGCCTACAACGTCGCAACGGGAAACAAGATGATAATCACTGCTGGTGCTCAGCCCAAACACCTGATCCAGCCCGTGCGGCGGACAAACCTCGGCGCCCCAGCCCTCGTCTGTAAAGAAGCCCAGCATCGCATCGCTGATGACCATGCCGCCATTCTCCACAAACACACGGATCGCCTTTGCGGTATCCTCGCCAATGCTGATGCTGTAGGGAAGGATCAAAAGCTTGTAGTCCTTTAGGCCGCCTGCCTCCAGCCTTTCCTTGCTAATGTAGTCGGGTTGAATCCCGTTTTTCATGCACAGCCGATAGCTGCCAACAAAGGCGTCCATATCCTTGAAATGCTGACCTTCAAACTGGCGCATGCTCAGCGAAACAACGCCCTCAATAATCATCGAATCCATGTTGTACAAAATGCAAGCATCGCTTTTCGGCGCGAACGCTTCAGCCAACCGATCCCGATATTGACGGAACACGTCCGTAAACGCTTTCAAGGCTTGCGTTCGCACTGTGCCCTCGCCATTGCGCTCCGTAAAGCCGAGGGAAAGGGTTTCCAGCGTGCTGATATCGGGACGCCACGCCCAGAAGAAGATGCCCTTCGCACCGTGAGCAATGTTGCTCCATGTCAGCTTGAAAATCTGCTCAGGCTGCAAAGGGCGTGCAAAACAATGATAGCTTTCCGGCGGGCAGCCAAGAAGCGAGAAGATGGGGCCGGAGCCTGTGCCCGTTTCGCCAATCCAGAACGGGCCATTATCGCACGCAGAGCGCATCAGATCCCCGGTGAACCCGGCCAGATCCTCATGCATCGCGTCGTAAAGCGAGCAGGCAAACATATCCGTCGCGTCCGCAATACGAAAATGATCGTTGGAATGGGTAATGGGATGCCCCATCTCAATAATCCCAAGATGGACAGAGGTGGCGCGTTCCGGGTCGTATTTTTTCACAATCGCGCCCAGCCAATGAACCTGATTCGAGATCGCATCCAGCCGATAGGTCTTCCAATCCAGCCAGTCAGTAAACGTACCCACATTATGCGGGGGCTCCACCATATCCCACGACAGATAGTGGCGCGTCCATACGCGGTTCAGTGTATCCAAGTCGCCGTACTTGCTTAGCAGCCATTTGCGGAAGCCGGCGATGGAATGCTTGCAGTAGCAGTAAATCGCATCCAGACAATTCCCGCTTTGTATGCCCTGCGCAGCCTCGTCGGTAGGCTCATGCCAGATGTCGATTGCCAGCACGTTCGGGTCTCCACGATAATGCTCTACAAAGACTCCAGCAAACGCTTCCACCGTCTTGCGGAATGGCAAGCTGTCAAAGCACAGGCCAGGCCACCCTCCTTGCGCATTATCCGTACCTTGGTTTGAGTTCCAAACCTTTCCGTTACCGGATACAAATCGACTGTCCGCATGCTTTTGAAAAATCCACTCAGGCGAAGCCATCAGGTACAGCGTAAACATAATTTGAATGCCATACTTCTCGGCTTTGCGCGTGATTCGGTCATACTGCGCGAAGTCATACTCGCCCTCGCGCGGCTCCATGGGCGCCCAGAACGCATGGACGCGGAGCGCGTCAATGCCGCAGGCGCGCATGTTGGCAAAATCGTAATCCCAGTATTTCTCCTGCATGTCTCGGTGCTGTCCATACTTGACGCCAATGGGGAACGCCTTAGCCAGCTTGGCTTTGTTATCCATGTTACCCCTCCTGACTCATAGGCATAGCATTGTCCGGCCCAAAGTGTTGTAGGATCACCATCGGTTCCACCCGGCTTTTGTTTTCCAGCTTAACGCCCTCTTGCGCGCGAGCCTTGCCGACAAAGTATTCGTCACGCGTTATGTCCCCAATGTGCATCAGGTTCACCGCTTCGGCATCAAACGTGCCAAACTTGCCAAAGCCCTGCACCATCACGCAACCGTACGCCGCGCGGTCGATAAGCGTTGCGGAGCTGCCCGGATCAAGGGTGATCTCCTTGGCCGTGATATAATCGTTGCCATAGCAGATCCATTTCTCTGTCAGCCCTTCCTGAGATACCGGCAGCACAACGGGCGGACGGAAGTAATGCTGCTTGAAGTCCGGGTCGTAGTTCTTATCCCAGTCCACAGCATTCATCACGTAGTCTACACGATCCTGAGCCGGCAGATCGGACGGACAGATGTCGAACAGGAACCGCTCGCCATAGGTCTCGTCGCATACGATATTCTCGAACACACAATTTAGGTCGGTGCTCCATTGCGGCTCATACGTCAGCAGCGATCCGGGCGCGTGCAGCACGCCGAAGGGTACATACCATCCCGTGCCAACCTCCAAATCAAACGCTCTGGATACTGTCAGCATGTGTGTGTCATTTGTTCCAAATTGCTTCAGCTTTTCTCGAATCTGTTCCTTCGTCACCTCCGGGTTAAAGCCAAAGTAGGTGGAGGGCCGATCACCAACATAATTGTTCAGCTGCGGCGGAAAATAGTAGCACTCCGGTTTGGCGGAGCAGCCAACCTTCCGGGCCACCTCGTCGCCCGGATGAAAATGAAAGTACAGAGGTTTGCGATAGTCAAAGAACTTGGCAAAAATCGGCCATGTGCCATATTTCTTTTGAAGCTCCTCGCCTATCAGATCACCGGCTAAATATTCGACCGCGTCCTTCAGCAGAAACTGTTCGCCGCACGGCCCGTTGACATAGCTTAGGCCTTCGTCATCACGATCTGGGTTGTTATTCCTTGCCCTGTTTACGGAGCTAAACCACCTCTCCATTACCGCGCCGGCTTTTACGCCATAAGCATAGTAATCGCTGGGATGTAGCTTCAAACGAAAACCTGGTTGGTTAAACGCCCTTGTCACGAATGCGGGCCTCAGTTGAAGGATTCCCTCGCCCTTTTCATATACAGCCTTGATCTCATTGCCCGCCACAGTTCTGTTCATAGAAACATCGCCCCTATCTATCATTCGTATACCACCTGCAACAGCACGTAATCCTTCAAGCAAGGAACCGTGACGATCAGCGTATTGCCATCCATCCGATACTCAACCGGCGTATTGCCCGGTACCTCCGTAACCGACCGAGGTAAACGCTCGTTCATCTTCGCCTTGAGCTCCATGTTATAGATGGGTATGTTCGGCAGCTCCGATTGAGAATTAATGATATGGATCATTGTCCGGTTCTCCTGCTCAAAGCGCGTCACCTCAACAGTGGGATAACCGACAACCTCTGTACAGAAAGAGGGTGAGAGCCGACGGATCAGTCTGGCAAAAACCTCGCGTTGCGTGGCATGCCCGCCGTTTTCAAGCACTGCAGACGAGTATATCACATGTCCCTTGCCGTAACGGTGCTCAATCACTGCCGGCAACTCTGTGTACTTTCCCGGAGGCGTGGTTAAGATACTGGCGTAACGATCTATGGACGGGTAGTGATATGGGAGGGTCAGGGTGCCAAGCACATCCGCATTATCATTCAGCCGTACCCGCATTTGGCTGTCTGGAACCGTAACTGGGTACTTTGCGGAGAACGCGTTCGGAAACTCGTTTCGTCCCTCATCCGTCGGGGATACATATGTATAGTCAGACTCTGTAAGGCCAATATAGTCCACGCCAAAAACATCCGATAAGTAGCACTCGCCAGTATGAACGCCGCTATCCGTGATTGTCGCGGTCTCTTTACTGGCATACAGGCAACCGCCATCATAAACGTACTCACGAAGTGCCTGCATCTCCTCTTCGTCCATCATAACAACGTTGGACAGTATGACCACGCGATAAGAGTTCAATTCCCGCAGGTTCTTCTTTGTTACAACGCCGTATGGAACATGGTGCAGCGTAAGCGTCTTGGCCGCCTCGGCCGTTGTTCTCATATGCGCGTCCTCAGCCATGTCCGCCATAGAGCTGTGCATTCCGCCGTTCTGCCATTCAAACAGCAACGAGACATCCGTCAAATCACGACCATTCCATGACTTGTCAAACTTAGAATGGAAGCTATAATATAACCCAACGTCGCTCCGCAGCTCACCGCCCAGAAAGGGCTCATATGCTTTGATCGTATCAAAAACGCTTGTCATCGTCTTATAATTTGTGTGATGAATCGTTCCAACGGGATCGATTTGGTCGATGATCGTCAGCGCGCCATCATGCATCATTGTGTTGTAGGCCAATTGATATAGCTCATCTCTGGTTCTGGTTACAACATGCTCGTGGATGTTTGGATAATTCCAACAATTGATTCGCTCATAGGGCTTGATATTGCTTAAAGAATAGAACAATTTGCTGGAGAAGGAGAGCCCAAAGCGATCGTTGTACAGATCCTGAGACATAAAATCCCAGCAGTCCGCCAATTCTACCGACGAACCCCCCACCCAGTCGCTGGTAACGCCCAGCGACTGTTGCGCGAATTTCATCCCCGGCTTCCGCTTCCGTACCACATCGGAAACCTCGTTGCAAAACTCGGTCAGCCAGCGTTGGCGCGTGTGCACAAACAGTAAGAAATCGGGATCAAACCAATTGACTGCTGTTGGGATCACTTTGCCGACCTCGTTGCGATAACGCGCTTTACAGTTCTCGCAAACACAGATACCGGGCCAAAATGTCATATCCGGCCAAACGCCTTCAAAATCATACTCGTCGCAAATCTCCGCAAGCTCCGCGAGCGACTGACGGCGATAGCCCGGATCGTTGATGCAGCAGGTCGCAAAACGCGGCTCGCCATCTTTGGTACCCACACGCTGCTTTACTGCGCGGCCATCCGCGCGCACCGTCCGTGCCTCTGGATGCTTATCCCAATAGTCCACCACATAAACAAAAACATAGTATACAATCGCGTCAAGCCCGCGCTTGTGCAGCGCGTTAATTGTATCGCGCAGCGCATCCCTGTGCTCAAAGGCATGATGAATCTTTCCGCCCAGCTTGGTGGGATAGTTCAGCATTCCGGAATGAGTATTGGCCATAAACGTCGCGGCCGTGGCGCCGCTTTGAAAGCAGCATTCCGCATACTCCTCAGGATCGTACATGGAGAGGAACTCGTCGTTCCAGTCGTCAATGTGAAAATCAAGAAAAAATCGCCTTCTGGAGCGGGTGTGCCAAGTGTTGTTCATAGTCGTTCCCCCATATATTGAATCGGTTCAATTTCATTGCAAGCATAGCACACGTTCCCTCGTTTGAAAATGTATAATATGGCATTGTTTTTTCCGATTAATTCATTTTTTATTTTTCTGTGGCCATGGCTCACTTTTTGCGCAAGGATCATTCATCCCAAATTTTTCTTTATTTTTAAGCCTTTATTGATTGCAACTCAGGGCCGCTTTGTTTTCCTTTGGATATCATGGAACCGTTTCATTTTCCCGGATATGTCTCCCATTCTCACTACAAATCCGAAAAGGCTGCCTACGTTTCGTTTGTAGTGCATGCTTAGGCTGCGGAAACACAGCCTCGCATGCTACAGTCAAGCATCGGAGAACCGTCTTTCGTGCGAATCACATATCCATCATCGGAAAAGAGCGGCTCGACGGCTTCGCCAGCCTCATTAAGCACCTTATTCCGCTCAAGGGCAGCCAGTCTTTCATACTCATCATTCAGGGAAGCAAGAGACCCTTTTACAAACAAAATTGCGTTGTCCTCTGCGTCATACCCGGATACCAGCGTGGGGAATTAACTGGCTATTTGATTGGTGAGCTCCAAATATCTTGCGTACTCATCTGTGTTCAAAGTCAGATTATCGTTCGTAAGCGGGTTGACGCCCTTCGACAACTTCTCATTCTCTTCCCCGTTGTCTTCTACGGCCTTTTTCTGCTTCTTCAGGACATCTGCACCCTTTTCCCACTCTTCCGTGAGTTCCTTTGTTCTTTCAATGGCCCGCTCCTCGGCATGGACGGCGTTGTCGATTACTTTAACGAGGAGCTCAATGGCTTTTGAAATAATCCATATAATAGCCATGTTCATCAAGGCGGCAGAGGCAGCCTTGCCCATAGCTTTTAGAGACACGCCAAGACTCTTTGCCCCTTTTTTCATTTTGCCAAAGCCTGTCTCGCCGTTTAGTGCGGCGGATTCGACACCCGCTATTGCTGTCTCAGTTAATTCGCCAGACTCGGCCAACTTTCTGTAAGCGTCGGCAAGTTGGTCTGCGCAAGCCTGATGTGCGCTTATTCCTTTGTCATTCATATAAGAGAGAACTCCACAAGCACTTTCCGCTTGCTCTTGAATAAGACTTATTCTTTGTTGGCACGAGCTTCTTGTGCCCGTTAAAAAATTGCCAAGTTCAAGTTCTCCTTGGCTGTTTTTTTCTGTAATGAATATCGACACGAGGCTTAAGTAAAGATTGGCCATTTCTGTTGACACGTCAGGAAAGGCAATATATAATTCCATTATTAACATGTGAGGTGACAATAATGAATAGAGACACAACAAATATCAATCCTGCGGACGAAGAAATATACATGCTTGTTTGCGATAAATGCGGAGAGGTTGCTCATTTTTTTGATCGTGATCCGGCCAACCGTATGTTACACAAAGACTGCGGCGGAGCGATTCGCACACTAAGTCACGAAGTCAAAGTAACCCACGAGCAGTTCGATTCTATGACTCAAGAGCAAAAGGATCCCATTTACCAGTACGCGAGAGAATTTGCCGACCTTTGCAATCGTCTTAACGCCCGTCTTGCGCGTCGTGAACAACATCAGCAAGAAGAGGCGTGCGTCCCTCGTTGCCCCACTTGTGGGAGCACCAATATAAAACCCATATCCTCTCTAAAACGAACGGCTTCCGTCCTGACATGGGGACTAGCAAGCGGAAAAATTGGCAAGCAGTTTGAGTGTTTGAATTGTAAATACAAGTGGTAAGTATCAAGCAGCTTCTTCGCACCAGCGCATGAGTAAATCGCTCCTGCATCCGCTAAGTCGATATTGTGTATCCCTTAGATAGTGTCGACAATAGATTAAACTAGTACGGCGCACCAGAGCGCAATGCAAC
>CAYOYK010000020.1:0-44875 GCA_964408185.1 uncultured Oscillospiraceae bacterium | reverse complement strand
TGTCAACAAGCTGCGCGGCACGTTCACCTGCGTGGCCGTCAAGGCCCCCGGCTTTGGCGATCGCCGCAAGGAAATGCTCCGCGATATCGCCATCCTGACCGGCGGCCAGGTCATCAGCGACGAGCTGGGCCTTGAGCTCAAGGACGCCAAGCTGACCGATCTGGGCACCGCGCATCAGGTCAAGGTGGATAAGGAAAACACCACCATCGTCGAGGGCGCCGGCTCCAGCGAGGACATCAAGGCCCGCGTTGCCAGCATCCGCGCCCAGATCGCCGAAACCACCAGCGATTACGACAAGGAAAAGCTCCAGGAGCGCCTTGCCAAGCTGGCTGGCGGCGTAGCGGTCATCCAGGTGGGCGCCGCGACCGAGATCGAGATGAAGGAACGCAAGCTCCGCATCGAGGACGCTTTGGCCGCGACCCGCGCCGCCGTGGAGGAAGGCATTGTTCCGGGCGGCGGCATCGCGCTGCTGAACGTGCTCTCCAAGGTGCAGGCCGAGGAAAGCAAGTTTGCCGGTGACGCCAAGACCGGCGTTGAGATCATCGTTCGCGCGCTGGAGGAGCCCCTGCGCCAGATCTCCGCAAACGCGGGCATCGAGGGCAGCGTGATCGTCGAGAACGTGAAGAACAGCAAGAAGAACGGCTACGGCTATGACGCGCTCAAGGGCGAGTATGTGGATATGGTCGAGCGCGGCATCATCGACCCCACCAAGGTCACCCGCTCCGCGTTGCAAAACGCCTCCAGCGTGGCCGCCATGGTGCTGACCACCGAGAGCCTCGTGACCGATATCCCCGCTCCCGAACCGGCTCCCGCGCCCGCCGCGGGCGGCATGGGCGGCATGTACTAAGCCAAGACCAACGCTCCGCAGGGAGGTTGCCACGAGCAGCCTCCCTGCTTTTATCCGCCAGACGCAAAGGAGAACGCCATGCGCACGGAAACATCCAGACTGCTGATTCGCAACCTGACGCAAGCGGACGCGGAGGCTCTGCACCGCATCCTTGCGGACCCGGAGGTCATGCGATACATCGGGCCGCCCTTCTCTCTGCCGCAGACGCGCGAGCTGATCCGCGATGCGGGCCAATGCGAGCCGCCAAACGTGTACGCGGTCTGCCGCAAGGATAGCGGCAAGCTGATCGGCTATGTGCGCTATCAGCCCTACGGCGTGGGCTGCTTTCAGATCGGCTGGGTGCTGGGACAGGCGAACTGGCGTCAGGGCTACGCCGGGGAGCTGACCGACGCGCTGATTGTACACGCGGCTCGGAGCGGCGTGGGCTTTTTGGCGGCGGAGTGCGCCCCAAGACAGGCCGTCAGCCGTCATATCGTGCAGGAACGCGGGTTCGCGCACACGGGCGCAAGGGACGGCCGCGTGCTGTATCGCCTGCGGCTGCCCTGCATCGCGCGCGGGGAGCAAGGCGATGAGTGAGTTTTATGCGCAGGTATATGAGCTGATGCGCCAGATTCCCCGCGGGCGGGCGACAAGCTACGGCCGCATCGCGCGGATGCTGGGCAGGCCCAACGGCGCGCGGATAGTCGGCTGGGCCCTGCGCGCCTGCCCAAGCGATCTGCCGTGGCAGCGCGTGGTGATGGGCGACGGCTCGATTGCGGGCGGGGAGTACGCCGCGCTTCGGCGCGCCATGCTCAGGGACGAGGGCGTGCCCTTTCTGCCGGACGGCCGCGTGGACATGGCCGCCTGCCGCTGGCCCGACGAGGGATAACGCATCCGCTCGACGGATTGACGGTTGCTTTTTCAGTAAAAATCCGCTATGATGTACAGGTATTCATTTGCGATTCTTGCATCCCAAAGGAGGAAGTGCCATGGAACGGAACCTGATGTTTGATACGGACGGCCTTACCGATATCGCCGTACACCTCAACTGGGCGCAGCTTGAGATTTTTGCCGACGACGTGCAAAAGATACAGGTGCTGGTCGCGGGCGACGAGCGCTCGGTGGAGGATTTGCGCATTCTCGTCAAGGACGGCGTGCTGGTGGTGGAGCAGCCCCAGTACGGGATCAGCCTAAGCAACTTTACCGAGAGCACGTGGATGCAGATTTGCGTGCGCGTGCCCCGCACTTGGGATAAGGAGATCCACGCCTATACCATCGGCGGCCTGCTGAGCGCCCGCAAGCTGAACGCTTCCAAGCAGGTGCTTGATACCGTTTCCGGCGACCTGCGCGCCACGCTGCTCACCGCGCCGCTGCTCAAGCTGCGCTCCGTCAGCGGCGACGTTCACGCCGAGAGCCTCACCTGCGATACGCTCCAGCTCCGCGTCATCAGCGGCGATATCCATATGGACAATGTGCAGACCAAAGCCGTCAAGGGCACGAGCGTCAGCGGCGACGTGCGGCTGAGCTGTTCCTCCGCGTTTGAGCAGATCGAGCTGACCTCCGTTTCCGGCGATGTAAGCATCGCCGCGCCCGTGGAGCGCGCGCACATCACGCTTCGCTCCATCAGCGGCAAGGTCAAGCTGGAGGGCATCGAGGAAGCGCCCGACGACGATACCGCCGCGCCCACTGTGCGCGTAACGGGCGTATCGGCGGATTTGACGCTGCATAAAGCATAAGCACAGGAGGACGGTACCATGGCGAAAAATCAGTTTGGCGGCTTCGGCGGCGGCGCGAACATGCAGCAGCTGATGCGGCAGGCCCAAAAGCTCCAGGAGCAGATGGCCAAAACGCAGGAGAGCCTTGAGGTGCAGGAGTATACTGCGCAGGCGGGCGGCGGCATGGTGAGCGTGACCGTGAACGGCAAGCATGAGGTCACCGGCTTGACCATCAAGCCCGAATGCGTCGATCCCGACGACGTGGAAATGCTGCAAGACATGGTGATGGCGGCCGTCAACGAGGCCCTGCGCATGGGCGAGGAGTCCCGTCAGGCCGAGATGAGCAAGCTCGCGCCCAGCGGCATGGGAGGCCTCTTTTAAGCGATGGCACAGCAGCTTGAGCCCATCACCCGCATGGTTACCGAGCTGTCCAAGCTGCCCAGCATCGGGCAGAAGAGCGCGCAGCGGCTGGCCTACCACATCATCAGCATGCCGCTGGAGGACGTGCGGGAGCTTGCTTCCGCGCTCTATCAGGGCCGCAAGGTCATCCGCTACTGCTCGGTCTGCGGCAATTATGCCGTGGAGGATAAATGCGCGATCTGCGCGGACGAGAGCCGCCGCAACGGCCAAATCTGCGTGGTGCGCGATCCCCGCGATGTGGCGGCGATCGAGCGTATGCGCGATTTTAACGGCACCTATCATGTGCTGCACGGCACGCTGTCGCCCATGGAGGGCGTCGGGCCGGATGATATCCGCATCCAAGAGCTGCTGAATCGGCTGAACGTCGAGCATGTAACCGAGATCATCCTCGCTACCAACCCGGATATCGAGGGCGAGGCGACGGCGAGCTACATCGCGCGGCTTGTCAAGCCGATGGGGCTGCTGGTCACGCGCATCGCGCACGGCGTGCCGGTGGGCGGCGACCTTGAATACACAGACGAGATTACGCTTGCAAAAGCCATGGAGGGCCGCCGCGAAATGTAGCGGCGGCTCCTTCTTATGATGCAAAGGAGGGCGTCTATGCCCGTGTTGGATCAATCAATCGTGCTGCTGATCGTGGGCGGCGCGCTGCTGCTGCTGGTGATTCTGCTCATTGTGCTGCTGGCGCTGTCGCAGCGCCGCAACGCGGAGATCAGCGTTCGCCTGCGGGATGTGGACGACCACCTCAACGACGGCATGCGCGAGCTGGACAATCAGCTGACGCAGAACGGCCTTGAGCAGCGGGAGAGCCTCTACCGCGCCGTGCAGGGCGTAAACGACAGCCTGATGGCGACGCTGACCGGGGTGAGCCAGCAGCAGGGCGCGCAGCTAAGCGCCATGCAAAAGCAATCCTACGAAAGCGGACAATCGCAGGAGATCCGCCAGCACCGTATGCACCAGATGACCGAGGACAGCCTCGCCAAGTTTGAGGCGCGCATACAGTCCGTGGAGGGCCTGCTTGACCAAAAGCTCCAGCAAAACGAAAACAGGCTGGAAAAAACGCGGCAGACGCTCGAACTGGGGCTTACCCGCATGCAGGCGGAGAACGCCCAAAAGCTGGACGAGATGCGCAAGACCGTGGACGAGAAGCTGCACGAAACGCTGGACAAGCGCTTGGGGGATAGCTTCGCGCAGGTCAGCCAGCGGCTGGAGCAGGTATATAAGTCGCTTGGCGAGGTGCATTCGCTTGCCGGCGGCGTGGACGACCTGAAGCGCGTGCTCAGCAATGTGAAAACGCGCGGCACATGGGGCGAGGTACAGCTGGGCAACTTGCTCGCGCAAGTGTTCACGGCCAACCAGTACGCGCAGAACGTCGTCGTTCGGCCCGGCGCGACCGAGCGTGTAGAGTTTGCGGTCTGTCTGCCGGGCAGCGAGTCGGATGCGACCGTCTATCTGCCCATCGACAGCAAGTTCCCGCAGGAGGCGTACACGCGGCTGGCGGACGCAAGCCAAGCGGGGGACGCGGCCGCTGTGGATGCGGCGCAGCGCGCGCTGCTGGCCGCCATCCGCACGGAGGCCAAGCGCATCAGCGGCAAGTATATCGAGCCGCCGTACACCACGGATTTTGCGGTCATGTTCCTGCCGCTGGAGGGCCTTTATGCCGAGATCATGCGCCACGCCGATGTTGCGGAGCAGATCCAGCGGGAGCAGCGGGTGGTCATGGCCGGGCCGAGCACGCTGCTCGCGCTCCTCAACAGCCTGCAAATGGGCTTTCGCACGCTGGCCATCCAGCAGCGCTCCACCGAGGTGTGGAGGCTCCTTGGCGCCGTCAAGACCGAATTTGGCAACTTTGCCACCGTGCTGCAAAAAACGCAGGAGAAGCTCCAGCAGGCTACCGATTCCATCGATACGGCCTTTGTGCGCACCCGCAGCATCGAGCGCAAGCTGCGCCGCGTGGAAAGCCTCGACTCGGACGAGGCCAGCGGTTTGCTGGCGGACGATCATCCCGTCATCCCGTCGCCCGGCGAGGGAGACGAGTAAGCGGGTGTAACGCGCGGCGGTTGTCGCCAGCGTATCACCCCCGCGAAGGGCTTGGGGAGCCGCGCTCCCCAAATAATTCCGTCTTCGGCGACCTGAGCGTCGAAGGCGGCGGCGTTGCGCAGCAACGCTTCCCTACGCTTTTCACCGGCCGCGTTCTGCGAGGGAGGCCTTCCGCCGACCGAACGGGTTGCAGGGGAAAAGCGCGCGCGGCGGACAGATCCCTCTGTCCGCCGCTTTGCGTTCACTGGCCGCTCGCGCCGTAGTTGCTGAGCACGCGCGCGGAGGGGTCGTTCACATCGCAGCCCGGCCAAGCCCGGTTGGGCATCCAAAAGTCCGCGACCATCCGCGCCTGTCCGGGATAATACTTCTCAAAAAGCTCTCGATAGAGCAGACTCTCCTTGGTAAAGGGACGCGCAAAGTCATATTGCGCGCGCTTTTGCTCATACTCCGCGTCGGTGTAGGCTTGCTCGGCCTGCGCCTTGAGGTCGTCTACCATGGAGTGGCCCACGGCGTCGCTGAACGCGGCCTTCTGCCTCCACAGGATGCTCTCCGGCAGCAGCGCGTCCTCCGCAAAGGCCTTGCGCAGCAGATACTTGCCCATGTGGTGCGTGTTCATCTTGAGCGCGGGGTCGATGGACATGACGTAGCGCACAAAGGCTAAATCGCCAAAGGGCACGCGGGCCTCCAGCGAGTTGACCGATATGCAGCGGTCGGCGCGCAGCACATCGTACATGTGCAGCTCGCGGATGCGCTTTTCGGCCTCGTGCTGGAACGCGTCCGCGCTGGGCGCGAAGTCGGTATACTTGTAGCCGAACAGCTCGTCGGAGATTTCCCCGGTCAGCAGCACGCGCACGTCGGTATGCTCGTGAATGTACCTGCACACGAGGTACATGCCGATGCTCGCGCGGACGGTGGTGATATCGTACGTGCCCAGCGCGGCGACCACGGGCTCCAGCGCGGCCAGCACATCCGCCCTCGTCATGATGACCTCGGTATGCTTGCTGCCGATGTAATCCGCCACCTGTTTGGCGTACTTGAGGTCGATCGCGTCGCCCTCCATGCCGATGGCGAAGGTGCGGATGGGCCGCTCCTGCGTTTTGGCAGCGATGGCGCAGACCAGCGAGCTGTCCAGCCCGCCGCTGAGCAGAAAGCCCACGGGCGCGTCCGCGTCGAGGCGCTTCTCCACGCCGGCCGTCAGCCTGCGGCGGATGCTCGCGCACACGGTCGCCTCGTCCGTCATGCGAAACTGATCGGCCTGCGCCGGGTCGGCGTAGCGCACAAACTGCCCATCCGCCCAGTAATGGCCCGGCGGGAAGGGGAGGATGGTATCGCACAGGCCCACAAGGTTCTTGGGCTCGCTGGCAAAGGCCATGCCGCCGTCGCCGACGGCGCCGTAGTACAGCGGCCGAATGCCGATGGGATCGCGCGCCGCCACCAGCGAGCCGCGCCGATGATCGTACAGCAGCAGCGCAAACTCCGCGTCCAGCGTTTTGAAGAGATCCAGCCCATACTCGTAATAGAGCGGCAGCAGGATCTCGCAGTCCGAGGCTCCGGCAAAGTCGTACCGCGCCATCAGCCGCTCGCGGATGGGCCGAAAGCCGTACAGCTCGCCGTTGCAGACCGCCGCGTCCCCGTCCATCCGGAAGGGCTGCATGCCTTGCTCGTTCAGCCCCATAATCGCCAGCCGATGGAAGCCGAGGTATCCGCCCGGAACGGCCTCAAAGCGGCTCTGGTCGGGCCCGCGCGATACCGTGCGGTCAAAGTAAGGCTTTAGCTGATCGGCTGTGAGTTGGCTCCCCTGAATCCCAAAGATAGAACACATAAAGGCACCTCCAAATGCGTGCGGCCTCCTGATATTTCAGGACGAATGCCGCCGATCCGTGGTGCCACCTGATTTGCTTCTTTGCGGGCTCCAGCAAGCCCCGGCGGTTGTAACGTGCCGCCTGCACGCCGTTCCTACTGGCTTGCGCGTTCGGATTGGACTCGGAAGGGTTCTTTCGTCCGCGCGGCATGCGGGGCTCTCACCGTCGCCCGCTCTCTGGGATGCCGCCGTCGGAGTACTTTGCTTCCTCATGGCTTTGCGTATGAAATTGTGTTGGATGTTATCACAGCCGCCCCGGCTGTGTCAAGCGCGGGCGATGTATTTTGTCTGTATTTCACATGCGGGCTCTTGCGCTGGCGCAAAAACGGCTTGACATCCCTCCCGTTTCGTGGAAAATGGATACGTGCAAGGAGGCGCGTCATGCTTTTTACCCGTCAGGATCTCAAACGCTTGATTATTCCGCTGCTGCTGGAGCAGCTTTTGGCTGTGACGATCGGTACGGCGGATACCATGATGGTCGCCTCGTGCGGCGAGGCGGTGGTATCCGGCGTCTCGCTGGTGGACTCCATCAATATTTTTTGGGTGCAGCTCTTTTCCGCGCTGGCGACAGGCGGCGCGGTGGTGACGGCGCAGTATTTGGGCAAAAAGGAGCCGGAAAACGCCGGCCTTGCCGCGAAGCAGCTCCTGTATACGGTCACGCTGGTGTCCGCGGTCATTATGACCGTGTGTCTGGTTTTGCGGCGCAGTCTGCTGTCCGCCGTGTTTGGGGCCATTGACGAGCAGGTGATGGACAGCGCGCTGGTGTATTTTTTGTTCACGGCGCTGTCGTACCCCTTTTTGGGCGTGTACAACGCCAACGCGGCGCTGCTGCGCTCCATGGGGGACAGCCGCGCCTCGCTGGATACCTCTCTGGTGATGAACCTTGTGAACATCGGCGGCAACGCGGCGCTGATTTTCGGCCTGCACATGGGCGCGGCGGGCGCGGCCATCGCCACGCTGGTCAGCCGCATGGTGGGCGCGGCGCTCATCAGCCGCATGATCGCCCGGCCCGGACGGATGATCCGTATGCCGTCCATGCTGCGCTTTACGTGGCGCGGGGACATGAACCGACGCATTTTGCAGGTGGGCGTGCCTACCGGCTTGGAAAACAGCCTCTTTCAGCTGGGCAAGCTGATTTTGCTCAGCCTTGTGGCGACATTCGGCACCGAGAGCATCGCGGCCAACGCCATTGCCAACACGGTCTCCACCGTGGAAGTGCTGCCGGGCATGGCAATCAGCCTTGCCATGGTTACGGTGGTGGGCCGCTGCGCGGGCGCGGGGGAGTACGGACAGGCGCGCTATTATACCCGCCGCCTGCTGCTGCTCACCTACGCCTGCATGTCCGTGCTGAACGTGGCCATCATCCTGCTGGCCGATCCCATTACGGCGCTTTTCAGCCTGACCGACGTAACGGCCGGTATGGCCAAGCAGCTCTTTACACTGCACGCGCTGGGCAGTACCTTTTTGTGGCCGCTTGCCTTTACGCTGCCAAACGCCCTGCGCGCGGCCAACGACGCGCGCTACACCATGCTGGTATCGGTGTTTTCCATGGCGGCCTTTCGGGTGGTGTTTGGCTACCTGCTGGCCCAGAACCTTCAGCTGGGCGTGCTGGGTGTGTGGATCGCCATGCAGATCGACTGGGTGTTCCGCATCATCCTGTTTGTGGTGCGCTTTCACGGCCATAAGTGGGAAAGCCGCAAGCTCGTTTGAAAAACAATCGCAGTACAATCAAATCGCTTGACAGTGGGGCCGCAAGGTGTTATCCTACGCCCAACAGAGCGAGGGGGCTTTGCGAAAGGTTCCCTGCGCTCTATTTTTTATTTTTGGAGGAGGTTGTCCCATGAGCAAGTTCGGCAAGGAGGATATCATTCGTCTGGTCAAGGATGGAGACGTGGAGTTTATCCGCATGCAGTTTACGGATATCTTCGGCCAGCTGAAGAATGTCGCCATCACGGCGTCGCAGATTGAAAAAGCCGTCAACAACGAGATCATGATCGACGGCAGCTCGATCGAGGGCTTTGTGCGCATTCAGGAGTCCGACCAGTACCTCCGGCCTGATCTGGACAGCTTTACCATTTTGCCTTGGCGGCCGCAGCACGGCAAGGTCGCCCGCCTGATCTGCGACGTGTACAAGCCGGACGGCACGCCCTTTGTGGGCGACCCGCGCGGCGTGCTCAAAAAGGTGCTGGCCGAGGCGGCCGAGATGGGATACTCCTTCAACGTCGGCCCGGAGTGCGAGTTCTTTCTGTTCCAGACGGATGAGAAGGGCGCGCCGACCACGACCACGGGCGACGAGGCGGGATACTTCGACCTTGGGCCGCTCGATCATGGCGAGGGCACCCGCCGCGAGATCTGCATGACGCTGGAGCAGATGGGCTTTGAAATCGAGGCCTCCCATCACGAGGTCGCCGCCGGACAGCACGAGATCGATTTTAAGTATGCCGACGCGCTTACCGCCGCCGACCGCATTATGACATTCAAGCTGGCCGTGAAAACGCTGGCGCAGAAGAACGGCCTGCACGCCACCTTCATGCCCAAGCCCCTGTTTGGCGTAAACGGCAGTGGCATGCACACCAACATGAGCCTGTTCAAGGATGGCAAGAACGCCTTTGCGGATCCCTCCGACGCGCGCGGCCTGTCCAAGACGGCCTATGCGTTTATCGCGGGCATTCTGGCGCACATCAAGGGCATGGCGGCCGTCACCAACCCGCTGGTCAACAGCTACAAGCGGCTGGTGCCCGGCTACGAGGCCCCCTGCTACTTGGCTTGGTCCGCCAGCAACCGCAGCGCGCTGATCCGCATTCCCGCCGCGCGCGGCCAATCCACCCGCGTGGAGCTTCGCTGCCCGGATCCCGCCTGCAACCCGTATTTGGAGCTTGCCGTCTGCTTGGCCGCCGGTCTGGACGGCGTTAAGAAGGGCATGACCCCGCCTGAGGAAACCACCGAGAACATCTTTGCCATGGACGCGGAGACCCGCGCCGCCAAAGGCATCGGCAACATGCCCGGCAGCCTGAAGGACGCCGTGGACGAGATGGCGGCCGACACGCTGATCTGCGATACCCTCGGCGCGCATGTGACGACGCAGTACACCGCCGGCAAGCTGGCCGAATGGGACGCGTACCGCACGCAGGTCAGCGACTGGGAGATCCGCAAGTACCTTGTGATGTATTAAGGAGCGGCGCATGGCCAAGATCATCGTTGCCTTTTCGGATGAGAAGCGGCGGGGGCTGATTGCTTCCGCGCTGGAGGGCGCAGGGCTGGCGGTTTTCCGCCGCTGCGCCACCGGCGCGGAGGTGCTGCGCGCGCTGGATACCATCGGCGACGGGCTGGTGGTATGCGGGGCGCGCTTGGCTGACCGTACCGCTGACGAGCTGGCCTATGATATTGAAAACCACGCGCTCGTGCTGGTGGTCGCACGGCCTGAGCGGCTTGCGCTGTGCGAGCATCCGGAGCTTTTCCGGCTGGCGGCCCCCTTCTCCGCAGGGGAGCTGACAGCGGCGGTTCAAATGCTGGCGCAGCTGCACAAAATGCGCCTGCCCAAGCGGAGCAAATCCGAGAACGAGCAGGTGGCCGAGGCCAAGCAAAGCCTCATGCTGCATCGCGGCATGAACGAGAACGAGGCCCATCGGTACCTGCAAAAAATGAGCATGTCCCTCGGCGTCAAGCTGGCGGAGGCGGCTCAGATCATCCTCAAGGAGCGTGCGACACAGCATGACGACATACCCGCTTTATGACCCGGCACAGGAGCACGACGCGTGCGGCGTTGGCGCGGTGGTGGATATCCACGGCCGTGCCAGCCATCAAACGGTGCTGGACGCGCTGACCATCGTGGAGCGGCTGGCCCATCGCGCCGGCTGCGACGCGACGGGAACCACCGGCGACGGCGTGGGCATCCTGACGCAGATTCCGCACGCGCTGTACGCCTCGGAGCTGGCGCTGGGCAGAAAGCGGGACTACGGCGTCGGCATGCTGTTCCTCCCCGCGGAGGAAGCCGCCGCGCAGCAGGCCAAGGCCGATTTTGACCGCGCCGCGGCTGACGCAGGCATGAGCGTGATCGCGTGGCGCGATGTGCCGACTCGCCCCGATATCCTCGGCGAGGGTGCGCGCGCCGCCATGCCGCGCATCCGGCAGGTGTTTGTGGCCCGCCCCGGCGATACCGAGCAGGGCGCGGCGTTTGATCGCAAGCTGTATTTGCTTCGCCGCGCCTACGAGCGCATGGCCACGGGCGCGTATGTCTGCTCGCTGTCCAGCCGCACCGTCGTGTACAAGGGGATGATGCTCGTACCGCAGCTCCGCCTGTTCTATCGGGATCTGACGGACGAGCGGTATCAGTCCGCGCTCGCGCTGGTACACTCGCGTTTTTCCACCAACACCGTTCCAAGCTGGGAAAAGGCGCACCCGCACCGCATGCTGATGCACAACGGCGAGATCAACACCATTCGCGGCAATTACGATCGCATGCACGCCCGCGAGGAAACCATGCGCCCTGCGCAGCCGGAGATGCGCGCCGCCGTGCCCGTGCTTGCCCCGGACGCGTCCGATTCCATGATGCTGGACGGCACGCTGGAATTCCTGTATATGAACGGCATGCCGCTGCCGCGCGCTATGGCGACGCTTATGCCGCGCGCGTGGCGCAAGGACGAGCAGCTTGCGCAATC
Organism: uncultured Oscillospiraceae bacterium; assembly: GCA_964408185.1. Lineage (GTDB taxonomy): Bacteria > Bacillota > Clostridia > Christensenellales > Aristaeellaceae > CAYOYK01. The sequence continues at coordinate 33,355 of CAYOYK010000020.1, read as the reverse complement.
CGTGCGGGACTTCTATCACTATCAATCCACGCTGATGGAGCCGTGGGACGGCCCGGCCTCGGTCATTTTTACGGATGGCGATACGGTGGGCGCGGCGCTCGACCGCAACGGTCTGCGGCCCATGCGCGTCACCCGCACGGCGGATCGGCTGGTGCTGTCCTCGGAGACGGGCGTGCTGCCCGCGCCGGAAAGCGCGCGTTTTACGCGCCTGCACGCCGGGGAGCTGCTCGCGGTGGATACTGTCGCGGGCCGCGTGTGGAGCTGCAAGGAGCTGCTGGAGGCGATCGCCTGCGAGAGCCCCTACGGACAATGGCTGCAAAAAGGCCTGATGCGTCTGAGCGAGCTGCCGCGGGTCGCTTGCCCCGCCGAGGAGGATCCCGCCGCCGCGCGCCGCTGGGCCAAGGCCTTTGGCTACTCGCAGGAGGACATGATGGACGCGCTGCGCGTGATGGGGGAGACGGGCAAGGAGCCCATTGCCTCCATGGGGGTAGACGTGCCGCTGGCCGCGCTCTCGCGGGTCCATCCGCCGCTGTACGATTATTTCAAGCAGCGCTTTGCACAGGTAACCAATCCGCCCATCGACGCGCTGCGCGAGCAGAACGTAACCGATACGACCGTGTACGTTGGCGACGACGGCAACCTGCTCTTTGACGGCCCGGAGAACTGCCGCGTTCTGGAGCTGCCCTCCCCGGTGCTCACGCGCGAGGAACTGGCGCGCGTTCGCGCCTTGCACGGCAAGGATTTTTCGATTCGCACCATTTCGATGCTCTATGCCGTGGAGGCCTCCTTGGGCGACGCGGTGGAGGCCATGCTTTCCGCTTGCGACGCGGCCTGCGGGGACGGCGCGAATCTGCTGATCCTCTCGGATCGCGGCGTAAGCGAGGCGCTGTGCGCGATTCCCGCGCTGCTGGCGGTTTCCGCGCTGGAGCAGCACCTCATCCGCTGCAAGCGGCGCACGGCGGTATCCGTGATTGTGGAGAGCGGCGAGCCCCGCGATGCGCACCAGTTTGCGCTGCTCATCGGCTACGGCGCGCGCGCCGTGCAGCCCTATCTGGCACAGGAGCAGGTGGCGCAAATGGCCCGCGACGGGCTGATTTCCGTTTCCCCGGAGAAGGCCGTGGAGAATTACAGAAGGGCCGTCGTGGACGGCGCGGTGCATATCGCCTCCAAGATGGGCGTGTCCACGCTGCAATCCTACCAGAGCGCGCAGGTTTTTGAGGCTGTCGGCGTGAACCGGGATGTGATCGACCGCTACTTTACCAACACGCCCTGCCGCGTGGGCGGCGTAGGGCTTGCGCGCATCGGGGCCGACGTGCTGGCGCATCATCGGGCGGCCTACGCCGCGCCGGAGGACGTCACGCCGGACAGCGTAGGCTTCCACAAGCTGCGCACGGGGCCGGGCGCGGAGGAGCATCTTTATTCGCCGGAGGTTATCTGCCTGCTGCAACGGGCGGTGCGCAACGACGACCAAGCCGCTTACGATCAATACGCGGCGCTGCTGGAGCACCCCGCGCATCCGCGCACGCTGCGCGATATTGTCCGCATTCGCGCAGAGGGCCGCGTCCCCGTCGCGCTGAGCGAGGTGGAGCCAGCCGAGGCGATCGTCAGGCGCTTCAAGACCGGGGCGATGAGCTACGGCTCTATCTCGCAGGAGGCCCACGAGTGCCTTGCGCAGGCCATGAACCGTCTGGGCGGCAAGTCCAACACGGGCGAGGGCGGCGAGGCTCCTTCGCGGCTGGGCACGGAGCGCGGGTCGGCCATCAAGCAGGTGGCCTCCGGGCGCTTTGGCGTGACGCGCGAGTATCTGCGCTCCGCCAAGGAAATCCAAATCAAAATGGCGCAGGGCGCAAAGCCCGGCGAGGGCGGCCATCTGCCCGGCGCGAAAGTCTACCCGTGGATCGCGCAAACGCGGCTTTCCACTCCCGGCGTGGCGCTGATCTCCCCGCCGCCTCACCACGATATCTACTCCATAGAGGACTTGGCGGAGCTGATCTACGATCTGCGCACCGTCAACCCGGCGGCTCGTATTTCGGTCAAGCTGGTGGCGGAGTCCGGCGTGGGCACCATCGCCTCCGGCGTGGCAAAGGCCGGCGCGCAGGTGATCCTGATTTCCGGCTACGACGGCGGCACAGGCGCGGCCCCGGCCACGTCCATCCATGGCGCGGGCCTGCCGTGGGAGCTAGGCTTGGCCGAGACGCACCAAACGCTATGCAAAAACGGCTTGCGCGGGCAGGTCGCCATCGAGACGGACGGCAAGCTGATGACCGGCCGGGACGTCGCTATCGCCGCCATGCTGGGGGCGGAGGAGTTCGGCTTTGCCACCGCGCCGCTCATCGCCATGGGCTGCCGCATGATGCGCAAGTGCCACGAGGACACCTGTCCCTTCGGCATCGCCACGCAGAACCCGGAGCTGCGCAAGCGCTTTGCGGGCAAGCCGGAGTATGTGGAGCGGCTTTTGCTGTTTGTGGCGGAGGAGCTGCGCGGCATCATGGCAAGCCTAGGCGTGCGCACGCTGGACGAGCTGGTGGGCCGCGCCGATTGGCTGGAGCCCATCGAGGACGCCCCGTTGGACGTGAAGCCCCTTATCGGCTTCTGCGCCAATCGGCACTTTGAGCATGCCGCGCCGTATGACGCGACCGACCGCAAGGATGTGGGCGCGTCGGATGGCGATGTGATGGCAATTCAGAACACGGACCGGGCGTTTGGCGCGGCCCTGCCGGAGCATACGGGCACGGTTGCGCTGACGGGCTGCGGCGGGCAGAGCTTTGGCGCTTTCCTTGGCGAGGGCAACACGCTCCGTCTTACGGGCGTGTGCAATGATTACGTGGGCAAGGGCCTCAGCGGCGGCACGCTGGCTGTGATTCCGCCTGAGGGCTTTCCCGCCGGGGACGCGCTGATCGGCAATGTGGCGCTGTATGGCGCGACGTCGGGCCGGGCGTACATTGCGGGCACGGCGGGCGAGCGCTTCTGCGTGCGCAACTCCGGCGCTTGGGCTGTGGCCGAGGGCGTAGGCGATCACGGCTGCGAGTATATGACGGGCGGACGCGCGGTGATCCTCGGCGCGGTCGGCCAAAACTTTGCGGCGGGCATGTCCGGCGGCGTCGCCTATGTGCTGGATCAGGCAGGCGCGCTGCGCCGCAGCCTCAACCGCGAGCTGGTGCTTGCCGAGGCCGTTACGCGCGCGGAGGATATCGCCGAGCTGCACGGCCTGCTGGCGGCGCATCTCGCCGCGACGGGCTCCGTGAGGGCGAAAGCGGTGCTGTCGGATTGGCCCGCGCGCCTGCCGGAGTTCGTCAAGGTCATCCCAAGGGAGTATAAGCGCATCACGCAGGAAGGGGGACGAGCATGAAGGCGGCCTATTTGCACGAACCGCGCGAGGAACGTCCCGCCGCGCCCGCGCTGGAGCGCCTGCGCGTGTGGACGGAGTTCCACGCGCCCCTGCCGGAGGCCACGCGCCGCGCGCAGGCCGACCGCTGCATGGATTGCGGCGTGCCGTACTGTCAATCGCGCTACGGCTGCCCGCTGCACAACCTGATCCCTGAGTGGAACAGTCTGCTTGCGCTGGGGCAAGAGCGGCAGGCGTTTGAGCGGCTTGTCAAAACGGCCAGCTTTCCGGAGTTTACGGGCCGAGTGTGTCCTGCGCTGTGCGAGAAGGCCTGCAACATGGCCGAAACCGACGGCGCGGCCACCGTGCGGGACAACGAGCTCTATCTGGTTGAGAAGGGTTTTGCCATGGGCTGGATGCAGCCGCGTCCGCCGCGCGTGCGCACAGGCCGAACGGCGGCGGTGGTGGGCTCCGGCCCGGCGGGGCTGGCGGCGGCGGATCTGCTCAACCGCATGGGGCACGCCGTAACCGTGTACGAGAAGGCCGACCGCTGCGGCGGCCTGCTGATGTACGGCATTCCCGGCATGAAGCTGGACAAATCCGTGATCGAGCGCCGGTTGCGCCTGATGGAGCGGGAGGGCGTGCGCTTTGTGACAAACGCATCCGCGGACGCGCGCCTCACGGCGCAGTACGATGCCGTGCTGCTCTGCTGCGGCGCGGGCGCGCCCCGCGCCTTGCCGCTGGAAAGCGAGCGTATGCGCTATGCCGTTCCCTTTCTCACCGAGGCGACCAAGGCGCTGCTGGAAAACAGGGAACCGACGGTCAGCGCGAGGGGCAAGCAGGTGATTGTGGTCGGCGGCGGCGATACGGGCAACGACTGCGTGGCGACCTGCCTGCGGCAGGGCTGCGCGTCAATCGTCCAAATCGAGATGATGCCCAAGCCGCCGGAGTGCCGCACGACGAGCAATCCGTGGCCGGAATGGCCCCGCGTGCTCAAGACGGATTATGGGCAGCAGGAGGCCATCGCGCTGAGCGGCAGCGACCCGCGCGTGTACGAGACCACCGTACAAGCGCTGGAGGGCGACCGCGCCGTGACGGTGCGCGTGGCGCGGGACGCGCAGGGGCGCATGCAGCCGATTTCCGGCACCGAGGTCGCTCTGCCGTGCGACCTGCTGCTCGCGGCGGCAGGCTTTGTGGGCTGCGACCCCGCTGTGGCCGAGGCGTTTGGCGTTCAGCAGGACGCGCACGGCAACTTGGCTGCGCAGGCGGGAGGCCATCGGCTGGACGGCAATCTGTTTGCGGCCGGAGACGCGCACACGGGCCAATCGCTGGTGGTGCGCGCCATCGCGGACGGACGGGCGGCGGCGGAGGAAGCGGACGCTTTCCTGCGCGGCTGAACCGAATAGCTTTTGGAAAGACAATGGGGTCTTGATGAGAATCAAGGCCCCGTTGCTTATATACAGAGGGAGGCGGAGGTATGTTTTCTGGATTGGATACCCTGTGGGTGCTGCTGGGAGCCGCGCTGGTGTTCTTCATGCAGGCGGGCTTTGCGATGGTGGAAACGGGCTTCACACGCGCCAAGAACGCGGGCAACATCATCATGAAGAACCTGATGGACTTTGCCATCGGCACGCCGCTGTACTGGCTGGTGGGCTTTGGCATTATGTTCGGGGCGGGCAGCGGCTTGTTTGGGAGCATCGACTTCCTGTCGATGGGCGATTACAGCGCCATCCTGCCGGCCGGCGTTCCCAAGGAGGCATTCCTGATCTTTCAAACCGTGTTCTGCGCTACGGCCGCGACCATCGTATCCGGCGCAATGGCGGAGCGCACCAAGTTCAGCTCGTACTGCATGTATTCCGCAATCATCAGCTTGGTTATCTATCCCGTCTCCGGGCACTGGATTTGGGGCGGCGGCTGGCTGAGCCAGCTGGGCTTCCACGATTTTGCCGGCTCCACCGCTGTGCACATGGTGGGCGGCCTCTCGGCGCTGATCGGCGCGGCCATCATCGGCCCCCGTATCGGCAAGTACGATGCGAAGGGCAAGCCGAACGCCATACCCGGCCACAGCCTTACGCTGGGCGCGCTGGGCGTGTTCATCCTGTGGTTCTGCTGGTTTGGCTTCAACGGCTGCTCCACGGTCTCTCTGACGGGCGACGGAGCGATCGGCTCCGCCTCGCTGATCTTCGTAAACACCAACCTCGCGGCGGCCGTGGCGACCGTGGCGGTGATGTTCATTACGTGGGTCAAGTACAAAAAGCCTGATATCTCCATGACGCTCAACGGCTCGCTGGCCGGGCTGGTGGCCATCACGGCGGGCTGCGACACGGTTGATCCTTGGGCGGCGGCGCTCATCGGGATCATCTCCGGGTTCGCGGTGGTGTACGGCGTGGAGTTTGTGGACAAAAAGCTCAAGGTCGATGATCCCGTGGGCGCGGTCGGCGTACACTGTGTGTGCGGCGCGCTGGGCACGCTGCTGGTGGGCCTGTTCTCCAACGGCGCGGGCACGGCCACCAAGGGCCTGTTCCTAGGCGGCGGCTTCTCGCTGCTGGGCACGCAGGCGCTGGGCGTATTGGCTGTCGCCGCTTGGACGGCTGTGACGATCACCGTTGTGTTCCTTTGCATCAAGAAGTTCCACGGCCTGCGCGTGGAGCCCGCTGTCGAGCTGGAGGGCCTCGACCGCAGCGAGCACGGCCTTTCCTCGTCCTATGCGGACTTCCTGCCCGCGCCGGAGCCGACGATGTCCGCCATGCCCATTCTGTCGGACGCGACGGAGCAGCCGACCGTGGTATCCACCGCAACCGCGCCGGATGGCGCAAAGCTGACCAAGGTGGCCGTCGTGTGCCGCCAGAGCCAGCTGGAGGCGCTCAAGAATGCGCTGGGCGGCATCGGCGTAACAGGCATTACGGTTACGCAGGTGCAGGGCTGCGGCGCGCAGAACGGCCAGCCGGAGTACTACCGCGGCGCGCCGGTGGGGATTTCGCTGCTGCCCAAGCTCAAGGTGGAGGTCGTGGTCAGCAAGGTGCCCGTACGCACGGTCATCGAGACCATCAAGCAAGCCTTGCGCACCGGGCACATCGGCGATGGCAAGATCTTCGTGTACGACGTGGAAAACGTGGTGCGCGTTCGTACCGGGGAAGAGGGCTTCGAGGCCCTTCAGGACGACTGATCTGCATAGCAAGCGGGACGGAGCCATGCGCTCCGTCCCGCCAGTATGTCAAAAAAGTGGCTATGCCTTTTTTGAGTTTTGCGCTTTTCACCTGCAACCTGTTCGGTCGGCATCGAACCTCCCTCACAGAACGCGGCCGGTGAAAAGCGTAGGGAAGCGTTGCTTCGCAACGCCGCCGCCGTGGGCGCACAGGTCGCCCATGGCAGAATCCATTTGGGGAGCGCGGCTCCCCAAGCCCCTCACGGGGTTATTGGACGAGCTCGGGACGGAGCCATGCGCTCCGCCCCCCCTTTTTTTCATTTACTGCGACACCGTGTACAGCGAGTAGAAATACCCCTTTTTGTCCATCAGCTCGTCAAAGCGGCCCGACTCGGCTACCTTGCCGTTGCGCATGACCAGTATGCCATCGTAGCGCTTGAGCAGCGCCTCCTCCAGCCGATGCGTAACCACGATGCGCGTCAGGCCCGTAATATCAAGGATGGAGCTGCTTACGGCAAAGGCCGTGGCTGCATCCAGCGCGGCGGTGGCCTCGTCCACCAGCAGCACGGGGGTCTCGCGCAGGAGGCAGCGCGCGATGGACAGGCGCTGGCGCTCGCCGCCGGAGAGCCCGCTGCCGTTTTCGCCGCAGGGATAATCCGCGCCGCGCTCGGCAATCATCTGCGAAAGGCCGGACATCTCGATCGCGCACTGGAGCTTGGCCTCGTCAAAATCCTTGAAGAGTGTAATGTTGTCGCGGATGGTGCTGTTGAACACAAACACGCTCTGCTGCACGATGGACACCAGCTCATACAGCGAATCGGAGCTGATGGCGCGCAGCTCGTCGCCGTCGTAGCGGATTTCGCCGCCATAGGCCGCGCTGCCGCCGATCATCAGGTTGAGCAGCGTGGATTTGCCGCTGCCGGAGCCGCCCACGATGGCGTAGCTCTTGCCGGCCTCAAAGCGGGCGCTCACGCCTTGCAGCACAGGTGCGCCGCCCTCGTAAGCAAAGCGGACGTCGTCCAGCTCAAGGGCCGTATCCAGCTTGTTGTCCACCGCTTTGCCCTCGCGGCGGACGTTGGCGTATACGGCGGCGGCCAGCTTGTCGATCAGCGCGTTTGCCGCCTTTCGGTTGGCGAGGTTCTGCGGCACGCTGGCAATGGGGTTGATGACGTAATTCATCAGCTGCACGAATACGATCACCATGCCGACGGTGACGCCTTGTCCGCTCAGCGCCAAGTACGCGCCGAACAGAAACACGCCAAACTGCGCGATGATCCCCGCGGCCAGTCCGATGGTCTGGATGACGATCTCAATTTTGCGGCGCTTGCACTTGGCCTCCTCGGCGATCTCGTTGCTCTGGGCAAACAGGCGGAGCATCTCGCGCTCGGCCTTGAAGCTCTTGACCACGGAGAAACCGGTGAGCACATCCTTGACTCGGCCCATGAAGCTCTCGTTTTGGTCGGATACCAGCTTCTCCTGCGTCGCCAAACGGTTGCCTGTCAGCATGGAGGCGATCACCGGGAACAGCGACAGCGCAAACGCCGCCAGCGTCAGCAGCGGGCTGTACGCCAGCATCATGGCAAACGCGCCAAGGAACAAAAGGAACTCCTGCACCAGCGTAAAAACCTTGGCGAGGTAATTGCTTTCAATGCTGGTCGCGTCGTTGGTCAGGGCGGAAAGGTAGGTGGCGGTGCTCTCGCCGGAGAAGGTGCTGATGCTCTTTTTGGTGATTTCCTCAAAGGCGTAATCCTTGTACTGGCGCATGGCCCGCTTGATAAACCGGGGGCGCGTGCTGTAATCCAGCAGCATCGCAAGGACAAAGGCGATGACGGTCGCTCCGCATAGAAGGCCGATCTGCGCGAGCGTAAGCGTTCCCGACGCGCCCGACGCAACATCCATAATCTGCTGCATCAGCCAAGAGACAAACAGATCGCCGACCGCAAGCAAAACGGCGGCCAGCAAGGCCAACAGAAAGGTTCCCCGGTTGCTGCGGTAAAACTGCCGCGTAAAGCGCCTGCGCAACGCAAGCGTTTGCCTGTCCGCCCTCATAGGGTACGGCCTCCTTTGTGCGAGCGCGATGGGCCGCGCTCAACCCTTGGCAGTATAACAGAGCTGGGCCCACATGGGAACGCGTTTTGGCAAAAACTAACGGTTTTTTCATGTGGCTCTCATAAACGGCAAGGCCCACAGCGCAAGCCTCCAAAAAGCGGCGCAGACACTTTTTTGGACAAGCAAAAGCCCCGGTGCGATCTTGCGACCGCGCCGGGGCTTGCATTGCTGAAATTACTTGAGCTCGATGGTGGCGCCCACTTCGGCAAACTTGGCCTTGATGGCCTCGCACTCTTCCTTGGACACGCCTTCCTTGATGGTCTTGGGAGCGGCTTCGACCAGGTCCTTAGCTTCCTTGAGGCCCAGACCGGAGACGACTTCGCGCACGACCTTGATGACCTTGATCTTCTCGGCGCCGGCGTCCTTGAGGACGACGTCGAACTCGGTCTTTTCTTCCTCGGCGGGGGCGGCGGCAGCGGCGGCGCCGGGCATGGCGACGACGGCGGCGGCGGCGGACACGCCAAACTTCTCTTCAAGGGCCTTTACCAAGTCGGCCAGCTCGATCACGGACAATTTTTCAATCTCGGCAATAAATTCCTCATGCGTCATGGTGGTTATCCTCCATTCATATTTGTCGTTGGGGGGTCAGGCTTCGGCGGGCTCGGCGGTTTCGCCCTTTTTGGCGATGGCGTCCAGAACGCGCACAAAGTTGCCAATGGTGCTGTTCAGGCTGCCAACCAAGCGGGACAGAAGAACCTCGCGGCTGGGAAGCTCGGCCAGCGTCTTGATTTTCTCAACGCTGATGGCTTCGCTGTCCAGCAGACCGGCCTTGATCTCAAGGGCGGTGGTCTTGTTCTTGTTGATGAAGTCGTTGATGATCTTGGCGGGGGCCACGGCGTCGCTCTTGCCGAACGCGAATGCGGACGGGCCGTTCAACGCGTCGGTCATGCCTTCGATTTTGAGACCTTCCAAGGCGCGATTGACCAGCGTGTTTTTGAGGACGCAGTACTCCACGTCCGCGGCGCGGCACTGCGCGCGAAGCGCGGTGGCCTGCTCCACGGTCAGGCCGGAATACTTCACCACCACGACGCTTTTGGCATCTTGGAATTTTTGGGCGATGTCGGCCACGACTTGCTTTTTCAGCTCCAGATTACTGCTCATACGGTTTCCTCCTTCTTGATAGAATCGTGTGATTCTCAAAAAGAAAACCCTTGCAGGCGCAAGGGCGAACATGTCGCAATCGGGATCGCTCCCGCCTTACACCTCGGCGGGAGAGTTTTTGTAGGCTTGCGCCCAACCCGCTGTCTACGGCATAGGTTTCTATGGAATCGAACACCATTATAGCATGGACGCGCGGTTTGTCAAGCAAAAAATGCAAAGCTGGCAAACCCTGCAAACGCAACCAAGATAACATTTGGCAGCGTATTTCGTCAGCGCGGGGGCAAATTAGCGTTGAAAACAGGCTGGGAGGTGAAAACAACCGATGGTCAATCAGCAAGCCAAAAAGGCGACCACCAACGTCCCTGAGGCCCGCGCCGCTCTGGACAACATGAAGTATGAAATCGCCAAGGAGCTGGGCATCAACTTCAAGCAGGGTTACAATGGCGATCTGAGCTCCCGCGAGAACGGCTACGTGGGCGGCTACATGGTCAAAAAGCTCATCGAGCAGGCGGAGCGCCAGATGGCGGGCTCCGCCCCCAAAACCCGATAATCAGGCAAAGGAGCGAATCACATGTATAACAACCAGAGCAGTTCCTCCAACAACAAGATCGGCATGGTGCCTGAGGCCAAGCAGGCTCTTGACAGCATGAAGTTTGAGATCGCCAACGAGCTTGGCATCAACCTCAAGCAGGGCTACAACGGCGATCTGCCCAGCCGTCAGGCGGGGTATATCGGCGGCTACATGGTCAAGCGCATGATCGAGCAGCAGGAACGCGCCATGAGCGGCCAGAAGTAACCCGGCCAACGCAAAGGATGCCCAAGGAGCGACGTTCGCGCTTGCGCGGCCGCCGCTCTTTTATGCGTTCAGCAGCGCCTCGCGCTCGGATGGGGCCAGCCTTGCAAACGGAATCGGCGGCTCCGGCTCCGGCGGAAAGTCGCCCAACTCCTTGACCATCCACACCACATCGCGCCATGCGCCGCGCTTGTAGCCTGTGTTTTGGAACAGCGCGATTTGGTGCAGCCCAAAGGCCGCTTGCAGGCCAACGCTGGCCTCGTTGGGCACCGTGATAACCGCGTACGCGTTGCGGAAGCCCTGCCGCGCCAGCAGCCGGAACATGGCCGCGTACAGCGCGCGTCCCGTGCCTTGGCGCTTGGGCGCGTCCGGGGCGAGGTAGATGGTCAGCTCCACGTCCCAGCGGTACGCGTCGTGCGGCCGCATCTGATCGGCATAGCAAAAGCCGATGACCCTTTCATCCTCCACCGCGACCAGAAACGGGTACATCTCCTCGATGTGCGCGATTTTGCGCTCGTAGGTCTCCACGGACTGCCGCTCCGTGATAAATGTGACGACGGTGTTCTCGACATAATGGTTATAAATCTCGCATACGGCCTTTGCGTCCGATACTTGGGCCGTGCGAATGACAGCGCTCATGGAACGGCCTCCTTACCTGCATTGATTGGCTTCCTTGGCGATGGCGATCATGTCCTCGCGCGTAAGGCCCACCAGAATGGTGGAGAAGTTGGTGTAGGTAACAAATCCGGCGGGCGAGCCGGCCGCCTTTTTTACGTATCGGCGCAGCGTGCAGTCCACCGGCTGGGCCGGATGATTGCGCCCCTTGCTAAAATACGCGGCCAGCTTAGCAGCCTGCAGCAGCGTTCCGTCGGAGGGCTTTCCGTCGCAGCGGATGATGACGTGCGAGCCGGGGATGCCCTGCGCGTGCAGCCAAGTCTCGTCGGGACGGGCGTGCAGCGTAAGCCGATCGTTTTGCAGAGAGTTTTTGCCAACGTCGATGGAAGCGCCGTCGGCTGCCGCAAAGCGATAGGGCTTGCCCTCCGGCAGCTTTTTCCGCTTGCGCTGGGCGGGGTCGGGCCGCGCATAGCCGCGCTCCGTCAGGGTGAAGCGCACCTCGGCCAAGTCGGCCGCGCTGGTGCATTTGTCGATATCCTCCAGCGCACCCTCCAAAAACTCTATTTCCGTGTCTGCCAGCGCGAGCTGCTCCGCGGCGTACTGCTGGGCGGATTTTTGTTTGCGGTATTTTTTGAAATAGCTCTGCGCGTTCTGCGCGGGCGTGCTCTGTCCGGACAGTGCGATGGCGACCTCCGGCGCGTCCGGCAGGTAGTAGTTGGTCAGCGTCACGCTCTCCTGCCCGCGCTGAAGCAGGTGCAGGTTGGCGGTCAGCAGCTTGCCGTACACGCGGTTCTGCTCGGCCTGCTCGCTCTGGGAAAGCGTGTCCCGCAGGAGCTCGCGCTTTTTTTCCAGCCGCTCAAGGGCCGTCTTGACCGTGTGCTGCAGGCCGCCCGCGCGCTGGCGCATGCGCTGCTGAAGCTCGTGTCCCAGCTCGTAATCGTCCATGGCAAGGCTGAGGCTTTCGCGGCGTTTTTGCAGCTCTGCGGGATAGCTCTTGTACGGGAACGCGAAAAAATCAAGCGACTGCCCGGACTCGTCCTCCAGCAGCACGGGCGCGGCCATTTGGGGCAGGGCGAGCAGCAAGGCGTACAAGCGGTTTGCCGTGGCGGAGGCGTCCAGCTCGCGCACGGGCGTATCGGATAAGACGCCAAGCTGCGCGCAAATCTCCTTGGCGCAGATCGTCGCCAGCCCGGATACGTTCTCCGCAAGCGCCTTGGCCAGCGTGCCCGTCGCGGCGGACAGCCTCGCGGCCAGCGCCTCGGCGGTAAGCGAATCGCCGTGCAGCTTGTCTTGGGCGGGCGGAAGCTGATACGTGCCGCCCGGCAGCAGCGTGCGCACCCGGCTCATCTCGCTGTTGACATGCTTGATGCAATCGATAATGCGGCCGTCCTCATCGCACAGGGTCAGGTTGGAGTGCCGCCCCATCAGCTCAAGGTACAGCGTGCGCCGCACGCGATCGTTCATCTCGCCCAGCGTGTCCATATCGATTTGCAAAATGCGGTCGCCAAAAAGCTGCTCTACCGCGGTGATATGCGCGCCCGTAAGGTGCTTGCGCAGCAGCATGCAGAACATCGGCGGCTCGGCGGGGTTCTCAAAGGGAAGCTCCGTTAGCTGTATGCGCGCGCGGTTGGCGTTGCAGCACAGCAGCAGCTTATGGTTGCCGCCTTGGCTGCGCACAGTCAGCACCACCGCGTCGCTGTCCGGCTGGGCGACCTTATCAACACGCCCACCCACAAGCAGCGCCTGCAATTCCCTTGTCATAAATGTCAGCGTCAACCCGTCCATGGGCATGCGAAGGGCCTCCTTTACGGTTCAATCCAGCGTATCATAACACATCGCAATTGTTTGCGCAACGCGTGAGCGCTGTGATATACTCAGCAGGCGGCGTCCGCGTCGGCTTGCGCGCTGCGTGCGGCGTTTATCTGCCGTTTAGGTTGGCGAGTTATGCTTTATTTGTTGGATTGTAGAAACGGAGGAGACAGTATGTCTAAGCTGGTTGGCATTGATCTGGGCACCACAAACAGCTGCATCGCATTTATGGAAAACGGCGAGGCGGTCGTCATCCCCAACTCGGAGGGAGGGCGCACTACGCCGTCCGTGGTGGCCTTTGCAAAAAACGGAGAGCGTCTGGTGGGGCAGGTGGCCAAGCGTCAGGCGGTGACCAACCGCGAGCGCACCATTTCGTCCATCAAGCGCAAAATGGGCTCGGACTATTCCGTGAAGATTGACGGCAAACGCTTTACGCCGCAGGAAATATCGGCCATCATCCTGCAAAAGCTCAAGACCGACGCGGAGGCCTACCTGGGCGAGCCTGTCAGCGACGCGGTCATCACGGTGCCCGCGTATTTCAGCGACAGCCAGCGGCAGGCCACCAAGGACGCGGGCAAGATCGCCGGGCTGAACGTTCTCCGCATCGTCAACGAGCCGACCGCCGCTGCGCTGGCCTATGGCATGGATAAGGAGCAGGCCCAAAAGATCATGGTGTACGATCTGGGCGGCGGCACATTTGATGTGTCCGTGCTGGATATCAATCAGGACGTCATCGAGGTGCTGGCGACCGCCGGCAACAACCATCTGGGCGGTGATGATTTTGACGAGTGCGTCACCGATTACCTGATCGGCGAGTTCAAAAAAAGCTCCGGCATCGACGTCAGCAAGGATATGACGGCTGTGCAGCGACTGCGCGAGGCCGCCGAGAAGGCCAAGATCGAGCTGTCCAGCGCCCTGACCACCGAGATCAACCTGCCCTTCCTTGCCTCCGGGCGGGACGGCGCAAAGCATTTGGAGCTTACGCTCACCCGCGCAAAGTTTGATGATTTGACCCGTCATTTGGTCGATGCGACCACGGGCCCCGTAAAGCAGGCCATGGCGGACGCGGGCTTGACCGCGAACGATCTGAGCAAGGTGCTGCTTGTGGGCGGCTCAAGCCGGATCCCCGCCGTTCAGGCGGCCGTGAAGCGCCTTACGGGGGCGGACCCCTGCAAGGGCATCAACCCGGACGAGTGCGTCGCCATCGGCGCGTCGCTGCAGGGCGGCGTGCTTACCGGGCAGGTGAACGGCCTGCTGCTGCTGGACGTAACGCCGCTTTCCCTTGGCGTGGAGACCATGGGCGACGTGTTCTCCCGCATTATCGACCGCAACACCACGCTGCCGGTGCAGCGCAGCCAGATCTATACCACGGCCGGGAATTTTCAGACCTCGGTGGAGATTAACGTGCTCCAAGGCGAGCGCGAGGTCGCATCCGCCAACAAGAGCCTTGGCAAGTTCCGGCTGGAGGGCATCCGTCGCGCGCTGCGCGGCGTGCCGCAGATCGAGGTCACATTCTCCATCGACGCGAACGGCATCGTCAACGTATCCGCGCAGGATAAGGGCACCGGCAAGCGGCAGGAGATCACGCTGACCAACTCCACCAACATGAGCCAAGGCGAGATCGATCAGGCCATCCGCGACGCGGAGCGCTATGCCGCCGACGATAAGCAGCGCAAGCAGCGTACCGAGCTGCACAACCGCGCCGAGCAGATGATCTTCGAGGCCAAGTCCGCCGCCAAGCGCCTCAAGGGCGAGGACAAGCAGCGTGTGGAGCGGATGATCTCCCGCGCCCAGAGCGCGCTGGACGCTGGCAACGACGCGGAGCTGCGCGATGCGACCGAGGAGCTGTCCCACGCGCTGAGCGCCGCCGGGCACACGGTGGATGATCCCTCCACGCAGGAGAGCGAGGACGGCGCGTGCGACGCGGACGTTCAAAACGAGAATAAATAAAGGAGAAACGGCATGTTCGGCTATGTGTCCATTGATTCGGACAGCCTGAGCAAGGACGCGCAGAAGCGCTATTCCGCATACTACTGCGGGCTTTGCCATACGCTGGACAAGCGCTTCGGCAATCTGGGCCGAATGACGCTGAGCAACGACATGACGTTTCTCGCCATTCTGCTCAGCTCGCTCTACGAGCCGGACGAAGCCGTGCGTGGCGGGCGATGCCCGCTGCATCCGCTGAAAAAGCGCGACATGCTGGAGAACGAGTTCTCCGAGTACGCGGCGGATATGAACGTCGTGCTGGCCTATTACAAGGGCTTGGACGATTGGCAGGATGACAGGAGTCCGGCCGGGCTTATGCAAAGCAAGCTGCTCGCCAAGGCCTACCGCGCCGCCGAGAAGCGCCATCCGGACAAGTGCGCGGCCATCCGCGATAGCCTCGGCGCGATTGGCGAGCTGGAGCGGCAGGGCAGCGCGGCGGTGGACAGCCTCGCCAACCAGACCGCGCGGATGCTTGGCGAGATTTACGCCGTGCGGGACGACTACTGGCAGTCTACGCTGCGCGTGATGGGGGAATCGCTGGGGCGGTTTATCTACCTCATGGACGCTTATGAGGATCTGCCGCGGGACGAGCGTCGCAACCGCTTTAACCCCCTGCGCGCGCTGAAGGCGGACGAGCAGTACGAGCTGCTTTGCCGCGACAGCCTGTCCATGATGATTGCGGAATGCACGGAGGCGTTTGAGCTGCTGCCCCTGCAAAAAGATGTGGACATTTTGCGCAACATCCTGTACTCTGGGGTATGGACGCGCTATCAAAGGATCTGGCAGAAGATCGAACGCGCGCGGAAGGATACGATGAAGGAAACGGAGGCGCGTGAATGAACGATCCCTATCAGGTGCTGGGCGTAAGCAGAAGCGCCTCGGAGGATGAGATCAAGACCGCCTATCGCAAGCTGGCCAAGAAGTACCACCCGGATTTGAACGGCGGCTCGGCGCAGGCCGAGGCCAAAATGAAGGAGGTCAACGAGGCCTACGCGGAGCTTATCAAAAACAAGCGGCAGGGCGACGGCAATGGGGGCCGGAGCGGCTCGCAGTACCAAGGCGGCTACGGGCAGAGCGGCTACGGCCGATCCTACGGCGGCTACGGTCAAAGCGGTGGTCAAGGAGGATACGGCCAAGGCGGCTATGGTCAAGGAGGCTACGGCCAAAGCAGCGGCCAGGAGGGCTATGGCCAAGGCGGCAACCCCTTTGGCGGCTTCGGCGGAGATTTTTGGGATGCGGTTTTCGGCGGCATGGGCGGCCAGCAGCAACAGCGCGCCACCTACGCGGAACCCAGCCACGGCGCGGCGGACGAGCCCCGCTTCTATCGCGTAAAGCAGGCCACGGAGGTCAGCAACTACACGCAGGCGCAGGAGCTGCTCAACGCCATGAACCACCGGGACGCGGCGTGGTACTACTGGAGCAGCTTTGTCAACTACGGGCTGGGCAATCGCGTCGCGGCCCTGCGAGACGCAAAAAACGCCGCTGCCATGGAGCCGTCCAACGGGACCTATCAGCAATGGCTCAACCGCCTCCAGTCCGGCGGGCAGAGCTACCGCGCCAGCGGGCAGAAGTTCGGGTTCAGCAACCTGCTGTGCGGCAGTCCCTGCTTGGTGATGTGCCTTGCGTACAACCTATGCAACTGCTTCTGCGGCGGGTGCGGCGGCACGGCGGGCTTCGGCGGATACCGATAGAGCAAAGGAGCGATGAATATGTCGTTTTGGGAGAAAATCAAGCAATCGCTGCGCAATTTCATGAGCGGCCGCAACGGCAGCGACGATCTGAGCCGCGTGCTGGTATGGGTCGCGCTGGTCATCTACCTCTTGGGCGCGATTTTCAACTTGTTCCCGGTGCTGCTGCTGGGCATGGCGGTGCTGATCTATGTGATGTTCCGCATGATGTCGCGCAACAAGGCAAAGCGTGGCTACGAGAACCGCCGCTACGTCGCTTGGCGGGACGGCCTCCGGCGCAAGGCGCGTCAGGCCAAAACGCGGTATACCAACCGCAAGACGTACCGGTATTTCAAATGCCCGCAATGCAAGGGCTGGCTGCGCCTCAAACGCGGCGTGGGCGACGTGCACGTCACCTGCGGCCGCTGCAAGCACGAGTTTGACAGCAAGGCCTGATTGGGCCAAGCAGACGCCCGGAGCGCGAGAGAATCGCGGCTCCGGGCGTTTGCGCTGTCAGGCTTTCTTTTTGTATGGATCCGCGCGGCCGTCGCGGATCGGCCCGCGCCAATTCAGGCCGAAGCCGAAATCGTACCGGTTGCCGCACGCGTCCCGGTAAGGCTCGATGTCGAGCGGACGGTCCTCGCAATGCGCCTCCACGGCCTCCATGCTGGCCGGAAGCTGCACCGGCAGCAGCGCGGACGGCTCCGCCCCGCCGGACACAAGCGTCAGCACAGCCTCGCGGGACACGCCAAAATCGGTCAAAATCGCGTCCGCGTAAGGCTCCAGCTCGCTCAGCACGCAGGGGTTGTGCATCCGCACGCATACGATCACGGGCTTGCCGGGCATGCGCTTCCTTGCGTCCATCACAAGGTCGAGGTCGCCCTCGTTGGCGGCGGCGCCTTCTTTTCCGCGATAGCTGCGGTCGTCGCTCGCCTCGCGGAAGTCTCCGCCCGCGATGCTGGGGCTGCGCGCCGTATCGGCCGCGTAGGGCCGATATTGCAGCGATACGGGCAGGTATCCGTTGCCGCCCGCCTCCCGGTCGGCGCGGCTGTATCCGTCAGACAGTGGGCTCTCGATGAAGATCAGCGCAAAATCGGCTTCCTCAGGCGTACGCACGGGCGTGAAGAAATCCGCCACCAGCGCCTCAGGCGCGCCCGGCAGCGTGCGCTCCGGCTCCATGCTGCGAATGAAGCTCTTTCGCGCACAAATGGTGCGGTCGGGCACGTAAACCTTCTTTTTGGGCGCGATGGGCAGCATGCCGTCGTTTTTGAGCAGTACGACGGACTTGAGCTGCGCGTCGAAGCCTGCCCTGCGCAGGGCCTCGCCGCCCACCACGCGCGCGCTTTCCTCCGGGTCGAGGTAGGGGTTTTCAAACAGGCCACAGCGGAACAGGTTGGTGAGCAGCCGCACGGCGGAACGCTCAAACCGCGCGCGCATGGCGGCCTCGCCGTGGGCCTCGCAGCCCAGCCGATACGCGGCCAGTATGGGCCTGACGTCTGAGTTGCCGCCAAACTGATCCACGCCGTTCTCAAGGATGCGCAGGTGGCGCTCCGCCTCCGTGAGCGACTCCACGCCGAAGCAGCGGCTGCCAAAGCTGTCCATCTCCGGGTTGGGATCGGCGGTGATGCCCCAATCTGTGCACAGCACGCCGCCAAAGCCGTATTTCTCGCGCAGCAGATCGTGGATAACATAGCGGCTGTACGAGTTGCCCACGTTCGCCCCGCTGGGGTCGATCCCCCAAGAGACGGAATAGTAGGGCATGACCGAGGCGACGGTCTGGGTGGGGCCGTTCAGGCGGAACGCCCCGTCCAGGAAGGGAAGCATGTGACGAGCGAGGCTTCCGCCCGGATAGACCGCAAATTTGCCAAAGCCGTAGTGCGCGTCGCGCCCGGCCTCGCAGGGGCCGCCGCCCGGCCAATGCTTCGCCATGGCGCATACGCTGCCCGCGCCCCAGCCGTCGGCGGAGCCCTCGGTGGTCTGCAAGCCGTCGCAATAGGCGCGGCCCATATCGCGCACCAGCTCCGGCGACGCGCCAAATGTGTCCTCCACGCGCATCCAGCGCGGCTCCGTGCCAACGTCGATCTGCGGGGAGAGCGCGGTCGTGATGCCCAGCGCGCGGTACTCCTTGGCCACAGCCTTGCCGAACGCCTCGCACAGCGCGGGCGAGAACGTCGCGGCAAGGCCGAGGCCCTCCGGCCATTTGGAGACTTGTCCGGCATAGCTCTTGTACTCGGCGGAGGCGCTGCCCGCCCCGTGACGCGGATCGCTGGAAATGGATACGGGGATCGCGTGTGGCATAGCCTCGACGCAGCGCTGCAGCTCGTTGTTCCAGCGCACGGCAACCTCGGCGGTTTGCAGCTTTACCGCCAGCACATGCCGCACATGGTTATCCTTTAGGAAGCTGCGCTGGCTGTCGCTCATCGCCCAAGGCGGCTCTCCGCTCTCCGGGAACGGCTTGCCGCCGTAGGTCGAGGCGAACGGCTCGTCGGGCATGGAGGGCACCATCTGGTGCGGCGAATACATCATCAGCCCGGCGATCTCCTCTACGGTCAGGCGCGCGGCCAGATCAAGCGCGCGTTCCTCGGCGGGGAGCCGCCAATCGGCGTAGGGGAGCAGCCGCCCGACGCGCTCCGGGTCCTTAAACGCGAGGCCTTCCTTACAGACAATCGGGGTGACGGCCGCGCCCAGCGTCGGCCCGCCGTCGTTGTGATACAAAGTATAACCTTCCTTTTGCTCCAAGCGGTATGAGCTCATAGGTACCTCCTGCCGAAAACGTTCTCTTTTACGGCCAGCATAGCACAAACCTGCC
Organism: uncultured Oscillospiraceae bacterium; assembly: GCA_964408185.1. Lineage (GTDB taxonomy): Bacteria > Bacillota > Clostridia > Christensenellales > Aristaeellaceae > CAYOYK01. The sequence goes on along the minus strand of CAYOYK010000020.1, from coordinate 13,996 downwards.
TGCTTTACAATGCAAACAATGGTTTGACCTGCCTCGCACGTTGTGATAGAATAACCCCTATGTCTAAAGAGGTTGGGAGGCGAGCGTACGGGCACGCGTAGGAAGGAACGCGCCACCGACATGACCGAGGGCGTTATTTGGCGGCAGCTCGTGCGCTTTGCGCTGCCCATGATGGTCGGTCTGCTGTTCCAGCAGCTCTACAACACCGTGGATACCATCGTGGTGGGGCGCTTTGTGGGCAAGGAGGCGCTTGCGGCCGTGGGCAGCACGTCCAGCATCTGCTTTATGCTGGTGGGCTTGTGCGCGGGACTGGCGACCGGCGCGAGCGTCATCATCTCGCAGCGCTTCGGCGCGCATGAGCAGCAAAAGCTCCACGACGCGGTACAAACCACCATTTCCATTACGCTGATCTCCGCCGTGCTGTTTACGATGGTTGGCCTGCTGATCGTGGAGCCCATGCTGCGCCTCATGGATACGCCGCCCGATGTGTACGGCGAGGCGCGCGACTACCTGACCATCTACTTTGCGGGCATATCGGGGCTGATGATCTACAACATGGGCTCCGGCATCCTGCGCGCGGTGGGCGATTCCCGGCGGCCGCTCTACTTCCTGTGCTTCTCGGCTGTGATGAACACAGTGCTCGACCTGCTGTTCGTCGTTCAGTTTCGCATGGGCGTGCGCGGCGTTGCCTATGCGACCGTGGCCTCGCAGATGATCTCCGCGCTGCTGGTGCTGCTTGTGCTTACGCGCGATCAATCGGGCTACGGCATACGCTGGAGGGAGCTTTGCATTAACAGGGAGGCGCTGCGCGGCATTTTGGCCATCGGCCTGCCTTCCGGGCTGCAGCAGGGAATCACGGCGTTCTCGAATGTGTTTGTCCAATCGTATATCAACTTTTTCGGCTCGGCTTGCATGGCGGGCTGGAGCAGCTATAACAAGCTGGACGCTTTTATCACGCTCCCGCTGCAGGCGATCTCGCTGGCCAGCACCACGTTTGTGGGGCAAAACTACGGGGCCAAGCAGTATCTGCGGGCGCGCAAGGGCGCAAATCAGGCGATGACGATCTCCGTGCTGGTTACGGTTCTTTGCAGCGTGCTGACCATTCTGCTGGCCGGGCCGCTGATTACGCTGTTTACCAACGAGGGGGACGTCATTCGATTTGGAGTATACTTTGTGTACGTGACCTCGCCGTTCTACTTTTTGCTGTGCTTCAACAACATCTACGGCGGCGCGCTGCGCGGCGTAGGCAACGCCAAGATGCCAACGCTCATTATGCTGCTTTCGTTTGTGGTGTTCCGGCAGCTGTACCTGCTGATGGTCAAGCTGCTGTGCGGCGCGCAATGGCTGCCGTCGCTTGCCAGCACGAATGTGACCCAGATTGCGGGCAACCCGCTGTTCTTCGTGGCGATCTCCTATCCGGTGGGATGGGTGCTGTGCAGCGTGCTCATCACCCTATTCTACCGCCGCTCCGCGCTGTATAAGGGCGTGGAGGATACGGCGCATTCCATCCAATAGCATGCTGCAAGCAATTTGGCCCCGAATGTATGCATCCGGGGCCTTGCTGTTTGGCAAAGGGAAATGTTTACTTGAGCGCCAGCGCCTTTTGATGCTGCTTTGCCGCCAGCCCAAACGGGAGGAGCGACAGCAGCAGGCATACCGCGCCCGCGAGGAAGATGGTGCCGTTGGGGATATACTCCATCTGACCGCTCGTCGCGTTGAGAATGGCTTCGCCGCTGCTCTTTACGACCTCGCCGCCGAGGATGGAGCCAACCACCATGGGAATCAGCACGAAGAAGATGATCCATATTCCCTCGTACTGCCCCTTGCTGTCGCGGGGATAGAGCTGCTTGGTCCATACCTTGGTGCTTTGCAGCATGGCCACGTAGCCCATGCCCGCCAGAAAGATCCCCAGCCAGAGCTGCCAGTGAAACAGGCCGGTCGGCGCTGCCGCCGGCTTGCCAATCGGCCACATCAGCGTCAGTCCGGCAGCGCACACCAGCACGCCCAGCAAGGCGACATACGGGTGCTTGCCCTTGTTGATGAACGGGGTCAGGGGAATGGCGGTCAGCATGGACAGTCCAAGCGGAATGGCCTCAATGAGCCCCAAGTCGCTCGCGCTGTAGCCAAGGTAGTAGATGACGTAGTTGCCCACGTAGGCAAAGAACACGTTGAACCCGGAAAACGCCACCGCCAGCCCAACGTTGACCAGCAGCAGCTCCTTTTGCCTAAAGAGCTGCTTGAAGTTGAACACGCTTAGGAATTGCTGCCAAAACGTCCCGCGGATGGAGGGCGTCACATCGTCCTTCTTGCCAAGCGCAAGCAGGGAGATGAGGCCGAACACGATCACAAGGCCGCCCATCACCGCGAACAGCAGCATGTAGTTGTCGTTCTCGCCGATCAGCATGCCGCCGATCACGGTTGCCAGCATCACGCCCAGCACGGGCTGCGTTGCCATCGCGCCGCCGATTTGCCCGCGGTTTCGGTCTGTCATCACGTCATTGATCCACGTGTTAAAGCCCGCGTCGTTGCCCATCGAGCCAAAAAAGCTCATAATCATATCAGCCAGCACCACCGAGGCGGCAATGATCAGGTAGTTTTCGCGGCTGATCAAATCGGTCAGGCCAAAGCAAATGGTAAACACGCCCCAGAGGATGTATCCCCACGCGATGAACAGCCGCCGCTTGCCGGTGCGGTCGGCCCACGTGCCAAAGAAGAACGTCGCAAACGTCGTCGCCAGCGCGCTGATGCTCAGCATCCATGTGATGATGTTGGGGTCTTTGCCGATTTTGGCATATACAAAGGTATTGAACCATTGATTCTCGATGGCCCAGCAGATCTGTCCGGCCAGCCCAAGGCCCCAGATCAGCAGCCAGATTTTGAAGCCTGTCTTTTGTTGCTGATTGTCCACGGAATGTCCTCCTTACTGCTGCTCGGCGTTTTCCGCCTCGGAGCAAAGCAGCTCCTGCTCGTAGGCGGCCTGCTTGTCCGCGTGGTTCTTGGCCAGCTCGGTTTTGATGCCGTCCCATTTTTCCCCGGCCAGCGGGTAGAACTTCCAGATGCACAGGGCGCAGAGCAGCAGCAGCACCACGGGAATGGCCAGCCAAGATACGCGGATGCCCAGCTTGGCCAGATCGGTCTGGAGGGCGTTGTCCACATTCTTGTTGTAGCCGAACCACAGCAGCATCACCGGGAAGAGCGCGTTGGCGAGGCTGATGGCGGGCTTGCAGATAAAGCTGTTCACGCCCGCGTACATGCCCTCGCGGCGCAAGCCGGATACATGCTCGTCATAGTCAATCACATCGCCGTTCATCAGCGGGATGAGGTACATGCCGCCCGCAAAGCCAATGCCGGAGCCAAGGAAGCCGATCACTCCGGCCGCGGTGTGCCGGCCCAGCACCAGCATCACAAGCAGCGCGCCGCCAAAGATGAGGCAGAGCAGCACCATGCTGCGCTTTACGCCCCAGCGGGAGCCGGGCTTCATCCATAGCCACAGGCCGAACAGAATGCCGACGAACATCGCGGCATAGCAGTACAGCATGTTGATGCCATAGGCGCTGAAGTAGTACGTCAGGCCGATCATCAGCGCGGTTTGGATGAACGTGATGGAGAAGGAGATACTCTCAAAGGCCAAAAAGCTGCGGTTCTTAAAGCATGTCACAAGGGACTTGAGGAACGGGTATTGCTCCTCCTGCTTGATGTAAGGCTTCTCCTTGTAGAAGAAGGAGCTGCAAAAGATCACCACGCCGGCCACGACGCCGATGACGGTCATGAGCAGCTGGAACTGCTGGAGAGAGCTCTTCATGATGTCCTCCAGCATGCCCAGCAGCACCAGCGGCACGGACAGCGCCACCAGCCCGAAGATCACCTTGACCAGCAGTATTTTGCTGCGGGCCTGATTGGTAACGGCCATTTCAAAGGGCATTACATAAATGGAGGTGGCAATGGCCGTGTACAGCATGTCAAACAGGAACAGCGCGATCATCTCCTGCGCGAACATCTGCGCGTTGTTGCCCTCGCCGAAGAATTGCACCCACATCAGCACAAAGATCGCCGCGATGAAGATAGAGCCGTAGCGGATGTAGGGGATGCGGCGGCCGAGTTTGCTCTTGGTCTTATCGCTGATGTAGCCAAACAGCGGATCGTTGACGGCGTTCCATATGCCAAACAGCAGCCAGCACAGCGCGCTGAGGTTTGCGTCCATGCCAAAGTGAGCGACAAAGTAGTAGGTCAGCGCGCCGCCGGTTACGATGTTGCACAGCGTGGTGATCATGCAGTCCGCGCCGCCCAGCCACATGCTGCTGGACAGCTTCACTCTCTCGGTAAATCGGTTTTCCATCCTATTGCCTCCTCAAATGATCATCGGGCGAGATGACGCCCGTGAAAACGCTTGCAGGATCCGCCGCTCGTACTCGGCGCGCATGTCCGGGGTCAAGTCGCAATGGCCGCGGCCCGGCACGGCATAGTAATCCACAGGCTGGTACGCCCGCAGCGCCTCCACAAACCGATCGGAATGCTTCTGCTTGTTGACGGCCTGATCCTCCTCGCAGTGGAACACGACATACTCCGCGCGGGGCATGCGGCTTGCCAGATGCAGCGGCGACGAGGCGCGCATGGCCTCGTCCAGCGTATCGGCGGAGGAGTCCGCGTAGGCGCTGTACAGCGTGCAGGGCAGATCGGGGCGCTCGGTGTAATGGTAGGGCAGATCGCAAACGGGGCAGTTGACCACGCAGGCGATCGGCGCGCGGCGGGCGCGGCACATGTAGGCCAGCGCCGCCAGCCCGCCCATGCTGCCGCCCGTGGATACGACAGGCACATCCTCGGCCAGCCCGCAGCGCTCCCGCACCGCCTCCAATATCTCGTCCGTTTCGCGCGCGGCCAGCGCGTTCATCCAGTTCCATGGATTCAGGTAGGGGATGACGTATAGCACGCCTTCTTTTCCCAGCTTTACGCCAAGCTCAGTATCCTCGTCGTGCATGGTCTGGCAGCCAAGGCCGTAAAACTCGACCGCGATGCCTCGGTATGGCTTGGCGCAGACAGCGTCGTTGCAATAGGCGAACAAACGCAGGTTCTCCGGTGTAATGATATGATTCATAGGTTCCTCCCGCGCCGATTGTTCAAGCGCTTTCGTTCATTATAAACCGGCGGGCGCGTCAATGCAACGGCCAAATTTCGTTGACAAGCGCATGCCGGCGAAGTACAATTTATGCACGATGTATACGTCGGCGAAGCCCGACGTGGAAATGAGGCGGAAACCATGACGCAGGAAGAAAAACGGATTGCCGACGGCCTCCTGTTCGCACCCGGCGACGCGGAGCTGAGGGCCATCAAGCTCAAGGCGCACAACTTGAGCGAGGAGTACAACCAAACCTTCGAGGACGAAACCGACAAGCGCGCCCGGATCCTTGGCCAGCTGATCGGCTCGATGGGCGAGGGCAGCTTTATTCAGGGCCCCATGCAGTTCCACTATGGCGTGCATACGCGCATCGGCAAGGGCTTCTTCGGCAATTTCAACCTCATGGTGCAGGACGACGCGGCCGTCACCATCGGCGATTATGTCAACTTTGGCCCCAACGTAACCATCGTTACGCCGGTGCACCCGCTTGTCGCCGGCGAGCGCCGGGCGATGCGCGCCCCGGACGGCTCCGTGAAGCACATGTGTTACGCCCTGCCCGTGACCATCGGCAGCGACGTGTGGGTCTGCGCGGGCGTGACCATCTGCGGCGGCGTGACCATCGGCGACGGCTGCGTGATCGCGGCCGGCAGCGTGGTCACCAAGGATATCCCGGCCAACAGCCTTGCGGGCGGCGCGCCCTGCCGGGTCATCCGTCCCATCACGGAGGCGGACAGCATGCGCAACCAGCCCGAAAGGCTGGGCGGCTGCGAGGTAATCGACTGATCAAGCAAGCGCCCTCCGGCTTAGTGCGGAGGGCGCTTGTCGCTGCTAAAGCAGCTGATAGAACAGCCCGTGCTGCGTGCAGTACCATACCAGCATGCCGTGCCCGATGCAGGGAATGCGCGTTTGCAGGTTCCACTCCGGGTACAGCTTGCGCAGGAACAGCGTGTCGCCCGTGAGCAGCGCCACAAAGGCGATGGAGTGGGCCTTTGTCATCTCGTGCTCGCTGGAAATGTAGTACTCGTTTTCGATGATCTCGGCGTGCAGCTTGTCGGAATCCGCCGCCTTTTGCGCGGTCAGCGCCGTGAGCCGCTTGCCGCAGCACGTCAGGGTCGCCTCGGCGGTTGCGGTCATCAGGTTGCCGCAGTCCGGGCATACATAGAACTTGAGCTTCTTCATATTGCCTCCTACCAGCTCGTTGGCGTCCAGCTCTCCCCGGAGGAGCACCTCCAGGTCAACGCCGAGCTGCTTTGCTACTTCCGGAAGCAAGCTCACATCCGGGCAGCCCATGCCGCGCTCCCATTTGGATACGGCCTGCTCGCTGACAAATACGCGCTCGGCCAGCCCGCGCTGGGTTAGGCCCTGCTCCGTGCGCAGCCGTCGAATCAGCCCGCCCACCTTTGCGCAATCCATGCCTCTCGCCTCCGAAACACAGTGTAGCAGTCGCGCTAACAAAAAGCAATCAACGCTCCGTTGAGCGGGCGAGGCCGAGCGTCTGTCAGGCACGCGCGGGCCTTGCTATTGATCTGCTTGATTCGCTTGATTCGATTGATTCGATTGCTCCGCTTGACCCGCTTGACCCGCTTGACCCGCTTGATCTGCGGGCGCATCCTCCTTGGCAAGCGGCAGATAGAACCAGAACTGGCTGCCCTCGCCAAGCTGGCTGGTCACGCCGTAACGCAGGCCGTGGCTCTCCATGATGCCGCGCACGATGCTCAGCCCAAGCCCCGTGCCGATGGCGGCGCGCTTGTGCGGCTTGCTGCCGCGATAGTATCGGCTCCAGATGTAGGGCAAGTCCTCCGGCGCGATGCCCTCGCCGCTGTCGTTGACGGAAACGCGAACCTCGTCGCCCTCCACCTCCTGCGTCACGGTGACGGTTTTATCCTCGCCGGTGTAGGTGAGCGCGTTGTTGATGAGGTTGTACACCACCTGTCCCACGCGCAGGGGGTCTGCGTTCACCTTGACGGGCCTGTCGTAACGGTATTCCACATGGTAGCCGTCCTGCTCGGTGAGCTTTTGGTAGCGCTGCAGGATGCTTGTCACGTCGGCGGTCAGGTCGTACGCCTGCGGGACGATGGTCGCGCTGCCGCTCTGCACCACGGAGTAATCCAGCACCGCGTTCACAAGGCTGCTCAGGCGCTTGGTTTCATCAATGATGACCTGCATGTTGTCCGGGGTGTTCTCTCCGGGCAGGTCGCGCATGACCTCGGCGTAGCCCTCAATCAGCGTCAGCGGCGTGCGGAGATCGTGCGATATATTGGCGATCAGCTCGCGCTGCATGCCCTCCACCTTGCACAGGTCGGCGGCCGCCTGCGTGAGCGTCTGGTTCAGCTCGGCCACCTCGCGGAAGCTCACGGGCGTTTTGACGGGCGTAAACTTGCCCTTGGATAGCTCCTTGGCCGCCTCGTTGGTGCGGATGATGGGGCGGGTGATACGCCTTGCCAGCAGGAAGGACAGCAGGAAGGACAGCACCACCAAGATGCCCGTGATCCACACAAGCTGGCTGCGAATGGTCTGCACCGTCGCGTTTACGGGGGTGACCAGCGCGTTGAGGAACACGTAGGCATAGCTGCCGTCCGCCAGCAAAACGCGGCGCACGAGCAGCATGCTTTTCGCCCCGCCGTCGTAGGGCTTGGGCACAGGGCCGTTGAAGTGCTTTTCGTCGTATTGGTTGTTGCGATAGCCAAACGTCTCAAACGTCTCCATCATCTGGGTTTCGTTCTCGCCCAGCCGCTGGATGTATCGGCGCAGGTCGTGCGTGCTCATTTTGTGCAGGATGCAGGCCGGGGTCGCCTCGGAGCTGACGAGCACCTGAAGGTCCTCGTCCAGCACCAGCACGCACACGTCGTTCTCCTGCGAGATACGGTCGGAAAGCGATTGCAGATCGGCGTTATCGATGTTTCGCTCCAGATTGCTCGCGGAGACCGTGAGCATCTCGGTCTTGAGGCTGCGGTAGAAGTCGTCCAAAAAGACGACCTGAAGCAGCCACAGCAGCGCCAGCAGAAGCGCCACAAAGATCAAAAAATAACAAAACACCCGGTTGCGTATGCTCAACCGGCTCAGCCCCAAGCGAATGCGCGCGAATACGGACGGGCGCTTGCCCGACGCGCCCTTATTCTTTTTCAAAGCGATAGCCAACTCCTCGCAGCGTTACAATGTAACGGGCATAGTCCCCAAGCTGCTTGCGCAGCAGCTTGATGTGCGTATCCAGCGTGCGGTCGTCCCCAAAAAAGTCGTAGCCCCAAACCTCGCTGATCAGCTTGTCCCGCGTGAGGGCGATGCCGCGGTTGCGCGCCATGTAGAACAGCAGGTCGTACTCCTTGGGCGATAGCTCCACCGGCGCGCCGTCGATCACCACGCGGCGCGCGGAAAAATCAATGGTCATGCCCTCCACGCGAAGGGTCTCGTGCTCAGGCTCGACGGGCGTATCGGCTTGGCTGCGGCGCAGCACCGCGCCCACGCGCATCATCAGCTCCTTGGGCGAGAACGGCTTGACCACGTAATCGTCGATTCCAAGCTCAAACCCGTGTATTTTGTCGTACTCCTCGCCGCGCGCGCTGAGCAGAATGATCGGCACCTTTTGTTTTTTGCGGATCTCCCGCGCAGCGGAAAAGCCGTCCAGCTCCGGCATCATAATGTCCATGATGATCAGATCGAACGCCTCGCTGCGCGCCATTTCAACGGCCTGCATGCCGTCCGCGGCCTCGGCGGTTTGATATTCCTCAAACTCGGCGTATTTTCTGATGAGCTCTCTGATTTTCTGCTCGTCGTCTACGATCAGTATCTTCATGCCGCGACCTCCTCCGATGTTTGGCTTATTATACCATGCTTTGAAGCGCGCTTCAATCGCTTTCCATAGCGGCGTTGACGATCGTCCATGCGCGTTCCGCGTCGTTGCGCTCGCCTGTGAGCAGCACGGGCGAGCCTGTCTCCACGCGCGCGAGTAGATCGTACAGGTCTGCGGCCGTGTAAGCCTCCACGCCGTTGAGGGCTGTGATTCTGTCGCCGGAGCGCAGCCCGGCGCGCTGCGCGGCGGAGTTTTCCGATACGGCCAGCACGTACACCCCGTGCTCCTGTACGGAAAACTCAGCCGCCTGCTCGTCCGTGATGATATCAATCAACAGCATGCCCAATGGGTCGGAGCCCTCCGCGGGAGTTGACAGCGGCTCGCTCGTCGCCTGCGCGGGCTCGCCCAGCCCATGGTACGCCCAGTATAGATAGCCTGCCACGCAGCAAAGCAGCAGCACAAAAAGTACCCATATCCATACCGTCCCCCTCCGTGTTTTGCTCATGGACGGTTCGCATCCTTTCCTTCCGCTCCGGGACAAGTCTACCCTACGGTGCGGATGTGAACGATGTATGAACGCGCTCTGAATCCTGCTTGAAAGGTCGGCTTTTCTTCGGCGTGCTTTCGTGATATAATCCACATACGTGCGCAAAACAATTGCGGGGGTGATGGGCTTGCACAACGTCCTGTCCAACCGGGAAGCCGAGCCGCTGGCGGGCAATCTGGATACGTCGCTGCTCAAGCTGCTGGCGCTATGCCTGATGCTGGTCGATCACTTGGGCGCGACAGTCTTTCGCCCGGTGTTTGAGCTGCGCCTCATCGGTCGGATGGCGATGCCGCTGTATGCGTGGTGCATTGTGGTCGGCAGCGTAAAGACGCGCAACCCCGCCCGGTATTTGGGGCGGCTGCTGCTGCTGGGCGTGCTGTCCCAGCCGCTGTATATGATGGCGCTCAATCATTCCGTGAGCAGCCTGAACATCCTGTTTACACTTTCATTGGGCATGATGGGGATTTGGGGCATGCGCGAGCGGAAGTACGGCAGCCATATCTGGGCGCCCGTGCTGTGCCTGCTGGTCGCCTGCTTCGTATCGGTGGACTATGGCTGGAGGGGCGTGCTGTTCATCTACCTGCTGTACGGCGCGCGCAAAACGCGCGGCGGCTTGGCCGCGACACTGATCGCCTACGGGCTGTTCTGGGGCCTCGCCAGCGGCGGCGGCTCCAACAGTCAGCTCTTTGGCCTCACGCTGCCGTGGGTCGGCGTAAGCGGCCTGAACGAGCTTATCAGCCCGTTCTTCCGCACACAAGCGATGATCTGGCTCAGCCTGCCGCTGATCCTCATCCCCACGCATTCGCATGTCCATATGCCGCATTGGCTGGGGTATAGCTTATATCCGGCGCATCTGGTGATCCTGATCGCGGTCAAGCTGCTCAGCGGCGTGGACTGGAGTACCATGCTGGCGGTGTTCCGGTAGGGAATGCCGGTTCGGCTGGGGATGATATCGGTTATGGCTTCAGCGCAACAAAGGCCGCGCTTTTGGGAAAGCGCGGCCTTTGCCATAAGGGGGTACGGTTTGGTTATTCGGGCTTGTTGATGAGGGCGACCATGCCCTCCAGCTGCTCCATGCTCACCTGTCCGCCGGAGAAGCTAAACAGAGAGCGCAGCGGCATGTAAGCCAGCATCGCCTGCACCATGTCGGGGGAGACGGCGCTGGTGGATACGTCGCTTTCCACCTCGCTGCCGCCAAAGAGCTTTGCCATGCCGTCCAACAAGGGTTTGAGCACCTGCAAGGCCTTGGGGTTGGCCATCAGGTCGGCAAAGATGGAGTTCAGGCTGACCGGCTCCGGGAGCTCCACGGTAGAGACTACTGTCACATCCTGCTCCAGCGCGATATCGCGGCTGGAACGACCGATCTGGATGCCAAACGCGCCGGTCTCCACATGCCAGTCATGCAGCTTGGTGCTCCAGTAGGCGAAGGAACGCTTGTCCAGCCGGAAGGTGACGGTCTTGGTCTCGCCGGGGTCCAGCTCCACCTTGACGTAGCCCTTCAGCTCCCGCACCGGGCGAATGACAATGGACTCGCGGTCGGCCACATAGAGCTGCACGACCTCCTTGCCCTTTGCTTTGCCGGTATTGGTCACATCCACGCTGACGGTCAGCGTATCGGTATCCTTGATCTCGCCGGCGCTCAGCTTGAGGTTGGAATAGGCGAACGAGGTATAGCTCAGGCCGTACCCAAAGGGGAAGAGCACGTCCATGTCCTTTTTGTCGTACCAGCGGTAACCGACAAACACGCCCTCGCGGTACTCCACCACGTCCTTCTCGCCGCCATACCAAGGGAAGGAGGGATTGTCTGCCAGCTTGATCGGGAAGGTTTCGGGCAGACGGCCGCTCGGACACACGTCGCCATAGAGCACATCCACAGTCGCGCCGCCGACGGCCTCGCCGCCCAAGTAGGCTTCGAGGATGGCCTTGACATTGCCGACCCACGGCATCTCGATGGGGGAGCCGTTGTACAGCACCACCACGGTGTTGGGATTGGCCTCGGCCACGCGGGCGATCAGCTCGTCTTGGCAGGCGGGCAGGCGCATGTGCGTGCGGTCGTAGCCTTCGCTCTCGTAAGCGTCCGGCAGACCCGCGAAGATCACGGCGACCTTGGCGGCCTTCGCCTTGGCGACCGCGTCGGCGATGAGGGCCTCGTCGGCCTCGCTCTGCTCGATGGCATAGCCGTCGGCATAAGTCACATGGGGGCAGTCGCCCAGCACGTCCATGGCGCTGGTGACCTCGTTGCTGTTGATGTGGGAGCTGCCGCCGCCTTGGAAGCGCGGCTGCTTGGCAAACTTGCCGATCACGGCCACGTCGGTGCCCTTTGCGATGGGCAGTACGCCGTCGTCGTTCTTCAGCAGCACCATGCACTCCGCGGCCAGCTTGCGGGCCAGCTGATGCTGCGCCGCCTTATCCCACAGGGTTTCGGGCTTGGCTTGATCGAGGTAGCGCTGGTTGATGGTCAGGATGCGCTCGCAGCACAGATCGACCAGCTTTTCATCCAGCTTGCCCTCGCGCACGGCCTTGACCACAAGCGCGTCGTTCGCGCCGCCGGAGGCGGGCATTTCCAGATCGCAGCCGGCCTTTACGCCCTCCACGCGGTTGTTCATAGCGCCCCAGTCGGTCATGACATAGCCCTTAAAGCCCCATTCGTCGCGCAGAACGTCAGTCAGCAGCCATTTGTTATCGCTGGAGAACACGCCGTTGATCTGGTTGTAGCTGCACATCACGGTCCATGGCTGCGCGCGCTTTACGGCGGCCTCGAAGGCGGGGAAGTAGATCTCGCGCAGCGTGCGCTCGTCCACTTGGCTGTCGCTGCTCATGCGGCGGTTTTCTTGGCTGTTGGCCGCAAAGTGCTTGATGCTCGTTCCCACGTTCCGGCTCTGAATGCCGTCGATCAGGCTGACCGCAGCCTCGCCGGCAAGGTACGGATCCTCGCTGAAATACTCAAAGTTGCGCCCGCAAAGCGGGGAACGCTTGATGTTGACAGCGGGGCCCAGCACCACGGAGACCTCCTCGTGCTGGCAGGCGTCGCCAAGGGCTTCGCCAAGGGTGTGCAGCAGGTCGCGGTCGAAGGATGCGGCGGTAGCGCTGCCCGCGGGGAAGCAAATGGCCTTGATGGAATCGTTGATGCCCAAGTGATCGCCGGACGAATCCTGCTTGCGCAGTCCGTGAGGGCCGTCGCTGACCATCACGCTCTGGATGCCGACGCGTTCCACGGGTTGGGTGTGCCAAAAATCCGCGCCGGAGAGCAGGGATGCCTTCTCCTCAAGCGTCATTTTGGCGATGGTTTCTTTAATGTTCATAGGCTTCTCCTTTTCTCAGCCGACGGTGCTCAAATCCCAAGGCTCGTAGATCTTTGGCACGTCGCTGATGAGGCGCTTGGTGTATTGGGCCTGCGGGTTGAGGATGACGTCGTCCGCCGTGCCGTGCTCCACAAACTTGCCGTGCTCCATGATGTACACGCTGTCGCTGATGTAGTAGGCCAAGCCGATATCGTGCGTGATGAAGATGATCGTCATGCCGATTTCGTCGCGCAGGTTGAGCAGCATGTCCAGGATGGTGGCGCGGGAGCACGCGTCGATCATGCTGGTGGGTTCGTCGGCCAGCAGGATCTTGGGCCGGAGCAGGAAGATGCGGGCGATCATCAAGCGCTGCATCTGTCCGCCGGACAGTTCGAAGGGGTACTTGTTGGTCAGCTCGGCGAACTTGAGGTTGACGAAGCTGCACGCCTCGGTCATCAGCTCGACCTTTTTCTCATAGGGGAGGTTGCGTCCGCCGCGCATGTTGATGCAGTCCAGCAGCACGGTGTCGATCTTGTTGAACACGTTGTAGCTGGAAAACGGGTCTTGGAAGATGGCCTGAATGCCCTGCCAGTACTGCTCCTTCTTGCGGTGGTTGGAGATATCGCGCGGCTTGCCTTGGAAGAAGATCTCGCCCTCCGTCACGTTGATGAGGCCCAGCAGCATCTTGGACAGGGTGGTTTTGCCGCTGCCGCTCTCGCCCACGATGGAAACCAGCTCGCCCTCGCGGAACTCGAAATCCACATGATCGACGGCGGTGTTGGCCTTTTTGCCGTAGCCGAACACCTTGGTCACGCCCACGCCGCTCAGGCAAAGGGGACGCTGGGACATATCGGGGCGATCCAAAAGGGTCTGATCCGTTTCGGCGGGCGCGGCCGCCGGGGCAGCTTCCACGGCAGCGTCCTGCGCTGCGCGGAGGGTTCCCTCGTCGGGCTGAATCGCGTCGTTGATGATGTTTTCATCAGTCTTCATGCTCGTATACCTCCCTCAGGTGCTGCACGGAGTGGCCGCAACGGAACGAGCGTCCACCGTCGAAGTCGATCATCGGCAGGCTGTTGATCTGGCAGGCCGGCACCGCGTACTTGCAGCGCTCCGCAAACCGGCAGCCCTGCGGCGGCTTTTTCAGGTTTGGCGGCGTGCCGGGAATCGCGGTGAGCTTGTGGTCGCGGGTACCCTCCTCCGGCACGATGATGCTCTTCATCAGGCCGCGGGAGTAGGGGTGAATGGGGTCGAACACCATTTCCTTGGCG
>CAYOYK010000019.1:3454-45334 GCA_964408185.1 uncultured Oscillospiraceae bacterium | reverse complement strand
TCTCTCCCGACCAATTCCTCGCTGACTTTTTCACTGATCATTGACACCCGAACAAGCCTGTGCAAATTCTAACGCCGCAAGGGGTTGACGCGTCCGAGCGGATATGGTATAACAAGCAAGAAATAGTTGGAAAAGGGGTGTTATGCGGTATGATGAACTACAACGATAAGGTGGCCGAAGCCTAAAACCGCATACCGGCGGCAGACGCAACGCAGGGCTTGCGCGCGCCGCAGAAGCATCCCATCGTGAAAAAGTTTTGCACGGCGGAGGGCTATGCCCGTCCGATTGATTTATGCCGCGAAAAACAGCCACGCTTGGCTGCTGCTCGCGGCTTTTTGCTGCCCGTATGCGGTTCCGACCCGGAAAGGAAGTGTCCCGGCATGACGACCCCGGACGAGAGCCAAACGGCGCCGACCGGGCCAGCGAGGCCCGGCGTGCAGCAAGAAGGAGAATCCACATGGCCAATATGGAAGTTCAACCTGAGCATACAATCGTAACAAACGGCCCCGGCGAGCCGGCGTTCAGCCTTGCCGATTGGGGCTATCACCCCGGCGAGGCCGCGCCGGATATCGCGCGGGTGACCGCCGTTGACAAGGAGCGCTGGAGCCTTGTGAGCGCGCGCGGCGAAGGCCACGGCAGGCTGAAGGCGTCGGTGTACTATGACGGCGGAGACATGGCCTATCCCACCGTAGGCGACTTTGTGCGCATCCTCTACAACCCCGGCGGCGACAGCTTCATCACGGAAACGCTGCCGCGCCGCTCGTACTTTGCCCGCAGCGACGCGTTGGGGCACGCGGCAGGGTACGTAAAGACGATGCGGCAGCAGGCCGTCGCGGCCAACATTGATACCGCGCTCTTGGTCGCGTCCCTCAACCATGATCTCAACGACCGCCGCATGGAGCGCTACCTCGCCATGACGCGGCAGAGCGGCGCGGCCCCCGTGATTGTGCTCACCAAGGCCGACTTGGTGGACGACCCGGCCCCGATGCTCGCGCGCATGCGCAGCGTCGCCAACGGCGCGCCGGTGCTGGCGATCAGCAGCCTGCGCGACGACGGCCTCGACGCGCTCGCGCCTTACCTCGCGCCGGGGCAGACGCTGGTGCTGCTTGGCTCGTCGGGCGCGGGCAAGTCCAGCCTGCTCAACGCGCTGGCCGGGCGGGACCTGATGCGCGTCAACGCCATCCGCGAGGACGACAGCAAGGGCCGACACACCACCACGCACCGCGAGCTGTTCCGGCTGCCATGCGGCGCGCTGGTCATCGATACGCCGGGCATGCGCGAGCTGGGCATGTGGAGCGCGGACGAGGGCCTCGGCGAGGCGTTTTCGGATATCGAGGCGCTGATCGCGCAGTGCCGGTTCTCGGATTGCCGCCACGAGAGCGAGCCGGGCTGCGCCGTGCGGGCGGCGCTGCAAAGCGGCGCGCTCGACCCCAAGCGCTGGGAGAGCTACCAGCGCCTCAAGCAGGAAACGGCCTTTGTGGCCGATAAGGCCGCCGCGCTGCGCAACCGCAACGCGCGCGGCAAGAGCATCGCCATGTACAGCCGAGCGCTCCAAAAGGGCGGCGGGAAGTACGGCGGGGAATAAGGCGCGGCAGGGTATCCATACGCGAGGCGCCCCGGTCTGGAAACAGGCCGGGGCGCCGTGCTGATTCAATTATCGCTTGCCCGTTCTCGCACCGTGCGGCAGGCCGATCGGCCGACGGCCGGGGCGCGGCCTTGCGGAGGTCCTTCGCGCGTGCGGCGCGGCCTGCCGCAGGAGAGCCGGAATCTCGGCGCGCTTGCGCCTGCGAACAGCCGCCGTCAGCGTGCCGGCCTGCGGCGCGTCGGAATCTAGGACCCAGCGCAGACTGTCGGCATAGCGCTTCCGCGGCAGGCCGTCGGGCGAGGAGACCCACACCGAGCCGCGCAGGGACAGGTAGCCGCGCGCCACAATAAACGCATACGAGCCGCGCACCTTGCGGTGATCCCGCATGATGGCGTGCGGCGGCACGGTCAGGTCGTACAGGCCGCGCAGAAGCTCCATCATGGAATGGTCGCGCACGATGGGCGTGGCGAGGGCCTCCAGCGCGGCGATGCGGGCCGCGTCCATATCGCGCCCCGTAAGCATGCGGTAGCTCTCGCCGGTATACGCGACCACGCGGGCCAGCCAGTCCTGCGCCTTGTCGCCCGCGAACGTGAACAGCTTATCCAGCGGGGCGACGCTCCAGCGCTGGTCGCTGAGCATCTCCAGCGTCTCGTCGGCCTTCTCGCGCAGCAGGACGTTCAGCAGCGCGACCACGCCCTCCATGGTGGTCAGCGTGTCGGTCATTTGCAGGGTGAGCGGCTTGAGGGCCTCGCGCACGGGCGCGCCGTCGGCCTCCCAGCCGTAGGCGGCGGCGCGGAAGGGCTCGTTGGCCTGATATTGCAGGCAGAAGCCAAGGTGCTGCAACGAGCCGACCTTGGGCACCAGATCGTCGGTGTTGAGCACATGGTACAGCGGGTAGGCGGCGGGGTCGCCCGCAAGCCCCGCCCCCGCGACCGTCGGGCTGGCAAAGCCGTAGCCAATCAGGTTTTGCGGCAGCGCGCCCAGCTCCCGTATCAGCGTGTGCGTAAAGATCTGCATCACGGCGCCGCCTTGGCTGTGCCCCGCCATCCACAGGCGAAAGCGCGAAACAGGGCTTTTCAGCTCGGCAAGGATATCGTTGAGCGTCAGCCTTTCAAGGCCCAGCTCCGCCGCCGTGGCGGGGAACAGGATGCGGTCGCCGCTTTGCAAAAAGTACTCGCTCAGCTGGGAAAACCCCTTGTGGAAGCCGTCCTCCGTGGCAAAGCGGAGGTTGCTGAACCAATCGTAGAAGCGGCTGCCGGTGCCCATAAAGCCGATGGCCAGCACGTACAGCCCCGGCTCCGCCTTGCGGAGCATGGTAACGGCCTTGATGGTATCGCTCTTTTCGCGCTGGCGCAGAGCGCCGCCGATCTGCGCGATGGGGTTGCGCTCCTTGAGGGCGCTCTTGGCCCGGCGCAGCTTCCACGCGTTTACGAAGGAGCGCATCTGCTCGCCCTGCACGGAGGTGGTCACGTCGCTTTGCAGCGTGTTGTCCACCTGTATGCTCACGTCCGTCCAGCCCGCGTCCACCCACTCGTCCACGCTGAGCTCGTAGGTCATCTCGCTCAGCTCCAAGCTCAGCCGCATGGCCTGCAAGTCCAGCGGCGGGCGCAGGCTGAAAAACGGATCGCGCGTAAACGGGCGCAGCAGGCAGCGCACGTCGCCCAGCAGCGCGCCTGTCAGATGGCCGCGCACGCGCTCCGGCGGCTGCTTGCTGCGCGCCAGCGCCTCCACGGCCTCGGCCTCCAGCGCGGGCAGAAGGGCCTCGCGCGGGGCAGGCTCGTCGGCGGGATCGGTCTTGCCAGGTTGAGCCTCCGGCTCGGCCACTTGGTTTTCCGCCAGCTCGGCCGCTTGATTTGCCGCTAAATCGGCCGCTTGGCTCTCTGCCGGGTCGGCGGTCTGCTTGCGCTGCCTGAGACGTTCCATCCATTCGTTCATGCGTTTCATCCCTCCGGTTGGGGTGCGTGGATTGAGTATACCTTATCTGTTCGACAAAAAGAACGGCTTTTCCTTGACCAATCCATGCCGAATGGAATACAATATGCGCAGATTGATCGGCCCGCGCCGAGACACCAAGGAGGAACAAGACAATGTCCATCTCCCATCGCCCCTACGGCACGGATCCGCAGGGCAAGACCGTTACCGAATACACCATGACCAATTCCCTCGGCGCGTCCGTGAGCGTAATCGATTACGGCGGCACGCTCACCCGCATCGTTGTCCCGGATCGGGACGGCAAGCTGGTGGACGTGTGCCTCGGCTACGACAGCGCCGAGCCCTACGCGGGCAGCGTAGGCAGCATGGGCGCGCTGATCGGCCGCGTGGGCAACCGCATCGGCGGCGCGAGCTTTGAGCTGGACGGAACCGCCTACTCGCTGGATCGGAACAGCTCCGGCCGGGATTGCCTTCACGGCGGCTTGAAGGGCTACCATCAGCGCATGTGGAAGCTGCGCACCCACCATGGCAAGGAGGGCGACGAGGTGATTTGCTCGCTCGTCAGCCCGGACGGCGATCAGGGCTTCCCCGGCGAGCTGCGCGTCATGGTGACCTATGTGTGGAACGACGCGTGCGAGCTGTGCATCCGCTACAACGCGCATTGCGATGCGAACACGCTGTTCAACCCGACCAATCACGCGTACTTCAACCTCGGCGGGCACGCCTCCGGCAGCGTGGAGGATCACCTCCTCACCCTGCACGCGGACGCGATTACCGCCGTGGACGAGGGCCTCATCCCCACGGGCGTTCTGGAGAGCCTCGACGGCAAGCCCTACGACTTCCGCCAGCCCAAGCGCGTCGGCGACGCGCTCGCGCACATTGCCGACGACCCCACGCTGACCCTCGGCGGCGGGCTGGACTTTAACTACTGCATGGGCTTTGACCGCATCATGAAGCCCTGCGCGCTGCTCGTCTGCCCGCAGACCGGCATCGAGATGGAGGTTCAGACCGATCTGCCCGGCGTGCAGGTGTACAGCGCCAACGGCCTCAAGGGCGAGAACGCCAAGGACGGCGCGAGCTACGGCCGCTTCGGCGGCATCTGCTTGGAAACCCAGCGCTACCCCGACGCCATCCATCACAAGGAGTTTGCTTCCATTGCGCTGCGCCCGGAGGAGCTGTTCTTCTCCGAGAGCGTATATCAATTCCGCGTGAGCCAATAAGGAGGAGCTATGCAACACAAGCTGTCGGAGGGCCCGCTGCACAACGAACAGGGTCGGCTCAGCGAGACCGGCTACGCCACAAGCCTTGTCAAGGCGTACGATCGGGCGCGCATCGCCGCCGGGAAGATGCACATTAAGGAATGGGACTACTACGCCATTTGCTCGCCGGACGCGGTGCTGGCGCTGACCATCGCCGATAACGGCTACATGGGCCTCGACTCCGTAACCCTGATCGATGTGCCCATGCGCTGGGAGCGGACCAAGACCTTTATGCGGCTGCTGCCGCTGGGCAAGACCGCGCTGCCAAGCAGCAGCAAGCAGGGCGTTACGGAGATCAAGGGCAAGGGCTACCACCTGCGCTTTGAAAACGACGGCGTCAAGCGCACGCTTACCGCCGATATTGAAAACTTCTTCCTCGGCAAGCCGCTCACCGCGTCCGTGATGCTGACGGACGAGCCGGAGGACTCCATGGTCATCGTCACGCCGTTTGCCAACAAGCCCAAGGCGTTCTACTACAACCAAAAGATCAACTGCCTGCAAGCCGA
This sequence comes from uncultured Oscillospiraceae bacterium, assembly GCA_964408185.1. Lineage (GTDB taxonomy): Bacteria > Bacillota > Clostridia > Christensenellales > Aristaeellaceae > CAYOYK01. The sequence continues at coordinate 40,052 of CAYOYK010000019.1, read as the reverse complement.
GGGTCAGGTGGAGTTTGACGGCGTGACGCGCGCGTTCCATAAGGACAACTCCATGGCCGTGCTGGATTGGGGACGCGGCGTGTGGACGTACAAGAACACATGGTACTGGGGCAGCCTGAGCGGCCGCGTGAACGGCGTGCCGGTTGGCCTGAACCTCGGCTATGGCTTTGGCGATACGTCCGCCGCCAGCGAGAATATGCTTTTCTACGATGGCAGGGCGCACAAGCTGGGCCGCCTGACGTTTGCCATCCCGCAGACCGACGACGGCCGGGACGACTTTATGAAGCCGTGGGCCATCGAGGAGGATGACGGCCGCCTGAGCCTCACATTCACCCCGATTCTCGACCGCGCCAGCGATACCAACGCGATTGTGATCGAGAGCGATCAGCATCAGGTGTTCGGCTATTATGAGGGCAAGGCGGTGCTGGATGACGGCACGGAGCTGGAAATCCCGCGGCTGCTTGGCTTTGCCGAGAAGGTCAAGAACCGCTGGTAAATGTTCCGAAACCCGCTGATCCGCGCGCTTGGCAAGCAAGCCGTCGCTGCGGCGGAGCACAGGAAAGAGTATGGCAAAGGGCCTCCCCCGCATGTACGGGGAGAGGCCCTTTGCGTTGCCGTAATCGTCCGGTTGCCCTGATCGGCCAGCTGCCGTAATCGTCTAGTTGCCGTAATCGGCTGGCTGCCGCAATCGGCTATTGGTAGGCCACATCCTGCCCGGTCATTTCCTTCCACTTTTTGCGGATGGCGTTTTGGTGCTGCACGCCGTAGTTGGGGTCGTTCTTCTCGCACTCGCTCATATCGCGCAAAAAGTGTACGCACAGATGGCCGTCAAAATCGTTGTTTTTCAGGCTGCCGCTCAGGTGAGGGACGTTGTGCATGGTCGCCAGCGTCCAGCGGCCGTCCGGCAGCAGCACGTACACCGGCTTGGGCGTCCACGTGTTGGTGTTGCCAAAGGCTTTGAACTGAATGGCGGTATCGGTGGCGGTAAGGGGCTCGCTGTCCGCGTGATGGCCCAGCGAGTACAGCCGCAGCTTCCAGGAGAGGCTGGTAGCCGGATCAAAGATGGTGATGGTCTGCCCGCTCTTGATGCTGGGCTTCACGGAGTTGTACCAATGCAGCAGCTGCACCTGACTTATCGACGGTCCGCTGGAGACGCCCGTGGACGAATCGATCGTGACGGACGGGGTGGCGGATGCGCTCGGCCCCTTGGCGCTGCCGCCGTACAGGGCCGACTGCGTAAGCGCGCCCGCGACGCCGTCCCCGGTCAGGCCGTTGCTGTTCTGGAATGTGACCACTGCGGACTTGGTCGCGCTGTCATAGGTGCCGGTCACGCTGACGGTATAGCCGAGGTTGAGCAGCGCGGTTTGCAGCGCGCTCACGGCCGTGCCGGAGGAGTTGAGCCGGAGCGTGGTGTATACCGTGGCGCTCGTGGAGGAGCTGCCGGAGCTGCTGGAGCTGGAGCTGCTGCTGGAGCTGCTCCCGGCGGCAATCGGGCTGGAGCCGAACAATATATTGAAGGTCGCCATTCCCGCCAGCCCGTCTGCGGTCAGGCCGTTGTTCTGCTGGAAGGCCAGCACCGCGGCCATGGAGCCGGTGCCGTAGTTGCCGTCGATGGAGCCCGAATAGTAGCCAAGCGTTTGCAGCTTGGTCTGCACCAGCACAACATCCTGCCCGGTGTAGCCCTTGCGAAGCGTGCGGGTGAGGGACGACGCGCCGATGGACGAGGAGCTGGAGGACGAGCTGGTGGACGAGCCGGAGGAGGTGGTGCCGGAGGACGTGCTGCCGGAGGAAGCGCTCAGACTGTACAGCAGCGCAAGCGTTTTGGTTCCCGCAAGGCCGTCAGCCGTCAGGCCTTGGCTGCTCTGGAAGGAGATCACGGCCTTTTGCGTCCCCGCGCCAAAGTGGCCGTCCACGCCGTTGGGATCAAAGCCGAGGGCCTTGAGCGCGGTTTGCAGCTCGGTCACGCGGCTGCCCTGATCGCCATACTTGAGGGTGGAGGAGCTGGTGGCCGTCACCGTGCCGGTGGCGGTGCTGCCGACGGAGAGCGCGGCATACTCGGCGTAGATCTGCGTAAGGGTCAGCGTTCCGGCCTTGCCGTCGGCCTCAAGGCCCTTGGCGGACTGGTACAGGATAACGGCGCTTTCGGTGCCGCGGCCAAACTTGCCGTCGGTGCCGCTGGGGTTGTAGCCCAGCGCAAGCAGCGCCTTTTGCAGCTTGAGCACATCGGAGCCGCGCGAGCCAAACTCCAGCGTGGAATAATGGTCGGCCGCCAATGCGGTGCCCGCCGTCAGCACAAGGATCAGCAGCGCGCAAAGCAGGGCGCACAAGGGACGCTGAAGGTGAAATCGCATGGTAGGGACCTCCTTTATCGGGTGTGAGCACAGTATAGCATCTGTGTCGGAAAAAGTAAAGAGTGTATTACGCATTTGTTACGAAATTCTTTCTCTTGTGACCAAATTGTTGGAAAATCACCGTGTGCCGGGGATGGTAATTCCTGCCCGATTCGTTGTATACTAGACAGGACGAATGGCGTCCTCAACCTATAAAGGAGAGACTCGCATGCGGCAATGGCTAAGGATTATCTCCCTCGCGCTGGTGCTGTGCCTTGTTTTCTGGGCTGTGCCTGCGCTGGGCGACACCGTGTTTACGATTGATCTGGACGCGCTGGATATGAACCGCGTGGGCGATGACGCCTACGTGCAGCAATATCTGTCCGGCGGCGCGCAGACCATCCGCGTCAGCAAATTCATTGGCGAGGATGACGGCGCGGCGGCCTCCGTGCGGCTGACCGTTCTGCGCGCCGATACCAAGCAAACCATGTATGATAAGGACTACGGCCTGATCAGCGGCGTTTTTGAGAGCGGCGATATCTATTTGCCCTATCCCGACAGCGGCTCCATGTTCTACCTGATTACGCTGTACCTTGGCCAATGGGTATACGCCGTGCCTTTTTTGCAGGTGATGCCCCGCCTCTACAATAACGGCGCGTGCACGGGCGGCTTCCGTTTTTCCGAGGCCTCCGGCGGGCTGAGCGGCGATTGGCTCATGGGCACGATGATCGACCTCGACGGCCTCGCGCAGGGCGGCGGCGTGATGCAGACGCCCATCTGCGCATCCAACCAGTACCTGCTGGGCTGTGCGACCGTGAAGCTTTCCGGCGGCTGCCTGACGGTAGATATCGATCTGGACGCCAACGCCAACGCGGAGCTGGTGCGCTATCGGCTGTATATCATCACGGACGTGAGCGGCGTCACCACGCTGAACCCCAACGCCATGGCCCAGCCCAGCGTGCAGCTCGGTCAGCCTGTGGAGGTGAGCGGCGCGGCCTACGCGCTGATCTACCTGCCCATGACCGTCAATTACGATTCTGCGCTGCTGTCCACCTTTCAGTACGATGCGTACAGCGTCGGCACGCAGTACCAGCTCTCCCTGTGGGAGACGGCCCGCGCTTGGACGGACGCGCCCGAAGAGCCCGCCGAGCCCTCGCTGCCTGACGATCAGGCGGCTGACGATCCCGACGCGCCGACCGACGGTCAGCCGTCCGACGATCCCGACGCTCCGACGGACTCGTCTGCCGATTCGCCTGCCGATCCGTGAGCGGACGGCAGACAAAACGAGCGCCCCGACGGACGCTCGCTTGATTTCGTAACAAGTTCGCAACAACATTGTCCTTCGGGCCGTCCGCAAGCGCGGGCGGCCCGTTTGCGTTGGCCGGATACCTACCGCACCTCGCGCGTCAGCGTCCAGTAGCCATCGCGCACGCCCTGCCGCCACCGATATCCGGCCGCGCCGCGCGGCGGGAGCGAGGTCTCCGCGCCGGACAGCGCGTACGTGACCCGTACGACCCGATCCTCTCGCACCTGCACCCCGACCCAGAAGTACGGATCGCTGCCGCCGCACGCCATCGGCACGCGGATGTAACGCCAGTCCCGCTCCCCAAACGGCGAGCGGGGGCGGTGCGTCTCAAACAGCTTGCGCAGGGGCTCGACGCTCTCCGGCCACAGCACGGGACGGAGCGCGTCCACCGGGCGGCCGCCGCGCGGAAGGACGGGCCGCGCGGAGATCGGCTCTTGCGCGGGCAAAGAGGCCGGCAGGCTGCTTGGCATGGCGGCAAGCAGGATTGTGCACGCTTCGTCCGGCGTTTCCTCCGGCGGGAGCGGCTCAGGCAAAGCGGGCGCGCCGGGCGGCATTGCCTGCGGCGGCGCTTCCTCCGGCGGACGCGGCTCAGGCAAAGCGGGCGCATCGGGCGGCGCTGCTTCCGGTGGACACGGCTCAGGCAAAGCGGGCGCATCGGGCGGTATTGCCTGCGGCGGCGCTGCCTCCGGCGGAGCGGGCTGCGGCGGTCGGGGCAGTTCCGCCGGGACATACACCGCCGGCTCGATGGCGGGATAAGCCGCCTCGCGTGGTGCGCGCCAGCGCTTGCGTGCGAGGCGTACGCTCGTGCGGAGAGGCGGCGCGGCCACACTTGGCGCGGGTGGCTTGGCGGGTGGCTCGCATGACGCTGCTGGCGCTTCGGCTACGCTTGGCGCGGGCGGGGCTGTTGCGCGGGCAATGCGCGCGGCTTGTTCGGCGGCTTGCTTGGCGGTCGGTTCGTTTGGCGCTGCTGGCACTTCGCTCGCGCGGCGCGGCGGCGCAGCCGCGCTTGGCACGGGTGACTCGGCGGGTGGGGCTGTTGCGCGGGATACGCGCGCGGCTTGTTCGGCGGCTTGCTTGGCGGTCGGTTCGCTTGACGCTGCTGGCGATTCGGCCACGCGGCGCGGCGGCGCAGCTGCGCTTGGCGCGGTCGGCTCGGCGGGCGGGGCCGCTGCGCAGGGCGTGCCGGGCTCCGGCGCGGAAGGCCCGCTCCTCTGCCGCGCCTCTGCATGCAGCGCGCGCCAGAAGGCCTCGCGGGAACGGGCGTAGTCCGCGCCGGGAAAAGCGCCAAGCAGCAGCCACTCGCCGCGCGGCCCGGCGGCCGTTAGCAGCACGGCGCTCAGGGGCGTATCGGCGGACAGCAAGGAGCCGCCTGTCTGGAAGGGATCGCAGGTGAGCGTCAGCGTGCCGGAGCGCGTTACGGACGCGTCGCATACGCGCCACGGCTCGCGTCCCGGCGCGCACGCGTACAGCGTGGCTATCGGCACGCGGAGGCCGGACGCGCACACCGTGAGCGTGACGGAGCGGCCCTCCCGCTCCAGCCGGGCGTGGCCGCAAGCGCCCTCCGCCAAAGGGCGCAGAGGCGCGTGAAGCCGTTGATAGGTCGCGGACATAAGCCACCTCCATGCATCGGGGTTGGGAAAGCATATGCGGCGGGTCATCGGCGCAATGCGGGGAGACGGCGCTCGCCGCAGGTTTGCATTGACAAAATTCGCAGTCAATGATAATGTGAAACAAACGGTTCGACCAAATCCAAACGGAAGCAACGCCTGTCGCAAACGGCTTGCATGCGCCCCGGCGTCCGTCGGGGGCTTTCGGAAGCCGGACGGGCGGAGGAACGGCAGTATGGAGAATATGATACACACAGCCTTGCGGGCGCTGGGCGATGGCCCGGTGGTCCCGATGGCTCTGGAGGCCACCCGGAACCATGCCACCACGATGATTATCGGCGGCGTTACGCTGCTGATTGCCATCATCGTGCTGATCGTGGTGATTGCGCGCATCCGCGCGCTGCGCCGCGTGATGGCGAGAGACAGCGAGCGCTTTGGCGCGGCGATGGCCTCCGCGTTTGATTATATCTGCGAGATCAACCTCACCGAGGACGCTTGGGACAACCTCAATCTCGTCAACGGCAAGCTGGTCAAAAGCCGTATGCACGAAACGCTGTATGAGTACATCGACCGCTACTGCAAGGAGTGGGTTGCGCCGGATGACAGGGCGCAATTTCGAGAGCTGTTTAAGCCGGAGAGCCTGCAGGCGATGAGCGACCAAAACAGCAGCACTTACTTTGAGTACCGCCGCCGCAACCCCGCCGGAGGCTACCGCTGGTGCAGCCTTGTGGCGCAGGGCATCATGCGCCGCACCCGTAAGGAAGCCTCCGTGGTGATGCTGTACATCCGCGATATCGACAACAGCAAGCAGGAGGAGGAGAAGGGCCGCAGGCGTTTGCAGGAGGCCCTGCAAAACGCGGAGAAGCTAAGCAGCTACAAGAGCGATTTTATGAGCCGCATCAGCCACGAGATCCGCACGCCGCTGAACGCCATCATGGGCTTTCTCACCATTGCCAAGCAGAACATCGGCCAGCCCGATAAGCTGGAAAACTGCTTGAATAAGGCCGATATCGCCTCGCACCACCTGCTCAGCCTCATCGGCAACGTGCTGGATATATCCGCCATCGAGAGCGGCAAGCTCAAGATCGATCACGCTACATTCAATTTTAAGGAGTTTATCGGTAATCTAGGCTCCATCTTCTTTGAAAACGCCAGGCAGAAGGGCGTGGAGTTCAGCATCCATATTAAGGAAGTGACGGAGGAATACCTCGTCGGCGACAGCATGCGGCTCAATCAGGTGCTCATGAATTTGATCTCCAACGCGCTCAAGTTCACCGAGAAGGGCGGGCACGTCAGCCTGACCATCCGGCAGGCGGGCCTTATGGAGGACTCGGTTCATCTGCAATTTATCGTGCAGGACGATGGCATCGGCATGAGCGACGCGTTTATGGCCCGCATCTTTCAGGCCTTTGAGCAGGAAGAGAGCGCCACCGCGCGCCATTACGGCGGCAGCGGGCTGGGCCTTAGCATCGTGAAGAACATGACCAACGTGATGGGCGGCACCGTGGATGTGCAGAGCAAGCAGGGCGAGGGCTCGACATTTATCGTCGCGCTGCCGTTCGGGCGCAGCCGCTGCGAGCTGACGGACGAGGCCGTCCGCCGCGCGTATCAGGGCCTGCGCGTGCTGGTGGTGGACGACGACGGCTCCTCGCTGGAGTATGCGTCCCTGCTGCTCAAAAAGCTGGCCATTGCGCACGATACCGCCGTAAGCGGCGATGTCGCGCTGCAAAAGGCCCAGCGCGCGATGGACGAGCAAAAGCCCTACGATCTGTTTCTGGTGGATTGGCGCATGCCCGGCATGAGCGGCGCGGAGACCGCCAAGCGCCTGCGCGCAATGGCGGGCGACGCGCCCCATATCGTGATCGTATCCGGGTACGACCAGAGCATGCTGGAGGCCGAGACGACGGGCCTGCACATCAGCAAGTACATCATGAAGCCGCTGTTCCAGAGCACGCTGGTCGATCTGCTGGGCGATCTGGCCGGGCGGCAGGAGGCCAGCGAGACGGTCGGCGAACCCGACTTGCCGGATTTTGCGGGCAAGCGCGTGCTGCTGGTGGAGGACAACGAGCTCAACCGCGAAATCGCGCTGGAGCTGCTGGAGCAGGTCGGCTTGCAGGTGGACGGCGCGGAAAACGGGCAGGAGGGCTCGGACCGGTTTATCCAAAGCGAGCCGGGCGTGTATGATCTGGTGCTCATGGACATCCAAATGCCGATTATGGACGGGCACGCGGCCGCGCGGCGCATCCGCGCGTCGGCGCACCCGCAGGCCCAAACCGTGCCCATCATCGCCATGACGGCCAACGCGTTCCCGGAGGACATCAGCCAGTCGCTGGCGTCGGGCATGAACAATCATCTGTCCAAGCCCATCGACACGCAGGTCATGTACAAGCTGCTGGCCCAATATTTGAACAAGCAGGAGGAGTGAGCTTATGGAACAGGCAATGATCGACGCGCTGGCGGCGCTCGGCGTAAACGCGAAGGAATGTGTCGCGCGGTTTGGCGGCAACGAGACGCTGTTTTTAAAGTTTTTGCGGCGCTTTCCGACGGATCCGTCCCTGCAGACGCTTCGGGACGCGGTGGCGGGCGGCGACCGGGAAGCCGTGAAAACGGCGGCGCACACGCTCAAGGGCGTGTGCGGCAATTTGGGGATACAGCCCGCCTTCGATGCGTCCGTCCGGCTGATGGCCGTGCTGAGGGCAAGCGAGGACGGCGATTACGCGAGCGACTATCAACAGGTGGTATCGGCGTGCGAGAAGGCCGCCGCCGCGATTGCCAAGCTGGGATAAGCAAAGCGCCGAGGGCAGGGATCGCTGCCTTCGGCGCTTTTTGATTGGTTGCGGCTCTGAGAATGAGCCCAGCCGAATGCTGATGACAAACAGGAGCTGCGCCGCGTAGTACGCCGTGATGCAGACGACGCGCAGCCACACCTTGTTCAGGCGGCTGTACCGCCATGTGCCCAGCGTGAGGTCGGAAAACACAAACAGGATGGCCGCCGCCGCCAGCGTGCAGCGCTGCGGAGCAGGGCTTGCCAGCATCACGCCAAGACCGGCGGCAAGCATCAGCCCGCTCACGGCGGCATAGGCGATGTAGCCGATCCAGCGGTTTGCGTCCACCGTCCACAGCCCGCCGCGCAGCAGCGCGAACGTGACCAGCGCCAGCGCAGGGATCAGCAGATAGAGCAGCGGCTGCTGTATGCCGCCCAGCTTGAAAAACGCCACAAAGTAGCACAGATGGCCGATCAGAAAGAACGCGCCGCCCACAACCACCAGCGGATCCCAGTACTCCTCCTTGGCGATGTTGCGGCGGCACAGAAAGATATCGCCCAGCATGCCCAGCACCAGCCCCATCATCAGCAGCAGCGTCACGCTCACGGGCCCGCGCGCCAGCATCGCGGCCAAAAATCCGGCCCCGACAAAGCACAGGCTGGCAAATGTCTTGGCGAGGTAGGCTTGCAGCAGCCTTTGCTTGTGCTCGGCGTATACCATGGCCCATGCCAGCAGCAGAGAGAAAGCGCAAAGGACGATCATCAGGGCGTTGGTCATCAGAGAACACTCCTTTGTATGGACGCGTTGAATTCTCCCCGTAGCATAGCAAAGAAAGCCGAAATTGTAAAGCGATGCCATGTTGGCTGATGCCGCCCGCGCTGTCGCTCGACAAGGATTGACAAGCCGACGGGGATATGGTATCCTGTGACCGAAAAACCGATTTTGTTTTTACGGTTTACACCGCGAAGGTCGGAAAGGAGCCTGACCTGTGAGCTACATTGCCTTTGAGAACGTAACCAAGGAGTACCATACCGGCGACAGCGTGGTGCTGGCCGCCAACGAGGTCAGCTTTGTCATTGAAAAAGGGGAGCTGTGCGTGGTGCTGGGCCCCAGCGGCGCGGGAAAGACCACCGTGCTCAACCTGCTGGGCGGCATGGATTGTCCCACGCGCGGACGCATTACCGTGGGCGATCAGGAGGTCACGGCGCTCAACGCCTCGCAGCTAACGGAATATCGGCGGCTGTCCGTGGGCTTTGTGTTCCAGTTTTACAACCTCATGCCCAATTTGACCGCGCTGGAAAACGTGGAGCTGGCCCGGCAGGTGTGCAAAAACGCCCTTGATCCCCGCGAGGTGCTGGAAAAAGTGGGGCTGGCGGATCGCATGGATAACTTTCCGGCGCAGCTTTCGGGCGGCGAGCAGCAGCGCGTGTCCATCGCGCGGGCGCTGTGCAAAAACCCCGCCCTGCTCCTCTGCGACGAGCCCACCGGCGCGCTGGACAGCAAGACCGGCCTGCAGGTGCTCAGCCTCCTGAGTGATGTGACCAAGCAGTTTGGTTCCACAGTCGCCATCATCACGCACAACGCGAGCATCGCGCCGCTGGCCGACCGCCTGATCCGCATGAAAAACGGCTCTATCGCCAGCGTGGAGCTGAACCAGCATCCCGCGTCCGTGGAGGAGATCGCATGGTAAAAAACACGCTGCGGCGCAAGCTCCTGCGCGACATGTGGCAGAGCCGCATGCAGTTTGTGGCGATCATTCTGCTGTGCGCGCTGGGCACATGGGCCTTCAGCGGTCTGGACGCGGCGTGGCGGATGATGGACGTGAGCGCCACAAAGTATTTTACGGAGCAGAACCTCGCCGATTTGTGGGTCACGCTGCCCAGCTTTGGGAAGGCGGAGCAGCGCAGGCTGGAGAACCTGCCCGGCGTGGCGGATATGCAGCGGCGCTGCATGCTCAATGTCGGGGCCGATCTGCCCACCGACCCGACCGTTGTTCTTCTTGCGTATGACGGCGCGGCGCGCATCAACGTGCCGCTGGTGCGCGAGGGCGCGGCGCTGGACGGCGGCGACCTGCGCGGCTGTCTGCTGGAGGAGCAGTTTGCCAAGGCGCAGGGCCTCGGCGTGGGGGATTCCATCCCGCTGCTCATCGGCGGTCGGCAGCAGGATTTTACCGTGCGCGGGCTGGTGCTCAGCCCAGAGTTTGTCATTACCACGCAGGATATCGTGGCGACCCCGGAGACCTACGGCTTTTGCATCGTCAACAGCGCCTCCGTTCCCACGCTGCCCCTCGTGCAGGCGGCGCTCACCGTGGACGCCGAGATCGGCGCGGCCGAGGTCAAGCGCGAGATCGAGGCGATGTATCCGGCGGCGCTGGTTATCGGGCGGGACGCGCACAGCAGCACGCTGCGCACCGATAACGACGTCGCCATGTTCCGCAACCTGAGCTATCTGTTCCCGCTGCTGGCGTTTGCCGTGGCCGCGATGATCGTAATGACCACCATCACCCGCATGATTGAGAACCAGCGCATCCAAATGGGCACGCTCAAGGCGCTGGGCTTCCGCGACGCGCAGATCACGCGGCATTACATGTGCTACGCGCTGTACCCGTCCATGGTGGGCGCGCTGCTGGGCCTGTACGTCGGGCGGATCACCATGCCGTATATCCTGTGGGATATGATGGCGAAGCACTATTTGCTGCCGTGGCAGCTCCAAGCCCCCGTTTCGTGGGAGGCATGGGCGGTGGCGGGCGCGGCTGTGCTGATGAGCTGCCTCATCTGCCTGCACACCTACCGCAAGAGCGCGCGGGAGAATACCGCCGCGCTGCTCCGGCAAAAGCCGCCCAAGGGCGGCAGCCGCATCGTGCTGGAGCGCATCGGGCCGCTGTGGCGGAGCTTCAGCTTCAACACCAAGATGGTGGTGCGCAATCTCTTCCGCAACAAGGCGCGCACGGGGATGCTGCTGGTCGGCATTCTGTGCTGCACCATGCTCATCATAACGTCGATGGGCTTGCAGGACTCGGTCAAATATTTTGTCGGCCAGTACTATCAGGGCACGCTGCACTACACCCTGCGGGCTGAGCTGAACAGCGACGCGGGCGAGCCGGAGAGCTACGAGCGCCGCCTTGAGGCCGAGCGCGTGGAATGTGTAATGGAAAAGACGGTCACGCTGCAAAGCGCCTCGCGGCAGCGCACCAGCTCGCTTACCGTTACGGGCGATGAGCAGAGGCTCCTCTGGCTTGGCCCGAACGAGACCTATCTGCCGTTGCCCAAGGACGGCCTGACCATTACGCAAAAGCTCGCCGACGCGCTGGAGGTATCGGTCGGCGACGAGCTGACCCTCTGGCTTCCCGGCGACGACGAGCCCGTCGCGCTGCCGGTGCGGCAGGTGGCGCAGGTCAACATCGGGCAGGGGATCTACATGGTGCGGAGTTGCTGGGAGGGCTGCCGCAAGGGCGCCTTTACGCCCACCGCGATTTATCTGCTCAACCAGACCGCGGCCTGCGAGGCCCGCCTGCGCGATATGGACGAGGTGGACGAGCTGCGCGATCCCTCCGACCAGTATAAGCAGACGCTCACGCTGCTGGAAAGCATGACCGGCGTGTTCCGGCTTCTCAGCGGCGTGGCGCTGGGGCTGGCGTTCGTGGTGCTGTACAACATGGGCATCCTCAACTTTATGGAGCGCACGCGCGAGTACGCCACGCTGAAGGTGCTGGGCTATCACCAAAAGGAAATCCGCAAGCTGATGACCCGCGAGAACTACCTCGTCACGCTGCTGGGCGTGCTGATGGGCCTGCTGCCGGGCCGCTGGCTGACCGCCGCCGTGCTGAAGAGCTGCGAGAGCGAGCAGATGGTCTACGCCTCCACCGTGAACTGGCAAAGCTACCTTGTCGCCGCCGTGGTAACGTTTGTATTCTCCTGCTTTGTGCAGTGGTTCCTCACCCGCAAGGTGAAAACCATCGACATGGTGGAAGCCCTCAAGAGCATCGAGTAGCCTACCGAGAAAGGATGATTGCTATGAAAACCAAGCTGATTGCCGCCCTGCTGGCCGTATGCCTGCTGCCTGCCGCCTGCGCCGCCGCCGAGGGGGCGGCCCCCACCGCCAACGGCGTTGCCGAGGCCAAGACCACCGTGGATGTCACCGCGCCGTACAGCGGCGTGCTGCTGCCCTTCGATTGGGACGTGGGCGATACGGTCGCCGCCGGGGAGGCGCTTTTCGCGCTGGATACCGTCAAGGTCTACGCGCCGGAGAGCGGCACGCTTGCCGCGTCCTACGTCGCGCCCGGAGACAGCGCGGACGACGCGATGAAGCGCTACGGCGTGATCGCCTATGTGGAGCGGGAGTGCAATTACGTAATGTCCGCCACCACATCAGGCGCGTACAATGAGGATGAAAACAAGCGGCTCCACGTGGGCGAGCTGCTCTACATCGAGGCCAAGGATAAGAAGGACGATCCCGGCACGGGCCGCGTGCTGGCCGTGACCGATAGGGGCTACACCGTGCAGGTGCTCACCGGCGAGTATGCGCTGAGGGACAGTCGCTCTCTCTACCGCGGCGAGAAGCTGGATAGGGAGGACTGCGTGGGCAAGGGGGTCATCGGCGTGGATCAGCCTGTTGCGGTCACGGGCACGGGCCGTGTGCTGCAATGCCTGCATCAGCAGGGAGACGCCGTCGAAAAGGGCGAGCTGCTCTTTGAGCTGGCGCTGGGCGAAGCCGAGCCCGATGTGACCGGCGGGGAGATCGCCGCGCCGATGGACGCGGCCGTGGGCGCGCTGTACGCGGTGAGCGGCCAGAGCGTGTACAAGGGCCAGCGGCTGGCGACACTGCACGACCTCAGCGTGATGCAGGTCGTCGCCGAGGTGGACGAGCTCGATCTGGGCGCGCTTGCCATCGGCGACCGCGTGACGCTGGTGTTCGATCGCTACCCCGATACCAAGGTCGAGGGCACGGTGGCGCAGATTGGCAGCATTGGCGTCAGCAAGCAGAACGCCACCTATTACAACGTGCGCATCGATCTGACGGACAAGGGTCTGAGCGTTCTGCCCGGCATGAACGCCACCGTGTACCTGCCCGCCCAAGAGTAGGAGGTCGCGCGTATGGCAACCGCCTTTACCCCAAGGGAGCGCGAAGCGATCGAGCGGGCGCTGCTTGCCTCTGCTATGGCGCATGCCGCCAGCGAGGGCATGCGCAAGACGACCGTGGAGCTGCTCGCCGCCGACGCGGGGATCTCCAAGGGCGCGTTCTATAAGTTCTACGAGAGCAAGGAGCACCTGTTCCTTGTTGTGCTGGAGGCGCTGCATGATGAGATGTACGGCAACGCCGCGCGCGCGATGGCTGAAAGCGAGGCCCTGCCCGTCGCGCAGCGCGTCTCCAAGGCCATTGCCGAGGTCTGCGAGGTGCTCCGCCGCCATGCGATGATCCGGTTTTTGCAGGAGGACGTGCCTCTTTTGCTCCGCCGTCTGCCGCAAAAGCTGCTGGACGGCCACTATCAGAGCGATCGCCAGCATATCTATGCGCTGCTGAACAGCGAGAGCTTCGGCCTGCGCATTCCGCTGGAGACCGCCTGCACCATCGTGCGCATGCTGATGATGACGCTCGTGCACGAGAAGGAGCTGGGGCCGGACTACCAGCAGGCGCTGGGCGAGGTGATCGCGGCGGTGTGTGATCGCGTGATCTGCGCGTGACAAGCGCAGAAAAGCCATCTCCCAACCCGGAGGTGCAGGAGGCACCGCCTCCTGCTGGGGCGCGGGGCAGCGCCCCGCAGTCCGCGCAGCGGCCCGCCAGCGAGCGAACCAGCGCAGCGCTGTTCGCGGCACCAGCGCACCAGCAGGCAAGTGAAGCCGCCCCCAACCCGGAGGTGCAGGAGGCACCGCCTCCTGCCGGGGCGCGGGGCAGCGCCCCGCATTCCGCGAAGCGGCTCGACAGCGAGCGAACCAGCGCAGCGCTGTTCGCGGTGGGGGAACACAAAAAGACATGTCAACACTTTATCATCATTCCAAGCGGCCGCGCCCCACGCGCGCGGCCGCTTTTGCATGCCTCGGCAAAACCTTCCCGTTGTGGTTGAGATTTTTTTGCCCGTGTGGTATGATGCTTTTACAAAAGCGACAGAGAGGACGCGGCTTTGTCTGCACAGGGCCGAAAACGTTTTCTGTCCGACGCAAGGAGGATCCCATGCAATACGGCTACTTTGATGAAACAGCGCGCGAGTACGTCATCACTAACCCGGATACCCCGGCCCCTTGGGCCAATTACCTCGGCTCGCCGGAGTACGGGGCCATCGTCACGCAGAACGCGGGCGGGTACAGCTTTGTCAAAAGCGGCGCGGCGGGGCGCATCCTGCGCTACACGTTTAACCAGTTTGACGAGCCGGGCCGCTACGTCTACCTGCGCGATCAGCAAAACGGCGACTTTTGGAGCGCCTCTTGGAAGCCCGTCGCCAAGCCGCTGGAGCGGTACAAGACCGTCTCCCGCCACGGCACCGGGTACACCCGCATCGAGAGCGAGTACGACGGCGTGCGCAGCCGCGTGACCTACTTTGTGCCCAAGGACGCGACGCACGAGGTCTGGCGCGTGGACGTGGAGAACCTTGGCGATCGCCCGCGCGAGCTGGCGCTCTTTGGCTATTGCGAGTTCACCAACGAGAGCCTCTATTCGCAGGACTTGGTCAACCTGCAGTACACGCAGTTCATCACCCGCACGGAATTTGCGCGGGATCATATCCTTCAGCATATCAACGAGCATTGCAACGTGCGCCCGGACGGCGAAAACGGCGCGGAGCGCTTCTTCGGGCTTGCCGGAGCGCCTGTCGCCAGCTACACCGGGCAGCGCTCGGCGTTTTTGGGCCGCAAGCGCTTTGACGCGCCGCAGGCCGTGCTGGACGGCCGCTGCGACGACAGCCTCAACTTCAACGGCAACCCCTGCGGCGCGCTGCAAGCGACGCTGACGCTTCAGCCCGGCGAGCGTAAGACCGTCGCCTTTGTGCTGGCGCAGTACGGCGAAACGCAGGCCCGCGCGCTGCTGGACGGCTACCGCGATGCGGTCGCTGTGTGCGACCGGGAGCTGGAGGCGCTGATCGCCTACTGGCACGGCAAGCTCGATCATCTGGTCGTCCGCACCCCGGACGAGCGCTTCAACGCCATGGTGAATACGTGGAACGCGTTCCAATGCT
The DNA here is from genome assembly GCA_964408185.1 of uncultured Oscillospiraceae bacterium. GTDB lineage: Bacteria > Bacillota > Clostridia > Christensenellales > Aristaeellaceae > CAYOYK01. The sequence continues at coordinate 24,879 of CAYOYK010000019.1, read as the reverse complement.
TTACCACCTTTGTGTGGAGCCGCGCGGCCAGCCTCGTCTACTGCGGCGAGCGCAACGGCTACGGCTACCGCGATACCGTGCAGGATATTCAGGGCGTGCTGCATTTGGACCCCGCCATGGCGAAAAAGCAGCTCACGTTTATGCTCTCGGCGCAGGTGTGCCAAGGCGCTGGCCTGCCGCTGGTCAAGTACACGCACAATCCCGGCCACGAGGACACCCCGGAGCAGGAGAGCTACGCGCGCGAGACGGGCCATCCCCACTATCGCGCGGACGACGCGCTCTGGCTCTTCCCCACGGTATACAAGTACGTGGCGGAAACGGGCGATACCGCCTATCTGCAAGAGGTGATTCCCTTTGCAGATCACGACGAGGGCACCGTGCTGGAGCACCTCAGGCGCGCCATCGACTTTAGCATGAAGCATCGCGGCCCGCACGGCATGCCCGCCGGGCTGCACGCGGATTGGAACGACTGCCTGCGCCTCGGCGCGCAGGGCGAGAGCACCTTTGTGGCCTTTCAGCTGTACTACGCCATGGGCATCATGCTGGAGCTGGCCGCGGGGGACGCCGAGTACGCGCGGTATCTTTCGGACGAGCGCGCCAAGCTGCTTGCGACGCTCAACGAGGTTTGCTACGAGGGCGATCGGTTCATCCGCGGCTTCACGGAGGACGGGCAGGTGATCGGCAGCCGCAGGGACGCGGAGGCCAGCATGTGGCTCAACCCGCAAAGCTGGGCGGTCATCAGCGGCGCGGCGGAGGGCGCGCAGGCCGATACCGTCATGCGCACGGCCCATCAGGAGCTCAACACCCCCTACGGCCTGCAGCTGATGATGCCGCCCTACCGCGAGCACGCGTTTGACGGCGCGCGGATGGTGCTGTTCAACCCCACCACCAAGGAGAACGGCGGCATCTTCTGCCAGCCGCAGGGCTGGGCGATTTTGGCGGAGGCTCTGCTGGGGCACGGCGACCGCGCGTTTGAGTATTTTGCGGAGAGCTGCCCGGCCAGCTTTAACGACAACGCCGATCTGCGCGTCATGGAGCCCTACGTGCACGGCCAGTTTATCGAGGGCAGCCAAAGCCCCTACCATGGCCGCGCGCACGTGCATTGGCTTACGGGCACCGCCTCCACGGTGATGGTCGGCTGCGTGGAGGGCATCCTCGGTCTGCGGCCCACGCCGGAGGGGCTTGTGGTCAGCCCGGCCATTCCCGCCGCGTGGGACGGCTTTGCCATGGATAAGACATTCCGTGGCAAGCGGCTGCACATCACTGTGCAAAACCCGGCGCATCATCAGGGCGGCGTGCAAAGCGTGCTGCTCAACGGGCAGCCGCACGCGGGCCTGCTCCTGCGCGCGGACGAGCTGGCCGACCAGAACGACGTGACAATCCTCCTGTGACACCGCTTCCCTGCCGCCGAGCCGCCCCCAATGGGAGCGGCTCGGCTTGTTGATAGGCGCAAAAACGCCCCGGAGCAAAGGCTCCGGGGCGTTTTGCGCAATGAGATGCGCAGGGTTACGGTTTGGTATAGGTATTGCTGGTGGTGGTTGCGCTCTTGCCCGTGCTGGTTCCGTCGCCAGCGGCGTAAACCGTGAAGGTGTAGTTGCCGCTGGGCAGAGGAGAGAGCATAGTCGACAAATCCACGCTCAATGTGAAGTCGTCGTTGATCGACGCATGGCCCACATTGGTGCTGCTGCTATCCCAAAGGATAACGTAGTATCCCTCGCAGCCTGTCACTTGGCTCCATGTAGCGCTTGTGCCGCTCCAGCTGGCGCTGGCAGGCGCGGCCAGTACGGTGTAGGAACCGCTCGCTTCGCTGACAGGGCTGTTTGTGTAGGTTGTGCCGTCGCCAACGGCCGTCACGGTGAAGGTGTACGCAGCGCCCACTTCCGAGCAGGACAGAGACGTGGTGGTATCGCTTGCGCTCACGCTCACGGCGGAGCCTTCGGCTGTGCCGCCCTTGTACAGCTGCACGCTGTAGCTGGAGGCGTTGGATACCGCAGTCCAGCTGGCGGTCGCGTTGCTCCAGCTCAAACCGCTGGGCTTGGTGAGCGCTGTGGGCGACGCCGTTACGGTCGCCGCGGCGCTCTGCGCGCTGATGGCGCTGCTCAAGTAGGTTGTGCCGTCGCCAATGGCCTGTACGGTGAATGTATACGAGCCGACAGTGCTCATCGTAAAGGTGCAGCTTGCGGCGGTCAGCCCGGTTTGCGTATCCACCGGGGTCGCTCCGCCGTCCTTGTACAGGTTGACGGTGTAGCTGGAGGCGTTGGATACCGCAGTCCAGCTGGCGGCTCCGCTGGTTTGCAGCGAGAGGCCGGTGGGCGTGGTCAGCGTGGTCGCGCTGACCGTCCATTGCGCGTACAGCGTGGAGGTGGCGCTCGTCTTATCCCATGCCGCGGCGCTGGTGCCGTCCGCGTTGTAGTACTTGGTGCCGCCGGTCTGCGCGTCGTAGAGACCGTTCAGCGTATGCCCGGAATAGGTGGGCATATTGGCGCTGGCAATGGTCGTCATCGCGCTGCCGTTGGTCGCCGTGACGGACGTGGTCGCGCCCAGCACGCCGCCATTGGCGTTCAGCGTGACGCTGGTTGTGACGGCCGTGGCCGACACCGTGATGCTTACCTCACGGGAGCCTGTGTAGGCCGTGCCGGAGGTTGCCGTGGCGACAAGCCGCAGCGTGGTCGTATCGGCCGGGGTGTAGGTGGCCCCGGTAGCATCGGGGGTAGTGCTTGTGCCCTTGTACCACGCGTAGGTCACGGTCGCGTCGGAGGGCAGCGTGCCAAGGCTGGCGGTGAGCTGCGTGCCCTGCACGGCGGCCGTCGGCGTGTAGCCGGGCGTTCCGGTCAGCGCCGTTGCTGCCACAGCGGCCGTGGAATTGCTGGATACGGCTCCCGTGCTGCTCGGACTGGAAACGTAGCCGCTGTCGCTGGTGCCACAGGCGATGATGTAGATCGTGCAGCCATGATCAACGGCGGCCAGCGTGTAGGTGGCGCCGGTTTGGAAGGGCGTGCCGGCGCCGCTGCCGGTGCTGCGCACCCAAGTGTAGGTGATCTTCGCGTCGGGCAGGTCGGTGGGCAGCGTGCCGCGCCCGGCCGTGAGCGTCTGGCCGACCTGCGCGGTGCCGCTGATGACGGGCGTTCCGGTCAGCGCGGCGGGCACCGATACGGGCGCGTCGGCGCTGGATACCGTGCCCGCGTAGCCTGTGCCGTTACCGGCGGTGGCCTTGAGCACGAGGGTCTTGTTATAGTTGGCGACCTTGGTCACGTAGGAGGCCCCGGTGCCGACGGACACGCCGTCCACAAACCATTCATAGGTCGGGTTGGCGGCGGCGGGCACGGTGCCCGCGTTCGCGGTGAGCGTTACGTTCACCTGAGCGTTGCCGGAGGCGTCCAGCCCCGTGATGGTGGGCGTTCCGGTCAGCGCGCGGGCCTTCTCCACGCGGGCGATGGTGCCGCTGACGGTGCCCTTGTAGCCGTTCTTGCCGGTCACGTCCAAGCGGACGCTCTGGCCCTCGTAGGTGGCCTTATCCAGCGCGAAGCTCGTCTGGCCGCGGGCCGCGGTCACCTCGACGCCGTTGATGTACCAGCGGTAGTCGGTCAGGTTGCTTGCGGTTGCGGTGGAGGGGTTGATCGTATCAATCTCCACGGTGTCGTACAGGTAGGCGGTGGCAGGCTTGAGCGTCACGCCGACCAACGCCACGGCCGCCGTGACCGGGGAGGTCGCGCTGCTGGTGACGGAGCTGCCAGCGTAATTGCCCTGACCTGTGGCGATCACATGGATGGTGATGCCGTCGGTCGCGTTCTTGGCGGTGACGACGTAGGTAGCGCCGGAGCCAAGCACATTGTTGCTGCCATCGAGCCACTGATAGGACGCGCTTGCCGTAGCGGGGTTAAGCGTCGCGGTCAGCGTATCGTTTTCGGCGGGCGCGGTGTTGCTGAGGGTCACGCCAAGCAGCGTGCCCGTGCCGACCACGGCCGCGCTGGTGGGGCTGGTCGCTTCGCCGGTATAGCCGCTCTTGCCCACCACCTTGACGCTGATGGTCTTGTCCACATCCGTCGCTTTTACGGTGTAGGTGTCAGTGGTGTAGGTGTCGGTGCCAACGGTCCACAGGCAGTCGACCTTGGCGTTGGAGGGAACGATCACGGGCTTGAGCAGATCGCCCACAACCGGGTTGGGGTTGTTGAGGGCAACGCTGCTGATGGGCGCGCCGGCGACAACCGCATCGGTGGTGGTGGCGCTGGCGGAGCCGGTGTAGTAGCCGGTGCCGGTCACGGTCACGCGGATCTGGCTGCCGATATCGGCGGTGCTGGGCGAGTAGCTCGCGCCCGTATAGCCGGTATCGGTCACCGTGGAACCCTTGACGGTGTACCACTTGTAGGTGACGGTCGCTCCGGCGGGCGTGGTGCTGGCCACGGTCAGCGCAACACCCACAACAGGCGAGTTGTCGCCGAGCGTTACCCCGGTAATCGTGTTGACGACGCCGGTGATGGTGAGGAACTCGTTCATCATATACCCGGTGCGCGTGCCAACGCGGATGTAATCCCACGTCGTGCCGTGGTTCAAAACGACCACGTTGGTGCCGACGCTGTATTTGCCGATGGCGGAGTAGCCCTTGCCGGGGCCGGTGCGCAGGAACACGCCGTATCCGTTACGGCTGGTCACGCGCGCGGTGTAGCTCCCGGTCGGCGGGACGTACGGCGTGCCCGTGGTGAGGAACTGGGTCATCATGTATCCGGTCGCGTTGCCGATTTGGATGTGGTGCCAGTACGTGCCGGAATTAAGAATGGTGACCTGCGTGCCTACGGGATAGACGCTGTACACGCGGTAGCCGGTGCCGGGGCCGGTGCGCATGCGCACGCCAAGCCCGTTGGCGCTTGTCACCCATGCGGCGGTGCCGCTGGGGGTGGGCGTAACGGAGCCATTCAGCGTCACGTAGTACGCATAGCAATAGCCCTGCTGCCCGTCCGGCCCGGTCACCTGATACCATCCGTTGCTGTACCCGTGGATGGTAAGCGTTGCGCCGGTGTAGTAGGCGGTCAGAATTTTGGCGCTGAGGTTGGGCGATTGCCGCAGCCGCAGCCAACCGCCGTGTACGGTGCCGTACTGTGTGGACGCCGCGGATGCCGTCACGCTCAGCGGGAGCGCGGTCAGCAAGAGGGCGACAGTGAGGATGCAAGCCAAGAAACGTTTCATACGCAGTTCTCCTCCGCTCGTGTTAAAATGCGGTATCGCTGATAATACGATGCAGGTCTGTTTTTTCTTCCTTCATTTTCAAGAATATAGTACCCTTTTTTGCGCGGATTTGCAACAGGCTTGTCTCATAGGCTTTGTAAGGACTAGGCAGAAAGCAAAAAATACGCTATAATTACCTATGGAATGCAAGGGGGTGCTGGAGAGAATGCGTATCCGTTTTTTTCATCGCGGCGCGCTTGCGCTGATGGCGCTTGTGCTGGCGCTGGCCCTGCCGGCGGCTTCGCTGGGCGAGACCGTGTTTGCCATGGCGGGCTTTGACGGCGACGACGCGACGCACGACTGGGCGACCAACGGCTTTTTTACCCGCATGCAGCAGCGCACGGGCGTTGCCTTTACCTTTGAGCAGTATAACGATTACCAAAAGTGGACGGCGCGCAAGACGGAGATGTTCGCAACGGGCGAGCTGCCGGATGTGTTCTTTAAGGCGGAGCTGACCACGGACGAGCTCATCCGCTATACCGACAGCGGCCAGCTGATCGATCTCAAGCCGCTGCTGGAGGCCAACGCGCCCAACCTGTGGGCGCTGCTGCAGGAGCACCCGGACTGGCTGGCGGCCATCACGCTGCCCAGCGGCAAGATCGGCGCGCTGCCCACGCTGACCGAGCGCCCGTCCCAGAACGCGATGTGGATCAACCAAACGTGGCTGGACGCGCTTGGCCTTGAGACCCCCACCGACGCGGCCGGCCTGCGCGAGGTGCTTGAGGCCTTCCGCACGCGGGATCCCAACCGCAACGGCCAGCGGGACGAGATTCCGCTGACATTCAACGGCGTGTGGGACCTCAAGTTTTTGCTGCACGCCTATGGGCTGATCGCCAACGATTACAACATCTGTCTGGACGACGCGGGACAGGTGCGCTTTGTGGCCGATCAGGACGCGTTCTTTGAGGCGCTGAGCTGGATCAAGGGCCTCTGGGATGACGGCCTGCTGTACGAGTATGGCTTTTCCACGGCGGATACCATCCGTACCGTTACGGATGAGAATGCCAGCGAGATCTACGGCGTAATGCTCGCCCGCAACCCCATGACGCTGATTCCCTACAAGCAAAGCAAGGACTATCGGCTGCTCATGCCGCTGCAATATAACGGCAAGCAGGTGTACCGCGATTTCTTCGGCTCGGTGGTGCGCGGCACATTTGCCATCACCAGCAAATGCGAGGACCCCGCCGCCCTGCTCGCTTGGGTGGATACGCTCTACTCGCAGGAGGGCGCCATCGAGGCCTACGCGGGCGCCGAGGGCGTGGACTACCGCTGGAACGCGGACGGAACATGGAGCTTTGTGCAGGACGAGGCGACGGTTTCCGCCGCCATCACACAGCTCGTGATCTACGATACCGGCAGCATGCCGTGGCTTTTCCCCACGGGGTTCGACGCGAGCTACCACAATGACGACGTCAAGCTCATCAACGATCAGCTTGACGCGCTGGCGGAGGTGGTGGTGAGGCCGTTCCCGGAGTACACGCTCACCGCCGAGCAGCGGGAGTGGGTCGTGGCCAAGCAAAACGTGCTGGGCCTGTATGTGGACGAGTACATGGGCCGCTGGATCCAAGGCCAGATCCCGCTGGACGCGGAGTCCATCGCCGAGTACAAGCTGGGGCTGGAAGAACGCGGACTGTCGGAGTTTGTGGCCTTCTGGCAGCAAATCGCCGACGGGCTGGAAACGGGAGGCACGAACTGATATGAACCAATATGCCAACATGATTCGCTCGCTGAAGACCCCCCGCGTGATGGAGCGCCTTACGCGGCTCTACGGCGCGCGGGACGGCATGCTCGTCTCCCAGATCACGCGGCTGACCATGCTGCTCAAGCGGCATGAGGAGCTGGTGAACACCGAAGGCGGCGTGATGCTCGTCAGCGCGCCGGGCCGCACGGAGATCGGCGGCAATCACACCGATCATCAGCGCGGCAGGGTGCTCACCGCCGCCGTCAACTTGGATACCGTCGCGGCGGTCTCGCCCCGCGCGGACGACGTCGTGCGCATCTTCAGCGAGGGCTACCCCCCGCTGACGCTGTCGCTGGCCGAGCTGGAGCCTCGCGCGGCCGAGAAGGGCCAAACGGCGGCGCTGGTGCGCGGCGTGGCGGCCCGCATGAGGGAGCTGGGCTATACGCTGGGCGGCTTTGACGCGGTGGTCACGTCCACGGTGCGCGCCGGCAGCGGCTTGAGCAGCTCGGCGGCGTTTGAGGTGATGATCTGCGCCGTCTTTGACGCGCTCTACAACGGCTGGCGCATGGACAAGTGCGAGCGCGCGGAGATCTCCCAGTATGCGGAGAATGTGTTTTTCGGCAAGCCCAGCGGCCTGATGGACCAGATGGGCAGCTCCGTGGGCGGCCTGTGCTTCATCGATTTTAAGGAGGAGAAGGCCAAGGTTGCCGAGGTGCCGTACGATTTTGCGGCCAAGGGCATGGCGCTGGTGGTGGTAAACACCGGCGGCAGCCACGGCAATTTGATTGACGACTACGCCGCCATCCCCAAGGAGATGGGGCAGGTGGCCGGCTTCTTTGGCGAAAAGGTGCTGCGCCGGGTGCGGCCGGAGCAGTTCCGCCAGAGCATCCCGGCGCTGCGCGAGCAGGTGAGCGATCGGGCCATCCTGCGCGCGGCGCACTTCTTCGACGAGAACGCCCGCGTCGTTGCCGAGGCGGACGCGCTCAAGCGCGACGACTTGGAGACATTCTGCCGCGAGATCATCGCCTCCGGCCAGAGCAGCTACATGTACCTGCAAAACGTGTATGCCGATCCAGCTCAGCAGCAGCTTTCGCTGGCGCTGCTCATGGCGCAGAACCGCCTCGCGGGCAAGGGCGCTTGGCGCGTGCATGGCGGCGGCTTTGCGGGCACGACGCTCAACTTTGTGCCGCAAAAGGAGCTAAAGGGCTTCCTCAAGGAGATGGAGTCCGTGTTCGGCACGCGCAGCTGCAACGTGCTGGACGTGCGGCCGGAGGGCGCGGCGTGCATCGATCTGCGCTGCGCGCCCGAACAGGAATCGGTTGAGGATTGACACGGCGCGTCCGCCGTGGTAGGATAGGCGCGTCCAAAGGTTTCTTCGGGGCGGGGTGAAATTCCCCACCGGCGGTACAGCCCGCGAGCGGCAGACTTGCTCTGCCCGTTGACCCGGTGCGATTCCGGGGCCGACAGTACAGTCTGGATGGAAGAAGAACCGCCGTTTTCACGCGCAGTTTTTCGCCCCGGAGCTTGAAAAAGTCCGGGGCGATTCTGTATTATATTTGGAGGCTTTTATGCGCAAACAATGGCTCACCACAAAGGAGCTGGCCACGGTGGCCGTGCTGGCCGCCATCGCGGCGGTGCTGTTTATGATCGAGATCCCGGTGGTGGCGTTCTATCAGCTGGATTTCAGCGACCTGCCGGTGCTGCTGGGCACGTTTGCCATGGGCCCGCTTGCGGGCGCGCTGATCCTGCTGATCAAGTCCCTGCTGGGGCTGCTGCACAGCAGCTCGATGGGCGTGGGCGAGCTGGCGGATTTTGTGATGGGGCTGGCGATGATTCTGCCCGCCGGGCTGATCTACCGGGGCGGCCGCAGCCGCAAATCCGCGCTGATCGGCATGCTGGTCGGCACGCTGTGCGCCATTGTCACGGCGGCGCTGGTCAACCTGTTTGTGATGATTCCCTTCTACTGCAATGTGTACGGCATGCAGGTCGAAATGATCCTTGATATGGGGCGCGCAGTGCTGCCGTTTATCCGCAGCGAGTGGGAGTTTGTGCTCTGCATCACCGCGCCGTTCAACCTGCTCAAGTTCGGACTCATCAGCCTTGTCGCGTTTATGATCTACAAGCCGCTCTCGCCGCTGCTGCATGGCAACGCGCGGTCATCCGTGCCGGAGAAGCGCCCGTGAGCGCGTTTGTCACCCGCTCGGCGCAGGAGACCCGCGCGCTGGGCTATCGCTTGGCGGCGCAGCTCCTGCCCGGCGACGCGCTGATGCTGGAAGGCCCCATGGGCGCGGGCAAGAGCGAGCTGGCGCGCGGGGTGGCGCGCGGCCTTGGCGTGACGGGGTATCTGCCCAGTCCGTCGTTCCCCATTATGCAGGAGTACCGCAGCGGCCGACTGCCGCTGTTCCATTACGACTGGTATCGGCTGGAGAGTGCGGACGAGCTGTATGAGATCGGGCTGGACGAGTACCTGTACGCGGACGGCGTGGCGCTGGTGGAGTGGCCCGATCGGCTGCCCGACGCCGTGCCGGACGCGCATCTGCGCGTGCGCATCGCGGGCAACGGCGAGGACGCGCGCCTGATTACCATGGAGCCGGTGGGCGGCTTCCGGCCGCTGGATGAGGCGGCGTTGAAAGGCGAAGCATGAAGATTCTGGCATTGGATACCTCCGGCCCGGTGTGCGGCGTGGCGGTCAGCGCGGACGGCGCTTTGCGCTATGAGGGGCTGGCGGTCAACAAACGCACGCACTCGGTCAACCTGCTGCCCATGGCGGAGGAGGCCCTTCTGCGCGCGGAGCTGACATTGGGCCAGATGGACGCGCTGGCTGTGGTGATTGGCCCCGGCTCGTTTACGGGCGTGCGCATCGGCGTATCGGTCGCCAAGGGCATGGCGCACGGGGCAAAGCTCCCGTGCGTTGCGGTGGACGCGCTGGAGGCCCTCGCGGCGGGCGCTTGCGAGAGCGGCGCGATCCTCTGCCCGATTCAGGACGCGCGGGCAGGGCAGGTCTACGGCGCAGCGTTCCGCGCGGGCTGGCCGCCGGAGCGGCTGATGGAGGACGCAGCGCTCAAGCTGCCGGAGTACTTGCAGCGGGTCGCGGCGCTGGGCGAGCGGCTGCTGTTTATGGGCGACGGCGTGGCGACCTACCGCGCGCAGATCGCGCAGGCGCTGGGCGAGCGGGCGGTCTTCGCGCCGCCGCATCAGGCGCTGCTGCGTCCGGGCAGCGTGGCGCTGCTGGCCGAGCTTCGCGCTGATTCATCCGTGGACTACCTTGCGCTCCAACCCCTGTACCTGCGCGCGCCGCAGGCCGAGCGGGCCCGCCTCGCCCGCGGGAGCGCCGAATGCTGACCGGCGCGAGCATCCGCCGTATGACGCTGGCCGATGTGTCCGCCGTACAGGCCATCGAGCAGGCGACATTCGCCACGCCGTGGACGGAGGCGGATTTCGTCCGCGAGATGACCGAGAACCGCTGCGCCCGCTACCTTGTGGCGGAGGCGGACGGCTGTGTCATCGGCTACGCCGGGGCTTGGTGCATACTGGACGAGGGGCACGTTACCAACATCGCCGTGACCCGCTCCCGGCGCGGGCAGGGCGTGGGCGGCGAGCTGCTGAACCGGCTGATGCGGTACGCGGCCAACCTTGGCGTGCAATACCTTACCTTGGAGGTGCGCCGCGGCAACGCGGTCGCGCAGGCGCTGTATCAAAAGGCGGGCTTTCAGTCCGTGGGCGTGCGCAAGCGCTACTATGAGGATAACGGCGAGGACGCGCTCTTGATGGTCTGCGACCGCATGCCGTCGCCCGACCCGGACTTTAGCGAGCCGGAAACCGTAACCGAGTCAGGAGGCCCCTATGAGGATTGAAACCGAGCGTCTGATATTGCGCTCCTACGAGCCGCGCGACGAGCGGGACGTGTGCGAGTATATGCTCCAGCGCGTGAACGCGGAGTTTGAGTGCTACCCGGACTTCACCGCCGAAAAAAGCAAGCAGGAGATCGACTTCCGCTGCTCCACGGATGAGTTTATCGCCGTTGAGCTCAAGGCGGAGGGCAAGGTGATCGGCAACGTGTACCTTGGCAAGCGGGAGTGGAACGCGCGGGAGCTGGGCTATGTGCTCAACGAGCGCTACCTGCGGCGGGGCTATGGCGCGGAGGCCTGCCGCGCCGTGCTGGACGACGCGTTTGCGCGCGGCCTGCACCGCGTGTACGCGGAGTGCGCGCCCGCCAACACCGCCTCATGGAAGCTGATGGAGAAGCTGGGCATGCGCCGCGAGGCGCACTTTATCCAAAACGCGTCCTTTCACAAGGACGCGTGCGGAAAGCCCGTCTATTGGGACACCTATGTCTACGCAAAGCTCAACCCCGCGGATGGCAACGCCTGAGCTATCCGCGCGGCTCAAACACATAAAACTCGCATTCCAGCCGCCCGTTGTACAGGCGGCGCTTTTTGTCGGCGCGGCGGCCAAGGCTCCGTTCCAGCGCCGGGTCGGCGGTGATGAGCCCCATGCCCCAGCCGGGGTGGCGCTTCAGCAGCGCGCCCAGCTCGCCGTACAGCGCGCGGCAATGCTTCTGGTCGCTCATGCGCTCGCCGTAGGGTGGGTTGCACAGGAAAACGCCGCCGGGCAGCGCGAGCCGCACGGCGCGCAGATCCTCGACGCGCGCGTGGATGCGCCCGTCCAGCCCCGCCTGCCGGATGTGCCGGGAGCAGAGCGTCATCGCCTCCGGGTCGATATCGCTGCCGCCGATGAACGCGGGCTTGCGCATGCGCCCCTCGCTGTCCGCAATGGGATCGGGCGGCGATTCGCCCGCCAGCGCGGCCGCGGCCTGCGCCGCGTCCAGCAGCAGCAAGGGATCGTATTGCGTCCGCGCCTCCTGCCGGAGAGATTGCGCCTTGGCCTGATCCACAAAGGCGTACTGCTCGCAGGCAAAGGGACGGGTCAGGCCCGGCGCGCGGCCTGTTTGCTTCAGGGCGGCCTCGATCATCAGCGTGCCCGTGCCGCAGCAGGGGTCGTACAGCGGCATGCCGGGCCGCCACGGGGACAGCTCGACCAGCGCGGCGGCAAGCGTCTCGCGCAGGGGAGCCTCGCCGTTCCAAGTGCGGTAGCCGCGCCGGTTCAGCGCCGCGCCGCTCATATCCAGCGCGATGCGCGCGCGGTCGGCGTGCAGGCTGACCTCCACGCCGTAGGCGGCTCCGCTCTCCGGCAGACGGCCCAGCGTATACGCCCGCTGCAAGCCGCTGACGATCGCCTTTTTGACGATGGCCTGACAGTCCCGCTCGCTCATCAGCTGGCTGCGCGCGCATTTAGCGCTCACGGGAATGGCCGCGTCGCGGGGCAGATAGTCCGCCCAGCGCACGGAGGCGGCCAGATCAAACAGCTCGTCGAAGCTCCGCGCGGGAGCCTCGGCCAGCACCAGCAGCACGCGGTCTGCCGTGCGCAGCCACAGGTTGGCGCGGAGCGCGTCCTCCGGCTCGCCCTCAAAGCGCGCGCCGCCCTGCTCGGCCTTGGCGGCGTAGCCCATCCGCCTCAGCTCGTTCGCCGCAACGCCCTCCAAACCAAAGGCGGCGGTGGCCAAAAAAGTACATTTCATTCCCATCCCTCGTTTCGCCTCCATCATACCCGAAACGGAGCCGGAATGTAAAGAAAAACCCTTTTCATTTGCGCGCAAATTGTGTACAATAAAAGAACTGATTTTCCCAAAGGAGGTTGCCGCTTGAAGAAAGCTGTATTGATCGTTTTGGACAGCGTGGGCGCGGGCTGCTTGCCGGACGCGGCCCGGTACGGCGACGTCGGCGCGAGCACGCTGGAGCACGTCCTCCAAAAGGAGCGCCCCGCGCTGCCCAACATGGCGGCGCTGGGGCTGGGGCGCATCCCCAACGTGCCGTATCGGGCCGATCCCGCCGTGGCCGGAGCCTATGGCCGCGCAGCGGAGGTATCGGCGGGCAAGGATACGACCACCGGGCACTGGGAGATGACGGGCCTGCGGCTGGACACCCCGTTTCCCACCTTCCCGAACGGCTTCCCGGCGGATTTTATCGCCGCGTTTGAGCGGGCCGTCGGCAGGGGCACGCTGGGCAACTACGCCTCCAGCGGCACCGTGATCTTGGATGAGCTGGGCGAGGAGCATATGCGCACGGGCAAGCTGATCGTGTATACGTCGGCGGACAGCGTGTTTCAGATCGCCGCGCACGAGGACGTGGTGCCCATCGACGAGCTGTACCGGATCTGCCGCGCCGCGCGGGCGCTGCTTACCGGGCCGCTGGCCGTCGGCCGCGTGATCGCCCGTCCGTTTGTGGGCACGGGCAAGGGCGCGTTCCAGCGCACGGGCCATCGGCGGGATTTCTCCCTTGAGCCGACCGGCGAGACGCTGCTGGACGCGCTCAAGGCCGCCGGGCACGATGTGATCGGCGTGGGCAAGATCGAGGATATCTTCTGCGAGCGCGGGCTGACCGCCAGCAACCACGCGGCGGGCAACCCGGCCTGCATCGACGCGATGCTAGCCGAACAAAAAAAGGACTACCACGGCCTTTTGTTCGTCAATTTGGTCGATTTTGATTCCGTCTACGGCCACCGCAACGACGCAAAGGGCTACGCAGAGGCGCTGGCGTACTTCGACGCGAGGCTGCCGGAGCTCCAAGCCCTGATGGGGGAGGACGACCTGCTGATGATTACCGCCGACCACGGCTGCGATCCCACCTACCCCGGCACCGACCATACCCGCGAGTACATCCCGATTCTGGCGTGGCGTCGGGGCATGACGGGCCTGACCGATCTGGGCACCCGCGCCACCTATGCCGATATCGCCGCGACCCTCGCCGAAAAATTCGGCCTGCCCCAGCGGTTCGGAGCCACATCCTTCGCGGATCAAATCTAAAAAAGGAGAACAAATTGCATGAACGTTGAAAAGTACCTCAAGCGCATCCACAAGGCCGCCGAGGTCATCGAGGCCGCCTGCGGCCGGGCGGACATCGGCGTGATTTTGGGCAGCGGGCTGGGCGACTACGCCGACGCGCTGGAAAACAGAAAATCCATCGCCTACAAGGACATCCCCGGCTTCCCGGTCTCCACGGTGGCGGGGCACGCGGGCATGTGGCACACGGGCGATCTGCACGGCAAGCGCGTGTGCATGATGCAGGGCCGCTTCCATGGCTACGAGGGCTACAAGATGACGGACGTGACGCTGCCCGTGCGCGTGATGAAGGCGCTGGGTGTAAAAACGCTGATCGTCACCAACGCGGCGGGCGGCGTGAACACGGATTTTGCCTCCGGCGCGCTGATGCTGATTACCGATCACATCAACCTGTCCGGCAAGAATCCGCTGATCGGTCCCAATCTGGATAGCTTCGGCCCGCGCTTCCCGGATATGACGTACGCCTACGACCGCGAGTATCAGGCGCTGGCGCGCAATGTGGCGCAGGGGCAGGGCTTGGAGCTGCGCGAGGGCGTGTACTGCTGGCTCAACGGCCCCTGCTACGAGACCCCCGCCGAGATTCGCATGGTGCGCATGCTGGGCGCGGACGCGGTGGGCATGAGCACCGCGCCGGAGGTGATTGTGGCGCGGCAGGAGGGCCTGCGCGTGCTGGGCTTCAGCTGCATTACCAACATGGCGGCGGGCATTCTGGATCAGCCGCTCAACCACGCCGAGGTGATGGAAACCGGCAACCGCGTCAAGGGCGCCTTCCGCGCGCTGGTGGACGGCGTGATCGAGGCCATGTAACCACCTTTTTCCAATATACAAGCTCCCTTTCCGGGCATGCTAGATTCAGGAAGCAACTCGGAAGGGGAGTTTTGGTATGTGGAAAAAACGCATTGGGGCGATCCTGCTGGCGCTCGCGCTGCTGACGGCCTGTGCCACGGGCTTTGCCGCACCTATTGAGAGCGGCGTTCCGGTGGAGGTCTCCGCGCCCAGCGTGCTCCTGCTGGAGGCCCCCACGGGCACGGTGATCTTTGAAAAAGACGCGGACAGCAAGCGTCAGGTGGCCAGCCTCACCAAGCTGATGACACTGCTGCTGGTGTTTGAGAATCTGGAGGCCGGTCACATCACGCTGGAGGACAGCGTGACCGTAAGCCGGCAGGCCGCAGCGCAGAAGGGCAGCGGCGCGCTGCTGGATGCGAACGCGGTCTATCCGCTGGGCGATCTGGTCAAGTGTACCATCATTGCCAGCGCCAACGACGCCGCCTATGCGCTGGCCGAGTACCTTGCGGGCACCGAGGAGGCCTTTGTGCAGATGATGAACGTCCGCGCCGCCGAGCTGGGCATGACGGACACCTGCTACGTCAACTGCACCGGACTGCCGCAGGACGGCCAGCACACCACCGCGCGGGATCTGGGCGTGCTGTCGTGCCAAATCAGCCTGCACCCGGCGTATTACACCTATGCCAGCGTATGGCTGGACAGCCTCACGCACCCCGGCGGCCGCGTGACCGATCTGACCAACACCAACCGACTGGTGCGGTTTTATGACGGCTGCGACGGCTTCAAGACCGGCTCCACGGACGCGGCGCTGTACTGCCTGTCCGCCACGGCCGAAAAAAACGGCCTGCGGCTCGTCGCCGTGGTGCTGGGCGCGCCCACCAGCCAAAAGCGCTTTGACGACGCGCGCGCGATGCTCGACTACGGGTTTACATCGTACAGCCGCGTGACGGTGCTCAAGGAGGGCGAATACCTTGGCATGCAGGTGCCCGTTGCGCTGGGCGAGCGCGACGCGGTGGACGCGGCGATCGGCACGGGGCTGAGCATGCTGCTCAAGCCTGCGCAAAAAAAGGAACTGAGCATGCAGGTGGAGCTGGCGGACAGCCTGCAGGCTCCGGTGACGGAGGGCCAGACCATCGGCGTGATTCGCGTCTATCTGTCCGGCCGGGAGATCGCCAAGCTGCCCGCCGTGGCCGCCTATGCCGTGCCCATGCCCGGCCTGCTGGAAAGCCTGCGCCGCATCGTGGACGGCTGGCGGTAGCCCGCGCGGCCCAACGTCATCGGCGCGCCTTGCCCACCCTTGCGGAAACCGCCCGTTCAGGCTATAATGATCGGGCGGCTTTTTTGCGCCGCGGAAGGGAGCGTTGCGTAACAGATGGGAATTGTAACCAGATTTCAGTCCATCGTGTCCATGTTCCAGAAGAACCCGTTGGAAGCGGTTTTGTACTTGGCGCTGCTGGCTGTGGCGATATTGTTCAGCCTGATCGTTCACGAGATCGCGCACGGCTATGTTGCCTACCGCTGCGGCGACCCCACCGCCAAGATGATGGGGCGGCTGTCCTTCAATCCCGCCAAGCATTTGGATCCCATCGGCACGGCCTGCATGGTGCTGTTCGGCTTTGGCTGGGCCAAGCCCGTGCCCGTTAACCCGCGCAATTACAGGCACTATCGCCGGGATGATATTCTGGTGTCCCTCGCGGGCATCACGGTCAACCTGATCCTGTTTCTCATCAGCTATACGGTGGGGTACTTCCTGCTGCACGGCAGCTACTCCGCGTCCGTCAACATGGACGTGCTGCAATGGGTGTACACATTTGTGACCATGCTGTACTCCATCAACATCTGCCTCGCCATCTTTAACCTGCTGCCCATTCCGCCGCTGGATGGCTTTCATGTGTTCAACGACATCCTGTTCAAGGGCCGTCTGGGCCGGAGCCAGCAGTTTTACCAAATCGCGCAGATCGCGCTGCTGGTGCTCTGCGTCACCGGCGCGTTTGGCACGGTGCTGGGCTATTTGGTCAACGGCGTGGAGTCCGGCATGGACTGGCTGCTGAACCTCGTTTCGGGGCGCGGCTGATATGGCCGTACACATCCGCCTCAAGCAGTTTGACGGCCCGCTCGACCTGCTGCTGCACCTCATCGGCAAGGCGAAAATCGACCTCAAGGATATTTTCGTCTCCCAGATCACGGAGCAGTACATCGAGGCCGTGCGCGGCGCGCCCGATTTTGACATGGACGAGGCCAGCGAGTTTATCGCCATGGCGGCGCTGCTGGTGGAAATCAAAAGCCGGAGTCTGCTGCCCAAGCCGCCCAAGTCCGGCGAGGAGGAGGAGGACCCCGAACAGACGCTCATCCGCCGTCTGGAGGAGTACAAGCAGTTCAAGGAGACCGCCCAGAGCATGGCGCAGTACGAGCAGGATGCCCGGCTGGCCTTTGCCAAGCTGCCGGAGGAATACCCGCTGCCGCCGCCCACGCTGGAGATCGACGGCCTGACGCTGAACGCTCTGTGGGAGGCGCTGTACCGCGTGGCCCAGCGCGCGCCCAAGGAGCCCGTGGAGCTGGACTACCGCATGCGGGATATCCGCCGGGACGGCTACACGGTGGAGGCCTGCATGGAGCGCATCGAGGTTGGGCTGGAAAGCGGCCCGATGGCGTTCAGCCGCCTGTTTGACGGTGCGCCGGACCGCGAGGAAATCGTCACCGTGTTCATCGCCCTGCTGGAGCTGCTCAAGCAGGGCAAAGCCCATGTACAGCAAAACGCAGCCTTTGAGGAGATCATTCTACACCCTGGGAGGAGAGCGCCCCTTGGAGATGAACCAAATACCGCAGATTATTGAGGCCGTGCTGTTTGTGGCGGGCGAGCCGGTGGCCATCGGGGAGATCGCCAAGGCGCTCGGCCTCACCGAGATGGAGCTGATGCCCGTTGTCGAGCAGATGGAGCGCGCCTATCAGGGCGGGGAGCGCGGCGTGTGCCTGCGCCGCTACGGCGACCATTTGCAGCTCGCCACCGCCCCCGAATACGCCCAGTACGTGGAGCGCCTTTTGCAGCCCGTGCAGCGCCAAACGCTGAGCCAAACCGCACTGGAGACGCTTGCCGTGGTGGCCTACAAGCAGCCCGTCACAAAGGGCGAGGTGGAGCAGGTCCGCGGCGTCAAGTGCGATTATTCCATCCAATCCCTGCTGCACAAGCAGCTCATCCGCGAGGTCGGGCGCAAGGAGGCCCTCGGCCGCCCCATCCTGTACGGCACGACAGACAAGTTTCTGGCGCACTTCGGCATCAGCGATATCCGCGAGCTGCCCCCGATGCCCGCCGGCTTCGCCGCTCCGTCCGACGCGCCGATTGCGGACGAGCTGTCGGAGGAGCCGCTCATCCCCTGACGATTTGTGTGCATACAAAGCGAGCGCACCGCATATGCTATGATATAGCGAGTGCGCCTTTTTGCGCGCGCGCGGGGAGGAAGGCGACGCGGCGTGAAGCATGCGACGATGCTCTTGGCGATTCTAACGGCGGCGGTGCTGGCGGTCAGCGGGCTGATTCTGTCAAGCAACGTTCGGCAGGCCGAGCAGCTTGAGCTGCAGGGCCGGCAGGTGGACGAGCTTGCGCGGCAGCTTGGCAGCGCGCGGGAGGGGCTGGGCGCGGCGGAGGCGGAACGCGACGAGCTGCTGACGGCGCTGGGCGCGAGCCGGGACGAGCTGGAGGCGGCGCTCGCGCAGGCGGATACGGACGCGACGGCGTGGGCGGCGGACGCGCAGACAACCGCCGAGGCGCTGGAACAGGCGCTTGCCCAGCGGGACGAGGCCACACAGGCCGCGCGGGACGCGCAAGCCAAGCTGACGCAGGAGCGCGACGCGCTTGCGGACGAGCTGACGCGCCAGCGGGAGGCCACACAGGCCGCACAGGACGCGCAAGCCAAGCTGACGCAGGAGCGCGACGCGCTCGCGGACGAGCTGACACGCCAGCGGGAGGCCGCACAGGCCGCACAGGACGCGCAAGCCAAGCTGACGCAGGAGCGCGACGCGCTCGCGGACGAGCTGACGCAGACGCAAAGCGCCCTTGCGCTTGCGCAGACCGCGCAGCCCCGACGGGAAGCCGCGCAGTCTGCGCTGGCTGGCGCGGTGCAGGCAACATCGCAAACGGAGTGGAGCGGGTTGCTGGAGCGCGCGTCGCCGCTCGGTAAGCTGCCCGCCCCGGAGGATGCCCGGCAAACGGCGCTGCGACGGCAATATCAGGCGCTGAGGCGGGAGGCGGCCGCGTTCCAGACCGCGCAGAAGAGCGTGGCGGCGTATCTGGACGGCGCAGCGACGCGGGACGAGGCAGAGCAAGCGGTGAGAGCCTTCCGGGAGGAGTATCCGGGCAGCGGGTTTCAACTGCTGTGGGAGGCGCTGAAAACGAAATAGATGAAGCGGACAACATGATTAGAAAAAGCGAACCATATCCAATTTTTGTTGGAAATAGTTCGCCTTTTTGTTTGGGCCTGAGCCGTTCGCTTAATCCAGCGTGAAAACGGGCGCGCGGTACATCAGCCCGGCGGGTAGGCCCGCGCCCAGCGCCCACAGGTCGTAAGCGCGCTCGTCCAGCCGATAGCACGGGTCGGCGGTCGGGCCGTCCGCCGGCTTGGAGACGATCGGCAGGCCGGTCTGCGCAAGCCCGCGCAGAACAGCGTTGCTGGATTTGCGCAGGCCCAGCAGCCGCGCGTAGGGCGGCAGGGGGATGTCATCCAGCAGGGCTTGCGGCATATCCAGCAGCGCGTGGCAGACAAGGCGGCTCAGCCGCGCGTAGGCGTAGCGCTTGGTCTTGAGCAGGGCCAGCAGCTCGCCTCGGTCGGTCGCCTCGCGGGCAGCGGCATACAGGCGGTTTTCGAGGCCCTCGGTGCAATCCGGCAGGGCGGCGAGCCGATCGGCGCTCATGCCGCGCAAGCGGTACAGCAGCGCGGCGTCCAGCGCGTCGGGACGGCAGACGGGCTCGTCCGGCAAAGAATAGCCGCAGGCAGCGTCCGCCCCGGTGCGGTCGCCCGACAAATACGCCGCGCGCACCGCGCCCGCGCCGGGCAAAGTGTCGGGCAGGGAGGAGGCGGGCCGCAAACAGCCCGCCGCGCCTGTGCCGGGATGCGCCGCGGCTGTGCGCTCCGCGAGCACCCGCGCTTCCGCGCTTGCGCGTTCCATGGGCACCCGCACCTCCGCGCCTGTGCCCTCCGCAAGCACTCGCGCCTGCGTGCTAGTGCGTTCCAAGGGAGCCCGCGCCTCCGCGCCTGTGCCCTCCGCAAGCACCCGCGCCTCCGCGCCTGCGCACTCCGCAAGCACTCGCGCCTGCGTGCTAGTGCGTTCCAAGGGAGCCCGCGCCTCCGTGCCTGCGCGTTCCGCGAGTACCCGCGCCTCCGCGTCTGTGCGTTCCGCGAGCACCCGCGCCTGCGCACCTGCGCGCTCTGCGGGCACCCGCGCCTCCGCGCCCACGTGCTCCACGGGCGTGCACGTCGCTATGCCTGCCACGCCCGCGCCGGGAAGTTCCCGCGCGTGGTAATCCCCCTCGCGCCGCACAGGGAGAGGCTCCAGCGCCGCGCCCAGCCGGATGACCGCGCGCAGGTAGCTGATGGCCAAAATATTGTTGGGCAGCGCAAACGCGCTTGCGTCGGCGCTCGGCAAAAGGGCAGCAAGCGCCGCGCCCTGCGCCGCCGCGTAGCTGCGGCCGTCGCGCTGGGCCTCGCGCACGGCGGCGCGAAAGCGGTCGGGCTCGCGCTCCATCAGCTCGGCGGCTTGCCGCAGGGGGGCGAGGTCCTCCGCCTCGCAACCGAAGCTGATATGCGTTACAAAACCAAGCTGCTGCAGGATCGATACGCCGCCCAGCGCAAAATGCTCCGCTTCGCGCACGGCAAACAGGCAGGGCAGCTCCAGCACGGCATCCGCTCCGGCGCACAGCGCCCGCTCCGCCCGGAAGGCGGGCGAAAACAAAGCCGCCGCGCCCCGCTGGGTGAACGGCCCGCTCATCACGCACACGATGGCCGCGCCGGGCAGCCGCGCCCGTATTTGCGCGATCTGCCGCGCGTGACCGCGGTGAAACGGATCGTACTCGCATACAATCCCCACGACGGGAACTGTCGCAAATGCGTTTTTCATGCCGCTCACCCTTTCTTTTCCGGCTCAAACGGTGTATAATATTTTGGTTGCGTATGCAAATGCCATTGTACCATACAAGGGAGGAAACCGCCATGTCTATCATTGAGAAAATCAAGCAGACCGCCAAGCAGAACGTCAAGCACATCGTATTGGCCGAGGGCTCCGAGCCCCGCACCGTACAGGCCAGCAGAAAGATCGTGGACGAGGGCGTCGCCAGCGTGACGCTGCTGGGCAGCGAGGCCGAGATCCGCAAGGTGGCCGCCGAGACCAACACCGATCTGACCGGGGTGAGCCTTGTCGATCCCAAGACCAGCGATAAGACCGCCGCTTACGCCAGCTCGCTTTACGAGCTGCGCAAGGCCAAGGGCATGACCCCCGAACAGGCCGCCGAGCTTGTGACTGGCAATACGCTCTACTACGGCACCATGATGGTGAAAATGGGCGACGCGGACGGCATGGTCGCCGGCGCGATCAACTCCACCGGCAACGTGCTGCGCCCGGCGCTGCAAATCATCAAAACGGCCCCCGGCATCAGCTGCGTGAGCGGCTCCTTCTTGGTGGAATCCCCCGCCACGCAGTACGGCGATCACGGCGTGCTCGTGTTCGGCGATTGCGCGGTGATCCCCGATCCCTCCGCGGACGAGCTGGCCGCCATCGCCATCGCCAGCGCGCAGACCGCCAAGCAGATGACCGGCATGGAGCCGCACGTCGCCATGCTGTCGTTCTCCACCA
>CAYOYK010000019.1:0-3444 GCA_964408185.1 uncultured Oscillospiraceae bacterium | reverse complement strand
GGGCAGCGCCAAGCACGATAACGTGACCAAGGTGCAGGAGGCTACCGCCAAGGTGCATGAGCTTGCTCCTGATTTGGATTGCGACGGCGAGCTGCAGGCGGACGCGGCCCTCGTGCCCAGCGTCGGCGCGCTCAAGGCTCCCGGCAGCACCGTGGCGGGCCACGCCAACGTGCTTATCTTCCCGGATCTGCAGGCGGGCAACATCGGCTACAAGCTGGTGCAGCGCTTCGGCAACGCCAGCGCCATCGGCCCCATTTTGCAGGGCCTCGCCAAGCCGGTCAACGATCTGAGCCGCGGCTGCTCCGTGGATGATATCGTCGGCACGGTGGCCGTGGTCGCCGTAAAGGCGCAGGCGTAAGGAGACAGACGATGAAAGTATTGATTTTGAACGCGGGCTCCTCCTCCCTGAAGTATCAGCTGATCGATATGGACGGCGAAAAGCTGCTCGCCAAGGGCCTTGTGGAGCGCATCGGCATCGAGGGCAGCCACATCAACCAAAAGGCGGGCGGGCAGGTCTACGACCTTGAAACCCCCATGAAGGATCACACCGCAGGCATCGAGTGGATGCTCAAGGCGCTGCTTGACCCGGAGAAGGGCGCGCTCAAGTCCATGGACGAGATCGGCGCGGTCGGCCACCGCGTGCTGCACGGCGGCGAGGCCTTCACCGCCAGCGTGCGCATTGACGATCAGGTCAAGGCCGCCATCCGCGAGAACATCCCGCTCGGCCCCCTGCACAACCCCGCCAACCTCATGGGCATCGAGGCCTGCGAGAAGGTCATGCCGGGCACGCCCAACGTGGCCGTGTTTGATACCGCCTTCCATCAGACCATGCCCAAAAAGAGCTATCTCTACGGCGTGCCCATGGAGTATTACGACAAGCTGCATGTGCGCCGCTACGGCTTCCACGGCACGAGCCACCGCTACGTAAGCAAGCGCGTGTGCGATTTCCTCGGCATGGACCGCGCGCACAGCCGTGTGATCACCTGCCACTTGGGCAACGGCTCCAGCCTCGCCGCCGTGCTGGACGGCAAATGCTTGGATACCAGCATGGGCATCGCGCCGCTGGAGGGCGTGTTGATGGGCACCCGCTGCGGCACCGTGGACGCGACCGTTGTGCAGTACATCGCCAACAATGAGCACATGAGCGTGGACGACGTGCTGACCATGATGAACAAGAAGTCCGGCCTGCTGGGCATCAGCGGCATCAGCAGCGACATGCGGGATATCGACGCCGCTGCCGATAAGGGCGACGAGCGCGCCATCATCGCGCGGGATATGCTGGTCTGGGGCATCCGCAAGTACATCGGCGCGTACGCGGCCGAGATGGGCGGCGTGGACGTGATTGTGTTTACCGCCGGCATCGGCGAGAACAACATGCGCCTGCGCGAGCGCGTGATGCAGGGCTTTGAGTATCTGGGCGCGAAGCTCGACCCCGAAAAAAACAACACCCGCGACGAGACCGTGATTTCCACCGACGACAGCAATGTGAAAATCTGCGTGATCCCCACGGACGAGGAGATTGTGATTGCGCGCGACACGCTGGCCATTGTGGAGGGCCGCCCGATTGTAGACTGAGGCCGCGGCGATAATTTTTTCATTGACAAAAGGGCCAATGGCACGTATAATACAGCTTGGTCACGTTTGAGGAGGTGCCTATGAGTCTGGATGTATCCAAGGCGCTCAAGACGCCGGGCAGCTCGTTTCCCTTTGAGGAGACCGTTGCTCTGCCCCCTCAGGACGTGCTGGGCGAGACCGTCCGGTTCGAGCCGGTCGCGCTGCAAGGCCGCTTCATGGCGCTTGACGAAGGCGTGGTGGAGCTGGAGGGCCATCTGAGCACCGCCGCGTCGGCCGCCTGCGCCTTGTGCATGGGCCCCGCCAGCGCGGACATGCAGGTCGATTTCCGCGAGCAGTTCCGCAAGGACGCGCGGGAGGACGACGAGGCCTTCCCCTACGAGGGCGGCAAGCTCGACCTCGAACCCATGGCATTGACCCTTGTGATGCTCAACCTGCCCCTGCGCTTCGTTTGCAGCCCAAACTGCAAAGGGACCGAGGAGTGGCAGCAGTATCAACAGCGCATGCCCCGCGACGCGGACGACGAATCCGCGTCCGTACAGCATCCGTTCAAGGATTTGGAACGGTTGTTCAACAAGGAAGAGGAGGTGTAGATATGGCTCTTCCCAAAGGGAAAGTATCCAAGGCTCGCGGCCGCAGCCGTCGCGCCAACTGGAAGCTCAGCCTGCCCGGCATCGTGGAATGCCCGCAGTGCCATCAGAAAAAGCTGTCCCATCGTGTGTGCAAGCATTGCGGTTATTACAACGGCAAGCAGGTCGTTGACATGACCGAGAAAAAGGAGAACGCGTAAGCGCTCTACCTGAACAAACCACCCCTTTGAACAAGAGGAGTACGCAATTCCGCGCCTCAGAGAGAACGGTTCGTCGGCTGAAAGACCGTTTGGCGTTGCGGGCGTGCGGAAGGTCGCTTGGGAGGGCGCGGCGTGAGCGCAATGCGTTAGCGTCGCCGGTTCGCATCCGATAGCGTGCTTCGAGGCAGGGCAACCTGCAAAGCAAGGTGGTACCACGGAGCCGCTCCGTCCTTACGGACAGAGCGGCTTCGTGTTTTTTTAGCACCGAAAGGGGGCGCATCCTCGTGACGTATGGCGAAAAAGTTCTCTCCCGCCTCAGCGTGCCGGGCGTCGCGCTGCTGGCTGTCGGCGCCGCGCTGGGCTTCGGCGCGGAACGGCTGTGCAGGCAGGTGTTCCGTGACGACGAGGCCAAGGCGCGCAAATGGGCGGTCCCGCTCAAAATCGGCGGTCTTGTCATGGCGCTGGTCGGCGCGCTGATTCTGCTGGATGTGTTCCCCAACCTGTAAAGACGGAGGATGAAATCAATGTGCGAGCACTGCGAAAAGACATTTGAGATGGACAAGGTGTACGCTCCCCAGCAAATTGAGGAGCGGCTCTACAAAATGTGGGAGGAGAGCGGCGCGTTTGAGGCGCACCGCGTGGAGGGCAAAAAGCCCTTCACCATTGTGATGCCGCCCCCCAACATCACCGGGCAGCTGCACATGGGGCACGCCATGGACTGCCTGCTGCAGGACGCGCCCGTCCGCTATCACCGCATGAAGGGCGACCCGACCCTCTGGCTGCCGGGCACCGACCATGCGTCCATCGCCACCGAGGTGAAGGTGGTGGAAAAGATGGCCGCCGAGGGCCTCACCAAGGAGCAGGTGGGCCGCGAGGGCTTCCTGAAGCGCGCGTGGGATTGGAAAAAACAGTACGGCGACCGCATCAACCTGCAGCAGCGCCGTCTGGGCGCAAGCTGCGATTGGAGCCGCGAGCGCTTTACCATGGACGAGGGCTGCAACGAGGCTGTGCGGGAAGTGTTTGTCAAGCTGTACGATAAAGGGCTGATCTATCGCGGCGACCGCATTATCAACTGGTGTCCC
>CAYOYK010000018.1:0-48358 GCA_964408185.1 uncultured Oscillospiraceae bacterium | reverse complement strand
GCTGGTGCTCACCTTTTTGGAGCCCTTTTGCTCACATTTTTACTTGACAAACACATAATAAAGATGTATACTAAAGGAAATTCAGACAATTTGCAAGCGCAAAATCAACAGCGACACAATGAAGCAAATAAATATGCGATAATGCCGAAGGGAGGGTTTTGAATGTCTGTACGCCGGAGAATAGATGTGCTCTTTGTTGTGCTTTTTACAATACTCATCACGATCTCCGCTCCTGCCGCTTTGGCCTGGGGCGGCGATTCGGGAAAAGCCCTTGTTGTAAATGCGTCCCAGGGTGCGGATCAAGTCTATGCCATCGCGGAAGACAATACTCTGTATGCCTGGGGCGGGCAGCAGTCCTTCTGGTGGAATCGCCAGGATGAGCTGCGCTTCGGTGGCCTTGGCACAGGTTCCTTTCTGGAGCAAAATCCGACGATGGCCATGGTGCTGGCCAACGTGAAATCTGTCAGCGCCTCGTCGACCCATGCGCTTGCCGTAACACAAGACGGAAAACTATACGGCTGGGGCAACGCACAGTTCGGCAATATGGGTGAGCAATATTATGGTGATAGCGCAAACTATTGGCCAGACACGCCTGTTTTAATCTTGGACGGTGTCCAGGCGGCTGCTGCCGGGGATACCTATTCGCTGGTTGTGATGGACAACGGCGACCTATGGGGATACGGCGGAAACGAAGACGGGCAGCTGGCCGTAACACCGGAACTGCTTGTGGAATATCCCCAGGGGATCAAGATCATGGATCATGTTGTTGCGGTGAATGCCGTGGCGAACTGGGGAGAGCAGTGCTCCTCCTTTGCCATACAAGCAGACGGCAGTCTATGGGGTTGGGGCAGTAACTACATGGGGCGCCTTGGCGATGGAAGCGAAGAGGATCGTTATTCACCGGTGAAAATTATGGAGGATGTGTCGATGGTATCTCTTGGCGAATATGCAACATATGCGGTGAAAGACGACGGAAGCTTATGGGGCTGGGGATCGGGCCTGTATAACTGCCTATTGGGAGTTAATACAACGTCTCCTACTCTTTTAATGGAGGATGTACGGGCTGTTTCCGCTGGACGGTATTTTGCTTTGGTTATTCAAAAAGACGATACGTTATGGGCTTTTGGAAGTGCTAAGAACGGCTTGCTTGGCAATGGAGAAAACGCGATTTATTCGCAAGAGGCTTATCCTGTCCAAATCATGGAGAATGTTGCCACTATCGCGGCAGGTGACCATAATGGCTTTGCGGTCAAGCAAGACGGAACCCTGTGGGGCTGGGGTGTTAATGATGACGGTCAGCTTATGGACAGCGACTACGAAATGCTTAAGTTACAACCCGCACAGATTAGCAGCGGAATGCTTAAGAATAGTAGAGATAGAAAATGAAGTCATTAGCATAAAAGCAGTGAGCGGTTGAACATGACTACCCCTCACGCTTTTATGCAAGCAAGTGTTATGCTTTCGGAAAGAGCTTTTGGCTATTGCAGTGTAAACCCGTGCGCGGACTAATTTACCATATGCTGACAATTTTGAAGGGTAGAGAAGGGAAAACCATCATGAAAAGATTATGTTCGTTGTTACTGGCGGCGCTGATACTGTTGATTGTGTGGCCTTCTGCAGCTTTAGCGCAGACCGGTGCCATTACGGAACCGCAGTTGACTCCGCCGGAGCAGCTGGTGGATGCGGACGGGCACGTGATTTTCCCACTTGCGTGTGTGGAACAAGCCGTTCGCGATGCGCTTGGCATCCCGGAAGGGGGCATGACTCCAAAGCAGCTGGCAAAGCTCGGCGCCAAGGGGGAGGAACTGCGAATCGTATCCGATACGGCAGTCACAGTCGATCTGTCCATACTGCAATTGTGTGCGCGGCTCAAATCGCTGTATCTGGAGAAAATCACGCCCGCAAACCTTGGTGCAGTCACCGCTTGCAAAAGTCTGACCTATTTTGGGGCTAATTGCATCGAGATAACAGATCTGCGTTTTCTGGCTGGCTTAAACGATCTGCGTGACGTATGGATCAGTCAGTGCCCATGCAAGGATATCTCCGCTGTAACGGATATGCCCCGGCTGTCCAATTTCAGCATTGATACTAAGGTGCAGGACTTGGCTCCTCTGTATGCTTGCAAAAAAATCACAGAGATTGCTGTCGCGCAGGCAACCGACGCAGAGTTAAACACTTTGCTGGATCACTTGGGCCAGAAGCTTAAGAGCCTGGGTTTGAACACCTGCGCCATCACAGATACGACCTTTTTGCGTATCACCGGGCTCAGGCTGGGTAAGCTGATGCTGGACACCGTGCCAGTCAAGTCGGTTGTACCCTTGTGGCAAATGAAAACCTTGGGAGAGATTCAGCTGTTCAACATGCACATCGATTCGCTGGAAGGCATTCAAACGCTGAAAAAGCTAAACAGCGTATCCCTGCTCGGCTTTTGGGGCCTGACCGACTTTTCTCCGCTATTCACGCACACAACCGTTCGCTCTCTGAAAATCGCGGACACCGAAGCCCCTGTCCTTACGGGCATCGAGGGAATGAGCAAACTGGATACCCTGACTCTGGAAAACCTAGGAGGCACTGTAAACTTGACCCCGTTGTACGGGCTACCCAAGCTCAGGCAGTTGAACCTGGAAGGCGTTACCGTGGACGGAATCGCGGGCATCGAAGCGTTGAAGGCATTGACCGGCCTGACCTTGAATCGGGTTAAGGGCATCGCAGACTATACCCCGCTTGTTGGACTCGGCAAACTGCAATGGATAACCACCGATATGCCTGAGAATTTGCCGGATGGGCTGACTATGAAGTAATGAACATCTTGGTATTGCAAAGATCATTGACATGTTTATTTACGGCATCGAGAACCACCCGCTCACCCTTTCGGGGTTTGACGAAATGTTATGGATGGCAGTCGTTAAAGCCGCAGAGCGCGTTGCCGTGTTGGAAGCGGAGAAGCGGGAACGGATCGCCTCGAAACGGTTCTGAAATCACGGCATGACATTTAATGATTCAAAGCTCGCCTTCGGGCGGGCTGTTTCATTTTCGCTATCTTTTAACGGCAGGTACGCAATGCACACCCCTGCCCCTAAAAGGGGTGTGCAAATTTAACGATTTGCCCGACCGTGAGGCCGCAAATCGGCTGGGTTTGTGTCAAGTGTTATCCGAAAAGCGCTCTCGCCCCTCATCACCTATTCATACAAGGCTAAAAGCAAAAAGCCCGAAAGAGGCTTGTTTCAAGCACTTTCGGGCAAAACAAAAACCATCTACCGACAAAATTTCTTTTATCAATAGATGGTTACTGATTTGGCGGAGAGTTAGGGATTCGAACCCTAGGGCGGGTTTAGGCCGCCACACGATTTCCAGTCGTGCGCCTTCGACCACTCAGCCAACTCTCCATGCGTCGGTGCCTGTTGGGCACGCGTTCTATTGTACAAAAGGATGGACGGATTGTCAAGCTGTCTCTCGCCCAAACAGACATTTTTTTGTGTTCGGGTGTCAATGATCAGTGAAAAAGTCAGCGGGGAGTTGGTCGGGAGAGAGGAAACCAAGACACACCTTGATTCGAGAGCTGCTCCAAGCGTTGTAAATCGCGAGTTTGATTCTTGCGTCATACGCCGTCATGATTGGTACCCGGTAATATCCGCTGATCCGGGCAACTGCGTGCCGGTCTCCTTTGCTCCTCGCCTTCTCGATCCGCTCCAGAAATCCTCAACGCCATCTCGCTTCTTGTGTTTCCTATCCACACCGCCTTTTTTCACTTATCTATTGTACTTCAACACGACTCCCGCGTGGCCCTTGCTGCATCCTTTTGCAGAGGGATACACCTGTCAATGAGGATTCGCTTGCAATCATGACAAGCTATGATACAATATGAATGAAGCATCCCAATGAGAGAACATAGCTCCCAAAGCAGGAGGTCACCATGGATTTCCCCTAAAAAGAAAATGCGTCCGCAGGATAGGGCAGCTTGCACGGAACGCGGTGACGCCGGAAATCGGGATCGACGGAGCCACGCCGACACGGGAGGATACATGGCGAAACCGTGCTGTAGTGAACACGGTTGGACGAGCTCTGTGTCTACTGTGAAAAGCGCGGCATCGACTTGGAAGGGGTAGAGGAACCATGCTGAACGATCAAAAGCCAGACCGCGAAAAAGGCAAGCGCAGGGGGATCGCCGCCGTCAAGCTGGTCCTGATCCTTATCGCCTTTATCCTATGCATTCTTGCGGTCAGAAACTGGAAATACAGCTTTCTTGTTGTCAATCAATACATTGACTCGGAGGTTACCTACGCAGGCGGCGAAACAAAGTATTTTGAGAACAAGAATTTCGGAAAGATCAACAGGGGCGACGTTGCCACCGTTCATGTCCGGCTGCCTGAGCAGCCGCTCATGAACAACGCGGTGCTGGGCTTTTATAACTTTAACGCTACAACAGAGGTATGGTGCGGCGGCACGCTGCTGGATTCCTTCGGGCAAGACCTTGCGGCGAAGAATATGCTGATCGGCAACCATAAGTTCTTTGTCAATATCCCGGATCAGGCTTGGGGCTCGGAAATAACAATCGTTTTGAGGCCGACGGAAGATAACACAATTTCGGACTTTAATGGCGCGCTGATATGCCCCGCGCAGCGTGTCACCGATTATTATATCAGCAGCGACCCCATCGGCTTTGTGGTCGCCATTGCGCTGTTTGTATTTGGCGCGGCGGGCTTGGTAGCCTGCATTTTCAGCCGTATGCGGGGACGGGCGCTGTTAAACAGCTTGTGTCTGGTTGCGTTCGCGCTGCTGATCTCGTTTTGGATCATCAGCAATCGGATGAGCTATGGTTTGTTCGGCTTTTCCGCTTACTTCTGGCAGCCTATGGAGTATATCGCCGGCTACACCGTCGCCATCCCGATTCTGCTGTTCTATGGGGGCATGGCGGATAAACGGTCAAAGTGGCACGAGGTTTTTTTCGCTCTGGCCGCGATCATCGCCGCTGTTTTTGCTGTGGCCACGGTTTTGAATTTTTCAAATATCCTGCATTATAACGCTTTTATGACAGCGTTCAGCGCGCTTTTTATCGTCAGCGGAATCCTTTTGTGCGTATACACCTTCCTGCGAAAATCCAAGAACAATAGCGCCGAGACTTTGCAAAAAATTGGAATGACGGTCTTTGTTTCAACCTGTATTCTTGAAATTGTTTTCATGGCTTCCTATCAGTTCCCATTTATGGCGTTTCTGCGAAAGATGCCGGCGCTTATCTCTCTGGGAGCGCTTTGCCTGCTGCTGTGCCTGACGGGCGCGTACATTTCGGACTTGTACCAAAAACAAAAGGACGCAATCGCCGCGCAGCTCAAGGCGGATGCTTTGGACAGAATGATCGCGGCGACGCCGGCAGGTATCTGCCAGATCGGTACGGGAGAAGAAATGCGGATTCTATCCGCCAACGACCTGTTTTATGAGATTCTCAGAACGCCCAAACACGAAACGCCTCAGGGTGGAAAAGGCGAATTACTGCAAGGCATGAGCGAGGAAACGCGGGCAAAGATACGCCTGCTGCGAGAGGGGCTTTTGTCGGGAGCCGCGCCCACCGGAAGCATGGAATTCACCTTTCATACCGCGCAGAACGCGGAGCGCACCATTTTGGCAAGGTATCACTACGACAAGGCCAATTCGGGAAATGTGATCGCCGCCATTTTGGACATCACCGACCGAAAGCACATGGAGGACGAGCTTCGCATCAGTGAGGAGCGATACCGCCTTGCATTGACCCAAAGCGGCAAGCTGTTCTTCTTCTTTGATGTACCAAGCCGAACCATGCGCCTTTCCGATAAGCTGGCGGCGGCCTTCGGTTTACCAAACGAGGTGGACAACATGCCGGAGAACTTCATTTCTCAAGGCCTCGTGGAGCCGAAGAGCGTGGAAGGCTATCGGCGCTTCTATGAGCGTATCATTGCGGGCGAGCCCAGCGGCGACGCCATCATCTCCTGCCACATGCGCGACGAGCCGGACGATGTGCTATGGTATAGAATCACGTTTACCTCCGTGTTCGACGCAAGCGGCGCCCCCCAATCCGCTATCATCAC
Organism: uncultured Oscillospiraceae bacterium; assembly: GCA_964408185.1. GTDB lineage: Bacteria > Bacillota > Clostridia > Christensenellales > Aristaeellaceae > CAYOYK01. The sequence goes on along the minus strand of CAYOYK010000018.1, from coordinate 42,299 downwards.
CTATGACGATTTGCAGGAGCAGCATGATCGGGAAGTGGCGGGGACATGGAAGCAGCTAAACCTTGTTTCTATTCCAAGCAACGAATACTGTGTCTTCGAGTACAACCTTACGCAAAATCGTCTGCTGAAACAATCGGGCGGCCTGTTTGCGAAAACGCCGGACAATATGACCGGCTATGAGGAGATCAACGCCTTTGTACTCGCGCACTTTATTGATGAGGGCGACCGTGAGGCGTATGAACGCTTTCTGGACAGAAGCCGCCTGCTGGATCAGTTTCAGCGGGGAGAAACCGAGGCGGTTACGGAGTATCGCTCCCTGCAAAGCGGCTCTGCCTATCGATGGACGTCTACCTCGCTGCAAATGATCCGGGATTGCTATTCGGGCGATGTGCTTTGCCAGTTGTTTATTCATGATATCGATCAGGAGAAGACCGGCCAGCTCAAGCTGCGGCAGGACGTGAAGGATTTGACCAAGGAGCTGGAGAACAGCCGCATCCGGATTATGATTAACCAAATGCGGCCGCACTTCCTCTATAACGCGCTGTCCGCAATTCAAACCATCGTCAAGTATGATCCTGATTACGCTTGCAAACTGATTTATGACTTTACCATTCATCTGCGCAGCAGCATTAAGGCGCTCTCCAGCGACGCGCCGATTCCATTCCGCGATGAGCTCAAGAATATCAAGGCTTATCTGAACATCGAGCAGATGCGGTTTGGGAAGAGCCTTCAAGTTAACTATGACATCCAATGCGACGACTTTATGGTCATTCCGCTCTCAATCCAGCCGCTGGCGGAAAACGCGGCGCGTCACGGCGTTTATCCCAAGGGGGACGAGGGCGGAACCGTTACCGTGCGCACCCGTCAAACGCAGAACGCCTATGTGGTGGAGGTGGAGGACGATGGCATGGGCTTTGATGTAAACGAGGCGCTGACAAAGAACGGCGATTCCATAGGACTGAAGAAACTGGTTTTCAGGCTCAAGTCCTTAATGAACGCGGAGGTCAGCATTCAAAGCACGCCGGGGGTGGGCACAAAGGCGACGGTTACCATCCCCAAAGCCGAGGGCGCTGCGTCGCTTCCTGCGGCTCCTCCCGCCTTGCCTTGAAGGCGGCTCTATCAACGAGCATGCTCGCTCGCAGCCTGTCGCGTGGGTACGCGCAAGCTACGCCTCCTCTTGTGGCAGCGTAACCGTCACCTTGGTTCCGCAGCCGATCACGGACTCGATGGCAACCTCCGCGCTCATCAGCGATTTCAGCCGATAGATGAGGCTCTTGAGACCGATGGAATCGGTCTCGCCGCTGTTGAGCACCTGATCCACATCAAACCCGACGCCATCGTCCTGCACCATCACTACAAAGGAATCCTCCGTCTCGTAGCTGCGAATGGTGATGGTGCCGCCCTCGTCACCCTTGGGAAAAATCCCATGCCGCGCGGCGTTTTCCGCAAGGGGCTGAATCGAAAGCGGGATGACCGCGAAATCGTCGCATTCAATGTCATAGCAAACCTTTAACGAGTCGCCGAAGCGCATCTGTTCGATATTGAGATAGGCTCTGATGTTTTTCAGCTCGCTGGTGAAGGGGATGGGAGCGTCGCTTTGCAGCGCTCTGATGCTGCCGCGAAGATGCACCGTAAAATCGTAAATGAGCCGCGATGCATAGTCGGGATCGGACTTGGTGATCGTTTGGATTGCCGACAAGGCGTTGTAGAGGAAATGCGGCTGCATTTGGTTCATCATTATCCGAATGCGGCTTTGCTCCAGCTTCTTTTGCAGCTCGTCCATATTCTGCTGCATCCGTACAATGCCCAGCATGTCGTCGTTAATGTCCCGGATGAGCAAACGCGCCAAAACATCATCCGAATAGGGATCGCGTATCAGTTGAATGCTGGCGTTCATCCAGCGGTACGAGGGCCCGTTCTGCAACGAGCGATACTTCATAGCGTCTTCGTTTTTCCCCTCGGCGAGCATCGCATACAGCCGATCAAGCGCCAGAAAGCGTCGAAGCGATTCCGTATCCTCCTGATAAGTGAAGCGCTCCAGCAAAAAAGCGTTGGTGCTTTCATAATCGCGGAGATCATCCGCCAGCTTGGCGAACAAACCGCCCGTTTGAGCGCGCAGCTGCTTCAGCGTCAGGTTAAACTCCAGCACAGCGTATTGGCTTTCGGGAACAGAAAGAAGATCCAAGTCGCTCCATGCGCTCTTGATAAACGCGTCTCGCTCGCTTTGCAGATCCTCATAGGTAATAATGGCCGAGACAGGCGCGCCCTCGCTATCAAAAACAGACGAGAAGCTGATCCTGTACCACAGCACTTTATTCGGCGCTTGCCGCGCATGGCAGGAGATCACGGCGCTGCCCGCGGCTTCTCCGGAGTTGATGCGCGCGTAGAAATCGCGGTAGACCGCAACGCTTTTGGGCTCCACAAGCTCTTGGGAAATCATGTTGTCCGGCATGCCGCTTACCTCGTTGGGCAAGCCGAAGGCCAGCGCAAGCTCATCGGAAAGCGTGATCGTTCGGGTGGCAACGTTGTAGAAGAAAAACACATTTCCGCTTTGCGTCAGCGCCAGCCGGTAGCGCTCCTCGCTGAGCCGCAGCCGATCCTCTTGGCGCAGCAGCTTCAGGCGGTTTTCCTCCGAAACGACGGTCGTGTGCGAAAACAGATTGCCTGTTGCAAGTGAAGCGATAAACAGAATCAACGGCTCAATGATGAGCGTATGGTCAAGCAGCACATAGAAACCGATCATTTCCGTAAGGAAGGGCAGCAGACCTAGCAAAAAGCTCCTCCGAAACCGCTGAACAAACAATAGATTTGTCAGGATCAATACAACGATATAGTTCAAGAATTCCTGACCGTACTGCGTAATATCACCGATCATAAAACAGAGCATACAGCACACGGCGGAAAAAATAAAGGCAAGGCTTGCCCGATTATCGGCACGGGACGAGAAGACGTGGCGCCTGCGCAGAACGAAAAGGTAGACGTTCATCAGAATGCTGACGGCCGCTAAAGCCATCGTGGGGATGACGTACCAACCGGTATAGGTCTGCGTATGGCCCGTAAGCATCAGGATCAGGCTGATCGGCTCGTAAAGCATCAGCAAAACAGCGACCATTCGGCAACGGTTGAGATTGATCTCAACGACTTTGTTTTCCAGCGCCGCCGCGTCCTCCTGCGGGACCAGGTCGCGCCAGTCGTCCAGACACCACCGGAGCCACCTGCGGATTGCTCGCCTCATACCGCGTCCTCCTTTGCGTCCGCCGCCGGCGGGGTCAGTCAACCAGCTTCGCCCGTTTCAGCACTTCCATCACGTCGTCGCGCCGATAGGGCTTGGGGAGGTAGAAACAGCGACCGTCGTTGGGGATCCGGGCCGCGGTATCATCATACGCGGAAATATACACGAGCACCAATTCAGGAAATAGCTCCCTTAGACGCTTGCCAAGCTCGATTCCGTTCATTTTGGGCATGCCGACGTCCAGAAACGCAAGCTCTATGCTGTTTTTCTGCGCGAAGCGCAAGGCCTCCAGCGGGCTGTCGAACGCGCCGATCAGCTCGATCAGCGGTATTTCCTTGCATTCCGCCTGAAACATTTTCATCATCCAAGGCTCGTCGTCAACGAATAGCGTTCTCATCGTGCTCCTCCTGTCGCTTTGGGATGGTTACGGTCACCAGCGTGCCTTTTCCAAGCTCGCTTTGGATCTCAACGGTTGCGCTCATCAGCGATTCCAAACGATAGATCAGGTTTTTCAGCCCGAAGGAGTTGGTGTTTTCTTTCAGCTCTTTTTCCACATCGAAGCCGACGCCGTCGTCCCGAACCTCGATTCCATAGCTGTCTGCCGTTTGAAAGCTATGAACGGTTACAGTTCCGCCCTCTGTGCCTTTTTCAAAGATTCCATGCTTGACCGCGTTTTCGACGATGGGCTGGATGGTCAGGGGAACGACGCAGAAGTCGTCGCATTCAATCTGAAAATCGGTTTTCAGCTTGTCGCCGAATCGCATGCGCTCGATGCTCAGGTAGGCCTGCGTATTCTTTAATTCTTCCGCAAACGGCTGCGGAGCGTCGCTGGACAGCGCCTTGATGTTGGAACGCAGATAAAGCGTAAATTGGTAAAGCAGGTCAGAGGCTTTGTCGGGGTCCTGCATAATTATCATTCGGATGGAGCCCAGCGTGTTATAGATGAAATGCGGCTGGATTTGGCTCAACAGCACCTTGATGCGATTCTGCTCAAGCTCCTGCTTTAGCAGCTGCATTTGCTCCTTCTCCTTCCTCAGCTCCTCGCCTTTCCTTTGCAGCGCATCGGCGGCATCGCGCCTTGCCTCCGAGAAAGAAAGAATATAGGAAACGATCAGCATGATCGCAAAGCACATCATGCCGATGTGGAGCACGGAGGGCAAATTGCCCTTGACCAAGAAGGGGATATTGGTGCGCAGCAGCTCAAACAGGCCTACGGTAAAGACTGCAAGGAAGCCCAAAAGATAGGCTTGGCTGGACCTGCGGCCGTCCTTGGCCCGACACAGCGAATAGACCAGAAGCAGAAAGCAGTTGATTGCCGTAAGCAAATGAGCGTAACGCAAGAGCGCACAGTAGTGGATGGACGTTGTGAAGTTGAGTACGGTAGCGACGGCGAAGAAAGCAAGATTAACGCAAAGCGAGGCGATGGCGCAATAGCGCAGCTTGCCGTTTGGCTGAGAAAGAATGACTAGGCATAAAAGCGGGCAGGAAAGCAAATAGACGAAAATAAACTCAAGCAGCTGCCAGCAGTACTGCGTCATGCCGAGGAAGGGCAGTATGCCCGTGCTAACTATGTAGAGCGATAGAAGCAGAATAAAGGACGATATGCACACGCCCTCTAGCTTGACGCGCCCACGAACAAACGGCATGATCACCAGCATGATCGCGCCGATCATCATCATGGGAACGGAGGACCAGAAGCCCAGCAGGTTGGTATCCCACAAGTATTGAAAGGCCTGCTTTTCAGGGTAGAGCATCATCGTTTTGATGCGAGCAAAGGCGTTGTCTTCGGTGGCGCGCAGAGTAATCGTGATAGCGTCGCCCCAGGCTTCGTCCGGAATCGACACCGTAAACTGCTTCAGGCCGATCATCGCGCCCCGCGCGTCCAGATCGGCGCCGTACGCGTCCAGAAGCTGTTCTCCCCACTTCACCTCTGTGACACTGTGATAGATGGAAAAGCAAAGGGCGGCGCGAGGAATGCGCAGCTCAATCGGCAGCGAGAGCGTCACGGTGACCACGTCGCCTCGGTTGACAGTGCCAAAATACGCGGAATCTGAGTGATGGGTTTCTCCGTTTGCATAACGCACATCGGCGCTTGCGTAGTCGCGGACAGAAACGCCAACCACATGATAGGCGCGAGCCAGCAGGGAGACGGACAGAAAGAAGCCCAACAAAAGCAAAACAACAAGCCCAACAAGCAGCACGCCTCTGGCTTTGACGTTTCCGGCACGCGGACGGATGCCCTGCGCCCTTGTCTTTGGCGTTTTATTTTTCATATTGACGCCTCAGTCGGGTCTGCTGACGAGATCGGTCAGCATGGCGGCGGTTTCCTCGCCCCATGACCAGTTATCCATGTAATGATCGGCATATTTCTTTTTGGCGTCCGGACTGCCGGCCAAAAACTGATAATAGTCGCAGTCAAAGAGATCCGTGTCGATTCTGTGCTCGCTGGGCGAAAGCTGGATGATTAAATCGCCGATACCTTCCTTATCCAATGTGTCCTTCAGCTTGCGCAGCGCCTTGTGCAGGGATACGACGGTGGAACGGTTGTACTCCCGGTCCTCCCACATGGTCATAAAGGCCTCCTGTGTAGAAAGCGCGGTCCCGCGTCTGTCTACCAACAGCGCCAGCAGCTCCTTTGCGTCCTGACTGGTAAATGTGACGGGTTTTCCATCGAGGTAGACGTTGAAGCGACCGAAGGTTTCAATATAAATCCGCTTGGCAAAGCGCCTAGACAGCAGCTTTGCTCTGGAAACGACCGCTATGATATCGCGCTGTGTATAGGGCTTTATAATGTAGTAATCCGCGTTGTGCCGACCAAAAGCGTCGGGCATATAGTTGTCGTGCGCGGATACAAAAATAACGATCATTTCGGGGTTGATCTGGCGCAGCTTTTCGGAGGCTTCCAGCCCGTTCATTTTTGGCATTTCGACATCCAGAAAGGCAAGCTCCACCCAGTTGCTCTTTGCAAATTCAACCGCCTCCAAGGCGCTGCTGAAGCAACCGATGATTTCGATATCCTCCAAGCCGATGCAGGCTGTTTGCAAGGTCTCCCGGCCATAGCGCTCATCGTCTACAATAATGGTTTTCACGCCATCCACCCTTCCGGCATTCCATCGATCTTGATGCCTAGCTTCTCATCTTAAATCAATACTGCCATTATAAACCAAAACGCCTCGATTATCAAGCGTGAGAGCGGCGCGGCCGACAAGCCGGAGCAAAGAGCGGCTGAGTCCCTTAAGGGCAACAACTACGAACGGCGGAGAATTCTTACGCAGACAAATATTACAAATTCATTAAATGTTTGAAGAAACAGCGAACGGGTATCACGCGGGTATCGCATAGCTATCACGCGGGTATTGCGCGTAAGTATAATCAAAGTGTAATCCGGAATCACGGATGGAAAGCGTCACGCAGGGGGAATAAGGATGCAACTAAAGCTGACCACCGACCACGCCATACGCGCCCTACTATATCTGGCCAAGTCCGGCACCGACTGCTCCTCGCCGGAGATTGCCGAGGAAATGCACATCTCGCTGAATTATCTGCGCTGCACGCTGCCCTACCTGCTGGACGCGGGGCTGATTGTCAAGCTAAGGGGGCCCTCGAACGGATACCGCTTGGTAAGGGACCCGAAGCGCATTACATTATATGAAGTGATGAACGCAATGGATGACTCCGTTGCGATAAGCGAGAGCCTTCCCCTCCGGGATGCGGCGGACGACAGCCCGCTTGACCGCTATTATTGCAAGCTGCAGAAAGCGATGAACGACTGCCTTCGCTGCGTGACCATTGACGATATCCTGCATCAGGAGCGGATTCCCGATATTATCGCGCTTACGACCTGCTCCCTGCAAAGGGAAGACGACTCGGATACGGAACCGAAACCGGCACGCAAGCGCTCCGGCTCGCAAAAAAAGTCGTCCGCAAAGCCTCGCGCGCATGCCGCCGCAAACCGACGCTCACATGCGGCCGATGATACGCTTGCAGGCGTTGCCCCGGAGGTTGCGGACATTCGCCTGAACAAAGGCTGACACGATCCTTCGCAATTGGACCTTTTGTTTCAACAGATGGCGGCGTCCCTCTATCGGTAGCCGGATTGATCGGCGCATACAGCCAAGATACACAAAATGACGATTTCAGGAAGAAATGCGGCGCGCAAGCCATAACGAGGAGGCGAGTCCATTGGCGGCAAAGAGCATGGAGGACATTGCCAAACAATTAAAAGCGGTAAGGTTTCGACGTCGTTTGTTCGGCGGTGTGAACGAGGACGATGTATGGCGCGTAATTGAAAACCTGCAAAGGGAATACGCCGCCGTGCTGGACGCTCAACAGCAGTGGTATGAGGCCTTGCTGACCGAGCGGGGGGAGCGGTTCGCTCCCCAGCAGCCGATGGCGCCCTATCCCAACGCTCCATATGCCGATTACAGGAGGGCCGCGCCTCATGACGGATGGTAAATTAAGCAGGAGAGAGCACACGCTCCCGCCGCCCATGTCGCTGGAGGACTTTCTTTCCGGCACGATCGCGGCAGCGCGCTCCGCAACGATTGACGCCCCAATCCCAATCGACGAGGAAGCCGATTGGATCGCCGAGCCGTCGGCGATGCCGACGCAAACGCCGGCGGAGCTGTGGCTAGCCGACCCGATTCCGGCTTGGCGGCCGCCTTGCCATCAGCCCGCGCCCAAGCGGCGTTCGGGGGGAAAAAAGCAAACCGAGCGGCCCCTCAAGCCGGAGGACGTGATCCGCGCAAGGCGAGACCGCATCGAGCAGAAGCGCGGCATTTGCTCCTTCCTCATCAAGCTGGCGGTCATTTGCCTTTGCGTATGGGCGCTGCTGACGCAGGTGTTCGGCTTTGCGGCAATGAAGGGCGAGGGGATGTATCCCCGCATTCGGGATGGCGACCTGATGCTTTATTACCGCCTGAACGACGCCTACGCCATTGGCGATGTGGTCACGTTCACCCGCGGCGGAGCGCGGTATACCGGCCGCATTGTGGCAAAGGGCGGCGATACGGTGAACATAGACGATACGGGGCAGCTGTACGTCAACAAGAACAGCCAAAGCGAGGAGATTTTCTACCCCACCATGGCGACGGATAACGCCGGGATCGCCTTTCCGCTCATGGTGCCGGACAACGGGCTGTTTCTGCTGTGCGATATGCGCACTAACGCTACGGACAGCCGCGATTACGGCACGGTCGCACTTGATGAGGTGGACGGCAAGGTGATCACCATTCTCCGCAGGCGCGGAATCTGAACCGCGGCGCGCGACGGGCTTGTCCCGCCCGCGAGGAAATATGGCGTTCGCACACAACGGAAAAAAACAAAAAGGAAAGGTGACTCAAATGAAAAGCAACAATGCGTCCAAGACTGTCGTACTCATCCTGACGCTTGTCCTGCTGGCTGGCCTCGTCGGGACCTCCGCGCTGGCGGACAACGCGGGCACGGACATGACCATGAATAAGTACCTGATCATGGCAGGAAACGCAACCGTGCCTACCGCGACGTTTTCGTACACGATTGCCGCGGGAACTGCGGCTACCCTTACAGTGGACGGGAAAACGCAGTATATCCTTGCGGGCGTTGGGGCTCCCACCGTGGGAGCTACCGCGTTCACAGCCACTACTGCGACTGCCACAACGGTCGCAGCCGCCGATACTGCGGATGTGACGCTGGCGGCCGGACAGAAATACGCGAAGGTGGAATCGACAATCTCTTTCACCGGCGTTACCTTCCCGGCTCCCGGCGTTTACCGCTACGTGATCACAGAGGCTGCCACCAGCGTGCCCGGCGTGACCAACGACGCAAATACCACCCGCATTCTGGATGTGTACGTCGGCTATGCGGACACTGCCGCCGAGGCAAGCCAGACACTGACCATTCTGGGCAAGGTGCTGCACAACTCGACCGCGGACGCCCTGACCGGCACCGCATACGATGGTAAAAAGACCGGCTTCACCAACAGCTATACGACCAACGATCTGACCTTGAGCAAGATGGTAGCCGGCAATCAGGGCTATCGCAGCCAGTACTTCCCCTTTATAATCACGCTGGGCGGCACGGGCATAACCGGCACCTATACCATCCAAAAGGGCGACGGATCCGCCATGGATACCACGACGGAAATCCCCGGCTTTGGCACTGCGACAAATCCCGGCACCATTACGGTTGGAACACCCGCTACCGTGTACCTGAAGCATGGCGAAAGAATCAAAATCATCGGCTTGCCCACGGACACGACCTTCATCTTCGAGGAGGATAAAACCTCCTGCGCGGACTATACCACCACTGCAGAGCTCATGGCTGTCGCCTACACCGCGCATTTAACTAATCCTACACAAACTTTAACTGTGGCTGATGGTATTAGAGTTGACTTCACCAACACTCGCAACGGGATCGTCCCCACCGGCATTCTGCTGGACGTTTGGCCCTACCTGCTGATTGTCGCCATTGCCGGCGTGGCGCTGGTTGTGCTGCTGCGCAGCAAGCGCAAAAGCGCGACCCGGTAACCCAAACGATTCTTGGATGAATCACGCTGGAAGTCGGCTTTCCGGGAGGGATGGGAGTGCAGGTCTTTGCAAAAATCGTGAACGGCGCGGATCGGGTGTTAACCAGACTGACGGCGCTGGTGCTTGTGATTGCGCTATGCTATGGGGGATACGCCCTGTGGGACACCTATGAGGTGTACATGGCCGCAAGCGTGGATAATAACCTGCTCAAGTATAAGCCCGCCTTGGACGAACACGGCGAGGCCAATCCCACCCTCTCGGAGCTGATCGCAATCAACCCGGACGTGCGCGCGTGGCTTACCATTGATGATACCCACATTGATTATCCGCTGCTGCAAGGCACGGACAATGTAAAGTACATCAATACGGACGTGTATGGCAGCTTTGCCTTGTCCGGCAGCATCTTCCTGGACTATCGGAACGCGGGGGATTTTTCGGATCCGTACTCGCTGGTTTATGGACATCACATGGATGGCGGCGCGATGTTTGGCGATTTGGAGCAATTTGTCCGCGAGGACTTTTTTGACCAGCACCAAACCGGAACCCTTTATCTCCCGGATGCCACCTACGCAGTCGAGCTGTTTGCGGTTTTGCAGGTGGACGCTTTCGACGAGGTCGTGTTCAGGCCTACCGCCGAGGAAAGGCGGCCGGACGAGCTGGTTGCCTATCTGCGCGACAACGCTGCCTTCTACCGGGATATCAGCCTGACCGAGCAGGATCGCATTGTTGGGTTTTCCACCTGCTCCCAAGCCGCTACCAACGCCCGCACGGTGCTTTTTGGGCGCTTGAATAAGCGGCAGTACATTCCAGAAGGAGTGAATTAAGAGTGAAACATTTCCAAAAGACAACGGCGTTGCTGGTCGCGCTTGTATGCGTGGCGTGCTTTACGGTACCGGCGCTTGCCGCCCCGACAGTCTCCGTTACGCTTCCCTTCAGCGTTTCCTTGACGGGCAAAAAGCCCAGCACAATACCAGTCTTTCCGTTTGCGCTGGTGGCTACAAGCACTAACGCGCCAATGCCCGCCACCACCACTGTGCTGATTACCGGATCGGGCTCGTCCAGCTTCGGCCCCATCCAATACAGCCAACCGGGAGACTACACCTATCAGCTGTTTCAGCTATACGGAAACAGAGCCGGATACACCTATGACAGAACGGTGTACGACGTTACGGTACAGGTTACCAGCGACAACAGCGGCAACCTGAGCGCGTCGTTCTACTTTGCAAACCCTGTCAGCGGCTCAAAACCCAGCGTTGCTGGCTTTGTCAATTCCTACAAGAAAAAAACAGATATCCCCAAGACCGGATACGACGGACATTGCGGCGACTAAAGGAAAAGCAAACAGGCGGGCGTGCGCCATTCGCTGCCTCGCCCCCAAGGAGGCTGCTCGATGAAGAAAAAAGAAGGAATTAACCGCAAAAAGTATGCTTTTCAAAAGCGGTCTCCCTTTGCGACGATTGAGGCGGAAAAGGTGGAGCCCTGCTCCTCGCTTGCCGGGCAGCCTAGGCGCGGACGCAAGCGCGGCTGGGTGATCGCGGTGTTAGCCGTTTTGGCGGCCGTGGGAATTGCGCTGCTGGTCTGGGGGCAGGATTTGCTGGATGGCTGGCAGGCGCGGCAAACCGAAGCAAGGCTGGAGGGGCTTTATCACGCGCCTGCCTCCGCAAGCGCTTTGTATGAGGCTGGCGAGACGTACAAACCGCAAGCCAGCGTCATGCCAAGCCCGGAATCGGCTGCTTCGGCAACGCCGACGCTCTCGCCAAACGACGCCGCAGTCGCATCGGCTCCCACGCCGATGCCCCTTGAAACCGTGCCGCCTATTCAGGCGGACTTTCAGGACCTGTATCAGCAGAACAATCATCTGATCGGCTGGCTTCGTTTTGGCGAAAATGTCGATTCGCCGGTGGTCTGGTATGATAACGACTACTATCTGCACCATGATTATTTTAGCAGAACAAGCCGCAATGGCGTACTATTCCTCAACGCGAACAACAGCGTTCTTCCGCGCGACGACGTGTGGCTGATTCACGGCCACAATATGGCCAGCGGGGCTATGTTTGGCAGACTGCGCAGATACATGGAGTATTCATACGTTTGCGAATATCCGCTGGTTATGTTCCGCACGGTGTATGACGATGCGGAGGTCTATTACGCGCCGATTGCTGCTTTTGACGCATCGATGGCCGAGGGATTCAGCGGATATTTTGATATTACGCAGATGGTGTTTGAAAACGACGACGAGCGTTTGGCAGACATGAACGCTTCGCCTACGCCCGAACCGCTGGTTACGCCCTCCACCACGCGGCAGAGCGTTGCCTATCAGGAATATCTGGACGCGATATTGAACCAGTCCTACTGGAAGACGCCGGTGGATGTGAATGTTGACGATCAGCTGTTGATGCTGGTCACGTGCAGCTACATTCAGGAGGACGGACGGTTTATCCTGGTTTGTCGCAAGCTGCGAGATGACGAGGTTCCGTCTGAGATTGAGGCGCTCTACACAACGGAGGAAGCACAGCCCGTTCCAACGGCGGCCCCGTAAAGGCCGCGGGAGGAACGCGGAATATGCCGCTTGGCGGTCACTGTTTGCCGACGCCTTTTGTATTCGCTCCGCTGTTCTTGGCGGGGCGTATGCGCGGTGCGCGGGAACGCCTTCGAAGCCGGACGATATTTCTTATGCAGGTGTTTTCATCTCGGCCACAGCAGCTCCAAACGCCGCGCTGTCGGGACAATTTGCGGAGCCCGCGCGCATGCCGCGATGGATACGACCTGTCCATCAGCAGATCCATATCATATGAAGGAAACGATTTTTGCGAAAGGAGTGAGCGTCTTGGGCGTTTATGTCAAAATCAAGAATGGCGATATGGACAAGGCTGAATACCTTTTGAAAGCCCAAAAAGAAAGAGACTGGCTGCCGGGAAAGGAAGCGCTCACCTTTGCGCTAACGCAGGCATATGGCGATGATTACGAGTTTATTGCCCGTCAAGCGATTGAAAACACGACCTCCAGCTTGAACGGCTTCTATGTGTTTCCGCGCGGAGAGCTTTGCGAAATTGTGACCTGCGGCTTGTCCTGTTTGGCTCCGCATGGGGATGCGTATCATGCCGCTATCAGCGGGTGGGGGGTTGAGCTGACAATGCTGCACCCGCGAAAGGACGAGGGCGCGCTAACGCTGGCGTTCCGCCTGATGGACCGGCTCGCGCAGGGGATTGATGTGCGCAAGCGCTGCTATCCAAAGTCCCGGTGCATTCCGGTCAGCTTTGAAACCAACGATCGGGAGGCGCTTTCTCTATACGCGAGAAACGTGCTCCTTACAGGGAATACCGAGCTTCCCTCCATCAACACCATTCATGGAAAAGTCGAGTTCAGGCAGATTATCAATGTTTCGGATAACGACGTCAGCAAGCTAAAGCAAATCCCTTCCCGCGTCCAGCAGCTTCTTTTTGGCATTCGGCAGCAGAACGAGAGGCTTGTATTTCAACCGGGCGTGCGCCACGACTATTTTTTGCTTTAGGGAGGCGCGACGATGATAATGTATGAGTATCCTAAAAAATGTAACAAGAATATTAAATCCTGAAATCAAACGCAAACGGGTATCGCGCGGGTATCACGCAGCTATCGCGCGGGTATTGCGGGTAAGTATAATAAAGATGTAGTCAGAAAGAATTGATAGATCAACGCAGCGCAAGGGGGATACGGATGCAGCGAAAGCAGATTGTCAAACGCTCTATGCGCCCGCCCCGCGATATCTGGCCAAGCCAGGCCCCGACCGCGCGGCATTACGGATAGCCAAGAGAACACACGGCTCGCTTTACTGGATCATAGCACTACTACGAACCAATAACCGGGTTTGACAGCGACTCACACATAGGAGGAACAGAGAATGAAGAACTCAGGGAAAAACGCCACGCGGATAATCTTGAAGGGATTTGCCGGCCTGGTATTGTCGCTGATGGTGCTGTGCAGCAGCATCTCCGGTGGATTGACTTTTGCAGGCTCCGCATTTGCGCAGGAGCTGGGGGGCGACGCTGCGACGGCGACCCCCGCGACGGCGGCGTCCACAACGGCGGAAGCTCCCGCGACGGAAGCCCCCGCAACCGCAGCTCCTGCGACAGAAGCTCCTGCGACGGAAGCGCCCGCGACCGATGCTCCCGCGACCGACGCGCCCGAAGCGACCGACGCGACAGAAGCGCCCGCGACCGAACAGCCTGCCGAGGCGCCCGCCGACGTGCGCGGCCCCCTGCAGCGCGCAATCGAGGACGAAGGCGGCGCGTATGTTTTCCTAAAATCCGGCAGGCTCTACAAGAGCGCCAACCTTAGCGGCGTAAAGGGCGAGCACGGCGACGGCCTAGCCTTTGCCACCGCCTACATCGTGCGGGAAAATGGGGAGAACGCCGTGCGCGTTCTGTTCCGCACGGCGGAAAATACGTTGGAGCAGGGTTATCTGCCCGCCTCCCGCGTAGCGGGACAGAACCGTCAGGAGACGATTGACAGCCTGATCCGGTCGGGCGTATCCTTCTTCTTCAAGCGCAACCCAGACCTGCCTTTGTCGAAGCTCGCCTACACACCCAAGGGCACTGAGGACACGCCTGCCGAGGACGCCCCTGCTGGCGACACGCCTGCCGAGGGCGCGCCTGCCGAGGACGCGCCTGCCGAGGACACCCCTACTGGCGACGCTCCTACTGACGATATCCCTGCCGAGGATACACCCGCCGAGGATGTTTCCGCTGAAGAAACTCCTGCCGAGGGCGAACCCCCTGTCGGACCCACTGAAACGGAGGTAACGCCCTACTGTGTCCGTACCCTCAAAAACGATGTGAACCTGCGCGGCCAAGCGTCTCTCAAAGCTGCCCTGATGCATCAGCTTGATCTTGGCACGACATTGACCGTCACCGCCGAGAGTACCGATGCGGACGGTGCGCTCTGGTACCGTGTCGCCTATCGCAAGGGCACCTATTATGTGCTGGCCAAGCTGGTGGAGCCTGCGGAGCAGACCAATGACGCTCCCGCCGCCGACGTGACCACGGATCCCGCCGCGGGGGAAAGCGCCCCCGTCTTTGTCGCCGCAACCCCCAAGCACCTGCAGTCAAGCGTCGAGGATAACGGCGACGGCACATTTACCTATACAGCCGAGGACGGCGCGACCACTCTGCTGCGATATGGCAGCGTAAACGGCGAGGCCCCCGCGTTTTACCCCGCCGATGAAAACGGCGAGCCCATCCCCGGCGAGGCGTTCCCAATCCCGCTGTCTCTTACCGTGGAGGATGACGAGCCGGAGGCTCCCATGCCCTTCGTCGCTGTGGCGCATGAGGGAGAGCTGCCTGCCGGGATCACCGACAACGGCGACGGCTATTTTACCTACACCGGTACAGACGGCGCGCAGACGCTGCTGGTTTATGGCAGCGCAAGCGACGGCGATCCCGCCTTCTATGCCGTAAATGAAAACGGCCTGATCGATATCAACGCTCCCCTCACGCTCCCTGCCGTGGAAGCGATGGCTGAAATCAATGTGGGCTTTACGCCCATGCAGCCGGAGGTGGGCGCGGTACCCGAATACTATCTGGTATCGAGCGAACCCTTTGGGGAGAGCGCCGCACCCACCGAGGACGAATCCATCCCCGCCGCCATACTGCGCTGGCTATTCCCCAGCGCCAGCGCGGAGGGCGCGACCTCTGCCACCGTTTATCATTTTACGGATGCGGACGGCGTGGCACACTACCGCATTTATGGCAAGTATACCTATGCCGACGGCCATAGCGAGATCGGCTTCTTCGCCTACGACAACGCGACGGGTCGGCTTGTGTATGACGAAAGCGGCCTGCCGATTCTGGTCGAGCTGAACGACGACCTTGCGCTGCTGCAAAGCGACGAGGATAAGCTCGCCGTGCTTCTTTCCATGATCAAGGCGCTGCCTACGCCGGAGCAGATGGCCGCTATGGATGTGAAAAGCGACGCCTTTGCCAGCGCTCAAAAGCTGCTTGAGCAGGTCAACACCCGCTTGCGCGAAATGTACGCGGACGGCATGCTTGCGCAGCCCTCTGACATCGCTCGGCCGGAGGATAGCCAAGACGGCGCATCCTCCCGCCAAGCCCCGTCCGTGTTCGAGACGGTGATGAACTGGCTGATCCCCAGCGCCCGCGCGGACGAAGGGGATGGCGGCGCCGATATTGACCTTACGGACGCGCTTACCAAGGTGGACGCGCTGAACAACCTAGAGGCCGAGCGCCTTGCCAAGATACAAGAGCAGACCGCAAGCTGGCTGACGGCCGTGGCGGCCCTGCCCTCCGCTGAGACGGTAGAGGCAATGACGGTCGGCGGCGACGACTATGCAGCGGCCTCGAACCAATACAATACCGTTCTGAGCCAACAGAACGCCCTTTTGCGCCTGATGACCACCGCCGAGGTGAAACAGCTGATGGCGAATGAACAGGCAACGAGCGCTTTTGTGAAAATGGACGCGCTGGGAGCGCTGCTGCGGTCGACCCCCGGTCTTGCCTTGCAAAGCGGCTCCGGCGGCGTCAGCGTGAGCATGGAAGCCATCATGAGCACGCCCATCAACAACAGACCGACGGGCGCCATAGGGCAGGCCAGCCTCAGCACCAGACTGAACAGCCCGTCGAGCACAACGGATTATGCCGATGTCACCATTCCCATCGTCAATCCGCCCGCGGGGCTGAGCTTTCCGGGCTTTACGAACAATGGCTCCGGGCAGTACACCATGACCGTAGACTCCATCGTGCTCACCCTGCACAAGGATGCCAACGGCGTCCCGCAGTCCATCACATACCATCTGAACGTGGGCGACGATTTAGTAACCACCATCCCGGTATCCGTGCCCAACGGCTACAGCGAAAACCCGACGAATGTTGTGTTTGGCACCCCCGTCGTGGCGGCTGACGCCCAAGGCCAGCAGACATTTACCGGCACGCCGACGCTAACGGGAACAACGCTTACATTCGTTGCCGATTTTGGCTGGCAGGATGTTACCATTACCAGCGACAAAACCGGGCTGACGGTTGTAGCAAACGCGGGCGGCGACTTCACGCTGTCCGACCCGATTGTCTATACCATCAATGCCTCCAACGCCAAAGGGGGGCTCAACAGCGGCGTCATCTTCACGAGCGGCCAAACGCTCTCGGATAGCATCACGCTGCCCGCCGGCGTTGCCTTCCCCGCGGGGACGGCAGTGCTGAGCGCCGATAAAAAGAGCGTCTCCGTTGGCGGCGTGACCGTGGCAACCTTCTCGCTGCCTGTGGAAACCGCGTCCATCAGCGGCGATACGCTCAGCTTTAGCTACGCGGCGGACAACGCGACGCTGGACGCGCAGGGCGACCCGGAAAGCGGCATGACCGCCGCGGAAATAAGCAATCTGGCCATGAAGGTCACGCTGGCCGGGAATAAGCTGGTCGTGGCAGACCCCAACGTGATCGCCGCCGACGCCGAGATCACACATACGACCAATTTTGGCGCGACCCCTTGCAAACAACAAGCAACGGCGGCCGCCAGCACCGCAAGCGTAAACACGCCCATCACATTGCCCGACGCAGCGATCATCGTTGATAAAACAAACAGACCGTTTTCGACGACACAGATCAAGGACTACACCACGCCCATCACCTACACGCTCACGGCGCGGAATACCGGCATCTTGCCAAAGAGCGTGGTCGTAAGCGACGCGTTTGACGCAAACGCAGTTTATGTGGCGGGCTCCGGCTCGACGGATGTTGCAACGCCAAGCGTAACCGCAACGGGGATTGCGTGGACGGCCACCATTCCCGCGGGCGAGAGCAGAACCTTCACCTTCCAAGTCACGGTGAAACCGGGTACCGCTGACGGGACGGTCATCAGCAACACAGCCAAGGCCGATTTTGACAACGGCAAAACCGCGCTCTCCGGCACGGTGACCAACACCTATAACTCAAAGGACAACTTGGCGCTGGTCAAATCGGTTGTTTCCACCAGCGGGGATAACAACTCGGTACAGTACCTTGGCACCGCGGACTATCGCATTACGGTCACCAGTTATGATAACATCACGTCGCAGCCGCATGACGTTGTGGACGAGCTGCCCAAGGGCCTCTCGATGACCGCGGCGCAGTTTGCGGCCTTCCAGGCGGCCTATCCCGCCTACAGCATCACAAGGATTGTCCGTGTGGACGGAACCAGTCAAATCACCATTAAGAATGTTACCGTGCCCGCAAACGGAAGCCTCAGCTTTGATTACACGGCTACCGTAACCGACAAGTTTGCCGATAACGCGGCCATTCCCAACACCGTCAGCATCAAGGACGGAGGGCTCAACCTTGCCTCCGAGGCGAACGTGCTGTACCAAAAGACAAAGGCCCTCGTAGTTTTGAACAAAACACACGCTGAGCCGCAAAAGATTACCGACTCAACGTATCAGGTTGACTACACGGTAACCATTACAAATCTGGGCGGCAATACCATTGATTTGGACGATCCCATCGTCTTTACGGACGTCATGACGGGCGGGCTGCATCCTGTGGGCGCGGGAGACGCGACAACGGGAACCGCCGTCGGCACGGATAATCAGGGGCGCACCCTCAACGGCACCTGGGTACGCACCGGAAGCGCGGCCCCCTACACCTATACCATCACGTGGAACGACTTCCCCTACCTTGCCCAAGGAGAGGTTTATTCCGTGACCTACCGTGGGGAGGTCAACGTAACAATTGAGAACGGCACATTCGACCCGGTCACGGTAAACAACGAGGCCAAGGTTGACGATATCACCAGCGGTCCTCACCCCGTGGTCATCCAGCCGGAGCTGAAGCTCGTTAAAGGCATTGAGAGCGTCAACGCCACGGCCTATACGCCCGCCGTAAAATCCACCGATCTGTATGCGGGCGACTGGGTGACGTACACCGTTACGCTGCAAAACGTAGCCAAGGTCACAAAGACAGGCACGCTGACCGATACGCTCCCCGTGCCCAAGAAGGGCGACTTTGCTTGGCAATACGGCGTCAATGTGCTCCTCGTAGACGGAACGGCGCCGGACGGCCCCGCTGTGACGGACGGCAAACTGACATGGTCCAACGTGACGCTCGCGGCCGGCGAAATCTTCAGCTGCAGGCTGCAGCTGCGGTATCCCTTGGCCGAGGCGGGCTTCGACGCGGAGTTTGGCCCTGTGGGCTCCGTGGTGACAAACACCGCCAGCTATCGGTCTGACGACGGGAACCTCAACCTGACCTCCTCCGCAACGCACACTGTGCTGGACTTGGAAATTCCCTTTACCAAGACGGCGGATAAGGCCAACGTGGATGGCGCGGCGACGGATCCCGCTGACAAGCAGATCGTCTTTACGCTTTCCGGCTTTCAGGCCTATCATCCGGCGGAGAATATGAGCCTGACGGACAATCTAGCGGATGTGCGCGACCTGTTTGAGATCACAGCGATCGGTTTTGGCGACTTTACCATCAAGGATATGGATGATACGGCGGTTGGCTATACGCTTGTGCTGACATTCGACGATAACTCCACGCTCTCCGTGCCCGTGCCCGCGGGCCAAGCGCCCACCGTCACTTACCCCACCGGCAAGACGATTGCCAACGTAAGCGCCGTGCAGTGGCAGTTTGGCGACGTGCGCACGCTGGTGATCAACACCGACCCGACCATTACGGTAACCGCCAAGAGCGGCGTTTCGGGCACGGTAACCAACGACCTGAGCTTGGCCTATAACCTCAACCATACCAAAACCAGCGCCACCGTGGCCGTAACGGACAGCAACACACTGTCCAAGCGCCTTTACGATAAGGACGGCAATCTGGTGGACGATACAAATGTGTATGCTTCCCCCAACCAGACCTACACCTACGTAATTACCCTTATCAACACGACGCAGGACGCCATGGACCTTACGGGCGCCGTCATTACGGAGACGATCCGTGTGGGCGGGCTGGATGTTACCAAGGACCTCGCCCTCACGGCTACGGGCGGAGGCGTGACCCCCGCAAGCGCAACGGTCGCGGCGGCCGACTGGGCGGACGGAGCCTTTACCGTGCCCCTTACCGGCGGCGCGTTGCAGCCGGGGGACAAGGTGACCCTCTCGTTTGACGTGACCACCTCGGATGACTTTAGAAAGAGCACAGACGCTACGACGGGCGACCCATACAAGCTGAACAACGAAGTGGCCGTTACGCTGGCAAACGGCGCAGGGGAGTATACGGCGGTGGACGGCCCGCACAGCGCGGGAAAGGTTGCATACCTCTACCTGCAAAAGAGTGTGGTTGGATATGGAGTCAAGGGGGATGGTGCGGTAATGTATTTTTCAAGCCCTCAAATGAACGACTACACCACTCTTGCACAACTGCCCGGAAGCCCAAATATGAATGAGGGTTTATACATTATTTATCACTTGGCGCTCGTGAACAGCAGCCAGTCCACAGTGAGTTTTAATTTGCCCGCAGGTACAAACTTTTCTGAGTCCCGAAATGGGTACTTCATATCGCGACTTGGCTATGTGAATACAGAGACAGGTGGGCCGCCTTACTATTTCTATGAAACGACGACCGATCACGCTGGAAACATTCCGACTCAGGCGATGGGAACGCCCGCCACCACAGGTGCGACGCCAAACTGGGTTGATTATCGCTTTGCCACCTCATTTAGTGCGGATCCTGTCGAATTGGCAGCCCCGGTTACGCTTCAGCCGGGCCAAGGGATTGAGTATGTTTACGCAGAAAAAATAGGATCTTTATCTGCCAGCACATTGACAAATACAATTCGTCTCCCATTCCTTGTGGGGGAGGAAAGCACCTCGACTCCATATTTTACTGAGGCAGATACAAAAGTCTATGTTGCGGATATGGAGCTGAATCCAAAGGCTTGGAGCAATAGCGGTTCAACAACAGATCCCTTTGACACTGCCCCCGGTTATTCCAGCGTCCATGGAGACTGTACGTTAACAGAAACAGCCGGATCAAACAGCAAAGCATTGGTTTCCAGCGTGTCAATTAAAACGTACAGCAACCCCATCGCCCTTACCAAGACTGCGGTGGGTTCCATCCCGGAAGCGGACATTACCGCCTTGCTGGGCGCAAATATTAACGATGCCGGACATTATGTGGCTGCGGACGCAAGCCAGCTGACCGAGCTTGCCGGGGTGGAAGCCCTCATCAAGCCGATCGCGACGACTGCGCCCGGACTGAGCGATTATCTGGTGTGGGACGTCGAGATCAAAAACACAGGCACGACCATCCTGTGTCAGTATCGGTTTGATGATTACATTCCTGCACCCTATGAGCTGTTTTTGATGCAGATAACAAACGAAAGCACGGCGTCGACGCCCTTTTATCCTCAAGATCCATATTCGGAGGTATTAACTTATTGTCCAAATACAGACCCCGTTTCCACTGGAACGGCGCAAAGGGTTCTTTTCGGTAATCACGTAGGACAAGGTAGTACGTTTCGTCATGGCATCTCCGCTGCTGGCTTTGTGCCCTCGGCTATCCTTCCGGGCCAGAAAATGACGATCCGCATTATAGCAAAGCCCCGGACAAGCGAACCCGTGGAGTACAAGACCTATGAAAACAGGGTGCAGATTACCACATTGGATAATGCATTAACCATCACCCGCGTGGACGCGGGCAAGCCGCTCTACAGAACCTACACTAGTACCCGGGAGCTATATGGCGTGGAGGCCTCCGACGGCATCACGATCGGCGGCAAGTTTGCCTCCACGGGCTATGTGGATGTAACCAACGCCGCGGGCGAGACCGCGTCCGGCAAGACCGCCAGCCTTACCAGCGTGGGCGTGGAGCGCGACGGGACGTTTACCTATACGCTCAACGTGGAGAGCAAGAGCAACTCGCCGTTCAGCGATTTTAAGCTGATTGAGCGCCTGCCTGCCGTAAGCGATGTGGGCGCGCTCAACACCGCGGCAAAACGCGGCTCGCAGTTTGACGTGGCCTTTGCGGGCGGCGGGGTAACGGCGGAGATTTCCACCGACGGCGGCACGACGTGGACCACCATTCCCGCCGCGAACGTGAAAACGGGCTATACCGCCAAAGCGGCCAACAGCGCGTATTCCGCCGAGGATTGGGCCGGAACGAGCACTTGGAACACAACGCCCGCGGACGGGGACGACTCCCTGCGCATTGAACTGCTGAATTACACCATTCCGGCCGGGGCCAAGCTGCGCTTCAAGTTTGACGCGGTCATTGAGCAGCCGGATACGGTCAGCGCGGATCAGATTGCGTGGAATTCCTTCGGCTACACCTATTCCGCCACGGCGGACAGCCAGACGGCGACCCCCATGGTGGAGGCGACGCAGGTTGGCGTAAGGGTGGTAGGCGCGTACGTAACGCTCGGCAAGGTGGATGAGAATGGCAACGCGCTTGCGGGAGCCGAGTTTGGCGTGTACCCCACCGAGGCGGACGCGAACGCCGGGACCAACAGGAAGCTGAGCTTTACCACCGACGCGCTGGGCGTGGGCAAGAGCGAGCTGCTTGCAAAGCAGATTTGGTACGTCAAGGAGATCACCGCGCCTACGGACTATCTGCTGTCCGCGCAGGTCTACACGGCGGATCTCACCAATGCGGCGAACGACGCCGAGGTGAGGGTTGGCGATGCTACGGGAATTGTGAATACGCGGACCCCCCTCAACCTCAAGCTGACAAAGGCGCTTGCGGCGGGCGTGACCGCTCCCGCGGACGGGACCAAGTTTACCCTGAGGGTCAAGGGCGTGTTTGCGGGCGACACCACGGAGTCCAGCGTCACGCGCACGTTTACATACCACACGGTCCCGGCGATCAACGAGTGCGACGGCGTGTATACCTGCCTTGATATTACGGGCTTGGTGGCGGGGAACGTGTATACGCTTACCGAAACGGTGACCGGGAGCGGCGGAGCCGTTATTGTAAACACCTACCGGTTTACCGCCTCCGGCACGGACGATGCAAACAATCCCGTTACCGTCGGCGAGGACGGCACGTTCCAGCTTGACCACGACGCTACCCTGAATGTGGTAAACGATACGATCTCGGTCCAGCTCTTCATTGTAAAGAAGGTTGTGGGCCATGACAGCGGCGCTACGTTTGACGTAAAGATCGAGGGCGACTTTACGGACCAGACCGCGCGCGAAAAGGTGATCAGCATCCCCGCCGCCGACAGGACGAACGGCGTAAGCACCGCGCCTGTCGAGGTGCCCGGCGTCAAGGCCGGACAGGCGTATACCATCAGCGAGATCTCGCTCACGGGCTATACCATGACGCTCAACGCGGATGATTCCGTCGCCCCCGTTACCATATCGGCGGGAGGGAGCTTCTCCACCCCCACAAACGGCGGCGTGGTAACCATCAATGTGGTAAATACCCGCGATGATCCGGGTCAACTCACCATCCAGAAAACGGTGGACGGCGCAACGCCCACAACGGGCGAGTTTGTTGTGGATGTGGAGGCCGCTGCCGGCTCCTTCACCGACGATCCGGCCAAGACCAAGGAAACGGTAACGCTCAACGCGGCAAACGGCTATACGGTCACGCTGGACAATTTGGTGGAAGGCGCGCTGTATACCCTCACCGAGCAGCTTGCGGTGGACTCCGGCTTCACGGCAAGCTACAAGGTCAACAAGGCCGTCGGCAACACGTTTACGCTCACGCTGACGGACGTGAAGGCGACGGTGGACAACTCCACCGGCAAAGACCTGAGCGTATCCAAAGTCGTCAGCGGCAACATGGGGGATAGAACGCGGTACTTCACGTTTGATCTCACGCTTACCGGCGCTGCCGGCAACATGAGCTATGATGTGGATTTGACCAATGCCACCGCGGGCGACCCCACGTACCCGAACCCGACGGCCCTCACGACCGATGCTACCGGGACGGGCACGATGACGTTCTACCTGAAGCACGGGCAATCCGTCACGGTGAAAAAGGTCCCGAAGGACGCTGCCTATACCGTTACGGAAACCGCAGGCGCGGACTTCACCGTAACATACCGCATCGGCGCGACCGGCGCGGAGACAAACGGCCTGGAAGCGACGGGAACAATGCCCGCCGAGGCCCTGAACGTGCGGTTCACCAACAGACGGGACACGGCGATTCCCACCGGAGTCCTGCTGGATGTCTGGCCCTACCTGCTCATCGTGGCCGCTGCCGGCGTGGCGCTGCTGTTGCTGCTGCTTGGCAAAAAGCGCCGTCGCTCCAATCGAGACTAAGAGACATCTCCTTGCTTCCGCGGGGCGGGCGGCCTGAAGGCGGGACAGGGCGGGCCGCCCTGCTATCGGTATCGCGGCAAGACCGCCCTGTCCCACGGAAGGAGGAGCGCTATGTACAGGATGCTTTTATGCGGAAACAATAAAACGATTGAAACGGTTTCCTGCTCTTTCTGCCGACATGCGATCATTCGGGATTGCACCCTTTGCAAGCTGCACAGAACGCCAAACGATCAATGCGAGCGGTTTGCGACGGTTGAGGATGTGGCGGAGCGCGTCAAAAAGCTGCTGCACAAGCTGCCGGACGGATACCGGTTTTCGCGCAGCAGCGAAGCCCAAGCCTGATTCCTCAATCCATCCGTCGCTTGCCGCGAGTGTTCCGTGAGGCATGGGGTACGTTGCTTTCTGTTTTTGTGGGCGCGCCATCCCGCCTAAGCGCCGAGGAACGCCTGCGTCAGCACATCGAAATTCTGTATTCCTGCCATTGCTGTTTCGCCCCGCTAATGATCTATGGCCCTTTTGAAGCGATGCCGGGAGGCCGCGCGTTTTCCTGCGGCTCCCGGCATCGCTTGATCGTTCGTAAAAATCGAAAACTGAATAGTCCCGCTCGCCAGATCCGTTCTACTCCAAAATGCGGTTGACCGTTGTATCAGGGCCGTCCTCCAGCGCCAGATCAATCAGGTCGTCAATGCGCCCCGTAGCGACGTTCATGCAGGTATCCGCGCCGCCGTAATAGAGCTTCAGGGTTCCGTCTGGCTCGACAATCGCGCCGTTGGTGAATACGACGTTGCCCACATAGCCCACGCGCTCGTGGATCGCTTCCGGCGCAACAATGAAGCGGTGGCTGCGCCCGATCACCTTGCGGGGGTCCTGCAGATCATGCACGGCCACGCCCAGCCGGTAGATCTGTCCTGCCATGGTGGCGGTAGTCGCGTGGTAGATGTTCAGCCAGCCGCGGGGCGTCTTGATCGGCGGCGCACCGGGGCCGATTTTGTAATCCTGCCAGATGTCGTTGGAGTCGGCGGTCATGATGAGCTGCTGCTCGCCCCAATGGATCAGATCCGGCGAGTAGCTGATCCAGATGCCGGGATGCCCCAGATAGACGAGGTTGGGGCGCTCGAAGCGCACGTACATGCCGTTGATCTTTTCGGGAAAGAGCACGCAATTGCGGTAATCGACCGCCGTGGTCAGCGCGACGCGCTCAATATGGAGAAAGTCCTTCGTCTTGGCCAAACCCATCTGGAAGCCGCGCGTGGAATAGCAGCTGTAGAAAATGTAGTAGGTGTCGCCGATCTGCGTCACGCGCGGATCCTCCACGCCCTTGTTCTCCGGCTCCTTAAAAATGCCGCCTTCCGCCTTGCGAAACACCGGCTCCGGGTGTACCTCAAAGTGGAAGCCGTCCTTGCTGCGCGCGAGTCCGAAAACGCTCCGGCCGTCGTGCATGCCGACGCGCAGCAGCAGGATGATCTCGTCGCCAAGCCTCGCCACACCGCTGTTGTAGACGGTCTCGCAGGAATAGGGCATGTCGGCGGGCGTAAGAATCGGGTTGCCTTCGTACTTGTGCAATACGGTTTTGGGATCGATCATTGTCGTCTCATTCCTTTCGCTCATGATATACTCAAATGATAGAGGCCGACGCGCGGTTTGTCAGCTCAACTATTAAGGAATCAGCGCAAACATGAGGTTTTTGCGTGTTTTTTTGCGCGGGTGTTGTTTTTTTCAGTTGTCATGCGAACCCGCTGCTGATATCGTAAAACAGTCAAAACGGGCGGAGGTTGAAAAAATGATTACGCTGGATTTGCGCGGCGCGTGGAAGCTGCGCCCCGAATTTTTGGATTGCACCGCATGCCGCGCGCAGGAGGTGCTGTCGAGGCCCGACGGCGATTTTCGGTTTGGCGCGAAGCATTTTCCGGCTCGCGAGGGCTGGCTGGACGCGGAGGTCCCTTGCGACGTGCTGGAACCGCTGATGCGCGCCGGATTTGTGCAGGAGCCGACCGAGGGGCTGAACAGCCGCGACTGCACATGGACGAAGGACTTGAGCTGGTGGTTCCGCAGGAGCTTTGATTGCGACGCGGAGCTGCTTGGGCGGGAGCAGGCGCGTCTTTTTATCGAGACGCTGGATTACGAGGCCGATATTCTGCTCAACGGCGTGCCTGTCGCGAAGCACAGCAACGCCTTCCTGCCGTTCGAGATGGACGTGAAGCCCTATCTGCGCCCCGGCGAAAACACGCTGCTGATTCGCCTGACCAACGGCGCGGAGTGCGGAAGGCCGCCGATGGACTCGCTGAGCTATTACAACGCATCGGGCGAGGAGCCCCGCCGCTGCTACCTGCGCAAGCCGCAGTTCAGCTACGGCTGGGACTGGTGCCCCTGCGTGCCTACCTGCGGCATCGGCGGCCGCGTGGAGCTTCGCGGCGTGAGCGGCGCCCTTGTGCGGGACGTCCGGCTGGACACGCTGCGCATCGACGGCGACAGCGCCGAGGTCGCCCTGCGCTACACGCTGGAGGAGCTTTGCGTAACGCGCTCCGGCTTTGCGACGCTGGAATGGCGGCTTTCCTATGAGGGAACGTTGGCCGCGCAGGGCAGCGAGGAGGTGCAGCTGACGGGCGGCCTGAATTACGGCGAGTGCCGGGCCGTGCTTTCACAGCCGAGGCTATGGCATGCGCTGGGCATGGGCAAGCCAAACCTGTATGATCTGTCGGTCAGCGTGCGCTATCGCGGCGGCTGCGACGAAGTGACGGCGCGGGTCGGCGTGCGCACAATCGCCATCGATTGCTCGCCGCTGCCGGACGGAACGCGCAACTTCCGTTTCACGGTGAACGGTCAGCCCGTGTTTTGCATGGGCGGCAACTGGGTTCCGCCGGACGTGATCTATCTGCGCACCAAGCGGGGCGCCTACCGCGCGCTGATTGAGGAAGCCGCCGCCATGAACTGCAACATGCTGCGCATGTGGGGCGGGGGCCGTTACGAGCCGGATTTCTTCTATGAGCTTTGCTCCGAGCACGGCATATTGGTGATGCACGACTTTATGTATGCCTGCGCGCTGTATCCGGACGAGGACGAGCGCTTTCTGCTCTCGGCGATCCGGGAGGCCGACTATCAGACGCTTCGGCTGGCCAAGTATCCTTGCATGGCCGTTTGGACGGGAAACAATGAGATTGCGGAAAGCTATTGGGGCTGGTACGATCCGCTGGCGCGGGGACGGCGCGAGTTTGGCGCGTATCTGTTCAACTATGCCTTGCCAAAGGCTGGGCACGATAACGCGCCCGCTACGCCCTATATGCCCAGCTCGCCGTTCTTCGGAGAATGGGCCAAGGACCCGGCGCAGGGCGATATTCACCTGTGGGGTACGCTGGTGGATTTGAAGCGCCCGTACGGCATGAACGACTACCATTCCTTTTTGCCGCATGTGACGCATGAGCTGTACGACGAGGTGGCGAAGCGCTACCGTTTCAACAGCGAATATGGCTTTTACGGCTCCGCCATGCCCTCGACCATTCGCAGATACCACGGGCAGTCGCCCGTACG
Source organism: uncultured Oscillospiraceae bacterium (assembly GCA_964408185.1). Classification (GTDB taxonomy): domain Bacteria; phylum Bacillota; class Clostridia; order Christensenellales; family Aristaeellaceae; genus CAYOYK01. The sequence goes on along the minus strand of CAYOYK010000018.1, from coordinate 14,863 downwards.
CGATGACGTGCTGGCGCATCACAAGGAGCCGGATGGCGATGGGGGAATGCGGGCGCTCTGCGTGGAGAACCTGCTCACGCCCGTCAAACGGCTGACCGGGGACGAGCGCTTCGTATATGCCGCCGTCGCGCAGGGCATCGAGTACAACCAGCTGACGCGGGCGCTTCGCGCGCAGGCGCACTGTTCGGGCAACCTGATCTGGATGTTCAACGACGCGTGGCCGGAAAGCGGCTTTACGCCGATCGATTATTACCTGACGCGCAAGCCCAGCTTCTATTATCTCAAGCGCGCCTTCGCGCCGCGAAAGCTGCTGATCGTCGTTCGGGGCGGACGGGCGTGCGTCGCGCTGCTGAACGGCTCGTGCGAGGCGGTTTCGCTGACCTATGAATACGGCTTTATGACGTATGGCGGAGGAACAGTCTGGCGCGAGACTGCGCAGGCCGAGCTTGCGCCGTGCTCCTTCACGCAGGGGCCGCAATTTATCGCCGTCGAGTCCGAGCTGCGCGGCCTGTACTATATTCGCGCGGTCGGGGATGACAGGGGCTTTGCGCACGATACCTCCAGCCGCGAATACTGGCGCGATACGCCCGTTCCGGAGGGAAGCGTGGAGCTTGTGCGGCAGGAGGCGAAGGACGACGGCGTGCTGCTGACGCTTCGCTGTGGCAAAGCCTATGTGCCCATTGTGGAAATACAGTGCGAGGACGACCGCACGCATATGGAGGACAACTATTTTGATATGCTGCCCGAACAGACGCGCTCCATACTTGTTCACGGCGCGGTGAAGCGGGTGCGGGCGCTGCCGTTGTGCGCCTCCGCGCGGGATTACGATCCCCGCGATCCGGAGGATTTCAGGCGCGCGCGCGGCCTGAACTGAGGAGGAACGCGATGGTTGCTTTCGGCGTGGTTTTGAAAAAACGCAGGGAATTCTGGCTGCAAGATATCCGACGGAATATGGAGCGCATGCGTTCATCTGCGGCGAAAGCACGCTGCTGACGCTCGTCAACAGCGCCGCGCGCTCCGTACCGACGGAGAATCATTTGGGCAATCGGGCTTCGCGCGTCGAGGCGGAGGCAAACGACGCGTGCCTGATGAATATGGAGAACGGGGGAGATTGGTATGAACAAAAAGGCGTTGATGATCTGGGGCGGCTGCGAGGGACATCATCCCCTGCCGATTACGGAGCGCTTTGCTGCGCTGCTGGGGGAGAAGGGCTTTGACACGGAGGTGTCCGACACGCTGGACAGCCTGCTGGACGTTGAAAAGCTGAAGGGGCTGCATCTCATCTACTACAACTGGACGATGGGCGAAATAACCGAGTCGCAGCTAAACGGCGTGATGGAGGCGGTGGCGTCCGGCGTGGGTCTGGCGGGCTGCCACGGCGGCATGTGCGACGCGCTGCGCAACTGCGTGCAGTGGCAGTTCATGACGGGCGGCAACTGGGTGGCGCATCAGGGCGGCGAAAACAAAACCTACACCGTCAATCTCAAGCACAATTCCTCCAGCCCGATCATCGAGGGCTTGCAGGACTTTCAGGTGACCAGCGAGCAGTATTACCTGCATGTGGACCCGGTCGTCAATGTTTTGGCCACCACGCGCTTCGACACCAAGGACGATTATTCCTCGCCCAACGGGCCGGTGGATATGCCCGTCACGTGGACGAAGCGCTTCGGGCACGGACGCGTTTTCTACACGTCCATCGGGCACCATCTGGAGAACTTTGACGATCCCAACGCGCAGGAGATGTTCCTTCGTGGCATGCTGTGGGCGGCTGAGGGCCGAAATGTGGCGCTGAAGGCGCACGCGGACGCAAGGGACTTTACAGGTTCGATTTACTGACACGGGGCGCGCGCCCGGCACGCCTCTCATCAAAGCGCGAGCGCCGATCCTCCGGCAAACGGAGAGTCGGCGCTCTTTCGATGCGTCAGCCTGTAACGGCGCCGTCGCTCCTGCGGTAAACACAGGAAGCGCATTGATGCACGAGGACGCAGGGTCGATCCGGATGATCGATGCGAGATAGGAGCATCTCCCCGGCGCGCACGCCCAGCTCCACTACAAAGCCGTCTATCGTGGTCAGCTCCGGCTCGACGAGCAAGCATTCGCTGAGATTGTCATAGCCTGTAATGGATACGTCCTCAGGGACTCGCAGCCCTTTGGATTTCAGCGCGCGCAGCAGCAGGAACGCCGTATAGTCGTTTCCGCACACAAAGGCTGTGGGGATGTCCGCCTGAGACAGCGCGCGCTCATAAATCGGCGATTGGTAGAGGCTATCCTGCTGCCCGCGAAGGCAGAGACGATCGTCCGTCGCAAGTCCGGCCTCCGCTGCGGCCGCCTGAAAGCCCTCCCAGCGCTCGCGGAAGGTAAGGCAGCTGTCGGGGTCGCCCACAAAGCCGATACGGCGATGGCCGTTTGCGATGAGCCGCCGCGTCAGCTCGCGGACGGGCTCGAAGGAAGCGGGGGCAAGGACGTCGCAGGGAAGCCGGTGCGTAGGCACGTCCACGGACATATCGTAGCAGACGGTCGGGATGCCTGTATCCAGAACAGCGGCCAGCAGCTCATCGGAGCGGTTCCATAGTATCAGCGCGCCTTGGCTTTGGCTCTCGCGCAAATGCCGCGCCGCTCCGAACACGTCGCCGATCAAATGAATATCCAGCCGCACGGCGTGGCGCGTCAGCGACGTTTCCAGCCCCTGAATAAAGTGCGCCCAGTACTGGTTGAGCAGCGTGCCCGCCGCGGCGATCAGCGATACGGTGCGCGAGCAGCCTGCGTTTGGCTCCGAAAACTCATAGCCAAGCTCGCCCGCCGTGATAAACACGCGCCGCCTCGTGGCCTCGCTCACGCCCGACGCGCCCTTGAGCGCCTTGGAGATGCAGTTTCGGCTTACGCCCATGCGATCGGCAATATCCTGCTGTGTCACTTTTGACATTCGGATTCCTCCCTCTTGGCCCTCTGGCGCTTTCTGTAATCGGCGGGCGTACAGCCGCAATGGGTCTTGAACGCCTTGTAAAAATATCCGTCCCCCGCGAAGCCGACGCGCTCGGCAAGCTGATTGATCGGCAGCTTGGTGGCGGCGAGCAGCTCCTTTGCCTTGTCGATGCGAAGCATCATGATGGTATCGGGAATCGAAGCGCCTGTCATCCGCTTGAAAACGCGGCCGACATAGTTGGGCGTCAGATCCACCTCGTCGGCGATCAAATTGAGGGAGAGATTGAGGTTGCTATACTCGCGCTCAAGGATCTCCCGCACCTTGGCAACCATCGCGTCCTGACGATCCGTTTTTCGATTGGCCGACAGATAGTCCAGCTCATCAAACATATCGCTCAGGCGCTGCTTCACCTGCTCCACGCTTTCGCAGCCGCCGAAAAGGCCCTCGATGTTGTAGTTCACGGCCGTGCTGGGGAAGTCGTTCTTCTTCAGGGATTCGAGCGCGGTGCTCAGCGAGTAGGTCATGTGGCCGCAGGCGAGGTTGAGCTGCCGCGGCGCAAGCTGGCCGATCGCGTCAAGCAGCGCGTCGTAGCTCTCCCGCGCAGCCGCAAGACTGCCGATGGCCAGCGCGTCGCTCGCCTGACGCTCCAGCTGCGCCGGATACGCCGTCTGCGGCCGCTCCTGCTCCTGCGCGGCGTCCACATAGCAGCCGGCGCCCCGGAACAGTCGATAGGCGGCGTATTGGCGGGTTTGGTTGTACTGATAGGCAATTTCGTTTCTGTGCGCGACCTCCGTACTCCAAACGCAGGAGACGGAGAAATCCAGCTTAGAGCGCACAATCTCCTGAAGCGAGCAAACCGTTTGCCGCACCTCGTCGGGCCGGAGGGGAGCGGCGGCAAGGAACAGCAGCGCGCAGCAATCCTCGCCCATATCGGCGGAGAATGTCTTGCAAAGCGGCTGCAGCAGCTCCTCCGCGATATTGCAGAGCCCAAATTTGTATAGCTGAGCGTTTTCACCTGCGTCCGCCAGATAGTCGGCGTAGTGATCGATCTGAAGCAGCAGCACCGAATAGGCGCCTTCTTCGGGAAGCTGGAGCTGAAGCTCCTCCAGCTCCGTTTCGGATGGCTCGGAGGCGCTTGAAAGCATCAGCCGATGGATAATCTCTTGGCGGCGCTTGTAACGCTCATCCATGTGCCGCGACGACAAATCGCTCACCTGCTCTTGCAGCCGCTTGACGGGCTTGTTGAGACGGTAGGCCATCAGCACGGACAGGGCGGTTCCCAGCAGAAAGATGGAGCCGCCGATTGCCAGCGTCTTATGGCGCAGGGACACCAGACTGCCCTCGATGGAGGCGACCGAAACCAGCGCGACGGCTCGCCAGCCGTTACGGTTTGGCGCGGACGCGGCCAGATAGCAGGCATGGCCATCAATCGAACGGTTGAGAAAGGCGGGGGTTTCCGTTGAACTGTCCAACACGTCCGACAGAAACGGGCCAACATTCTCCAAATCCGCCCAAAACGGCGTCCGCGTCAGCACGCGTCCGTTTTCGTCGGTCAGGAACGAGGTAAAGCCCGTTTCCGCATCCGCGCCCTGCAGAGCGCTTTGCAGGGCGCTTTGCAGCGCGCGCTGCCCAACGTTTACGCCCACGATGATGTTTGCATCCTCAATGCGGGCAAAATCATAAAACAGGTATGTATAGCCGACGTAGCTGTCGCCTGTGGCCTCTATGGGGATCCTGCGCGCGAACGGTTTGAGCGGCGCCGACTCCGCGTGCTCGTTGATCCGGCTCAGGAACGCCTGATCGTAGAAATCGGAGGCGCTTTGCACCTTGTTGGAGATTCCTTCGGCGGATAGATAGACTCGGTCCAGCTGCCGACTATAAACATAGACAGAGGATATATAAGATGAAACAAAGCGGTAGCTGTCCATCTTCTTGAGGGCGTCCAGAACCCAGAAATTGTTGGAATCCTCGCTGAAGGCAAACTGATAGACCAGATCCTCGCTGTACAGCTGCATGCAGAACTTGTTGATCTCGCGGTCGACATCGTCCGCCAGCGCGGCGCTTTGCCGCAACGCGCCCATTGCGTGCGTGAAGCTCTGTGCCAGCAGGATTCGCTCGCATTCCGCATAGAAGATCATGGAAAAAACGACGATGGAAATGAGCACGGTCACAACCACATATTGCAGCACGAGCAAAAAGAAGCTCTTCCGCTTGTCATTCCGGCGGCCAAGCATATGCGACGCCTCCTTCACGCAACAAAAAACAACGTTGCGACATTTACAATAATAGAAGAAATGCAATCAAATGTCAATCTACATGGAGGACAAACCTGATTAAAAAACGCACAATTCGCACCATAACACACAAATGACAGATTTTTTGACCGTCCGTTTTGTTGTTTTGGAGAGTTACATCAAAAGCGTTCAGTTGTTTTTTGGAGCGATTCGAGTATCCTGAAAACAACGATTCAAGCCCGGAGCGTGAGCGATGGGAGAGGGGTGGCCGAAGGATGAAAACCGCGCAGTCCGCATTGCCGTCCAAGCACGGCTTGGCCTACGAGTGGAAGCGGAACTACCAATTATTCTGGATGCTGTTGCCGGCGTGCGTGTTCTTTATTATCTTCAATTATCTGCCGATGGCGGGCGTGTACTTTGCCTTTACGAGCTACAACTTTTTTGACGGACTTTGGGGAAGCCCGTTCGTCGGGTTTGCCAACTTCCGCTTTCTGTTTTCCAGCGGCACGCTGATGAACATTACGCGCAACACGCTTCTTTATAATGTTGCCTTCATCGCGGTCAACTCTTTCATGTCCATTCTGGTTGCGATTATCCTTAACGAGTTGCGAAGCCGCGTATTCAAAAAGGTGACGCAGACGCTGATGTTCCTGCCTTACTTTATATCGTTCGTTTTGGTCGCCGCGTTTGTGTACAACATTCTGGGCTACGAGTACGGCGTGGTCAACAACCTGCGCGTTATGCTGGGCATGGAGCGCATCAGCCTGTACGATACGCCCTCGGCGTGGAAGTATATACTGGTATTTATTAACCTGTGGAAGAACATCGGCTATAACACAGTCATCTATTTGGCGGTGATTACCTCGATTGACGAGAGCATCAACGAAGCCGCCGAGATCGACGGAGCGAATATCTTTCAGCGCATCCGCCATATCACGCTGCCGCATCTGGTGCCGACGTTCATCATCATGCTGATCTTCACGGTGGGCAACATCATGAAGGGGCAGTTTGACATGTTCTACAACATCATCGGGAACAACGGCATCCTTTTCAACGCCACGGACATTATCGACACCTACGTTTACCGCAGCCTGCGCGTGAACTTCGATATCAACATGGCGTCGGCGGCGGGCGTGTATCAGAGCGTTTTCGGGCTGATTATCGTGATGTGCGTCAACGGGATTATCAAACGCGTAACGCCGGAATACGCGCTCTTTTAGGAGGGGGATACGCATGTCGCAGAAACTGACGCTTCAAAGGACGACTCGGCCAAAAATCCACGCAGGAGCCGATCGTGTGGTATTTAATATTGTGGGGTATACGCTCACAGGGCTGATGGCGCTGCTGTGCGTAATTCCGTTCTGGCTGCTGATCGTGGCCAGCTTTACCGAGGAGTCCGCCATTTATCAGTACGGATACGGGTTTTGGCCGACGCGGTTCTCCACGGAGGCTTACGCGCGGGTGTTCAACGGAACGGTGAACGTGTTTCAGGCCTACGAGGTAAGTATTTTGATCACGGTTGCCGGAACGCTGCTGGGAATGCTGATTATGTTTATGGCAGCATACGCGCTGCAGCGAAAGGACTTTAAGTACCGCAACGGCTTTTCGTTCTTCTTCTACTTTACCACGCTGTTTTCGGGCGGCATGGTGGCCTACTATGTGATGGTGACGAACTATCTGCACTTAACGGACACGCTGTGGGCGCTTCTGCTGCCGCCGCTGTGCACGTCGTGGCTGATCATCCTGCTGCGCTCCTTCATCAGTTCCATTCCGGAAAGCCTGACCGAGAGCGCGAAAATCGACGGCGCGAGCGACTTCCGCATTTTGTTTTCAATCGTGTTTCCGCTGGCGAAGGCTGGCATGGCGACCATCGGCCTGTTTTTGGCGCTCAACTATTGGAACGACTGGTATAATGCCTCTCTGTTTATCAACAAGCGCGAGATGTGGCCCCTGCAATACTACCTGCAAAACGTGATTCAGAACGTCAATGCTATGCTTCAACTGAGCGCGCTGGGGGCCAACGTCGTAACGGATACGCCGCCGACCGAGAGCATCAAAATGGCGACGGCGGTCGTCGCCACGGGCCCGATCATCCTGCTGTACCCGTTTGTGCAAAAGTATTTTGTCAAAGGATTGACCATCGGAGCCGTAAAAGGATAATTTTCCCATTTTCACAAACGCGAGAATGGGTGAATAAACCGCGAAAGCGGAAAAATCAAGGAGGATGGAACTATGGCAAAGCGGATTCTTTCTCTGGTGCTCGTGTTGGCGCTTGCGCTGTCCGTCGCGCTGCCCGCGATGGCTGAGCTGGACACCAGCAAACAGGAAGAGCTGACCTTCGTGCTGCTGGGCGATCAGCCCAAGGATATGCAGTCGGTCGCCGATCAGCTGAACGAGCTGACGATGCGGGACTTCAATTGCACCATCAACTGGGTGTTCCTCGGCTGGGACAAGTGGCAGGACAAGTACAACCTCAAGCTGGCGTCCGGCGAGAAGATCGACCTCATCTACACGGCAAGCTGGGCGCAGTATCTGGCGCTGGCGCGCAAGGGCGCGTATCTGCCGCTGGACGAGTATCTGCCTGAGTACGCTCCGCAGAGCTGGGCCAACATGACGGTGGACCAGTGGAACGGCGCTCGCGTCGCGGGAAAGATCTACACCGTACCTTGTGATTGGGAAGAGCTGAAGTCCAACGGTATCCTGTACCGCGCGGACATGGCCGAGGAATTCGGCATTCAGAATCCCATTACCACCTGGGAGGACATGGAGCTGTACTTCCAGAAGTGCCTTGAAAAGGATCCCAACACGATCCCCTTCAACGAGACGAGCGGAAAGATCAAGGACTCCGTGATTCAGGCCGCGCTGGGCCAGTACCAGTGGGTCGTCAACGAGTCCGCTTACTACGGCGTGACGCTTGGCAACACGACCGACGTGATCAACTACTTTGAGACCGAGGAATTCAAGACATTCGTCGCTCGCATGAAGAGCTGGTACGATCAGGGCTTCTGGTCCAAGAACGTGCTCTCCAACCAGACCGAGGGCGAGACGCTCTTCCAGCAGGGCTTGACCTACGCCTGCAAGAGCAACATCGCCGGCGTGGAATCGGTTGGCCGCGATTGGATTGCTCAGCATCCCGACTGGAAGGTGAACATCTTCCTGAACGCGGACGTGAAGGGCTTCGTCAACAGCAATCCCGTCATCGGCAACGGCGTTGCCGTGCCGCGCACCTGCTCTGACATCCCGCGCTCGCTTGCCGTGCTGGATAAGCTGCGCTATGATCCCGACTATTACATGCTTACACAATATGGTATCTTGGGCAAGCACTACAACCTCGATGACAAGGGCTGCGTTGTTCCGCTGGGCAGCAACGACGACGTGGGCTTCGGAAGCTCCGCCATGCAGCCTTGGGGCTGGCACGTGGATCGCATGGAGCCCCCCGCGGGTGAGCAGTGGGCCGGAAAGCAGGAGCTGTACGACCGTATGCACGGGATCCTGCGCCCCAACTATGTGGACAGCTTCGCGTTTGATGTAACGCCGGTATCCGCGCAGTTCGCCGCGCTGGAGAACGTGTTCAATCAGTACGTGCTGCCGCTGATCGTCGGCAAGACCGACGATGTGGACGCGGACATCGCCAAGGTGAACGAGCAGCTTAAGAACGCCGGTATTGACGACTATCTGAAGGAAGTCAAGACCCAGTTGGATGCTTTCTTCGCCGAGAACGGCTTCTAAGCCACCTAAAGAGCGGGGACGGATCGAAAGATCCGTCCCCGCTTTTTTGACGTCTGCGGATTTGTGCAAGAAGGCCGTCTACGGCACATTGACAGCACCTGCGGCTCAGCGCCTACGGCTCCTTGACAGCGCCTGCCGGATTGCACAGCAGCAGGGTTGCCCCGTCGCCTTGCGGCGCAAGCACAATTGGGGCGACAGAGGCGGGAAGAAACAGCTCGTCCGCCTGACGCACCCAGAGCCGCTGCGAGCCGCATTGCAGGCACGCGCTGCCGCTTTGCACAATTGCGATTTGTGGAAAGCCGGTGTGCGTCAGCTCCACGGGTCGGCATGCCTGAAGGCGCGTAAAGGAGAAGTAGTCCGTCTGCGCCGGCCCGATCATCAGCGATTCAATGCCCCAATCGCCCCGCCGAAGCTCGCGGGGCTGCACGGCGCAATGCCGCATGGTTTCCTCGAAGGTTCGCGCCGTATAGTCGAAGCAATTCAGCGTGCGCCGCCTGTATTGCGCAAGCTCCGCTGGCGACAGCTGCAAATGCGACGGATAAAAGGGCGTGACGGTCACGTCGGAAGGCTCCTGCACCTCAAGAAGAAAGCAGCCCGGCCCGATGGCGTGCGGCACTCCCGCCCCGATAAAAAAGAGATCTCCGACATGAAGCGGGATTTTGTGGCAGCAGCTCTCCTGCAGCCGCCGATCACGGTGGTCGTAGCCATACGCCAGCTTCTCCCTTGCGTCCTCATCCGCGAAGCCCATGTACACATACGGCGGTTCCTCCGTGTCGTCCCGCAAGCCCAACACGTACCAGCATTCCTCCTTGCCAAACGCGCTGCCGTACTCGGCCTTGGCATAAGCCCGCGAGGGATGGCATTGCAGATTGAGCTGCGCCTGCGCGTCCAGCAGCTTTGCCAGCACGCCGACCTGCCTGCCGCTGAGCGCGATATGCTTTTCGCCGAGCAGATGCTCCGCATCAGCCGCGATCGCCTCAAACAGGTATTGCCGCTTCCCGTCGGGCGAAACGCACTCGGCGCAGCCCTCGTTGGCGTCCTCCCCCTTGGCGTAGAGCGAGCGAGTATCCGAGCCGACCCACGCTTCGGGGCAGCCGTCGTCCTCAGGCGGAACAATCCCGCGAAAACGATCCAGCTCACGGCCGCCGGGATAGCGCCTGATCTTATTGGGCACAAGCTTCCAAATCTGTTCGTATGACCTCAAAACCCAATTCCTCCTTTGTTCTCGAAGGGCGGATGGCGATATCGCTCGACCCGAAGGTCAAACCCGCTGTCATCGATGACGCCTGTTCTTAGAAAGGTCTCAACGGCGTCGAACGTCGGGATCGCGGCGCGCCCGCCCAAACGGGTACACTTGATCGCCGCCGTGGCGCAGGCAAAGCGGGCGCAGCGAACGCTTGTCCAGCCCTGAAGGATCCCGTATAGGAACGCACCGTGAAAAACATCTCCCGCGCCCGTCGTATCCACAACCGGCACGGAAAAGCCCTCGATTTCAGAAAAACCGTCGTCGTCAAGCAGCGCGCAGCCCTTTGCGCCAAACGTGAAGGCGACAAGCCTCGGCCCTTTGCGGCGGAGCGCGCGCATGTTTGCCTCAAGCGTGCCCGTGGGGAATACCGCGCGGTAATAGCCCGCCGAGCCAATCAGTATGTCCGTGCGGCACGTAAGCTCGTCCATTTCGGGGACGTAGTAGTCCGCGTCAAAGGACACCAGTCCGCCTGCCTCCCGAACGGCCAAGGCGGCCTTCAGGTTGTACGGCTTGGCGGTTTCCAGATGCAGGATGCGCGCGCCGCGGACAAAATCAAGGCACGCGTCGCTCGGCTGCCCCTGCCTTTGGCCGTGATACAGGATGGTGCGCTCCTTGCTTTTCTCGTCCGAAAGGACAATCGAAAACGGCGTTTCGCTTTCGGGCTTGCATTCCAGATGAGAGGTATCCACCCCGTGATCAGCCAAGTCGGCTTGGCAGAACTGCCCGTAAACGCCGCCGCCGACCGTGCCGACGATGGCGCAGCTCGCGCCGAGACGCGACAAGGCGCATAGCGCCGTAGCGACCTTTCCGCCGGATTGCCAGCTGTTTTCCAAAACGCCCGTGCTGTGCCCGGCCGGAGGAATCTCCGCGACGCGCGTCAGCAGATCCACGCATGGGTTTCCCATGCCGATTACGTCAAACTGTTTGTTCATCGTTTAGCTCCCAAAGCAAGAGTGGCGGGGAATTCCGTTCAAAGGAGCCGACGCAGCACGCGATCAATCCCGCGCGCCCGCAGCATGGGAATGACGCGCGTCATCCACGCTTCTTCCGCTTCGCCGGAGGCGGACGTCAGCAGGCACAGGACGCTCTGGTTCGCCGCCTGCGCGTACGCGGCACACATATCCAGATGAAGCGCCAGCCGCTTGTCGTCCCAGCCTCGGTCGAGGCAGCGCTTTGCCGAAAGCGCCATGCAAAGCCCCGTGCGCGGCAGGTCAAAAAGATCCGTCGGCGGCTGCTCACCTCCGTCCAAACCGTCCAGCACGATCAGCCGCCGCTGATCCGCCTGCCGGATAGCGTCCACGGCGGGCCGCATGACGGCCGCGTGCTCGGCCGGCCCCAAGTAGGGGAGACGCGTCCATTGCTCGCGCGGACACTCAAGCGGCGTAAAGCTGAGCTTGTCGCCGTGCTCCGCGTAACGACGCGCGATTGCGTTCCAAAGCGACGCAAAGGCTTCGCGCGGCGCCGGATCACGAAACAGATGCTCCTCCTCGCTGCCGGGATAGCCCGGAGCGGTAGCCAGCGCCAACTGCACAGACTCGTAGCGCAGGAACGCGTCGTTTAGCGCACGGTCGAGCGCCTCCCAGTCGGCCGCGTCCGTCAGGGACGCGCCGTCCGCCGACAGCCGAATCATGTCTCCGCCTGACGGCGGCAAGGACAGAAACCTTTCAAGGGTCATCGCAACTCCATTGCATTGCGGAAAATCCGGTTGCTTCATCCGTCTGCCTCCTTAATGCGCCCGCAGGACCTCCAGCATTCGAACATCCAGCGCATGCCCGTGGAAGTCCCGGTATTCGGCGTCCTTTCGTTCGGAATCCAGAATGCCGAACGGCCCGCGGAAATTCCACAGAGCGTACCCGATGTTGCGCTGGGTCAGCGCGTCCAGCAAATCGTTCATCCACGCGAGCGCTACCCCGTGAGGCGTTTCCCGGTAGCACCCGCACTCGCCGCAGAGCACGCCGCAGCGCGTTGCCTCGGCGATGGCCGCCCACGCTTCGTATTTTCCTTCCAAGCGCTTTTGATCCCACAGGCCGTCGTAAAGATCGGTGGAGGAAATGCGGCTGCGCTGGTTGGGCCAAACAGGAAGCGTCGTTTCGTACTGCCGATGATGCCCCCATGTGGCGTTGTAGTGCGTCAGCCCAAGGGGCGTATAGCCGCGTGTGGAAAACGCGACGTTCTGTGCCGCCAAATCTACCAGCTCCGTCGGGAAGTCATTGCCCGTACCAACGCCGTCCAGCAAAATCAGGCGCTCGCCGTCTATCGCGCGGATGCGCCCGACGACGGCGCGCATTACCGCGCTGTGCCTCGTCTGGGATACCCAGCGCGGCTCGTTGAGCAGGTTGAAGCTCAGATTGCGACGGGAGCGGTAACGCTTCGCAAGCATCTCCCAGTGCAGGGCAAAGCAGCGCGCGGCCTCGTCGTCCTGAAACAGCATAAAAGGCTCTCCCTCAAAGCCGGAGACGCTGAAGCCGGGCGCGCGATGCATATTTAGGCAGACATGCAGGCCGTACTTTTCTCCCAGCAGGATTCCTTCATCCAGCCATTCCATGCCGGATTCATCCACCGCAAAGGGGTCGCCGTTCTTCGTCCAGCGATCGTAACGCACGGGCAGGCGCACAAAATCAAAGCCCAGCTCGGCGATCATGGCAAAGTCCTCGTCGAGATAGCGCCCGTCCTCGCGCAAGCCCATCTCCAGATTAAAGCCCCGCCATCGGGGCAGCACCGTTTGTCTGCTCATGCCGATTCTCCTTGCTATTCATTGCGAATCACACGCTTTTACAGCTCGCGCAGCCGGATGAGAGAGCGATACTTTTCCGGCGCTTCGCTTTGCAAAAGTCCCGTCCCGCCCGCTTCTACGCACGCGGTCGCCCACGCCACGGCCGCTTGAAGCTGCGAGCGTTCGTCCGTTCCGTGCTCCATGCCGCGCGCGAGAGCCGCCACCATGGAGTCTCCCGCGCCAACGGTGCCACGCGCCGTCACAGGGATCGCGGGGGCAAAAAGCCGCGTCTTCGCGTTCACCAGCAAAGCGCCCTCGGCGCCCATGGAAACGGCGACCGTTTTCCCCCCGGCTGTCAGCAGCGCCTGAGCGGCCTCCAGCACGTCGGATAAGTTCGGCAGCGGCCGTCCGCACCATTGCGACAGCTCGTCCCGATTCGGCTTGACCAGCGTCGGGCTTGCGGCAAGCGCCTGCCCGAAGGCTCGGCCGCTCGTGTCCAGCAGGGTGCGGCAGCCCTTGCGCGAAGCGATCGAAATCAGCTGCGCGTAAGCGTCGTCCGGTGCTCCGGGAGGCAAACTGCCGCAAAGCGCGATGATATCGTCCGCGTGAACGCTGCCCTCGAAGCGCCGCAGGAATTCGCCCCAATCATCCGCGCCCATCGCGGGCCCCGTTTCGTTCAGATCGGTCGTCGCGCTGCGCCGAAGATCATACAGCTTGGTATTGACGCGCGTTTCGCCGCTCGGCGTGCGGAGAAGCGCCTCCTTCAGCCCTTCCGCCGCCAAAGCGTCGCAAAGCCGAAGCCCGTTTTTGCCAGCGGCCACGCCCAGCAGCAGCGATTCCTCTCCCATATGCCGGAGTATGCGGCTGACATTGATTCCTTTGCCTCCCGCAAATTCATGGGATGAGTCCACGCGATTGACGCACCCTTCCAGCAAGCCCTGAAGCGTCAGCATGCGGTCAATTGCCGGATTCAGCGTAACGGTTACGATCATGGGCGACCCTCCTGACTAGGATGCCACCGGCCCGCGCGGAGAAAGTGGTTTGTCTGCCGCGCAAGACGGAAAAGAAGTCTCCACAAGGAACGAACCCGGCCTCTCGGCCGAGCCCGCTCCAAGCGATCCTCACATCGTCCACTCCGCGGCGAAGCGGTCTTTTTCATCAGACCACTTTGTTTGCAGCTCCGCTATGCGCGCGGCCGTATCCTCCCGGAAACCGCAGGGACCCGCGGCTGCGCTCAGGCATTCGTCCAAATGGCGGGGCGTCTGCGCGGAGCCGATGGCGCAAACCACGTTGGGGCGTGACAGCTCGAAGCTAAGCGCGAAATCCGCCCAGCCGTCAAAGCCTGCGTCGCGGTACAGAGGCAGCAGCTCGGCGGCCCGCGCCTGCATGAAATCCTCCGCGCTTGCCGGCCGCTGCGCCTGTCGATCGGCCGCGCCGCCGCCCATGGCGCGCAAGGCCAGAATCGGGCGCTTCTGGCGGATGATCTCCGCAAACAGCTCGTTCAGGGCGTAACGCTGCAAAGGATTGTAGTAGAACGAATAGCCCACGAAGATGTCCTGTCCGGCATGCGTCAGAAGGTTATCCAGCGCCTGACGGCTTGTCCACGGATGAACCTCCACGGTAAAGCCCTCCACCAAGCCTTCCTCCTTGAGCCTGCGGAAGCCGTTGAGCACGTTTTCATCGCCTTTTGCAAAGCCGCTTGCCAGCGCGCCGCCCATGTGCGTTTGACCAATGGCGATGCGCGGAATGCTCAGCCTGTTGATTTGCAGTTCAACCTGAGAGCGAATCTCATCAATGCTGTCGCCGCTGAGCTTGCAGATGCAGCGCGGGATTCGCCCCGGCATTTCGGCAAAAGCATGAGCAAGCACATCCATGGTGGAGCCGTATTTGTGGCTGGTGTGAAACCACGCGCAGCGCTTCATGGCGTACCGCGCCATCGCGAGACGCGATTCGTAAGGCGTATGCTTTGCCTATCCGGCATCCAAGTTCGCGGTTAATGGTCTGACTGTTTCCCTTGC
>CAYOYK010000017.1:0-50439 GCA_964408185.1 uncultured Oscillospiraceae bacterium | reverse complement strand
TCCCTCTTGTCACTCCTTTTTTGTGGCTGTACCCCAACTTTTAGTATAGAACCTGTGTTATCCTATCCATGACAGGTCGCTCCTTGTCTTTGGTGATGGTTGGTTCTCACTCTCCATTCTACCAAATTCGGAGCCGCCTGTCTTTTCTTACTTACCTATTCCTCGGCACTTGTGTTCGGCGAGATTTGGCATTGCATGTTGCCGCCGCGTTGTATATAATCACACTGTCAAGTGCAACAAAAGCCAAGGAGGCCGCCTATGATGGATGCTTCGACCGCCCGCCAAAAGGCGAAAACGCTGGTTGACCAAATGACCGTTGAGGAAGCCGCATCCCAGCTCCGTTACGACGCGCCCGCCATCCCCCGGCTGGGCATCCCCGCCTACAACTGGTGGAACGAGGCGCTGCACGGCGTTGCCCGCGCGGGCACCGCCACGGTGTTCCCGCAGGCCATCGCCATGGCCGCCACATTTGACGCGCCTTTCCTGCGCCGCGAGGCCGACGCCATCGCCGACGAGGGTCGCGCCAAATACGCCGCCAGCACAGCCCACGGCGACCGGGATATCTACAAGGGCCTCACCTTCTGGAGCCCGAACATCAACATTTTCCGTGATCCGCGCTGGGGCCGCGGTCAAGAGACCTACGGCGAGGATCCCTATCTCACGTCCCGGATGGGCGTTGCCTTTATTCAAGGCTTGCAGGGCGACGGCGAGCACCTGAAGGCTGCGGCCTGCGCTAAGCATTTTGCAGCGCACTCTGGCCCGGAGGCCGTCCGGCATGAGTTTGACGCACAGGTATCGCCCAAGGACCTGTGGGAGACCTACCTGCCCGCCTTTGAGGCCGCCGTGATCGAAGCGCATGTGGAGGCCGTAATGGGCGCGTACAACTGCACAAACGGCGAGCCCTGCTGCGCCAGCAAGACGCTGATGGCGGATATTCTGCGCGGGCAATGGGGCTTTGACGGCCACTACGTAAGCGATTGCTGGGCGCTGGCGGATATCCACGAGCACCACCACGTAACGGATTCCGCCGTGGAGAGCGCCGCGCTGGCCATCCATAACGGATGCGACCTCAACTGCGGCATCACCTATCTGCATCTGCTGCTTGCCTATCGGGACGGGCTGGTCAGCGAGGCCGAGATCCGTCAGTCCGCCGAGCGCGTGCTGGCAACCCGCGTCAAGCTCGGCATCCTGCTGGAGGGCAGCGAGTACGACGGCATCCGCCCGCTGGATAACGATACCGACGCGCACAATGCCTTGGCCCGCGAGGCCGCCCGGCAGGCCATGGTGTTGCTCAAAAACGACGGTACGCTGCCGCTGGACGCGGACAAGCTGTCCACCGTAGCCGTCATCGGCCCCAACGCGACCAGCATCGCCTGCTTGGAGGGCAACTACAACGGAACCTCCGGCCGCTATGTCACTTACCTGCAGGGCGTGCAAAACGCCTGCTCCGGCAAGGCGCGCGTGCTGTACGCGCAGGGCTGCCACCTGTACAGCGCCAAGCCGGACAGTCTGGCCGCCGAGGATCGGCGCATGGCGGAGGCCATACAGGCCGCGCAGGACGCCGATGCGGTCATACTCTGCCTCGGCTTGGATGCGACCATGGAGGGTGAGGAGGGCGACGCGGGCAACGCCTTTGCCTCCGGCGATAAGCTCGACTTGGAGCTGCCTGAGGTGCAGCGCAGGCTGCTGGCCGCCGTGATCGCCACCGGCACGCCCGTGGTGACGGTGGTATCCGCGGGCAGCGCCCTGCGTGTGGAGGACGGCAACGCCGTTCTGTACGCGTGGTATCCGGGGCAGGCGGGCGGCGACGCGCTGGCCGATCTGCTCTTTGGCAGGGTGAGTCCGTCCGGCAAGCTGCCGCTGACGCTCTACCGCTCCATCGATCAGCTTCCGCCGTTTGAGGAATACGCCATGACCGGCCGCACCTACCGCTACTTTACTGGCGAGCCGCTCTACCCCTTTGGCTACGGCCTCAGCTATGCGCGCTATGCTTACTCCGACGCGCGGTACGCAGACGGTTTGCTTACCGTTACGGTTTGCAACAAGGGCGACCGGGACGCGGCGGAGATCGTGGAGGTCTACGCGCAGCCGGAAAGTTCCCCCTTTGCGCCTCCCAACCCAAGCCTGTGCGCCTTTGCGCGCGTAATGCTGGCCCCCGGCCAGAGCCGGAGCGTCTGCCTGCCGCTTGGCAAGGACGCCTTTACCGTGGTCGATGCGGACGGTCGCCGCGTCAGCGGCGGCAAGCGCTACACGCTCTATGTCGGCGGCAGCCAGCCGGATCCCCGCAGCGTGGAGCTTGCGGGCGCGTCCCCGCTGGCGGTCAGCGTAGAGCTGTAAAGCGGCAAGCCGCTATCCAACAATCGCCTCCTCCGGTCTGCCGGAAGGGGCGATTTGCGTTTGGGCCAAGCTATTTATTCTCCCGCCAGTATTCATAGGCGGCATTGACGGCCTCCAGCGCGGCGGTGCTGCTGACGGTCGCGCCGGAAACAATATCGATATCGCTCGCTTGGAGCGGCGGCGTTTTGCCGACAAACTGCCGCACGAATCCCTCCTCGCGCACGCGAGCGCCCACGCCGTCCGTCTCCGCAAAACGTGCGTCGCCGATGGAAAGCGCCGCGATGCTGCCGTCCGGCGCGAAGGATACGGACGCGAGCACAGGCCCGGCATAGCCCCACTTGGAGGCGTTTACATGCGTCGTGTCGCCCTTTGCGGCCTGCGGCGTGTTCGCCGCGCTCTGCATGCCCGCGAGCTGCGTCAGCGCCTCGCTCGCGGTATTGACCCCCTGCGTGACCGCGCGGCTGCTGATGGTCGCCCCGCTCACGCCGTCGATCTCCTCGCCCAGCGTCAGCGGCGGGGTCTTGCCGACAAATTGCGAGGTGAACGCCTCGTCGCGCGTTTTGGAGCCGACGCCCTCTGTCTCCGCAAAGGCGCTGCCGCCGACCGAAATGCAGGTCAGCTCGCCCTGAGGGTTCATGCCGATAATCACTTCGATCGGCCCGGCATAGCCCTGCACCGTCGTTTGCGCGGCATAGCCCACGATTTCTTCCCCCTTGAGGGCGGTGAAGGCCTTGTCCAGCGCGGCCGCTTGGCTCGCGTCCAGATCGGCGAACGTATCAGCCTCCGGCAGGAGCGCGCGGATGCTCTCGTTGGCCTGCGCCTGATTTTGCTGCGCGATCGGCCCCTCCGTGAGGGCGTTTGTTACCGCCAGCGCGATTCCGGCCAGCACGGCGATGATTCCAAGCACAAGCCAGCCAATGTTTTTATTCTTCACGGCTCATTCCTCCATCCTGTCGTCCTTTGCTAGTATGGAGGCCTGCGCCGCTTTTATGCCTTTCAGGGAAGCTTGAGCGCGTCCACGCCGTCCGTTGTCAGCACGTCGCCGCTCGCCGTCTGCCACACGGCCTCCACGCCGTCCAGCCCGTCGGCCAGCGCGCGCCCTTGCTCATACGGCAGAATGAACAGCGCCGTGGACAGGATGTCCGCCACGGCAGAGTCCCCGCAGATGATGGTGACCGAGCGGTTCTCGGCGGCGGGCATCAGCGTTTGCGGGGAGATGATGTGGTGCATACGCACGCCGTCCACCCAGTAATACCGCTGATAATCCCCGCTGGTGACCACGCTGACGTTATGCACGCACAGCAGCGCCAGCGAGTATTGCCACGCGTCGGCGTCCTCGGCGTGCGCGGGGTCCTGAATGCTGACTGTCCAGCCCGCACGGCCGTCCATGGGCGGATCCCCCGCGCAAACGTTGCCTCCGATGGAAAGCAGGTACGAGGGCATGCGCGCCGCGAGCCAATCCGCCATCCGCTGGGCGGCGTAGCCCTTGGCGACAGCGCCCAAATCCAGCTTGAGCAGCGAGTCCTTGTAATAGACCGTGCGCGCGTCGGCGTCCAGCGTGACGTCCGCCAGCTCGGTGTGCAGGGCGGCCTCCCGCAGCGCGTTTTCATCCGGGATCGCGGCGCTCCCCGCGTCCGCATCCGCCTGCGTGCGCGCGTCATGCCAGAGGCTGAGCACGCTGCCCATGGCGATGTTCACGCTGCTGCCAAGCCTCGGCTGCCATTCCCGCATCAGCAGCAGCACGGAGAACAGCTCTTCCCCCACCTGCACGGGAGCCTGCGCCGCCGTTTGATTGAGCAGGCAAACATTCGGCACGCCCTCGTAGCGGTGATACGGATCGAATATCCGGTGCAGGCGCGTCAGCTCGGCCTCGGCCTCGGACGCGATTTGATCGAACGCCTGCTGACTTTCGGCATAGCCCGTGAGCGTCGTAACGGTATCGAACAAATCAAAAAACACGGCGGAGTATTTCTGCTCCGCGCGCGCAGAGGGCGCCGCCGCCCAGAGCAACGCGGCCAGCAGCCAACAGATCAAGCGCTTCATCAGCTCGCCTCCCGCAAGCATTATACAGGCTTCCCGGCAAACGCGCAACGGCTGCTCCTGTCGAAACGGCGCGGCAAAGCTGACAGCCTTTGCGCCCGCATGCGACACCGTCTATGCGCCCGCGCGCCTATACTGGGACGGATAACGGGTGAAGGAGGCAACGTATGCAGCCCGATACACAGCCATCGCCGGTCAAACGAAGGAGCCGCAAGAGCCTGCGCAAGCGCCTTGCAGAGCTGATGATCCGAGTCCGGATGGTTCAGGGCGAGATCGTCCGGCAGTTGCTTTGTACATTGCTCGCGCTGTTTTTGCCCTTTGTCGAGTGGTTTTCCATTCCGTCGCCGTTTGGCGCGGCGTGGCTGGCCGCGTTGCAGCCGAAGGGCTTTGCGCGGATATACCCCGCCATGGGAATGGTATGCTCGCTGCTGCTGCGTATGCTATGGGGCGTGCCAACGGACGCGTGGCAGTACGCCGGGCTGGCGCTTCTGCTGCTGCTTCAGGCAGTCGTGCGCCCGAAAAGGGACCGAACCGCGGCGCTGCTGGCCGGGGTGTGTCTGCTCCCGCGGGCGGTCGCGCTGCTGGCGGCCGCGGACTGGGGCGCGGGGCTGCTCGCGTGCGCGTCCATGCTGCTGGCCGTCGGCTCCACGCTTTGGTTCCGGCGCGGTCTGGATGCGCTGCTGCAGGCGCGGCATGTGCAATCCACGCAGGATAACGCCTGCGCCATTTATCTTCTTGCCGTCAGCGTGGCCGCGTGCGGGTATGTGCGCTTTGGCAGCGTAAACTTGGGCATGTCCGTCGGCGTTGCGTGCACCGTTTTGCTCGCCGTCGCCTCAGGGCCGCTTGGGGGAACGCTTTGCGGCACGTTGGCGGCAACCGGGCTGGTGCTGAGCGGGCACAGCAGCCTGCTCCTCCCCTGCTACGCGCTGGGCGGGCTTGCCTGCGCCCTTGGCCGGGGCAAGGGCAACGCGCCCCTTAGCTGTCTGCTGTTTGCGGCCGGACAGTGGTTTGGCTACTATCTTACATCCGCAGGCACGCCTCCCCTGCCAATTGCCTCGCTGCTGGTCGGGCTTGCCCTATCCCTGCTGCTGCGTCCGGCGCTGCTGGAGCGGACGCGCGCGCTTTGTCTGGCCAGCTTTCCCGCCCAAGGCGGCACCGAGGACTCCTTTGTACAGGCGCAGCTCACGCAATGGGAAGGCGCGATGGCGCGGCTCACCAAGGCGTTCCCCTCGCCCGGCGCGCTGACCGACGCAAACGCGCCCGATCAAGCGCTGCGCGCGGCGCTGTGCGCCGGATGCGCGGACGGCCGCGCCTGCGACGCCGCCAAAACGCAGTCCATCCTCGCCGAGTGCTTGCAGCTTGCCAGCCCGGATGACGATGCGCTCTCACCCTATCTGCAAGCCCTGCGCGCGGGCGGCTGCACGCGCGTCCACCGCGTCAAGGAGGCCGTCGCGCATTGCCGCGCGCAATCGCGGGAGCGTGCCGAGCGCTTCTCCCGCGCGCGATATCAACGCGAGATGACCGTCACGCACCTTGACGCGATGGCGGAAACGCTGCGGCGCATCCGCCGCCTTACGCGGGGCGAGACGATGGCCGACCTGCAAGCCGGATACCAGATCAGCAAGGCGCTGCGGGACGCGCGCTTTCCCGCGCAGCTTGGCTACGCAAGGCGTATCGACGGGCATCTGCTCGCCGCGCTGGATACCGAGGGATACTATTCCGGCAAGCAGCTCCAAAAGCTGCTGAGTTCTCTATCAGACGAAGCGCAGCTTCCGCTTTATGTCAGAAAGCATGACAAAACGAGCCTGACGCTGGAGGAAATCCCGCTGTATACCGTCTCGCTGGGCGTGGCGCAGGTGAACGCGCTGCAGGGCGCGGGCGGGGAGGCCGTCAGCGGCGATTCCGTCTGCGCGAGGGCCGCCGGGCTCGGATTGTACCGGCTGCTGCTCAGCGACGGCATGGGGCATGGCGCGGACGCGCACCGCCAGAGCGCGCAGACCATCGCGCTGATGCTGGACTGCTTGGAGGCGGGGTATTCTCGCGGTCAGGCGATCTCGGCCGTGAACGGCATGATGCTGCTCGCCTCGGATGAGGATCGTTTTTCCACCGTGGATTTGTTTGAGCTGTCCCTTTGGTCCGGCGAGGTTTGCAGCGAAAAGCTGGGCGCGTGCGAGTCCTTTCTGGTGCGCGGAAACCACGTCAAACGCATCGAGGGCGCGTCGCTGCCGCTTGGAATTCTGGAGGAGATCGTGCCCACCAGCCAGCGCGTGTTTATGCACAGCGGGGATATTCTGGTGGCGATCACCGATGGAATCTCGGACGCGTTTGAGCAGGAGGAGCTGCTGGAGGCCGCCATCCTGCGCAGCCTCAGCGTGGAGCCGCAGCGCATGGCGGATGCGCTCCTGCGCGAGGCCATCCTGCACAGCAACGGCTCGCCCGCGGACGATATGACCGTGACGGCGCTGCTGCTGTACGACCAGCGGCGCTCCCTGCAAACGGAATAGCGCGGGAGGGGATAATCCCCGCCCGCGCCCTTGTTATTTGATGATGTTATCGTAGCCGTGCGTCCAATCCTGACTGGGCGGCGCAACCATCGCGTCCGGCCTTTTGCTGCCCGTCAGGATATAGCCCAGATGATACAGCGAGTAGCGCGCGCCGCTTGCCACCGTAAACTCGTCGCTGCTGGCCAAGCTGCCGTCGCCGCTGGTCAGGCAGCTGGATATGATCTGCAAGCTAGGCTTCGGCGTGGTCACCGTGACCTCCGAGTACGCGACGGCCTCGATGTGGTAGGTCCCCGGATACACATCGGCAAAGACGTAGTAGCCATACGCGTCCGTCGTGGTGGAGGCGACCGTCTGATCGCCCTGCATCAGCCGTACCGCAATGCCCGGAATGCCGGGTTCGTCAATATCAATCAAGCCGTTGCCGTTCTCATCCAGCCACGCAAGCTCGCCCACAACGGCGGGCTTGACCAGGATCACGTCGATATCCAGCTGGTGCCGCGCCATTTGCAGCGTGACCGCGTCGGTACGGCCAAACTGTCCGTCCGATTCCACCACGCGGGACGCGCCGGACGCGTAGTTGGGATCCTCTTGGGCGACAAACAGCGTCCCATCGGGCTGCTCAACCTCCACCACATAGCTCGCGGGCCAGAGGCCGTCAAAGCGATACGCGCCGTCCTCGCCCGTCGTCTTGGTTTGCACAGGCGCCGATCCGCCGTCCTGGTACAGGCGCACCTGCAAGCCGCTCTGCGCCACAAGCTGGCCCGCGTCATCCAGCCTCACGCGGCCCGCGATGGACGTGTAGGAGATCAAGCCGCACTCAGACTGCGTAAACCGTTGCTCCTCCGTCGGAGAGATACCGTTCTGCGTCATTACGTCCCCGCGCTGCACGTAGGTGTTGCTGCTTGTCGCGGGCTGCGCCTGCTGCGGCAGCGTAAAGCGCAGGGCATACGTGCCCGGACGCACGGAGGCAAACGCGGCGTGGCCGCTCTCGTCCGTTTGGGCCGTGGAGACGACCCTCTGCGTCGATTCGCTGAGCAGCTCCACGCTGACGCCGCTCATCACCGCCTCGCCGTCCGCGTGCGAGCCATCCATGTTCTCATCCAGCCAAAGGAATGTGTCGATGGACGCGGGCCGCACGCCGCCAAGCTGATACGCCGCGCGGTTGGTGAGCGCGTCCCACGGGATCGCGGTCTGCGCGCTGTTCTTTGCGCCCAGATCGATCCCGGCCTCTTGCAGCTCCGAGGATACGATGTAGCCCTCCGGCAGCGTAACGGCAAGCCGGTAATCGTCCGGCCGCAGAGCGTCGATCGCGAACGCGCCTTCCGCGTCGGACTGCGCCTCCGCTGGGTCGCCGGAGCCGCCGGACAGGCTGACGGCCGCGCCGGCGAGGGCTTCCTCGCCCTCATCGCGCACGCCGTTGGCGTTTGCGTCGTGGAAGGCCACGCCCGCGAAGCTGCCTAGCGTGACAGAGCCGACCAGCGGGCGCTGAACCGCCTCGCCGACTGCCACGTCAAACGCCTCGCTGTCGATTTGCAGCCCGTCGCCCGAAAGCGTGTTGCCGCCTGAGGCGGTCTTGGCAAGCTCGGTATGCTCCGGCAGGTGATAGCGCAGGAGGTACCGGCCCGGCAGAATGCCATCAAAGAAGTACGAGCCGTCCTCGCCGACCTCGCACGCGTAGACAGCCGCGCCAGCCTCGCTGCACAGCTCCACCCGCACGCCTGTCGCGCCGCTTTCGCCCTCGCTCATCAGCCCGTCGTCGTTCAAATCATCAAAGAAGGTTCCGCTGACGGTCGCTGACGGCAGCACGCCCGCGTTGATATTCTTGACGTCCTGCCCCATGATGACCGTAAGCTCATCCGTCAGGCCCCATTCGCCCTGAAACCGCGCAACCGCGTTGGCGCGCTCGCCGGGCTGATCGGGAAGGCGCGTAAAGGCATCGTCAGCGGATAGGCGCTGGAATGCCACGGTATAAACGCCGGGCATCACGTTCTCCAGCTTGTAGCGGCCATTGGGCACGGTTTGCGTCGTAGCGGCCACATTGCCCTGATCGTCCAGCAGCTGCACCGTCATGCCGGACACCTTTTTGTCGCTGTCATCCAGCAAGCCGTTGTAGGCGCTGTCCACAAACACGGTGCCCATCACGGAGGCGGGCATCGCCACGCCGATGACGAGGCTGTTGTT
Source organism: uncultured Oscillospiraceae bacterium (assembly GCA_964408185.1). GTDB lineage: Bacteria > Bacillota > Clostridia > Christensenellales > Aristaeellaceae > CAYOYK01. The sequence continues at coordinate 41,377 of CAYOYK010000017.1, read as the reverse complement.
ATCGCCGTTGTTCAGCGCGTAGCTTTCGAGGGAATACTCGCGCCGCCCCTCGCGCTGTACAAACAGGTTGGCGCGCTCGCTCGCCGTATCGGCGGGCACCAGCGTAAAGATGCTGCCGTCGTCCGGCAGAACCACGCGCACGCGGTAGGTGCCGCCGCGCAGCTCGCCGAACGAGAATGTGCCGTTGCCATCGGTGGTTGCGCGCGCAAGCAAATCATTCGAGCTGGCCTTGATAAGCTCGACCTTTACGTTGGCGTAGGGCGGCTCGCCCTCGTCGTACAGGCCGTTATAGTTCATATCCAAGAACGCATGACCGGAGATGGAGCCCTCGTAGATGAGGCCGATGTTCTTATCCGTCACGTTCTGCGATTTGCTGACCGAGAACGTGCGCTGCCCGGTGCGGCTCTCGTCGCCCGTATAAATGGAGCGCAGGTCACCGCCCGTTTGCGTGTAGCGCGTAAACAGCATCCCATCCGGCAATGTAACGGTAATCAAATAGCTGTCGTTGCGCAGGCCAGAGAACCGATATTGGCCGTTCTCGTCCGATACAAGGGTGTACTGGTCTCCGCTCCGCTCGCCCTTGAGGCGGATTTCCAGCCCGGCAACGCCCGGCTCGTCATCGCTGATCAGACCATCGCCATTCAGGTCGTTCCACACGCGCCCGCTCAAGGAGCCTACCGGCAGCGCCGCAATGCCCGCCTCGACGGTCGTGCCCGCGCCGAACGCAATCGGCTCGCTGATGGCGACAAGGCCCTCGGTATCGCCGACGATGCTGTGATCGAGAGACTGCTTTTCACTCCTGACGGTAAACTTGTTGCCGTCCGGCAGCGTGACGCGCAGCGCGTAGGCGCCGACAGGTAGCCCGGAAAGCGTGGCGTCGCCCTGCGCGTCCGTAACGCCGCTGGCAATCGCGGCCGCATCCGTCTGGTCGGCGGGAACCAGCTCAACCCGCACCCCGGCCAGCGCGTCCTCGTATTGTCCCAGCGCGCCGTTGGCGTTCTCGTCAATGAAGGCATGCACCCGAAGTTGTCCGGGCTGAGCCATGGCGATATCGCAGGCGACGCTCGCCTGCCCGTCGGAGGCTTGCAGCACGGGCGAGACGATTCCCGCCGGATCCGCGCACGCCTCCGCAGAGCCGCCAACGCTTGATATGCTCCATTCCTCCGTGCCGGATACGCCCAGCACGCGGTACGCGCCCGCGCCCAGCCCGTCAAAGCGATAGCTGCCGCCCGCGTCCGTCATCTGCGTGGAGAGGGTCTGCCAGCTTCCGTCCGCAGACTGCGCTTGCAGCAGCACCTCTACGCCGCCGACCGTCGCTTCACCGTCGTCGCGCGCGCCGCTGCTGTTTTCATCCACAAAGGCAACGCCCGCTATTCCCGCGCGAGCCGTCAGCGTGACGCTGGGCAGCTCGGCCTGCTCGCCGGACGCAAGCTGCACGGTCATCCAGATCTCGTCCCCGCGCTGCGTCGGCAGCCAGCCGCTGCTGGCTGCGGCAGCCTGATCCTGCGGCAGCGGCAGGTACACGGTGTACTCCCCCGCCGCCAAGCCGTCCAGCTCAAAGCGTCCGTCCGCCTGCGTTACAGCTGTCCATTGCTGATCCACGGACGCGGCCGTCACCGTCTGCCCCGCCTCCGCTATCGGCGAAAAGCCGCTGATCGTCGCCCCGCGTTCAAAAACAAGTCGACTCTGGTTTTCATGCGCCGCGCTCACGGTAAAGGGCAGGCTTTGCCCCTGCGCGTCCTCTTGATCGACCGCGACAAGCGCTGTGCCGGACGGCGGCGTAACGGTCAGCGTGTATTGTCCGGCCCAAACGCCGTCAAAGGCCGCAAGGCCCTCGCCGTCCGTCGTCGCCTGATAGCTCGCGCCCGCCTCGTTGGAGAGCGTCAGCTCCACACCCGGCAAAGCCGCGTCCTGCTGCACAGCCGCGATCCGCACGCCGCACAGCGAAACCGCCTGCAGGGAATACTCGGCCTGCGTTCCGCCGGACAGGGCGATATCGGCAATCGCCGCGTGCTGCGCGTCCGCCGCCTGCACGCCGTCCATGGAGATAAACCCGGCGGAGGTCCCCGCTGGCATCACCGCCTCCAAGCGATAGGTACCGTCCGCTATGCGGGACAGCTGAACCTGTCCGTTGCCGTCCGTCGTCGCGGTCGCCGCGATCACGTCGCCCTGATACAGCGTGATTGCCACACCGGCAATCGGCTGAGCGCCGTCCAGCAGAATCCGTCCCGTCACCTTGTTGAGCGGGGACAGGCGCAAATCGAGCCTTGCCTGCGCTCCCAGCGCAATCTGGCCGTCCGCAGCGTCGCACGCCGCGTTATCCGGCGGCACCACAGACACCGCGCCCTGCTCGGCCTCCGCCGGGCCCAGCAGCGTATACCGGCCGTTTGCGTCCGTGAGCGCGCCGTATACCGCGCCCCCCACCGTCGCCGTCACCGCCACGCCTTCGCAGGGCACGCCGTCGGCCGCCCACGCGGCTTGTCCCTGCAAAATCGTCTGACGCTGCGACGCGGCTCCCGCCGCAAACGAGCCGCTCACGGCGCAATCCAAGCGCGCGTACAGCCCGCCATCCTTGCCCAGCCGCGCGTCAAACAGCGGGCTCAAGCTATATTCCTGCGAAAGCACGCTGGCCCCCTGCGGATTGCGGGCGCTCGCGGCGTTCCCCTGAGGATCCAGAATATACAGCGTCAGGCCCTCGCCCTTGCCGACCGTTGGCACACGAACGCCCTTCCCGGACGCAAGGTTCCAGTCCAGCGCAAACACGTCGTGATCCGCCAAGCACAGGAGCTTGACGGTCTGCGTCAGGCGGGCCGTGTCCACATACACGCCTGACGGAAGCTCGCAAAGGAGCGCTGTTTCGCCGGGCAGATCGCCGTCGCTGCGCACACTGACGGTTATCCAGTCGCCGTCCTCGGCGGCGGTCGCCTCGGCCTGCGCCGTCACCGCGACGCGCCCATCCGATACGGGAATGGACGCAAGGCAATCCGGCACGTCCGACGCGGCCCTGACGACGGTCAGGCTGTCGGTGCCGGGGTACTCGTAGGTATAGGCAACGCTCGCGGTCAGGCCGACCGCGTCGGCCGCCGAATCATCCGCAACGCCGCCAAGCTCCCACTCGGCGGTGATCGTGCCCGCCTCAAAGCCAGCCGGGAGCGCCGCCTCGCCATCCAGCTGATAGATCAGGCAAACGCTTACGGCCTGCACATCTTCCAACGAAACCGTCTCCCCGGAGAAAGCCGCGAGATCCGCGCCGACGGCGGCTCCCGACGCGTCCAGCGGGCGCACCAGCACGGTCGCGCCCTGCGCCGCCACATCCGCGCGCACGGACACAACGCGTCCGGCGGGCACGGCGCTGTCCGCCTGTCCGGAGGCGTTCAGCAGCGCGATGGGGCGGAGCGTAACGGTCAGGTCCTGCAGCGCGACGGTATTCGCTCCGTCGCATACGCCGCCCAGCGTGGCCGTCAGACGGATCGGGGCTTCTCCCAGCTTGCCCGTCTGCGCCGGGGTTTGCCAGCTCATGCTGCTGGCGTTTGCGTTGCCAAGCGGGGCCGCCGCGTTGCGTACCTCAACCGCCGCGATATCCGCGGGCCGATCCAGATAAGCCGCAATGGTGAGGGGCTGCGCCTCCGCCAGCGGAATCGTTCCGTCCGGGGAGCGCGTTTGCGAAAGGCTGTATTCGCCCGCGGGCAACGGGGACTGCGCGGCGTACGCGCCGGATTCATCCGTCGTAAAGGTAAAGACGCTCTCCCCGTCGCTGTTCAAAAGGGAGTATTCGGCGGGGCCGATGGGCTGGCCGTCCTCGGACAGGGTTTGTAGCGTAAAGTACCCCTGCCGCGCGTAGGCAAAAATGGGGGCGATGTTCTCGATGCCCTGCTGAACGGCGATTTGGATGGGGCCGTCGCAGATAAAATCGCCGTCGAAGTCCTCGGTCATCGGTTGGAGAACGACCGTTTTGGCTTGGCCGGGCAGCGCGAGGGTATCGGACTGGCCGATCTCGCGCTGCTCAACCGACGGGTTGGCCGTCAGCGTCGCCAGCGGCTCGGCAGCATCGTCCACGTACACCTGAAAGCGCGCGCTCAGCGGAATGGAGCGCCACACGCCCAGCTGTGTGGAAAACACGCCCTTCAGCTCGATCCGCAGCGAGGTTTCTCCCTGCGCCAGCGCGGCCGGAAAGGCTCCTATCATCAGCATCGCCGAGAGCAGCAGGCCCATCAGGCGTTTTACAAGCAAGGTCGTTCTTTGCTTCATCAAAGCGTCGCCTCCGTCATGTGACAACAATACTCCAATTTGTATACTATCCTATGCCCGGAGCTTTGTCAACCAAAGCGATAGGCACCGGGCGCGAAGAAAATGATTTTTTACACCAGCGCCGCCCATGTTTGGGGCGACCTCCGCATACAATGGTCTGACACGACCCACCGAAAGGAGCGACAAAATGACGCAAAACAGCAACGGCACCACACAGGGCAGCGGGCAAATCTGCGCCGAGGAATACGTGGTCAAGCGCGGGGACAGCTTCTACCTCATTGCGCACAAGCTGGGGGTTCCCCTGCGCGATCTGCTGGCCGCCAACCGGGAGATCCACCCCGCGCGCTTGATGGTCGGCGACGTGCTCTGCATCCCCCGCGAGGAGGACGACGCGCCCGCCGAGGACGACGGAAGCGCGACGGAGCCTGCCGACGAGCCGACGACAGACAAACCAACGACCTCCGACAGCGACACTGCCGGCAGCGGCGCGGCCAAACCCGATCTCGCCGACGATGAAACCGATTGCGCGGACGCGGACCGTGTGACCGTGGAGAGCGGGCAAACGGTCGCGGATATTCAGCTTTCGCATCTGGTCAGCCGCCACACGCTGGATACGGCCAACCCCAAGGTCAATCTGGATTCCATCAAGCAGGGGCAGGTGCTGTGCGTCCCCATGGAAAACGTCCCCTGCGCCCTGCCCGCCACCTACATACTGGGCGCCGGCGAAACGCTGGACAGCGTAGCGGTGCGCTTTAACCTGCCCATCGGGACGCTGCTGCGCGCCAACCCCTGCCTTGCCCCGCAGGACTTTGAGGAGGGCGCGAGCGTCATACTGCCCAAGTAATCAGCCCGCCTCGCCAAGGAGGCGCTGGAGCAGGCGCTCGGTATATTGCTTAACGTACTGCGCGCCTTGCAGCGCCTCCTGCTGGCTCTGCGGCGTATCGCCCATGAGCGCCACAAACTGGCTCACCTTGAGGCCCAAGGCATCCTGCATGTCCTGGTCGCTCCCCGCGGCGCTGACCAAGTAATAGCACAGGATGGAATCCGTTTGGCCCATGCGGTGCGCGCGGTCCTCCGCCTGACTGTGCACGGCGGGCGACCAATCCAGCTCGCCAAACACCACGCAGCTTGCGCGTTGCAGGTTGAGGCCCGCCGCCGCGCGCAGAGAAATGCAGCAGAGGTTTGTTTTCCCCTGCATAAAGCGCTCCACGGACTGCTCCTTCTGCGCGGAGGTCTCGCGCCCGGTGATGAAGGCGGGCGCGTATGCCTTCAGCTCGCTGCGGTACACGTCCATGACCTCGTGATGATGAGCAAAGAGCAGCACCTTCTCGTCGCCCTCCAGCAGAGCGCGCACAAACTGCGCTACATAGGGGGCCTTTGCGATGCCCGTCGCCTGCCGCTCGCCGCGCTCGGCCTCCATTTCCATCAAGGCCCGCTTGGACGGGGTTTGCTCCGCGTCGGCCTGAAACGCGCGCAGCCTGTCCATCACGGGGGCCATCATGCGCCGATAGACCAAATCGTCGCTGTCAATTTCCATTACAAGGCGGCGCTTGGGCGGCAGTTCCTTGAGCACCTCCTGCTTGGTGCGCCGGAGCATGATGCCCTCGGTGCGCAGGCGTTCCCCCAGCAGCTCCGGCTTGGTGACGATCTGGTTGCCGTAGCCATAGCACCACTCGCGGGTAAAGCTCTCATAGTCGCCCAAAAAGTGGAAGTCCAGGATATTGATGACGTTCCATATCTCCGCGCCGCGGTTGTAGATGGGCGTGCCGCTCAGGCCCACGATGCGCTCCGCCTCCTGCGAAAGCAGGCTTGCGGCGGAATATTTTTCGGTGCCGCTGTGACGCAGCTCCTGTATCTCGTCAAAGATCACCGTGCGAAAGCCCATGCCCGGCAGGTCTTCCTTCCAGCCGCGCAAAAGCAGGTAGTGCATCAGGTAGATATCCGCCTCCGGGAGCTGGTAGGGCGACAGGCCCTTGATGATATGCACGCGGATGGGCGTGCCGTCCGTATGCCGCAGGAATCGCCCGATCTCGCGCTCCCAGTTGCGCATCAGGTGCGCGGGCGCGATGACGATCGCCGGGTACTCGCCCGTCTCGGAGAGCATCGCCAGCGCCTCGACCGTCTTGCCAAGGCCCATTTCATCCGCCAGCAGGCAGCGGTCGGTGCGGAGCAGGAACCCAAGCCCCTCCTCCTGAAACTCCGTCAGCGTGCCGCAAAACACATCCGGCTTGGGCTTGACGCGCGGCGGCTGGCGCAGGGCGTTCTCGCGGCGGCTCACATAATCGCGCGCCTCCTCCAGCGCAAGTCGCCAGCGCTCCGCGTCCGCCGGCTTAACGGACAGCGGGTAGCGCATCATCAGCCAGCTGAGCTCCCCCACTACGCGCCTGTGCGCGGTAAAGCGCGCCTCGCCGCGCTTCCCGGTCTCGCTGCCGGGAAAAAGACGCTTGCAAAGCTCCGTGACCGTTGGGTCGCCGCGCACCGTCCAGCACTTGCGGCGCTTGTTGTAGCTCAGCTCGCCGTAGGTATGCGAGCCCGTTGGCTGATAGCTCAGGTAGGGCGGCAGCGGCGCGGGCGGAACGGCCTCGTCCTGATAGCCCTCGTCCATCTGCTCGTCCACCATATCGTAGGAGAGGTATTCCGCATCGGCGGGCGGATCGGTTCGTTCGTCGTTCAAAGCGCTACCCCCCACAGCCGTTGCAGCGACAGCACCCGCAGCGGCACATCCGATACCCGCTCCGGCATGCAGACCGTATGCTGCGTGACCAAAATGATGCCGAACAGGCCGCCGCACCGCGCGTACCGCGTTAGCTGCTCCAGCCAGCGTTTGGGATCGGCACGGCCTTTTTTGACCTCCACGCCCACGTCGCCCACCAAAAAATCGATACGGCAGCCCGGTCCGAGCTTCGCCTCGTGGATGTAAGCAAGCCCGCTCGCCGTAAGCTGGGCGGCCACCAGCGCGTGAATATCCGCCTCATAGGGAGCAAAAGGAGGACGAAGCTCCGTAAGCGCGTCCAAAACGCCTTGCAGCATGATCGTCCTCCTTTGCGGATAGAAATGTAAAAATGATTACAGCTCGATTTGCGGGTTTTCGCGGGAACGGCGGTACAGCACGAACCGACGGCCGATGCACTGCACGGGTTCCGCGCCCAGCCTCGCGCAGAGCGCGTCGCAGGCCTCGCGGGGCGAGAGCTCGCTGTTGGGCTGCACGCAGCCCTTGATGAGCTCGCGCGCCTCCAACGCGTCGTAGGCCTCCTTGACGGTCGCGTCCGTGACGCCCTCCTTGCCCACGTAGAGAATGGTTTCCAGCGTATTGGCCATGGAGCGCAGCTGTGCGCGCTGCTTGCTGTTGATGGGTGACATCGTATCCTTCTTTCTGGTCGGTCAATCGACAAAATCAAATTCCATATCGGCGATGCGGACCGTATCGCCCTCTTTGGCCCCGGCGCTGCGCAGCGCGTCGATGACCCCGCGTCCGCGCAGCGTGCGATGGAACCAGTTCATGCTTTCCTCGTCCTCAAAGTTCACGCTGTCGATGAGGCGCTGCATGGACGCGCCCTCCACCACGAAGGCGCGATTCTCGCGCCGGACGGTGAACGGCTCTTTCTCGGCCGCCACATCCGGCAGCTCCTCCTCGGCGAAGCGCACGGGCGGCGGCAGCAGGGGCAGCAGGCGCAGCACCTCGTCCAGCAGCGCGTCAAAGCCCTTCTGCGTGGCGGCGCTGACCGGGAATGCCTTGTAGCCCTGCTCCGCGAAGCGCTTGACGAGCGCGTCCGTCTGCCCGCTGTCCGCGATGAGATCGCACTTGTTCAGCACCACAAGCTGCGGGCGCTCGGCAGGCTCGCCGTACTTGTCCAGCTCCTCGTTGATAATGCGAAAGTCCTCCATCGGGTCGCGGCCCTCGCTGCCGGAGGCGTCCAGCACATGCAGCAGCAAACGCGTGCGCTCCACATGGCGCAGGAACTCAAAGCCAAGGCCGATTCCCTCGCTGGCGCCCTCCACAAGGCCGGGGATATCCGCAAGCACGAAGCTATGCTCGTAGCGCTTTACAATGCCGAGATTCGGCGTAAGCGTGGTAAAGTGGTAGTTTGCAATTTTGGGCTTCGCGGCGGTCAGGCAGGCGAGGATGGTGCTCTTGCCCACGTTGGGAAAGCCGACCAAGCCTACGTCCGCAATGGTTTTTAGCTCCAAGCGAAACTCGCGCGGCTCCACGCGGATGCCCGGCTTGGCAAAGTTGGGGGCCTGCCGCGTCGGCGTGGCGAAGCGCGCGTTGCCAAAGCCGCCCTGTCCGCCGCGCAGGAGCGTTTTGGTCTGCTCCGGCTGGCACATATCGGCCACCACCGCGCCGTCCTCGGTAAGGAAAACGGTGCCCACGGGGACCTTGATCAGCAGATCCTCGCCGTTTTTCCCGTGGCAGCGGTCCGCGCTGCCATCCACGCCGTTTTCGGCATAGAACTTGGCGTGAAAGCGAAAGTCCAGCAGCGTGTGCATGTTGGGGTCGGCATACAGCTTCACGCTGCCGCCGTTGCCGCCGTCGCCGCCGTCCGGCCCGCCGTTCTGGATAAACTTTTCCCGATGGAAGGAAACGCAGCCGTTTCCCCCATTGCCAGCCTTGGCCATGATTTTGACACGATCTACAAATGACGCCACGTTATGCCTCCTGCGTTTTTGCGCCTTCGACCTGCGGTCGGGCCGCGCCTTGGCCCTGCTTGTAGTGCTTGCACCAGCCTTGCAGCGTACATTGCCCGCACGCCGGCCCGCGCGCGTGACAGACCCGCCGCCCATGAAAGATCAGCCAATGGTGCGCCTGAATCCAGTCCTTCTTGGGGATGGCCTTTTGCAGCTGGAGCTCCGTCTGCTCCACGTTGGGCGCATCCGCGAGGCCCAAGCGATTGCTCACGCGGAACACGTGCGTATCCACCGCGATGGTCGGCACCCCGAACGCGTTGGCAAGCACCACGTTGGCGGTCTTTTGCCCTACTCCGGGCAGGGCTTTGAGCGCCCGCATATCGCAGGGCACCTCTCCGCCGTGCTGCGCCAGCAGCTGCCGACAGCACATCACAAGGTTGGTCGCCTTGCTCTTAAAGCCGCAGCTTTTCACCAAGGGATAAATCTCCTCCGGCGTTGCGGCCGCCATGGCAACGACCGTGGGATACCGGCGGAACAGCTCCGGCGTGACCTTGTTGACCTGCACGTCCGTGCACTGTGCGGAGAGCATCACGGCCATAAGCGTCTCGTACGGGTTGGTGAAGTGCAGCTCCGGACGCGCGTCGGGGTAGAGGCGGCGAAGCTCGTCCAGTATCATCCGCTTGGCCGTCATGACTCGGCCCGCTTGTCGTTTGTCTCCTTTGCGCCGACCCGCGCGGCACCCTCCGGCAGGAGCTCGTTCGGGAGCCTCAGCAGCGCCTTTTGCAGCAGATAGATCAGCGCCGAGGAAACGGGAATCTCAATCAGGTTGGTGGCCGCCCGCACCATCACCCAGCCCATGTAGGTTTTGGAGCCGTACAGAAAGCTCAGCCACAGGGAGTTGAGCGACAGATAGACCATCGATACCAGAAACGACGCGATCACAGCGCGGACAAGCTGCTCCTGATCTTGGCTGTTCAGGTTGTCGGACAGCGCGTCCTTTTTGCCCCGCTTCAGGATCATGCCGTACAGCAGCCCGACGATCATATTGGTGAGCGTAAAGCCAAAATAGTATGCCCCCGTTGGGAAGAGCAGCGTGCCGACAATATCGCCCAGCGCGCCGACCATCATTGCGGCCAGCGGGCCCATGAGGACGCCCGCCGTTGCGATGGGCAAAAAGCCGAGGTTGAGTTGCTTGGAGTTGCCAATGGGGATTTGCAGCAGGCTGCCCAGCACCACTTGCAGCGCGATCAGCAGCGCCATATAGGTAATGGTTCTGGCGGGGAGCGATTTTGCGCGACCCTTTTGCATTGCGGGTACCTCCTTACGCGGCATGATGATCCAAAAAAAGTGCGTATACAGGTAGACATTGTACTCAATCCGGAGGCGATATGCAAGCGTGGTACGGAAGAATTTGTATTTCGCCCTCAATTCTCCCTTGCAGCGCAATCCGCCCCTCCTGAAGGCGCGCCGTTTCGTCGCAAATGCGCTTGCATCGGACAGAATACGCGTGGAAAGCGCAACCGTCGTGCGTTCTTTGGCGGCGACCGGAGGGTCGAGGATCTCCTTGCGGCCCAACAGGTCGAGAGCCGAGGTCGGCTCGTCGCAAATCAGGAGGCGCGGCTCGCAAAGCCCGATGGCGGCTCCGCTCCAAATATGTGTTTACGTCGCGCTGCGTCCCATGCTATACTGGACATACGGTCGGCCCGCACAGGGCCCCAATGCATACGGAGGAGATATCATGGAGCAAAGCAAACGTCCGGAAGCCATGGCACGTATAAACAACGAGGCGCTCGCGCAGGCGTTTATCGACGAACAGGTGGCGCAAATCAAGGCTCAGGTTGGCGATAAAAAGGTGCTGCTCGCCCTCTCCGGCGGCGTGGATTCATCCGTCGTGGCGGCGCTTCTCATCCGCAGCATCGGCACGCAGCTTGTATGCGTCCACGTCAACCACGGCCTGATGCGCAAGGGCGAGAGCGAGCAGGTGATCGATGTGTTCCGGCATCAGCTGGGCGCAAACCTCGTCTATGTGGATGCGGAGGATCGCTTTTTGGATAAGCTGGCCGACGTGAGCGACCCGGAGCAAAAGCGCAAGATCATCGGCGCGGAGTTCATCCGCGTCTTTGAGGAGGAAGCCCGCAAGCTGGAGGGCATCGCGTTCTTGGCGCAGGGCACCATCTACCCCGACATTCTGGAAAGCCACGGCGTAAAGGCTCACCACAACGTGGGCGGCCTGCCGGAGGATATGGATTTTGCGCTGGTCGAGCCCATCAAGCTGCTGTTTAAGGATGAGGTGCGCGTGGTCGGCAAGGCGCTGGGCCTGCCGGACGGCATGGTGTACCGCCAGCCGTTTCCCGGTCCGGGCCTCGGCGTGCGCTGCGTCGGCGCGATCACCCGCGAGCGGCTGGCCGCCGTGCGCGAGAGCGACGCGATCCTGCGCGAGGAGTTTGCGGCCGCGGGCCTTGACAAGCGTGTCTGGCAATACTTCACCGTGGTGCCGGACTTCCGCTCCACAGGCCTCAAGGACGGCAAGCGCAGCTTTGAGTGGCCGGTCATCGTGCGCGCGGTAAACACCGTGGACGCGATGAGCGCCACCATCGAGACCGTCGATTGGCCCGTGCTGCAAAGAATCACCGAGCGCATCACGCACGAGGTGCCGGGCGTGAACCGCGTGCTGTACGACTTAACGCCGAAGCCGACCGGGACGATCGAGTGGGAGTAGACGTTTTGCCTGCTCCTGATAGCGCCCGCCACCCAGCCCTTCTTCAAAATCGCTCGGCGTCAGGATCGCGTTGCCCTTGAGCCGCCCTTGGCCGCCCGCAGGGGCCGCGATTTGATCCATGTCCGATGAAACTGTTTTTCCCCCGGTCGGCCTGCTCCGACCGGGGGATTGTTCTATCTTGCCAGCCCGACTCGCCTGCTGGTTGCATCAATTTAGGAGAGAGCGCTAACGGTTATTGATTCGAGCGAAAAAATCGGGTACGATGATCTCAGCAAGAGGACAGGAGGACGAAGCCATGAACAGCGACGAAAGACGGCCCATCAAGCTGCGCATCGCTCAGCTGCGCGGCACGCGCGGGATCACGCAAAAGGAACTGGCGCAGGCCATGAGCATCTCCTACCAGTCGGTCTCCAAGTGGGAGTGCGGCGCGGCGTACCCGGATATCACCATGCTGCCCAAGCTCGCGCGGTACTTTGGGGTCTCGGTGGATTATATCCTTGGCTTGGACAGCCGCGAGAGCAAGCGTCGCCGCGTCTTTTTAGCGGCGGATCAGGGCGGCACGAAAACAAAGGTGCTCCTGTGCGATTTTAACGGCGAGATTCTCGCCAGCCGCGTCGTGGGCGGCGCCTGCTGGTTCTACTCCGGGCTGGATAAGTCCATACAGCTTCTCGCCGAGGCCTCCAACGCGCTGATGACGCAGGCGGAAATTGGGCTGGAGGAGGTCGCGTTTATCGTATGCGGGGCGGCGGGCATCAACTGGGAGGATGAGCGGGCCATGTTCACACGCGCGCTGGAGCGCAAGCTCAACGTCACCGCCTTTGTGCTCAACGACAGCGCCGCCGCCGTATACTGCGACGCGTTTGACGTGCCCAACCGCATCGCGCTCTGCGCGGGCACGGAGTTTGACGCGGCGGTGCTCACGCCCTCCATGAGCACGCCCTTTGTGTACTGCAACCACACGCTGCCCGGCGATATGGGCGGCAGCCGCGTCGGCGACTGCGCGATAAACGCCGTGCTCCGCGCGGATGAGCGCCTCGCGCCGCGCACAAGCCTCACCCAGCCGGTGCTCCGGCATTTGGGGCTGAGCACGGTTGCCGATTTGCTGGTCGCCTATCGGCGCGGAAAAATGCCGCGTGCGCCCAAGGAGCTGACCCCGCTTGTGTTTGCCGAGGCTGTCGGCGGCGACGAGGTGAGCCTTGACATTGTGCTTGCCTTTGCGGACGCAATGTGCGCCTATGTGCGCGGCGCGGTGCAGAAATACAAATTGCAGAATGAGCATCTCGCCGTGCTGCTGGCCGGGGGCGTGTTCCGGAACGACTGCCCGCGCTTCTATGCGCGCATCGCGGAGCATGTGCACGCCGCCTGCCGCCGCGGGGAGATCCTCCGCACCAAGAACGAAATTGTGCTTGGCGCATACCAAATCGGACTGGAAAAAGCAAAGGAGTATATGGGATGAAAGCATACAACCTCACCGTAACCGCTCCCGGCGCCGCGTTTGACGCGGCCTGCGCGCGCGTGCTGGCAGACGCGCTGATCGCCGATCCGCAGGCGGTCGTCGGGCTCTCCACAGGGCGCACGACGGGAGGCATCCACAGGGCGCTGGTTCGCTTGGTGGTTGACGAGGGCATCAACGTTCGGCAGGCGACATTTTTTGGGCTGGATGAGGTGACGGGCGTGCCGGAAAGCTATCCGGGCAGCTGCGTTTACATGCTGCGGCACGAGTGCATCGAGGCTCTGGGCGTTGACAGCTCCCGTTTTTTGATGCTGCCCACGCATTCCATGGATTGGCCGAGAGACTGCGAGCGCTTCCGTCGGGAGCTGGCCGAGCGCGGCGGCGTTACGCTGCTGGAGCTCGGCTTGGGCGAAAACGGCCACATGGGCTTCAACCAACCCGGCACGCCGTTTACGCAGCGCGCGTTTCACGGCAGGATGCACGATGATCTGGAGGAGCGCGTCCGCCGCGAGGCCGCCGTCCCCCAGAGCCGCAATGTCGGCGGCGTAACGCTGGGCGTCGCGGATATTCTGGAGGCGCGGTCGATTCTTCTCTGCGCCAACGGCGCGCGCAAGCGCGGCATCCTGCGCCAAGCGCTGTACGGTCCCGTAACGGAGGCCGTGCCCGCCAGCGCGCTGCAAAAGCGCGGGCAGCTGCAAATCATCTGCGATACGGAGGCCGATCCCCGGTAACAAAGCCGATAAGGAAAGGCGCGGAAGGACAGCCCTTCCGCACCTTTTGTCGCGCTTTTCCCACAGGGGCTTACGAGATCGACACCCGCCGGGCCGAATCCGCCAACGCGCCGCTCGCGGCCCGCTGGACGCGCCGCCAAGCCTCGGCGTATTGCGGCTCGTCGCGCATCCGCCGCGCGCAGGTCTGCGCCTCTTGCAGCACGCTCAGGTCGGTTAGCGCGCTCAGCGCATCCGACAGGCCCGCCGCGCCATGCTGGCGCGTGCCCAGCAGCTCGCCGGGGCCGCGCAGGCGCAAATCCTCCTGCGCGATGGCAAAGCCGTCGTTTGTATTCAGCAGAGCGCGCAGGCGTTCATTCTCCTTGGCAACCAGAAAGCACCAGCTCTCCTGCCCGCCCCTGCCGACGCGGCCCCGGAGCTGGTGCAGCTGCGCCAGCCCGAACCGATCCGCGTTCTCCACGACCATCACGCTGGCGTTGGGCACGTTGACCCCGACCTCTATGACCGTGGTCGCCACCAGCGCTTGGATGCTCCCCTCCGCGAAGCCCTCCAGCACGGCCTGCTTTTCCAGCGAGGGCTGTGCGCCGTAGGTGTAGCCGACGCAATCGTCCTTCAGCGGCCCCTCCTCCAGCGCTTTGCCCAGCGATTCCACGCTGCGCAGCTCGCCGCCGTCCTCGCCGTCCTCCACCAGCGGGCAGACCACATACGCCTGCCTGCCCTGCGCAAGCTGCTCGCGTACAAAGCCGTACATGGCTTCACGCTTGGCCTCCGGCACCAGCCTTGTCTCCACGGGGCGGCGGCCCGGAGGCATTTGATCGATTACGGATACGGACAAGTCGCCGTACATCACCAGCGCCAGCGAGCGCGGGATCGGCGTAGCGGACATGACCAGCAGGTTGGGGGCAAGCCCGCCCTCCGCCTTGTCCAGCAGCTCGGTACGCTGCGCTACGCCAAAGCGGTGCTGCTCGTCCGTGACGCAAAGGGCCAGCCGATGATAGCGCACCGCCTTGCCGATGAGCGCGTGCGTGCCGATGACCACCTGCCACTCGCCGCTCCGGATGGCCTCCAACGCCGTGCGCCGCTCCGCTGCGGGCATCCCCCCCAGCAGCAGCCCGCAGCGGATACCGAGCGGCTCCAGCGTCCGACGCGCGCTTTCCATGTGCTGGCGCGCCAGAATCTCGGTGGGGGCCATCAGCGCGGCCTGATAGCCCGCGCCCGCGCAAAGCGCCATCGCGCCAAACGCAACGGCCGTCTTGCCGCAGCCTACGTCGCCCTGCACCATGCGCGCCATTGCCTCGGCGGAGGACAGATCGTCCGCGATCTCCTCCAGCGTGCGACGCTGCGCCTCCGTGGGAGCGAAGGGCAACGAGCGCCAGTACGTCGCCCGCTGCACGGGCGTGGACTCAACCGCGACGCCCTCGCTGCGAGCTCCGCGCATCAGCCATACGGCAGCCTGATACAGCACGCTCTGCGTAAAGGCGTGCGTGCGCCGGGCGCGCCGGAGCGAATCCATATCGGTCGGGCGATGGAGCTGCGCCATCACCCACGGGGCGGCCTCCAGCTCGTATTGTCGGCGCAGCGTCTCAGGCAGCAGCTCAGGGCAGAGCGCCTCCGCAAACGCAAGCGCCTGTACGACAAGGCTTTCGCGCAGCTTGCGCGGAACGCCCTCGATGGGCCGATAGATCGGCGCGACGCGGGCGGCCTCCTCCACGGACGGGCAGATCAGCTGCAATCGGCCGCGATAATCCTCCGCGCGGCCGTAGAGCAAATAGGCGTCCCGGCTCATGAGCGTCTGCTTCATCCACGGCTGATTGAACCAAACGGCGGTCAAACGGCCTGATTCATCCTCAAACGCGCAGGTGACGCGGTTGCGCCCGGCAAAGTGCGCCAGCTTTGGCTCGCCAATTCTGCGCACGGAAAACAGCGCGCTCTCCCCCGCCGCGACCTGCGCCACGGGAGTGGGCGCGCCCATATCAAGATATCGACAGGGCAGCAGGGATAACAAATCACGCAACGAGTCAATGCCCGCTGCGTGTAAGGCTTCCAGTCGCCGCAGCCCCACGCCGCGCAGCTGCTCAAGCTCCATGTTATTCTACGGAAATCAGGTAATAGTACAGGGGCTGTCCGCCGCTGTGCATGTCCACATCGCAGTCGCCATAAGCGGCCTCGATGTCGTCCGTCACCTTGCGCGCATCATCCTCTGCGACATCCTTGCCATAGTAAACGGTAATCAGTTCGTCGTCCTCAGTGACGATCTCCTTCATCAGCTCCAGCGCAACCTCCGGCACCGAATGGCCCACCACTTGGATTTTGCCGTTGTACAGGCCGATGATATCGCCCTCGGTGATGTGCTTCTCCTCAAACTCGCTGCTGCGCACGGCGTAGGTCACGGTGCCGGTGCGTACGCGCTGCGCGGCCTCCTCCATGCGCTTGGCGTTCTCCTCGCCGGTGGCTTCGGGCTGAAAGGCAACGGCTGCCGCAATGCCCATGGCCACGTTTTTGGTGGGAATGACAAAGACCTCTTTTTCGGCCATCTTTGCGGCCTGCTGCGCCGCGAGGATCACATTGCCGTTGTTGGGCAGAACAAATACGCACTTGGCGCGCACGCCCTGAATGGCCTCCAGAATATCCTCGATGCTGGGGTTCATGGTCTGGCCGCCCTCGACGATGTGATCGACCGTAAGGTCGGTAAATATCTGGCTGAAGCCCGCGCCCACGGAGACGGCCACCATGCCAAAGTCCTTTTCCGGCAGGCTCTCCTCCTCCTGCGCCTTTTGCTCGGCCTGCTTATCCCGGCGCTGCTGGAGGATGTTTTCGATCTTAACGTTCACCAGCTCGCCAAGCGACAGGCCGTATTCAAGGGCCTTTCCGGGCTCGTTGGTATGGACGTGTACCTTTACAAGGCTCAAATCGCCAACCACCCGCACGCAGTCGCCGATGCGGTTCAGGCGCCGACGGAAGGAATCGATGTCCTCCTCGACGGTATAGGAATAGAGATTCTGCACCAAAAACTCGGTGCAATAGGCAAACTTGATCTCGTCGATCGCGTCGTGATCGTCCTCAAAGCTGACCTCGCCGTCCTCGGTGAAGCTGTCCTGCTCAGGCAGGATCTCCTCGCCGCGAAGCACGGAGGCATAGCCCATGTAGATCAGCAGCAGGCCGCGTCCGCCCGCGTCCACCACGCCGGCCTGCGTCAGCGCGGGAAGCATTTGCTGCGTCTTTTTGAGGATGGTCTCGCCCGTGCTCAAAATCACCTGAAACAGCTCTTCGTAATCATCGGGGGCTTTGGCGGCCTGCTTCACGGCCTCCTCCCCGATCACGCGCGCCACTGTGAGAATGGTGCCCTCCTTGGGCTTCATAACAGCCTTATAGGCGGTCTCCGCACCCTTGTTGAGGGCGGCGGCAAACTGCACGGGGGTAATGCGGTCAACGCCCTCCAGCGCGCGGGAAAAACCGCGATACAGCTGGGAGGTGATCACGCCGCTGTTGCCGCGCGCGCCCTTGAGCGCGCCCTTGGCGATGGCCTCGGCGGCCTCGCCCGCGTTGATGTGCTCCTTCGCGCTGACCTCCTTGATGGCGGAGGCCATGGTCAGGCTCATGTTGGTGCCCGTATCACCATCCGGCACGGGGAAAACGTTCAGGGCGTCTACCGCCTCGCGGTTCTTCTCTAGCAGGGCTGCGCCGGTCATCACCATTTCCCGCAGCAAAAGCCCGTCAATTTGCTTGGTTTGTATCAAAGGAACGGCCTCCTCATAAACGTATCAGCGTCAGACGCGCACGCCCTCCACGGAAATATTGACGCGGCGCACCTTTACGCCGGTCATGCTTTCCAGCTTGTAGCGCACCGTCTCCACGATGGTTTTGCATACCTCGGCAATCGAAATGCCATATTCCACAATGATGAACAAGTCGACGTCCAGCATATCGTCCGCCATGCGGAGCTGTACGCCCTTGGTGAGGTTCTCGCGCCCAAGCCACTGCACAAAGCCGTCCTTGGCGCGCTTGCTGGACATGGCAACGATGCCGTAGCACTCCAGCGCCGCGTAGCCAACCACCTTGAGCATCACGTCCTCGGCGATGTAGATGGTGCCGTTTTCATTTTTGATTTTGCACTCCATGTCTTTGTTTGCCTCCTTGCAGCAAGGGGATGCCTCGCCCGCAATGATACCCGTTACGCGGCTGCATAACAGATCATATTGATTATACATGATGCGCCTCTTTTGCGCAATGTCTGCCGCAAACATTTTTCCTTGGGGAGACGAAATCCATACCCCGTCCGCAGAATAAGCATTCCAAACGAACCGCTGGTATATGTTACCTTTTTGTCACCTTCCCTTCATGTATTTGCACGTTCTGTTTACAATCGCGCAATATGTGATATAATAGCGGAGAGTGCGCACTCGGAACGCGCAACGGTCAGCACGGCTGAGGAGATGCAATATGAACGGCAACCGGATGAAATATGCGAGCACACCCACCTACGGCATGCAGAAGCGCGGCTTAAGCAAAAAGTCCGCCGAGAAGCAGCCGCAAACGCCTGATTTTTCTCAGACGCCTGATTTGGATGCGCAAAGCACGCTCCCGCCCGCCGCTTTTATACAGCCGTCGGCGGCGACTCCGGGCGCGGCTTTTCCGCAGGCTCCCGCTGCGTATCCGCAGAGTGCGGGCGTATTTGCGCAGGGCGCGAATAGGTTCCCGCAGACCGGCATGCCACAAACGGGCATGGGTGTGCAGCAGGGCATGCCCCAAACGGGCATGGGCGTGCCGCAGGGCATGCCGCAAACAGGCATGGGTGTGCCACATGGCATGCCCCAAACGGGCATGGGCGTGCCACAGGGTGGCATGCAGCAGACCAACCCGTATCTAATGGCCAATACATTCCCCTTTACCGGCATGGGCGCCTATCCGGCCGCGCAGACAATGCCGGGAATGGTCAGCTATCCGGCCAATCAGGCGGCCCCGATGGTCTCCGCACCGATGGCCTCACAGCCGCCCGTCGGCACGCTGCCGTTGCAGCAGCAGGTCAAGCCGAAGAGCAACGAGCCCTTCTCGCCGCGCGCGCAGGGGTATATTCCTCCGCAGCAGCCCGTGGCGACCAATCGTACCATTCCGGCCAGCAGCTTTGTCAACGCGCCGCAGGCGACCAATCCCTCCGCGACGCCTGCGCCTCAAGCCTTCGCGCCGCTCCCCTACAACAACCCCGCTTTGGGCGGCGGCATGATGGGCGGCCCAAACGGCACGGGCTTCAACACAGGCATGCCACTCGGCAGCGTACCCAACCAGCCCGGCGTTGGCTATCCGACTGATATGATCTACCCCGGCTACGCGCAGCAAGCGCCTCAGCAGGCGAAAAAGCCGGCAAGCAAGGATCTCTGGGTCAAGCTCTGCCTGTTTGCGCTGCTGCCGTTTTTGCTGCTGCTGGGCCTGCTGGTGCCCGCGCTGGACTTTCTGCGCTATGTGTTTGTGATCGCCGGTGCGCTGAGCATGGTAATGCTTTGGGTGCTGCATATGTTCCAGCAAAGCACACGCTCCGCCATTACCATCATCTACGTGGCGCTATGCTGCGTGGCGCTTTTCGCGGGCGGAAGCCGGGACGCGCAGCAGGTCAGCGCAAGCGGCCGCGTTACGCCCTCGCCGGAGCCGACCGCCGTCACCGTGGTCATGGACGGCACGCTTGAGCCAAGCGGCACCGAGGCACCCCCGGAGGCCGAGGCCCTGGGCACCAGCGAGGCGGAGCTGAGGCTATCCACCTTTATGGACTTCTGGAGCGCTTCCCGCGTGGAGGATATGGTCGGCTATGTGCAGCCCAGCTGGGCGACGCTTCAGGACGCGCCCGCGCAGGAGCTGTTTACGCTGCTGGGCAACCGCACCCCGGAGGACTACACCATCGAGGCGATTTCCGGCACAAACGCGGATACCTCCCGCACCGTGACCATGACCGCGACCATCAATAAGAACAACGGCAAGGATCCCGTGATGTACCGCTTCATGATCCTGATGATTAAAGAGGACGGCAACTGGTACGTTGATCCCAACTCTCTGGCCAGCAACGATACGGTCACGGCCGACCCCAACGCTACGCCCACCGTCGGCAACATGACCGCCGCGCCGCGCACCACCGTCACCCCGACTCCCGCGCCCGAAACGCCCCTGTACTACAACCCCGACGGCGGGTCGTACTACCACACGGATCAGTACTGCCCCTCCGTTAAGGATGAGTTCCTGCCCCTGCCCGCGTCCTTCCCGTACAGCGAGCTGAGCGCGCACAGCGACCTTCAGCCCTGCCTCAAGTGCGGAGCGCCGACCGAATGACGCTCCCGCCGATTCAGCCAAGCAGCGATGCGACCAGCGAGGCGCTGCACCGGCGTTTGCAGGCATACAACCACGCCTTTTACGGCGAGGTGCGCGAGCACAGCTTTCACATGGAGGAGGATGGCGTCGTCGTGGCCGGCGTCGTAGCCTCCAGCGTGTTTGATACGCTGGAGGTGGAGTATCTTTTTGTGGAGGAGGCGGTTCGCGGGCGAGGCTACGGCGCGGCGCTCCTGCGTCGCGCGGAGGAATCGGCGCGCGCGTACGGCCTGCGCCGTGTCCTGCTGAACACATACAGCTTCCAAGCGCCCGCGTTCTACCGCAAGCAGGGCTACCGCGAGATCTCGCGCATCGAGCCGTGCTTTGGCGCTGTAAACCAGTATTTCTTTGAAAAAATGCTTTGACAGCATGAGCGCCCCGACCGATTGGCCGGGGCGCTCAGAGTTGTGCGGCAGTCTCTCGCCGCGACGCTTTCTAGCTGGGCGTGCGCGGATCAGTAGGAATATGTCAGCACAATGCCGCCCATGTTATCAAAGCTGGCGCTGTAATCGCTGGCGGGGTTCGGCTTGGGCAGGTCGTACGCCGTCAGGCCGTCCTGCGCCTCTACGCGGAACACCTCGTACTTGAGCGCGCCGTCTTGGTAAATGAGCAAATGCGGGTGGCTGATCAAAAACTCGACGTACTCCTCCAGGCAGTAGTTCATCACCTTCATCGCGGCCGCGTGCGGCTTGCCCACATAGCGGTACAGGTTCAAATTGAGGGTCACGCCCGTTTTATAGCTCTTGTCCTCCCACGATGAATTGGGAAAATCCGCGCTGGGGAAGCGGAAGATCACGCCATACTTCCAGCAGTTTTCGGTAAACCACTTGCCCTGCTCCGACTCCTGAAAGCCGCCTTTGATGGTCTCGTTTTTATTGTACAGGCGCATTTGAAAGCTCATGCCGGTTTGATACTCGCTGGTGCCGGGATAGTTGACCTCTTTTTTGGTCTGAGCGATGAGGATATCGCCGCTGTACTTATCGGACAGCTTGGCCATGGCCTTGTTGAACAGCTCGGTCTGCGTATCGTTGCTGCGGTAGCCCTCGCGCACGATATAGTACAGCAGTCCGTCGGCCTCCGCGTCGGTAATCATAGCTTGCAGCGCGTCAAACGCGACCGGGAACAAGCGCACGGTGCTGTCCGTTACCTGTATTTTGTAGCTGCTGGCCGCGCCCACGCTCAGAAGGTCCGTCTCGCTGAAATCGGATGGCAGGGCATGCCACGGATTGACCAGCAGCAGGCCGCCGTTGATGAGCGTCGCACGGTCAATCTGAATGGTGGAGGTGTTCTCAAGGCCCAAATACCCCTGATCCTCCACGCGCCACAGCGCGCCGTCCACTTCGCGCTCCCACACGGTTTTTTCCTGCGGATCGACAGCCTGCTGCGTGGTTCCGCCTTGGCTGTACTTTGCGGATTCCTCCGCCAGCCAAACGTCAAACTGCTGCTGTCCGGCCAGATTGGCCTGATCCATCTTTGCCTTTTGCGACCTGTACGCGCCGTTGACGCCGATCTCCGTAACCAGATAAGCCCCCAGCCCACAAACGGCCACCACCGCGACCAGAATCACGATGAAGCGTGTGAGGGATTGGTAAGGGTCTCTCTGCGTCTTATGCAGCTTGCTGTTGGATTTGATGCGCACGCGCGCTCACCTCTTTCTGACCGAATCGTCGGGTCGGACTTACAGGCGGTTGAATACGTCGTAGATATGCTCCAGCTCCTCGGCGCTGCTATAGTTGAATGTGATCTTGCCTTTTCTTTCGTTTCCGGTCAGCACGGTTTTAACGCCCAGCGTCTCGCGCATGGTATCCTGCAAGGCGTTCAGCTCCACGCTCAGCGCTGCGGCCTTGCGCGGAGCCGCCTGCGCGGCGGGCGCGGCGTGGCTGGCGAGCTCCTCCAGCTTGCGCACGCTGTACCCGTGCAGCGCGCATTGATGCGCCAGCTCCACCTGCCGCCTCTCCGGCGATACAGACACCAGCACGCGCGCGTGGCCGGCGGAAAGCTCGTTCTTTTGCACCATCTCGATGACCTCCGGCGGCAGCGTGAGCAGTCGGAGCAGGTTCGCCACGGCGGGGCGGCTCTTGCCCAAGCGCTTGGACGCCTCGTCCTGCGTGTAGCCGCAGCGATCCATCAGCTCCCGGACCGCGTTGGCCTCCTCGATGGCGTTCAGATCCTCGCGCTGAAGGTTTTCGATGAGGGCGGCCTCCATGCGCTGGCTCTCGGTCAGGCTGCGCACGATGCAGGGCACCGTTTCCAGCCCAGCCAGCCGGGACGCGCGATAGCGTCGCTCGCCCGCGACAATCTGATAGCGGCCGTCCTTCTCCATGACCAAAATCGGTTGCAGCACGCCCGCCTGCTTGATGCTTCCGGCAAGCTGCTCCAAGCCCTCGCGGTCAAAGTCCTTGCGGGGCTGCGCCGTGTTGGGATCGATCTCTTGGATGGAGATATCCCGCACCATCGTTTCCAGCAGCTCGTCGCTTTGCGGCAGCAGCACGTCCAAGCCTCTGCCCAACCCCGTTTTCCTCATCTGCGTAATCCCTGCACTTTCCTGTTACTGGTTGCGTTCGATGATCTCCCTTGCCAACTGGCGGTAGCTGTCCGCGCCGATGGAGCGGGGATCGTACACATGGATGGGCACTCCGTGACTGGGGGCCTCGCCCAAGCGAACATTGCGCGGGATGGCGGTGGAGAACACCTTGCTCTTGAAATGGCGCTTGACGCTGTCCACCACCTGTAAGCCAAGGTTGGTGCGGCCATCCAGCATGGTGAGCAGCACGCCCTCAAAATCCAGCGAAGGGTTAAAGCTCTGCTTGACGCGGTTGATGGTGTTCACCAAGCTGGTCACGCCCTCCAACGCGTAGTATTCGCATTGAATGGGAACCAATACACGGCGGCAGGCCACCAGCGCGTTCACCGTAAGCAAGCCCAGCGAGGGCGGGCAATCGATAAACACAAAGTCATACTCGTTCTCGATATTTTTGAGCATCTGCTTCAGCCGATACTCGCGCTGCTCCATTTCCACCAGCTCCAGCTCCGCGCCCGCAAGGCGGATATCTGCCGGAATGAGCGACAGGCCGGGCACCTGCGTGGCGATCACCGCGCTGGCGACCGGGGCGCGGCCCATCAGCACCTCGTACACGCTGTGGCTGCCGGCGCGCAGGCCCAAGCCGCTGGTGGAGTTGCCCTGCGGGTCCAAATCGACCAGCAGCACCTTTTTGCCGGCCTCCGCCAAGCAGGCGGACAGGTTAATGGCCGTCGTGGTCTTGCCCACGCCGCCCTTCTGGTTGGTGATCGCAATCGTTTTGCCCATATTTCGTCCTCGCTCATTCATCATTGGAAGGTGGAGTTCGCGCAAGCAGCGCGTCCGCAAAGCGACTGAGCCGCCTTGCTTCGGCGATCTGCGGCCTCCCGGTCCCTCCGCGGGGCCTCGGCAGTCCGTTCCGTTGATAGTTTACCTTCTTTTCATAGAAATGTAAAGTATTCTTCATCAGCCTGCCTAAAAGAGGATGGAAACCTCCTGCTCGCCTTCCTCGTCGGAATAGGTGACCTCCGGGCCGTTGAGCTTGCGCTCCTCCGCGTCCTTGATGGCCTGCTCCACATCGCCGCCCGCGCCCTGAAAATCCGCCAGCGCAAGGTTCCACTCGTCGGTAAACTCCTCCAGCGTCAGTTCGCGGCCCATGATGTAGCGGGCCGCGTTGACCCCTACATAGCGGTAATGCCACGGCTCGTAGGAGGTTTGCGTGATGTCCTCCTTGCCGGGCATGTAGCGGTAGATAAAGCCAAAGCTGGCCGCGTTCTCCACAAGCCACTTTGCGGCCTTGGTGTTCGCAAAATCCTGCACGAGGTTGGACTCCCAGCGATACTCGTCGTCCGTCAGATCGCAGGCAAGCCCGGTCTGGTGCTCGCTTGATCCCGGCGGCGCCACAAAGCCGTCGTCCACGCCGTTATTGCGTTCCAGACGGTTGTTGTAATTCTTTTTCTGTGTGCCGTAGGAGCGGTAGCCGCTGCGCACGTACAGGTTGATGCCTTCCTCCTTGGCGGCTGCAAACATCGATTGCAGCGCGTTATAGCACGCTTGACGAAGCTGCACGCGGCCTGAGGTGGCGAGCTGACGCGTATCCACGTAGATCAGGTCGTCCGGGGCATACTCCTCCTGCAAAAGCACCTCCCGGTTGACCAGCCGCACATACTCCGACATCACGGTCTCAAGCGGCACGGGAAAATCCCACTGGACCTCCTCCGCTTGCGCGACAAGAGGCAGCGCAAGGCACAGCATCAACAGGACAGCCATAATTTTCTTCATGGGAGCACCTCATTTTCGGAAGGATGGAGCAGATAGCGGTAGACCTCCAGACGGTGGCTGGAAACGTAGTATTCCATGGGCAGAGCGGACGCGTGGATCCGCGCGGCGTGCTCCTTGCCCACATAGCGGACGTGCCACGGCTCATAGGCGTAGCCCGTCACGTCGGTATAGCCGTCCGGGTAACGAATGATAAACCCGTACAGGTGCGCGTTTTCCACCAGCCATTTGCCGGCGGGCGTATCGCCAAAGGCTCCCGTCAGCTTGACGCTGCCCTTGTTGCCAACGTCCATGGCAAGCCCCGTCTGGTGCTCGCTCGTGCCGGGCAGGGCAACGAGCAGCTTGGCCTGCTCCACGCTGCTCGCGCTTTTGAGCTTGCGCTCGTACAGAATGGATTGCTTGCTGTAGCTGCGATAGCCGGATACGCACGCAATCTTGAGGCCGTCGTTCCGCGCGGCCTGAAACATGGCCTCCAGCGCGGCGGCCGCGTCCTCCCGCATCTTTTGACCCGCGCCCTCCGTGGTCACCTCGCGGATCTCCGGCACGTAGTCCTCGCTGATCATGTGCTGCGGGTTGACCAGAAACAATGTGCCCTGCATGTCCATATCCGGCATGGCCACATCCAAACCGCCCTCCGCAAGGGAGGCAGCCAGTGCCAGTAAAGCAGCCATTCTACGTAAAAGCAACGATCGATCCACACTCCTTTGTATCGGTGCAAACCAAAGCAACTATGATATTTCGTCGCCCGTGAGCTTTGCTCCTTCTTCGAGCAGAAGTTTTACATCCGGGTCGCGCAGCTCCGCCGTAACGCAAACGCCCTCCGCGCCGTGCTCTGTGGCGGATACGCGCCCAAGCCGATAGACCTTTTCCACCAGCCCGTAACGCGAAAAGGGAATCGTCAGCCGAACGCTGCGCACGGTTTCGCCCAGCATGGTCTCGATGCGCCCGCGCAGGGCCTCCACGCCGTCGCCTGCCAGCGCGCTTACGCAGACCGCTCCGGGCAGAGCGTCCTCGGCGGGCGTGCATGCGTCGCATTTGTTCAGCGCGTCGATGCGGGGCGTATCGCCCGCGCCGAGGCTATCCAGCACCTCCAGCACGGTGGCGTGCTGCGCGTGCAGCTCCGGGCTGGTCGCGTCGGATACGATCACCAGCAGGTCCGCCAGCGCGGCCTCCTCCAGCGTGGCGCGGAACGCCTTGACCAGCTCGTGCGGCAGCTTGCGGATGAAGCCGACCGTATCCACCAGCAGATAGGGCGCGCCGTGCGGCGTTTCAATCCGGCGGGACACGGAATCCAGCGTGGCGAAGAGCTGGTTTTGGATGTACACATCCGCGCCCGTCAGCCGCTTGAACATCGTGGATTTGCCCGCGTTGGTGTAGCCCACCAGCGCCACGATGGGGATCGCGTTCTTTTCGCGCTCCTTGCGGCGCAGGCCGCGCTGCCGGTCGATCTTGGCAAGCTCCTGCTCCAAATCATATAGACGCTCGCGGATACGCCTTCGGTTCACTTCCAGCTTACTTTCGCCTGGGCCGCGCGTGCCGATGCCGCCCGCCAGACGGCTGAGCACAAGACCCTCGCCGATCAGGCGCTGCGAGCGATACTTTAGCTGGGCCATTTCCACCTGCAGCTTGCCCTCGCGGGTGTTTGCGCGCGAGGCGAAGATATCCAAAATCAACGTCGTTCGATCAATGACCTTTACGCCCAGCACGGTCTCTAGGTTCTTCTGCGCCGCGCCGGTCAGCTCCTCGTCCACAATCACCAAATCGGCGTGGATCGCCTGACAGTCCAGCGCAAGCTCCTCGGCCTTGCCCTTGCCGATGCAGTAGGCGCGGTCGGGCGCGGAGCGCTTTTGCAGCGTTCTTTGCAGCACGGTCGCCCCGGCGGTGGCGGCCAGCTCGGCCAGCTCGGCCAAGGATTGCTCGCTCTCGATGCCCACCAGCACCGCCCGCTCGCTTGCGCCCTGAAGCTCCGGCTCCTGCGCGCGGAAGCTCTCGTCGGCCTTCTCTATCGCGTCCAGCCAAGCCTGCTGCGGCAGACGCCGCGCGCTGACCAGCTCGGTCTCGCGCGTGCCGTCCGGCGCGTCGGGGTCCAGAAAGGCCGCGCCCACGCTGGTCGGGCTGCCGTCCGGCTTTACGCCGATGGCGACGATGCTGTCCAGCCGCATGGTTTTGAGGGCGCTGATGTCCACGTCGCTCAGCTCGCCGCTTCCGCCGGGATGCGTGTGGATGCAGCGGATCATGGAAAGCCGCTTATCGCTGCGGCGCAGGCGCATATCGGGCAGATCGATGCTCGCGTTGCGCCCGATGAGGACGTCGGCCACCTCGCCGTAGCGGGTAATGTAAACCGCGACCTCGCGGTTGAGAAACGCAGAACAGCCGCAGAGCTCATCTATGAGACTCTGCGGCACAAAATCGTCCTCCTCCAGCGGCCAGTCGTACCAGCCCTGCATCTGGGTCAGGAGGGATTTCCGTACGCCATCTGTATTCCCGTGTACTTCCGGCATGAAAGCTCCTTGCTCACCCGTTGGGGTGATTCTTCTTGTAATCGTCCACGGCCGCGTGGATGGCCTGCTCCGCCAGCAGCGAGCAGTGCATCTTGACCGGAGGCAGCCCGTCGAGGGCCTCGGCAACGGCCTTGTTGGTCAGCTCAAGGGCCTCGTCCACGGTCTTGCCCTTCACCATCTCGGTCGCCATGCTGCTGGTGGCCACAGCCGCGCAGCAGCCGAAGGTTTTGAATTTTACATCCTTGATGATGTTATCCTCCACGAGAATATCCATCTTCATGATATCGCCGCACTTGGCGTTGCCCACGGTGCCGGTGCCGCTCGCGTTGGGGATCTCGCCCACGTTGCGGGGATGCTCAAAATGCTCCATAACCTTTTCGCTGTACATAACGAATACCTCCTTCAAATACTTCCCTAAAATGTAAATTTAACGGTGATACAGCGGACTCATCTGCCGCAGGTCGGCCACGATGCCGGGTAGCTCGCGCAGCACGGTATCCACGTCCGCCTCGGTGTTGTTGACGCCCAGCGTGAGCCGCAGGCTGCCGTGCGCGATTTCATGCGGCAGGCCGATGGCCAGCAGCACATGGGAGGGATCCAAGCTGCCGCTGGTGCAGGCGGAGCCGCTGGAGGCCTCGATGCCCAGCAGGTCAAGCCGCATCAGCAGGCTTTCGCCCTCGATGTAGCGCACGCTCACGTTCACGTTGCCGGGCAGCCGCTCGGTGCGGTGGCCGTTGAGTCGGCATTCGGGAATCTCGGCCAGAATGCCGTCGATCAGCTTGTCCCGCATGGCGGACAGCTTTTTGATATGATCGGGCAGCTCCGCGGTCGCCAGCTCGATGGCTTTTCCGAAGCCCACGATGGCGGGCAGGTTTTCCGTGCCCGCGCGGAGGCCGCGCTCCTGCGCGCCGCCGTGGACAAAGCTCTCGATGCGCGTGCCCTTGCGGATGTACAGCGCGCCGATGCCCTTGGGCCCGTACAGCTTGTGCCCGCTCATGGACAGCATGTCCACGTTCAGCTCGTTTACATCCAGCGGGATCGCACCCACGGCCTGCACCGCGTCGGTGTGGAACACCACGCCGGCCTCCTTGGCGATGCGGCCGATCTCCGCGATGGGCTGGATCGTGCCGATCTCGTTATTGGCGGTCATGATGCTGATCAGCACGGTATCGGGGCGAATCGCGGCCTTCACGTCCGCGGGGCTCACGCGGCCGAATTCATCTACCGGCAGGTAGGTGACCTCGTAGCCCTGCTTGGCAAGGTACTCGCAGGTATGCAAAATCGCGTGATGCTCGATGGCCGAGGTGATGATGTGCTTGCCCTTTTTGGCCTGCGCGGCCGCGCCGCACTTGAGGGCCCAGTTGTCGCTCTCGCTGCCGCCGGCGGTAAAATAGATCTCCTGCGGATTTGCGCCGATGGCGGCCGCCACCTGACGGCGGGCGTTCTCCACGGCCTTGCGCGCGTCCCGGCCCACGCCGTGAATGCTGCTGGCGTTGCCGTAATGCTCGCTGAAGTACGGCAGCATGGCGTCAAGCACTTCCTTGCGGACGGCGGTGGTGCCCGCGTTATCAAGATAGATGGTCTTCATTTTGATTCGTCTCCTTGCAGATTGTTGGTCAGCATATCGCTCAGCCGCACGGCGGCCAGCTCTCGGTTGATGGAATCCGTCACCTGCCGCCATACGCCGCGCACGGGGCAATCCCCCGCCTTGGCGCAGCAGCCCTCGTCGCTGGCGCACTCGCTCAGCTCGATGGGGCCCTCCATCGCGTCCAGGATATCCAGCAGGGTTACGTCCTCCGGGCTGCGGGCCAGCCGATAGCCGCCCGCCGCGCCGCGCACGCTGGATACCAGCCCCGCCCTGCGCAGGTTGCCCAACAGCTGCTCCAAGTATCGCTTGGGCACGCCGGTCGAGGCGATCTGCTGGAGGCTCTGGGGCCCCTCGCCTTGCTTGAGCGCCAGATAGTGCATGGCGTACAGGCCGTATTTGCCGCGTGTGGATAGCTTCAAGTCGGTTGCTCCTTCAATCCATACTATTCTGATCGGGTTTACGGGGGTATAGTAGCACGGAGGAGCGAGGGTGTCAAGGGCTTTTGATAAATAAATCGCAAACCTCTCGTAACGCGCATATCGCTTGGCTTTTCGCCCGCCGTCGGGCGCGCGGGCCCGCCCGTTCCGGCGGCGGCTCGGCTTGCGGTTTTGGCGCGCGGGGCGTATGCTGTACCCAACATAATTTTGCGCATCGCCAATCCAATCCCCCGCTCGCGCGTCTAATGTGCGCAAGAGCTCATGCAAGGGAGGAACCCCATGACCAAGGAAGAATTTGCGCGGCGCGTGACCGACGCGCAGGGCCGAATGTACCGCATCGCCCGCAGCTACCTGCGCGGCGAAAGCGACTGTCTGGACGCTGTGTCCGAGGCGATTTGCCGGGCATGGCAAAAGCAGACGACGCTCCGACAGGAGCAATACTTCGATACATGGCTTTGCCGGATCCTCACGCGGGAATGCGTCAACATCCAACGCAGGCAAAAGCGCCTCGTCCCCATGGAAACCCTGCCGGAAACGGCGGAGCAGCCGCCCGATCACCCTGAGCTGCGCGACGCGCTGGACGCGCTGCCGCAGCGGCTGCGTACCGTGACCGTGCTCCACTACATGGAGGGCTGCGACGTGCGGGAGATCGCCGCCATCCTGCGCATCCCCAAGGGCACGGTCACATCGCGCCTGTCCGATGCGAGGGCGTGCCTGCGCAACATCCTGAAGGAGGAAATCGAATGACGCGTACAGATTGGCAAAGCGCCTACGGGCCGGTTCCCGAAGCGCTCGGCATGCGGGTCGCCTCCACCCTATCGCATTTGGAGGAGGAACGGCCCATGAAAAAGCTCACGCTGCGCACCGCCGCCATCGCGCTGGCGCTGCTCGTCGCCCTGTGCGGCGTCGCCTACGCGGCCTTTACCAGCAAAAACGCCGCGCTGTTTGGTTGGCTGTACGGCGAGGATTGGTCGCGGGAGATTCAAAACGGCGATATCGCCTCGCCTATGCTGCAAACCACGCTGGGCGATGTAACCTATACCATCGAGGAAGCCGTGTATAAAAAGGACGGCGATTTCCCCGGCCTGTACGGCTTGGTGCGCATCGCTCCCGCCAAGGGCGCGAACATTGTGCTGCTGGCCGATGATTACTACCCCGACGATCCTGCCGGATATCTGCTGCATTACGGCGCCGACGAGACCATCCCCGACGATTACCTGACCTACGCGGAGAAGGCCGCGCAGACGGGCGCAAAGCTCATACGGGTTCGCGCGGCCATGAACGGCCTGAGCATGGGCGGGCAGGAGGGCGACTTTACATTCGGCGAGAGCTGGCTGCCGCAGAAGGACGGAACCATCCTCGGCACATGGGAGGCCGCGTTTGAGGGCAGCGGCTTGGAGCGCGGCGAGAGCTACGACCTGAGCGTGTGGATCTCAAGCTGGGAGGTCACGCCGGACGGCGTGGAGCTGCGGGACGACGAGGACGACAGCACGTGGCTGCACGAGGACTGGCACGTGACCATCACCCCCGAAATGAAGGAGGACTGACCATGAAACGGATCATCACACTGCTTTTGACGCTGTGCTTGGCCTTGGGCGGCGGCTGCATTGCCCGCGCCGACGAGGCCGACGCGCTGCGCGTGATCGACGGCTGGAGCGTGTGCGAGGCCTACGCCGCGCAGTACCCCGACCGGAAGCTGGATATTGTGAACGAGTGGGAGCGCTACGACGACGATCATCCCTACGATGAAAAGGCGCTGCTGCTGAGCGGCGAATGGGACGTGGCGATGGTGGAGACCGGCAGCACCGATCTCAAGGCCCTGTATGACGCGGGGCTGCTGGCCGACCTGAGCGGCGACGAGGCAATCGCGGCGCGCGCGGCGGGCATGTACGGCGCGGTGCGGGGCGCTGTAACCCTCGACGGCAAGCTGATCGGCATGCCGATGCTGATGTTCGGCCTGAGCCAGCATATGGGCCTGACCACGGAAACCGATGTGCTCGACCAGCTTGGCTTTACCGAGGCCGACAAGCCTTCCACATTCGCGGAGCTGGCCGAACTGTGCGACCGCTACATGGCGCTGGACGACGAGACGCGGCGCGGCACGACGTTCCTCGGCGCGACGGACGTCAAGCCCTCCGCCGCGCTCGGATGGCTTGTGGAATGGTACTCCTATTTCTATGCCGCCGACAGTCGCCAGCCCGACGGGCGCGTCGATTTTGATACCGACACGTTCCGCGAGGGAATCGCGCAATGCGAGCACATTGCCGAGGCGCTCAAGAGCAAAAAGACGCTCTACAAAAAGGGCGACTCCACGCTGTACTACGTGATCTGCGATCGGAGCAACCATTGGTTTGAAGGTGTGGACAGCGGCCTGTGCGTAATGACCTCAGGCGCGGAGAAAAAGTGCCCCGCTACCATGGACGTTCTGGTCGTCAACGCCAAAAGCCCGCGCTTGGCGCAGGCGGTCGAGTTTGTGCGCGCCACCATGACCAGCTTGGAATGGACGGGCGCGGAGATGCTGGAGCAGCCCGACTATGACGCGCTGGCAAGGGCGTCCTACGACCGGGACATCCAAGCGCAGATCGACGAGGGCGAGGATCAGTCCGTGATCGACGAGCTGGTACGCGAGCGGGACAGCGGCGACTATCGGCGCTTCTACCCCCAATGGACGCTCGACGTATACCGCACGGAGATCGCCCCGTACCTGACATTCCCCTACGCGCCCTACTTTGACGCATTCAACCCCGCGCAGGACTATGCGGCGGGCAAGATGGATGTGGCGGGGCTGGTCGAGCGCCTGACCGCCGAGCTGCAAAGCCGCTTGGAATAAGCGGCGGCAACACAAAGCAGCGCAGCGTAAGGCAGCCCAACGCAAAGCAGCAGCCCGACGATGGAAGCAGATTCCGCATCGGGCCGCTGTTTTTTTCTTGCGCCGAGGCCGTCAGTCCAGCCAGAGCAGCGGCTCTACGGCATACGCGCCGTTTGGCTCCACGCGAACCACGGCGCCGGCCTGCCGCCCCTTGCGGCGGTTGCACAGTGCGCCGGGGTTGACCAGCGTAACGCCGCTCACAATCTCCCGGCACGCAACGTGCGTGTGCCCAAACAGCGCGATCTGCGCGCCGCGCTCGCGGGCGGCGTAGGCCAGCTCCGTCAAATCATACTTGACGCGGTAGGCCTGCCCGTGCGTCATGAACAGGCGAATGCCGCCGACGCTCAGCTCCTGCGCATAAGGCAGATCATACGACAGATCGCAGTTGCCGCGCACAACCGCCAGCTTTGCGGCGGGAAACATCGCGTGCAGATAAGGCTCGGCCGCGAGCGCGTCCGCCGCGCCGTCGCCCAAATGCAGCAGCCCGTCGATGGCTCCGCCGCGCGCCGCGAGGTCGATCACATCCTGCACGTCGCGCACGCTGCCGTGGCTGTCGCTGATGGCAATGAAACGCATGGAAGCCGCCTCTTTTCGTATAAACCTCGGTTGCGATCTGTTTGCCGCCGCACCTGCGGATTCCGGCGTGCCTAGCGGCAATTCTTGAGCGGCAGGTGGCACTCATAGTCCAAATACTCGCCGGTAAAGCTCCCGGTATCGGCGTTGCGCCGTCGGCCCACCAGCCGAAAGCCCGCTCCCTCGTACATGCGCCGGGCGGGCAAAAGGGCTTCATCCGTCGTAACCACGATCCGCGCCACGCCGTCCCGCGCGATGCGCGCCACCGCCTCGCGCATCTGCGCGCGGCCGTAGCCGTTGCCCTTCTGCCGGGATACGACGCAGTTGTGGCCGATCTCCTCGTAGTCCGGCCGATGCCGGGGATCCCAAGAGACAAAGCCGATGGGCTCGCCCGCCAATGCGGTGACAAAGCCGTATCGATCGGCGATCGACGGGTTGTCAAAGAAGAACGCGTCAAACGCCCGCCATTGCTCAAGCCAGCGCGCCTCATAGCGCGGCTCGAAAGCGTAGCCGTCCCGGAGCAACGCCAGCAGCGTGCCCCTCGAAAAATCGGTCACGCGGGCGAACTCGATGCCCACGCGGTTCTCCTCCGTCAAGTTACAGCTCCCTCTCCAGCAGCGCGCGCATCTCGCGGGCCGCCGCGGCGCGATGGCTGATTTGGTTCTTTTGATCGTCGCTCATCTGCGCGAAGGTCTGCCCGTCCTTGTACAGGAACAGCGGGTCATAGCCGAAGCCTCCCTCGCCGACGAGGCTCTCCAGCAGGGTCCCCTCGCACTCGCCGCGCGTCAGCAGCGTTTTCCGGCCCGGCAGCGCCAGCGCCATGGCGCACACAAAGCGCGCGCGGCGATCGGCCTGTCCGGCCATGTTTTGCAGCAGCAGGGCGTTGTTGGCCCCGTCGTCGCCATGGTCGCCCGCGTACCGCGCGCTGTGCACGCCCGGCGCGCCGTCCAGCGCGACCACGGCAAGGCCGCTGTCGTCGGCCAGCGCGGGCAGGCCCGTCGCGCGCATCACGGCCTCGGCCTTGAGGCGCGCGTTGGCCTCGAAGGTATCGCCGTTCTCCTCCACAGCGCCGGCAAAGCCCGCGTCGCGCTGGCTGATCACCTCGCACACGCCGGCAAAGATGGCGCGCAGCTCGCGCAGCTTGCCCGGATTGCCGGTGG
Organism: uncultured Oscillospiraceae bacterium; assembly: GCA_964408185.1. Lineage (GTDB taxonomy): Bacteria > Bacillota > Clostridia > Christensenellales > Aristaeellaceae > CAYOYK01. The sequence goes on along the minus strand of CAYOYK010000017.1, from coordinate 7,830 downwards.
CGGCCACCAGCGCGCGCGGCGGCACAAGCTCTCCGCCGCAGCCCGCAAGCGCCGCGCGCTGGGCGCGCATCAGCGCCGATACCCCCGCGCGGCCCATATCCAGCAGGGCTTGCAGCTCGATGTTGCTGAACGCCCGGCCCTCGCCGGTGCCCTGCAGCTCGATAAACTCGCCCCGCTGATTCATGACGAGGTTCATATCCGTCTGCGCGCGGCTGTCCTCCTGATAGCACAGGTCGAGCAGCGGGGTATTCTCCACCAGCCCGCAGCTGATGGCGGCCACCTGCCCCACGATGGGGCTGCGCGCCAGCAGGCCGCCTTGCAGCAGCTTGTCCACCGCCATGACCAGCGCGCAGTACGCCCCGGTGATGGAGGCCGTGCGCGTGCCGCCGTCGGCTTGCAGCACGTCGCAATCCAGCGTGACGGTGCGCTCGCCCAGCAGCGTCAAATCGACGGCCTGCCGCAGCGAGCGTCCGATGAGGCGCTGTATCTCCACGCTCCGGCCGTCCTTCTTTACGCCGTCGCGGGGCTTGCGCTTGCCCGTAGATGCCGGGAGCATGGCGTACTCAGCGGTCAGCCAGCCCTGCCCCTTGCCCTTGAGGAACGGCGGCACGCCCTCGTCCACCGAGGCGGTGCATATGACCCGCGTGCTCCCCGTGCTGATCAGGCAGCTCCCGTCCGCTGTCTTGACAAAATCCATCAGAATCTCCACCGGACGCTGCTCGTTTTCCGCCCGTCCATCCACACGCCGCATGCCGTACCCCTCCATCCGAAGCAGGGCGGCTGACGCCGCCCTGAAATGCCCCGATACTGTTGTTCGCCGCGCGAAGGGATTCCTCCTGCCTAATCCAGCTCCACAACGCCCGGATACTGCGCCGCTACCTCGTCCGCGTCGTTGAGGAAGGTGGTGGCCGTGTCCGGCTGCTTTTCAATGGGCTGCCCCTCCACCAGCATCTGCACCTTCTGCACGCCGGGAAACTGCGCGCAGGTGAACAGTATCGCGCGGATGGTCTGCTTGCCGCCGTCGCTGCCTTGCAACGCTTCGGTAAACTCCTTGCTGAAGTCCACCGTTACAACTCCGTCCTTCATGGTCACGCTGCGCACGCCGCAGTTCTCCGGCAGGGCGCGCTCCAGCCCGCTGTCCGGCTGCGGGCCGTTGGCCAGCTCTATCATCGCGGTGGTGGGATCGGCTACGCTGAACACGGGCCGCGTAATCGGCACCAGCAGCCGCCCCGTCTGCGAGGGAAAATAGAGCTGCACGGTACCGTAGTCGCCCGTTGCGGATACCGGCTCCATGTTGGCCGTATCGCCCGCGAACACGCCGCTCACATCCATGCCGTTGGTCAGCTTGCTGCGCTTCTGCCCGTCAAACAGAAAGCTGACCTCGTCCACGGTGCTGAAGCAGCACAGCGTATTGGCGATGCCCTCCACCATGAGCTGCTCATCCGCCAGCGTGGCGCAGCCGAGGGCCTCGGCGCTCAGATCGACGCGCGCCTTGCCGCCCGCAATATCCAGCTCAAACGTGGTACCCTCCGGGACGACCGTGCGCAGGCCCAGCCGCGCCGCGTCCAGATCGTTCGCTCCGCTTTGCACCATCAGCGCCAGCGTCGCCTTGGCGATGCCGTCCGTTTGGGCGATCTGCCGCGTAACCGGCACCAAGTAGCCGTCTCCGTCCGCATAGTAGACGATGGTCGCCACCGTATCAGCCGCCGCGTCTGAGCTGGTTACAGTGATGGGCGCGTCGCCCTCCCCCACCATGGTCGTGGTGGTTGTGCTGCTCCCGGTGAGCGCCAGCACCACCACCAGCACCGCCGCGCATAAAATGAGGATCCGTTCCACATCGGCACGCTTGATCTTCACGTTTTCCACTCCTTACCCGCCTGTTTGCACTACGAGCATATGCCCGTCCCGGCGTGGCTATGTGCGGGCGGGCGGGGAAATCGGCACGGGGTTATTCGTCGGTGCAGAACCGCGCGCTTCTTATAAAATACGCGACAAAACGGGCTGCCTGCGCAGCTTCTATCGGCGGAGAATCGGTTTGCCCTCCGCCGCGTAAGGCGGAATGGTTCTCCGCCGGGCCGCTTTGCTTTTTTCGTGCCCTTCGCTCGGCCAAAAATCCGAACGCGCTCTTTACTTTTTGGCTTTTTGTGCGTATAATACCCTCATCAGCCAAGAAGGGGACGGCCAGCGGTCAATCGCCAAGCGAGCCTGCAAACGGTGCAAGGCAGGCGCGAGGAGCCGCAATCGCCCATCGCCCCGGAGCCGCGCGGACGAAGCCTTGTAGGCCGCGCCGGGTGCTCCCGTTACAGAGCGGCGCTGTCATCGGCAGCCGGAGAGGGCGAGTCATCGCCAATTTGGGTGGTACCACGGAGCAATCCGTCCCATGCGCAAGCGTGGGGCGTTTTTTTGTTCCAAGCGCGAATAACGGCGGGGATTCCGCCACGGAGGGGAACTGCATGTACAAAAAGGTATCTACGGACATGGATTTTTCGGGCCGCGAAAAAGAGGTTCTCGCGTTCTGGAAGGAACACGACATCGTGAACAAGAGCCTGCACCTGCGCGACGGCGCGGAGGAGTACACATTCTTCGACGGGCCGCCCACAGCCAACGGCCGCCCGCACATCGGACACATCGAAACCCGCGCCATCAAGGACTTGATCCCCCGCTACCAAACCATGAAGGGCAAATCCGTGCTGCGCAAAGCGGGCTGGGATACCCACGGCCTGCCCGTGGAGCTGGAGGTGGAAAAGCAGCTTGGCCTCAACGGCAAGCCGCAAATTGAGAAATACGGCATCGAGCCCTTTGTCGCCGAGTGCAAAAAAAGCGTTTGGAAGTACCAGCACGAGTGGGAGGAAATGAGCGAGCGCGTCGCCTATTGGGTGGACATGGAGCACCCCTATGTGACGTACCATGACGACTACATCGAGTCCGTGTGGTGGAGCCTCAAAACAATTGCCGATAAGGGCCTGCTGTACCACGGCTACAAGGTCGTGCCCTATTGCCCGCGCTGCGGCACCGCGCTGAGCAGCCACGAGGTGGCGCAGGGCTACAAGGAGGTCACCGAGCCCTCCGCGATCGTGCGCTTTGCCGTAAAGGGCCGCCAAAACACCTACCTGCTGGCTTGGACGACCACGCCGTGGACGCTGCCCAGCAACGTGGCCCTCTGCGTCAACGCCAAGGAGGATTACGCCGAGTTCACCCTCGACGGGCAGACCTACATCATGGCCAAGGCGCTGATGCACAGCGTGTTCGGCGAGGCCGCGCACGACGCGGTGATCACCCGCGTGGTCAAGGGCGACGCGCTGGCGGGCACCGAGTACGCCCCGCTGTACGAGCTTGCCCATCCCCGCGAAAAGGCGTGGTATGTGGTTTGCGATGATTACGTCACCTTGGAGGACGGCACCGGCATTGTGCATATCGCGCCCGCGTTTGGCGAGGACGACGCGCGTGTGGGCCGCGAGAACAAGCTGCCCTTTGTGCAGCTGGTGGATACGCAGGGCAAAATGGCCGATTGCACCCCGTGGGCGGGCGATTTTGTCAAGGAGGCCGACCCCAAGATTCTGGCCGATCTGAAGTCGCGCGGTCTGCTGTTCGCCTCGCCCAGCTACACGCATAACTATCCCTTCTGCTGGCGCTGCGATACCCCTCTCATCTATTACGCGCGGGCCACGTGGTTCATCCGCATGACGGAGGTGCGCGACCGGCTGGTCGCCAACAACCGCAGCGTCAACTGGTACCCGGATAACATCAAGGAGGGGCGCATGGGCAACTTCCTTGAGAACGTGATCGACTGGGGCCTCAGCCGCGAGCGGTATTGGGGCACGCCGCTGCCCATCTGGCAGTGCGAGGACGGGCATATGCACGTGATCGGCTCCAAGCAGGAGCTGCGCGATATGGCCACCAAGCCCGTTGGCGATATTGAGCTGCACCGCCCGTTCATCGACGAAGTCGAGATCACCTGCCCCGAATGCGGCAAGCCTATGCACCGCGTCAAGGAGGTCATCGACTGCTGGTACGACAGCGGCAGCATGCCGTTCGCGCAGTGGCACTACCCCTTCGAGAACAAAGAGGTGTTCGAGAGCCGCTTCCCGGCGGATTTCATCAGCGAGGCCATCGACCAGACGCGCGGATGGTTCTACACGCTCATGGCCATCGGCACGCTGCTGTTTGATCGGGCCCCGTTCCAAAACTGCATCGTGATGGGCCACGTGCAGGATAAGGATGGCCAGAAGATGAGCAAGCACAAGGGCAACGTGGTCGATCCGTGGAGCGTGCTGGATAAGCAGGGCGCGGACGCCGTGCGCTGGTACTTCTATACTGCGGGCGCGCCGTGGCTGCCCTGCCGCTTCAGCGACGAGGCGGTGAGCGAGGGCCAGCGCAAGTTTATGGGCACGCTGCAAAACACCTACGCGTTCTTTGTGCTCTACGCCAACATCGACGGCTTCAACCCCAAGGCGCACCCGCTGGCAAGCGCCAAGCTCACGCTGATGGATCGCTGGATCCTCAGCAAGCTCAACCTCCTCGTGCGCGAGGTGGACGCGCAGCTCGGCAGCTACTGCATCCCGGAGGGCGCGCGCGCCATCGAGGGCTTTGTGGACGAGTTGAGCAACTGGTACGTGCGCCGGGGCCGCGAGCGCTTCTGGGGCAAGGGCATGGACGATACCAAGGAGGCCGCGTTCATCACCCTCTACACCGTGCTGACCACGCTGAGCAAGGTCATCGCGCCCTACGTGCCCTTTATGGCTGAGGAGATGTACCAAAACCTCGTGCGCACGGTGGATGCCGCCGCGCCCGAAAGCGTGCACCTGTGCGACTTCCCCTCCGCGGAGGAAGCCTACATCGACGAGAATCTCTGCGATCAGATGGAGGCGCTGCTGGGGGTCATCGGCCTTGGCCGCGCCTGCCGCAACCTTGCCAACCTCAAGGTGCGCCAGCCGCTTTCCGTGCTGTATGTCAAGGGCACCCGCTTTGACGCGCCCTTCCAAGAGCTGGCCGAGGACGAGCTGAACGTCAAGCGCGTGGTGTTCACCGACGACGCGCGCGCCTTTACCACCTACAACCTCAAGCCGCAAATGCGCACGCTGGGCCCTAAATACGGCAAGCTGCTGGGCGGCATCGGCGCGAAGCTCAAAACGCTGGACGGCAACGACGTGGTGGATTTGTTCGATCAAGGCAAGACGCTTGACTTCAAGGTCAACGGCGCGCCCGTATCGCTGGGCAAGGACGACGTGCTCACCGAGGCCGTGCAGAAGGAAGGCTTTGCCGCGCAGACGGACGGCGGGCTGACCGTGGTGCTGGACTGCAACCTGACCGACGCGCTCGTGACCGAGGGCTACTGGCGCGAGGTCGTGAGCAAGCTGCAAACCATGCGCAAGGAAGCCGACTTTGACGTGACTGATCGCATTCGGGTGACCTACGAGGCCGACGAGGCGCTTGCCGCCGCCATCGAGAGCGGCCGCGAGAGCATCGTGCGCGGCGTGCTGGCCGAGAGCCTGACCGCCGACGCGGCCCCTGCGGACGCGATCGCCCGCGAATGGGATATCAACGGCAAGCCCGCCACGCTGAGCATCCGCAAGGCGTGACCCCCATGCCGCGCGCGGGCGACGCCGCCCCCGCGCGGCTGCCTTCCCAAAGAAAGGAACGCTATGTTTCTGTGCGATTTCTGGCAGGATTATGAGGTGCTGGACACCGGCGACGGCGAGAAGCTGGAGCGCTGGGGCGACGTGGTTTTGCGCCGCCCCGACCCGCAGGTGATCTGGCCCAAGGCCGCGCCCAAGCAATGGGAGCGCGCGCAGGCGTGGTATCACCGCGCCGAGACGGGCGGCGGGAGCTGGGAGTTCTTTGATCGTCTGCCTGAGCGCTGGGTGGTCGCGCTGGACGACCTGCGCTTCTACGTGCGCCCCACGGGCTTCAAGCACACGGGGCTGTTCCCTGAGCAGGCGGCCAACTGGCGCTTTATGCGCGAGCAGATCAAAAAAAGCGCGAACCCGCGCCCCAAGGTGCTCAATCTCTTTGCCTACACGGGCGGGGCAACTATGGCCTGCGCCGCGCAGGGCGCGCAGGTCACGCATGTGGACGCCGCCAAGGGCATGGTGCTCTGGGCCAAGGAAAACCGCGATCTGAGCGGCATCCCGGAGGCAAACACACGGTTCCTCATCGAGGACGCGGCGGCCTTTGTTCGCCGCGAGCTGCGGCGCGGCAACCGCTACGACGGCATTCTGATGGATCCGCCCAGCTATGGCCGCGGCCCGAACGGCGAGGTATGGAAGCTGGAGGACGAGCTGTACGGTCTGGTGGAGCTGTGCGCGCAGGCGCTCAGCGATACGCCGGTTTTCTTTTTGGTGAACGGCTACACCACGGGCTTTTCAGCCAGCGTGCTGGGCAACGTGGTGGAGCGCTGCCTCGCGGGGCGCGCCGGCCATACCGCGGCGGACGAGCTTTGCCTCTCCGTCAAGGCGGGCGGCGTGCTGCCCTGCGGCACCACGGCCCGGTGGACGCCCGATGTGTAAGATCGTATACGAGGACAATCACCTGCTCGTTGCCGTCAAGCCGCCCAACCTGCTTACGCAGGGCGACGCGACCGGTGACGACTGCTTGGCCGAGGCCATGAAGCGTTACCTCAAGGAGACCTATCACAAGCCCGGCGAGGCATACTTGGGGCTTATCCATCGCATGGATCGGCCCGTGGGCGGTCTGGTCTGCATGGCCAAGACCAGCAAGGCCGCCGCGCGCCTGAGCGAACAGCTTCGCGCCCAGAAAATGCACCGGGAGTACTTGGCCGTGACTGTGGGATGCCCGCCGGAGAGCGGCGAGCTGACCGATTGGCTGGCCAAGGCCGAGGACGGCGGGATGCTTATCGTGCCGGAGGGCACGCAAGGCGCGCAGCGGGCTGTACTGCGTTACGATCGGCTGGCCGCGCAGGATGGAACCGCGCTGCTGCACATTTGCCTGCAAACCGGACGCAAGCACCAAATTCGCGTGCAGCTAGCGCACGCGGGATGGCCCATCCTGTACGACATGCGCTACGGCGCGGGCGTCGCGGGCAAGAGCATCGGCCTATGGGGCGCGGTGCTGCGCGTGGAGCACCCCACGCTGCGCACGCCGATGACGTTTCTCAGCGCCCCGGAGGGCCCGGCGTTCGCACCCTACGGTGTATCCATTCAACGCTTTTTGAGCGAGCAAGGAGAAACCCGATGAGCGGCTTTTCGTTTGATATTCTCAAGACCTGCAAGCAAACCGGCGCAAGGCTGGGCGTGCTGCACACCCCGCACGGAGATATCCACACCCCGGTTTACATGCCCGTAGGCACGGCGGCCACGGTCAAGGCCATGACGCCGCGCGAGCTGGAGGAGATCGGCGCGGAGATCATCCTGTCCAACACCTATCACCTGCATCTGCGCCCCGGCGAGGAGCTGGTGCGCGAGGCGGGCGGATTGCACCGCTTTATGAGCTGGAACCATCCCATTCTGACCGACAGCGGCGGGTTTCAGGTGTTCTCGCTGGCGGGCATCCGCAAGATCAAGGAGGAGGGCGTCACCTTCCAGAGCCATCTGGACGGCAGCCGCCGGTTCATCTCCCCGGAGGTGAGCATGGATATCCAGCACGCGTTGGGCGCGGACATCGTCATGGCGTTTGACGTGTGCACCGCTTACCCCTGCGATCACGACACGGCCCGCGAGGCCATGGAACGCACGCACCGCTGGGCCGCCCGCTGTCAGAAGCACCACACGGACGGCGATCAGGCGCTGTTTGGCATCGTGCAGGGCGCGTTCTACAAGGACTTGCGCATCGAGAGCGCCAAGGCGCTTGCAGATATGGATTTCATCGGCTACG
>CAYOYK010000016.1:0-53618 GCA_964408185.1 uncultured Oscillospiraceae bacterium | reverse complement strand
CGTGCACAAAGCCCTTTTGCAGGCTCATGGGCAGCAGCAGCGCCTCGCCCCGGATCAAGTTGCTGGGCAGATCGGCCGCGTAGGTCGCGGTCACGTCCAGCTCCGCGAGGGCGCGCTCCAAGCGGTGCGCGCGGGCCTCGCCGCCGCACAGCAGCGCGATGGCGTAGCCGGCCTCCCGCCACTTGAGCAGATCGGCCTTGAGGAAGCTGAGCTGGCTCTGGTACGGCGTGACGGGCGTGGAGCTCATGTCCAGCACCGTTCCGGGCTGAAGCCTGCCCTGCGGGCGCGCCGCGTCGGTAAGCGCGGCCACGGGATGGGCTTGCAGACGCTCCAGCAGCGCCGAATAGTCCCAAAGCAGCCTTTCCTGCGCTTGCAGGCCGTCGCCGCGCCGGCGCGCCTCGGTCAGCTCATCGGCGAGGGCGCTTCTGCGCGCGTTCGCGCGGCTTTGCAGCAGCTCCGGCGTATCGAGCACATACACGGGATCGTTCAGGTAATCGGCCGCCGTGACGGTCTGCGGCAAAAGAAGCTCCAGCAGCATCTGACCCGCGCGCACGGGATGGCCCTGCGCCACGCGATCCACATCGTCCATGCGGCGCTTGAGCAGCGAGGCGCGGTCGTCCTCCGCCCACGGGCGGGCTTCGCGCTTCGCGGCGGGTTTCTCGTCCGCAGTCGGCTGGTTGGGCGAGGTGGCCGGGAGCTTTTTGGAGGCGGCAAAGGCGTTGTTCTTTGCGGACTTGGCGGTTTTGGCCTTCTGCGCGTCCGGCAGGGCCAGCTCGCTAAAGCTGGGCAGGGCGTCCTCATCGTCCAGCAGCCAGTCCTCAAGCGGGGGCAGATCAAGCGCCCAAGGCTCGGCTGACGGAGCGTCGGGCTTGCTTTCCGCGCCGGGCGCGTCGTCGCCCAGCTCCGCTTGCAGCGCGGCGTGCAGCCGACCCGCGGCGGCGGCGCGCTCGCCCTCCGGGATCAGACATTCCGTGGCCGGAGCCAGCACGACGCGCTTCTCCCGACGGACGCTGCGCTGGCTGATGCAGTCAAACAGGCGCAGGCTGTCGATCTGATCGCCGAACAGCTCCACGCGCACAGCCTCCGGCAGGTTGGGCGGATACACGTCCACCAGCGCGCCGCGCCGCGCGCACTGGCCCTGCCCCTCCACCATGTCCACGCGTTCATAGCCGTTGCGCACAAGCGCGTCCAGCAGGGCCTCCGGGTCGCAGTCGTCGCCCTCGGCCAGCGTAATCAGCGCCGCGTCAAAGCTCGCGGCGGGCGGAAGGCGATCCATCCAGCCCTCCGCGGAAAGGCAGAGCACATTGGCTTCTCCCGCGCGAAGCGCCGCAAGCACGCCAAGGCGCTGCCATGTGCTCTCCCGGCTCTGCGCGGCGCGCGTAAAGTCCAGCTCACGCGCGGGCAGCGCCGCTACGCCGCCGCCCAAAAGCTGGCGGATATCCTCGGCCTGTCGGTTGGCGATCAGCTCGCTGGGAGAGATCAGCACCACAGGCCGCCCCGTGCGCCGCGCCAGCGCGGCCGCCACGAACGCGCGCTCGCCGTCCGCCAGCCCGCACACGGCGCACACGCCGGGCTCCCGCGTCGCCTGCAGCAGCGCCTGAAAGCTGTCCAGCCCGTCCAGCGCGGTCATCAGCCCTTGATAGCTCATGCGTCCTCCTTTTTCTTGCGGGAGTTGTACTTGTTCATGGCCGCGTCGGTTCCGTGCTCAATCAGCTCAATCACCGCCTGCGCGGCCTGCTCGTAGGCCTCCGCGACAATTTTGCGCTCCTCGTCGCCATGGTAGTGGCTGAGCACCCACTCGGCCAGATCGTAGCCCTCCTCGCGCGCGCCCACGCCCACGCGGATGCGCGGGAAGTCCGGCGTCTGCACGTAGTCCAGCACGGAGCGCATGCCGTTGTGCGTGCCCGCGCTGCCGTTTGCGCGGATGCGCACCGCGCCCAGCGCGAGGTCGATATCATCGTAAACCACCACAAGCTCCCGCGGGGTCAGCTTGAAGCGGCGCAGCAGCTGATCCACCGCCACGCCGGAGTTGTTCATATAGGTCTGCGGCAGGGCGAGCACGAGCTTCTCCGCGCCCAGCTTGCCCTCGCCGATAAGCGCCTCGCAGCGGCGCTTGGTAATGGGGATGTTCAGCTTTTGCGATACCAGCGTCACCACGTCAAAGCCGACGTTGTGGCGGGTATGCTCATACAGCTTGCCGTAGTTGCCCAGCCCGACGATCAGGTGCATGGTTGCCTCCTTTGGGATGAAACGACGAGAGGCGGAAAGGGCGATTCCCCTTCCGCAAAAAACAGCCGCCTTGCCCTTGCGCAAGCGGCTGTAACGGTTTCGACGCGGGCGGTTGGTTCTCCTGCCGCGCGCATAAAGAATTGATTGCGTTCGCCGGATTGGCTCGGCGCTTACAGCTTGCCCTGCTCCTTGCGCTTGCTGACCCAGTTCTCCTTGGTCGTGCCGCGCGAGCGCGCCACGTAGAGCGCGTCGGCCGGGACGTCCTCCGTGATGGTGCTTCCGGCGGCAATATAGGCGTTCTCGCCCACATGCACGGGGGCCACCAAATTGCAGTTGCAGCCGATAAAGGCATGATCGGCCACGGTGGAGCGGCTTTTGGTCTTGCCGTCGTAGTTCACAAACACCACGCCGCAGCCAAGGTTGATGTGCTCGCCCAAGTCGCTGTCGCCCACATACGTCAGGTGGCTCACCTTGGTGCCGTTGCCGATTTTGCTGTTTTTGATTTCCACAAAGTCGCCGATGCGGCAGCCGTCGCCCACGTTGGAATCCGGGCGCACGTAGGCGTAGGGCCCCACGGTGGTTTTTGCGCCGACAGCGCAGTTGAGCAGCACGCTGCTCTCCACGGTCGTGCCGTCGCCGACGGTCGCGTTTTGCAACCGGTTGTTCTGCCAGAGCGTGCAGCCCGCGCCGATGACGGTCTTGCCCATGAGCAGATTGCCCGGATAGACGATCGTGCCCGCGCCGATTTGCACGTCGGCCTCGATGATGGTGCGCTCCGGGTCGAGGATGATCACGCCCGCGTCGAGGAGCTTGTCCAGAATATCCTGACGCAGCGCGGCGTGCGCGGCCGCGAAACTGCGCGGCGAGTCCACCGCGATGCACTTGACGGGCGATGGCACGGGGATCGCGCGCAGGTGCACGTCCTGCTTGGCAAGCAAGGGTAGCAGATCCTGCAGGCTGTCCAGCGTCGCGCCGTCCAGCGTGCGCAGCAGCAGCTCGCGGTCGGAGCACAGCGCCAGCAGCGTTTGCGTGCCGGGGATCGTGATGGCGAACATCTCGTCTTGGTTCGCGCTGGCCTGCGCGCACAGCGTGTAGACGCCCTGCGGCTCGGCGGTGGCGGAATCGGCGCGAACAAAAACAATCTTTTGCGCCGTCTCGGCTTGCAGCGAGGCGATCAGCCCGGTCTTCTCCTGCGGGGTCATCAGCATGGATACATTGCCGGGGCAGGCCTCGTTGAGCGCGGCAAGCGCATACGCCTGCACGGGGCGGCCCAGCAGCTCCCGCGCGAGCAGCGGGTTGGTTTGATTGCCGATCAGGTATGCCTTGATGCTTTCCATATTCATCCTCGATTCTTACAGCGTCAGCCATTCGGCCGGCGAAATTCGCAGCGTTTCGGGCTCCAAGTCGGAGCTTTCCAAGATCATCAGCGCTTTCTCACCGGAGATGCGCTTGGTCTCCGGCTTGGCCGTGGCCACCACAAAGGCGGTGCCCACCACGGCAACGTTGAACTCCCGCATCAGGTCGCACATGCCCTTGGCCGTGCCGCCCGCCTTGAGAAAATCATCCACGATCAGCGCGCGCTGGCCTTCCTTGACGGCGCGGCGGCTGAGACTCATGGTGTCGATGTTGCCCGCCGAGCCGGTGACATAGTTGATGTTCACGGCGGGGCCCTCGTATACCTTACCGCTGCGGCGCGCGATCACCAGCGGCACGCCCATGGCGCGCGCGGTCATCAGCGCGACGGGGATGCCCTTCGTCTCCATGGTCAGCACAAAGTCCGGCTCCTGCTGGTAGAACTCCTGCGCGATAATCACGCCCATTTTGCTTGCAAGCTGCGGACGGCTGAGCAGATCGCTCAGGTATAGGTATCCGCCCGGAAGCACGCGGCTCTTGCTGCACAGCTCTCCGCAAAGCCCGGTGACAAAATCGTTTGCGGCCTTTTTGCTCATGGTGGGGCGAAAACGCACGCCGCCCGCCGCCCCGGTGACCGTTTGCAGCTCGCCCAGATCAAACTCCGCAAACGCGCGCTTGAGAATATCCACATCCTCGCTCATGGTGGACTTGGCGGCGCCAAAGCGCTCGCAAAACTGGCCGAGCGTGAACGTTTGGTTCGGGGACGAGGCAAGCAGTCTGCACAGCGCCGCAATGCGCTCATTCCTGCGGATTTTTTCCATGCTTTGGCCTCCCTGCTCAAATCATTCGCAGATGAGTATAGCACAGAAAAGCGAATATTGCCATCGTTTTATAAAATATAGTTCGTGTTTTAGTGCGGCAGCTTGCGCGGGTGTTTTGCCAAACCGTTTGATATCATGCGTTGCACAATCTGGTTAGCTAAAACGTTTGAACCGAATGTCCGGGCTTCCGGCCCGCGCTTGGCGGTGGTATAATGGAGCCATCAAGCAAAGGAGGCCGACTATGCCGTCCGTAACCGTACAGGGAATCGTGCTCCGCACCGCCGATTACCACGACCGCGACCGCATGCTCACGCTGCTCTGCCCCGGTCTGGGCCGCGTGGAAGCCCTCAGCCGCGGCTGCCGCCGCGCCAAGAGCCCTCTCATGGCGGCCAGCGAGCCCTTTGCGTACGGCGAGTTTATCTTCTATCAGAGCGGCGACCGCTATACGCTGACCGCCTGCGCCATTGAGGACAGCTTTTACGACCTGCGGCTGGATCATCCGCGGCTGAGCTGCGGCGCGTACATGCTGGCGCTGTGCAACGCGGTGGTGCAGCTTGGCGAGCCGGAGGACGACCTGTATCGGCTGCTGCTCAAGAGCCTGTACCAGCTCTGCTACGTCCAGCCCGATCAGCCCCGCGCGGTGACGGCGGCGTTTTTGCTGCTGTTTTCCATGGCGATGGGCTATCGGCCGCGCATGAACCATTGCATCCGCTGCCGCAACGCGCTGGACACGCACAGCGGCGCGCTGCTGGATACGCGCGCGGGCGGGCTGTGCTGCGAGGCCTGCGCGCCGCGCGACGCGTTCCGCCTGAGCGCGGCGCAGGTTGCATGGATGCGGCAGGTGATGCGGGACGGCTACGCCGCCGGACAAAGCGATAGCGACGCGGAGAGCATGCTGCCCTGCCTGCGCCGCTATGTGGAGGAACGGATTGAAACGCCCATCAAGGCGGGTCGATTCTTATAGCTATCCGCGCTGTGTGGTTTGCAGCGAGCTGTCATAGTAGGGCGCGCGATTGAGCGAGATTTTGTAGTCAGTATCGATAATGTAAGCAAAAATGTACTCGTACTTGCCACTGAGCATCTTGCGGCGCTTCTTGCGCAGGTGGTACTGGTTGCTGTCCGTAATGCGGGGCAGGGCGGATTCCAGCAGCGTGAGCAGCGCCTCCTGCCGCTCCAGCGTCAGGTTGGGGTAGCCGTGCTCGTCAAACCGATAGCAGATCTCCTCGCCGCCGGGCTGAACAAGCCGGACATATACGCCGAAGCGGTCAACCTTGAGCTGCTCAAACGGCGCCTTGCGGAAGGGCTTCAGCATTGGCTGCAGCTCCTGAAACATGGGGCTGGCATACATCTTTTGGGCGCGCAAACGCTGCTTGTACGCCTTTCGATTGTCCATGACAATCAGGTATGCCACCCATCCTATGCCCAGCAGCATAATGATGATGGATAGGACATTCATAGAGCATCGCCCATCTCTCATTACAGTATCGACGGGATTATACCATATCTGGTACCAGTTGACAATATATGTAACAAGACCTGTCAGATGTAGTATATCATAAATTTTCATATACAACCAGTTGTGATTTTACTTCTTTGCAATGATTTGGAAACATTTAGCGGGGCAGTTTTCTCCTTTTCTTGGCTGCGCTTGTTTTTTATTGGACAGAGAGTACATAGTTTTACTAGCGTCCGCAACGGACTCGTAACACATTGTTTAGATAATTTTCTTCCTTTTTCTCTTGACGAACCTCTAGGCCGTGACGCATCGCGCTTTTTCGACCGAAGATCTGCCGATCGATCACAAACCGCGAAAAAAAACGCCGGAACGCATTGACATATGTCTATCGGTCGTATGTCATTCTTTTGGCAGGGTTCTCAAGGCCGATGAAGTAGCCAGCCTTCTGCAAAAGGCGCATAAGTAACCTGCCCGCTGCGGTTTGCAATCAAAAAGGCCTATCCGCTTGGATAGGCACTTTTTGTTTATGAGGATTCCCTGCGCTGCGTCTGCCTTTTCATTGCCAACGCCAACGCTATGTCCGCGCCCATCCAAGGGCTGCGCTCCATGCCGACGGGGTATTCTCCCGGCGTGCGTCGGCACGCCGGGGCTGTCCGCAAGCAAGCGTCACAGCCGCTAGGCCATCCGCTTACTTGATCTCGATTCCGTAAATCTGGCTGACGTCCTTGCCGGAGGTGCCGACGACCAGCATATTGCGGTACACGGCCGGGGAGCCGATGATCTGGCCCTCCAGCTGGAGGGAGGCAACCGTGGAGCCATCCTTGCCGTCCAGCAGGTAGAGCATGCCGGAGCTGTCGCCCAGCGCGATCCACGCGTCCCCGTCGGCGTTGTATATGGCCACGGGGCTGGAATGGCTGTACGCCGGGAAGTCCACGCGCCACACAATGGAGCCGTCCTTCTTGCTCAGCGCAAGGAGCACGCCGCCCGCATCGCCGTTGGAGACGTTGAAGATCACCACGTCGCTCAGGCTGTTCTGGCCAACGATCGGCGAGCCGACGCAGCCGGCCTCGTGCTTGCTGTCGTACGCCACGCCCTCCACCGTATAGGCCCACACCTGCTCGCCGGTCAGCGCGTTCAGGCGACGGATGGTGCTGACGCCCTTTTTGCCTTGGTTGTCGATGGTCGTGCCGGTGTACAGCGCCACGGTGGACGCGTCCGGGCAATCCAGCGCAATGGTCGCGTCGGTGTTGTCGCCCATATCGGCGGCCCACATCGGGGTGAGGGTGCTCACGTCCACGCATTGCAAGATTCCGGCGGAATCCGCGTAGTAGGCGTAGTTTGCGTACATGGCCACGCTGCTCTCCACGCCCGTGTCGGCCTTTTTCTCGTTCTTTACAATGGCCGTATAGCGCTGCACCGTGGGCTTGACCGTAATGGTTCCCGCGATGTGGTCGAAGATCAGATGATCGCCTGTGATCTCGCCGAAATCGACCGTGTAGAGCATGCCGTTCTCGCCGGCCACGATCATGTTGCCGGTATCCTTGTCAAAGAGCGCGCTTCCGTCAAATGTACCGTTGGCGGTCACGGCGCCCTTCTGCTTGCCGTCCAAGAACAGCAGTCTGGAGCCGTTGAGCAGGCTGTACACGCGATAGCCCGTATCCACCGTCTTTTTATACAGGCGGCTGGCGTTTTGGCCCACGGCGAGCATCGGGGCGGTGCCCGTGTTCACCGATACGCTGCCCGCGATGGGCGAGCCCTGATCGATGGGATCGCGCGTCGCGGAGCCATCCTCCAGATCAAGGAAGTAGATTTTGCCGTCCAGCGCGCCGATAATGACCTCGATGAGCTTTTCCTTGCTCTGCTTTTCGGGGTAGAGGTTCATCAGCTCGCGGGCTTCCTTGTACCATTTGATGATGGCGGGCTGGCCCGTCCAGCCGACGCCGTAGAGCGTATCCTTTTCAACGCGCAGGCTCCCCACGGGGACAGACCATGCCTGCGTCAGCGTGCCGTCCTCCACCTTGCAGGTGCCGAAGGCCGCGTTCTGGCGGAAGTTGCCGCCGCGGAAGGCGAATACGCCGCCCTCCCAGTAGGAGTAGGAATACGGGTTGAGCATGGAGATGACCTTGGTGCGGGAGAAGCTGTCCAGCTTTTTGGTGCCCTCGTAGAGCGTCGCGGTCAGCTTGAGCGCGGAGGGCGCGGTATCATCGGTAAAGCTGGCGGGAAGCAGCGGCAGCGCCGTCGGCGCGACGGTGGGCGCGGCGGTAGGAGCGGCGGTGGGCGCGGGCGTATCCGTCGGCGCGACCGTCGCATCCGGCTCTGTCAGCGGGGTCGCGTCGCCGCCCTCGTCAGGCGCGGGCGTGTCGTCCGGCGCCGTCAGCGAGACGCGCACCGCAAAGGAGCTATCCTCAAAGGCGCTCTCGGTATCCAGCTGGTAGAGCAGGTGATACGAGCCCTCGTAGGATTGGCTGATCTCGATCTCGTGCGCCCAGACGCGCGTGTCGCTTTCGCCGGTATCCTCGCTGTCGTCCCATGCCTTAGTAAACAGCTCATTGTCGTAATCGTCCGCCACGCGGATGGCAAGCACCTGCGAGCCGGTGCGCACGCTGAACCGGAGCGTCAGCGGCACATCGCCGCTGCTGGGCGTGCAATCAAAGTTGCTGACGTCCGGCGTCAGGCTGACGGGAGGCTGCACGACGACCATCGTATCCAGCTTGATATTCTCGCACCAGTCCTCGCTGCCCTTGGCCTGCGCGGTCACGTAGTATTGCCCGGTGTACTCGTCGGGCACGGTATAGCTCAGCGCCCAGATGATCATGTTGGAATTTTGCGTGACCGTAATGCCGGCAATGCCGTTGGAATCAATGCTGGCCTCGGCCACGACGTTTTGATTGTCGTCTTGGACGCGCACCGTCTGCACGGATTTGGCGGTCTGCACGGTAAATGTAAGCTGAAGCGGCGCGGTGCCGCTGGAGGGATCGCACTTGAAGCTGCTGATGAGCTCCTCCTCCGGGAAGATGCTGCTGAACACGCCGGTAATCTTGGACTTGATGCTGCCAATGGCGGTGCCGATTCCGCTGTTCATGCCGTCCCAGTTGGGGATCAGGATCACGGCCAGCAGAATGCCCAGCACCAGCAGCACGGAGACGATCGGCATCAGACAGCCGTGCTTGCGGCGGCCGTCGTCCTCCTCGTCGTCCTCGTCCTCAAAGTCATATTTCGGCCGATCCGCCAAGCGGCGGCGGTCGCTGTCCGCCTCGCCCCGGAGGCGCTTTTGCATGGGAGAATCCTCCTGCGGCCGGGCGGGCATTTGCTTGCGGCGATACGAAGCCTCGTCGTCCTGCGCGTCGATTTCGTCCGGCTGATAGGCTCCCGCATAGCGGGCGTCCTCCTGCTGCGGCGGGCGCTGCCCCGGAATGGGCCGCTGCCTTTGCTGGGGCGCGCGCTGGGCCGCCTCCGGCTGGCCGGGCACGGGCCGCTGACCCGGCTGCGTGGGGCGCTGCCCCGGCTGCGCGGGCCGCTGGCCCGGCTGCATGGGACGCTGCCCCGGCTGCATGGGCCGCTGCTGGCCCGGCTGCGCAGGGCGCTGCCCCGGCTGCATGGGCCGCTGGCCCGGCTGGGGCCTCGCTTGCGGCATATCGGCGGGATAAGCCGTCTGCTCGCCATCGCCCTGACGGTCGAGCACGCGCTCCTTGGCGGCGTTCGCCTTGTCCGCCACGGACGTGCCGCTCGGCTGGCGGCGCGCGGCGGCGCCGCTCTGCGGCATGGCCGTGCGAGCGCCGGTGTAGCGCCCGTCGGGGTCCACCGCGCGGCGCGGCGCTTGCGTTCCTTCTTCGTCGGGGGCTTCGCTGTCCCCCGCTTGGAAGAGATCATAATCGTGCTGCACGGGCTGCCGACGCAAATACGCGGGCATATCGGCCCCGTTATCGCCAGGCGTGCTGACGCCCCGCTGCGCGGGGGACTGCTGGGCAGGCGCGCCATAATCGGCATAGCCGCCCTGCTGGGGCTGCGCGGGCGCGTCTGCACCCTGATAGCCGCCCTGCGGGACTTGCGGCTGGGCGGACGGCTCCGCGGCGGGCGCGCCCTCCGCGTAACGGCTGGAGCGGCGACGGCGGGCGGGCGCTTCCGAAGCGGGCACCACGGCGGCGCGGCGCGCGGTCCCCCAAATGGCGTTCGGGTTCGCCGCCATGTGCGCCGCCTCGTTGGCGGTCACGGCCGGGGCAATTCGGCCCGTCATGCCTGTATGCGCGATACTGCCGCCCTGCTGCGCGGGCAGCGTCGGGCGCTGGAAGCCGGTCGGCTCGCGGCTGACGGTCGTGCGCTTGTTGACCGTTTGAGGCTTGCGCATCAGCGAGGCAACCTTGGTGGGCGCTTCATCTCCGTGCAGCATAAACTGCTGCGCCTCCGGCCCCTGCGCGGCTTCCGGGAAAAGCGGCACGCCGCTCTGCTGCATCTCCGCGCCAAGCTGAGGCGCGGCGTCCAGCAGCCCGCTGTCGGTATTGTCAGCCGGACGGCGGAACATCGCATAGGGGTCCGCGTCGCCGCCCTGCGGGGACGCAAACCGCTGCCACTGATCGGCCGTGCGCTCGCTCGGATCGCCGGTATTCTGCGAAGGGTTGTTGGAATCGCGGAAGAAATCGCTCAACGTATTGCACTCCTTATCCTTGGTTCGTTTCGACCGCCGACGGGTCGGCGGCGCGGTCGCGGGACCGGACAGGTGAGAATAAAATCATGCCATGGGCGCAGCGCCAACGCGCTCCGCGATGTGCCTCCCGACAGGAAAACCCATCATACGCCACTTTTTATTATAGCAAGATTTGTGGCTTTTCACAAGTCATTTTTCCAGCGGACGCACTTCGCCCGTAAAGTCAAAGCGCGGAAAGCGCGCGCCGTCCCTCTCCACGATTTCGAGGAACATGCTCAGCGGGCGCACCCATAGGCCGTGCTCGCCGTAGAGCGCGCGGTAGACGACCATCTCCTCCCGCGTTTCGGAGTGGCGCGCCACCGCGACCGCCTGATACAGGTTGCCCTTGAAATGCCGATAAATACCACCGACGACCAAATCCTGCATACCTACCTCCCTGCGCAACGCGCCTAAAGAAAAGGACGATTGAGCGATGCAAAAGGCCGCGACTTGCGCGTCGCGGCCCAAAATGTTACAGTTGTTACCCTCAGGACTGGCGCGAGTAGTTGGGCGCTTCCTTGGTAATGGAGATGTCATGCGGATGGCTCTCCAGCAGGCCCGCGCTGGTGATGCGGATGAATTTGGCGTCCCGGCGGAGCGAGGCGATATCCGGCGTGCCGCAATAGCCCATGCCGGAGCGCAGACCGCCCATCAGCTGGAACACCGCGTCGCTCAGGGTGCCCTTGTAGGGCACGCGGCCCTCTACGCCTTCAGGGACGAGCTTTTTGGCGTCCTCTTGGAAATACCGGTCGGAGGAGCCCTGCGCCTGCGTCATCGCGCCCAAGCTGCCCATGCCGCGGTACACCTTGTAGGAGCGGCCCTGATAGATCTCCATGTCTCCGGGGCTCTCATCCACGCCCGCAAACAGGCTGCCGATCATTACCGCGGACGCGCCCGCGGCGATGGCCTTGACGATATCGCCGGAATACTTGATGCCGCCGTCCGCGATGACGGGCACGCCGTGCCTGTCGGCCTCCTTGGCCGCGTCGGCGATGGCGGTGATCTGCGGCACGCCGATCCCGGCGACCACGCGCGTGGTGCAGATGCTGCCCGGCCCGATGCCAACCTTGACGCAGTTTGCGCCCGCGCGGATGAGATCGCGGGTGCCCTCGGCGGTGGCCACGTTGCCGGCGATCATCGGCAGGTTGGGGTATTTATCGCGGATGGCCTTCACGGTGTTCAGCACGCCGACGTTGTGGCCGTGTGCCGTATCCAGCGAGATGATATCCACCTTGGCGGCGACCAGCGCGTCCACGCGCAGCATGGTATCGTGCGTCACGCCCACCGCCGCGCCGCAAAGCAGGCGGCCGTTGGGATCCTTGGCGGAGTTGGGGTACTTGGTGCTTTTTTCGATATCCTTTATGGTAATCAGGCCGCACAGCTCGTAATCGTCGTTCACAATGGGCAGCTTTTCAATGCGGTGGGCGGCCAGTATCTTTTTGGCCTCCTCCAGCGTGGTGCCGATCGGCGCGGTGATCAGGTTCTTGCTGGTCATCACCTCTTCGATGCGGCGGCTGTCGTCGGTTTCAAAGCGGAGGTCGCGGTTGGTGAGGATGCCCACCAGCTTTTTGCCGCGCGTGATGGGCACGCCGGAAATGCGGTACCGCGCCATCAGCGCTTCCGCGTCGCGGATCAGGTGATCGGGCGAAAGATAAAACGGGTCGGTGATAACGCCATGCTCGCTGCGCTTGACCTTATCCACCTGCCCCGCCTGCTCCTCGATGGTCATGTTTTTATGGATGATGCCCAGCCCGCCCTCGCGCGCCATGGCGATTGCCAGCCGCGCGTCGGTTACGGTGTCCATGGCCGCGGACAGCAGCGGCACGTTGAGCTTAACGCCCTCCGCAAGATAGGTGGACGTGTCCACCTCCTTGGGCAGCACGTGGCTCTCGCGCGGGATCAGCAGCACGTCGTCAAAGGTCAGGCCCTGTCGGATGTTCTCGTCCAGCATTTTCCTCCGCCCTTTCGTACTTAAATTTCGGCTATTTTATCAACGTTGGCCTGCTTTGTCAAGACAAAGTTGGCCGATGATGGCTCTATCCCATTATACCGCGATCTGCCGTTCCGTCAAGCCCGCCGGACAGGCAAGGGCCGGGCGCGCGATGCGTCCGGCCCTTGTGATCTATTGCAGCAGCTCGCCAAGCGGGCCCAGCAGCGCGTCCAGCGCCTCGTTGTTGAGGTAGTGCAGCGCTACGCCGTCCACCACCAGCGCGTCGCTGAAGGCGTCCAGCGGATAGGCCACCAGTGTGCGCGTCTGTCCGTCGGTCGCGGCAATCGTCATCTGCCAGCTCGGCGTCCGGCCCGCCGGATCAAACGCCGCGCTCAGCGTCCCCGATACCGTCAGCTCCGTCAGCCGCTCCGCAAAGGCTTGGTATGCCTCCAGCGCAATCTCCGCGCCGTTGACCGTGACGGCGGTATCATAGACCACGTTGCCGTCCGCGTCGGTCTCCAGCTCGTTACTTGCCAGCACGCGCTCGGTGCGCGTAACGACCAGCGAGAGGCTCGCGCCGCCGCGCTCAAGCTGCACCGAGGCCACGTCCGCCTCGCCCAAATCGGCGGGCGCGCGGGTACACAGCGCGTCCGGGTCGGCCTCCACAAAGGCTTGCAGCAGGAGGCGGCTCACCTGATACACCACGCCCTCATACTCGACCCGGTAAAAATACTCGCCCTCCTCGCTCAGTACGGTAAACTGCGCAAGCACCTCCGGCTGGGCCGTGAGCACAAGCTGGCCGTTCCCGTCGATCTCGGTCTGGTAGCCCTGCGCCTGATGGACGGTCATCACCAGCAGCGGGTCGTCCATTCCCAGCTCCGCGCGATTCTGGGCGGTCACAATCTCTGCCCGCGCCCCCAGCCGAAGGCCGGCTACGCCCTCCAGCAGGCTCTGGGCGCTGTCCGCCCGCAGGGGGTAGGCGTACGGCGACCGCAGGGAGCCAACGGCCGTATCGGACGCGGTGACGGAGAAAGCCAGCTCGATCGCTTCCTCGCCGCGCTTTTGCAGGCGAACCCAATCCACCCTCGCGGCGGTAAAGCTCGGCTGCTCCACGGGCAGCAGCAGCAGCCTGCTGCACTCGAAGGCCTCGTAGGTGCCGTTATCGCACAGGTACACGCCCGGATCCCCCGACCAGCGGTAGTAGTAATAGGTCGTCTCCGGGCAGGGCAGGCCCAGCCGAAGCCACTGGTCGCCATCCCCGCGATGAATGGTCACGGTGATTTGCGGCGGCTCAAGGCCCATGTCCGCAAGGTGCTCGGCAACCTCCGCCGCGTCCCCGGCCACGGTCTCCTCCACGCTCAGCGATGTTACCGCGGCCAGCATGCTCTCGCCCACCGCCTCGTTGATCGCCGTTTTGTCGCCGTTTTCCTCAAGCAGATACAGCCGCTCGTTTTCGTAGAGCAGGGTATACTCGTCGCCGTCCTTCTGGGACACCGTGATGGACTCAAGGCCCGTGCGCTCCGCGCTGGCAAGCGTGCGGAAGGGCAGCGCGGCGGTGGCCGCAGGCGCGGACGCGCCCGGATTGGCCTCGATCAGCTTGGGCACGCCGATGGCGACCGCAGCCGCCGCGAGGGCCAGCGTGCCGACCAGCAGCAGCGCCTTGGCCGTCTTGCCCAGCCTGCGCTTTTTTCCCGGCTTGATGTCTGGATGCTGCACGCTTGCCCTCCTAACGGTTGCGGCGCGGCAGCAGCACGATGAGCGCCGCCGCCAGCACCAGCAGGGGCAGGGCGATAATCAGCGCGACGCCCAGCGTCTGGCTGCCCACGGTGAGGTTTGGCCGGAACGCCGCCTTGGCGATGATATCCAGCGATACGGTCTTTTGCGGCATCAAGTCGCCCATGAGGGAGATCCAGAATTCTTGGATGAATGTGCTCTGGTAGAGGGTTTCCTCGGTCAGGGCGGCGCTGCACCCAATGGCGAACACGCGCGACACGTTGCCGTTGGCGTGCATTCTGTGCGCGTAAGCGCCCACGCAGAGCCCCCCGCTCAGGTCTCCCGTCTGCTTGTCCAGCCCCGCGCCGTTCTCAGGCGAGCGCAGGTAGGCGCTATCGGCCGCGGTGAGCACGGCGGCCACGGACAGCGAGCCGTCCGTCTCCTCCTGCACGGCAAAGGCGCTGGAGCCGGGCAGCATGAGCACATCCATGCTGTTGGCGATCAGCGGCAGGGTAAAATCCACCTGATTCATATAGGGCAGCAGGTAGACGCGCTCCCCGGAGTAGGACTCCGCGTCGCTTTCATCCGCCACCATCACGCCGTTGAGCGGGGTGATCCCGTAGTTTTGCAGCAGGCTCAGGTAGTTGGGCAGATTGAGGGAATCGGTATAATCGCGGGAGATCAGCAGGTCGCCGCCGTTCTCCAGATAGGTCTTGAGCGCCTCAAGCTCCGTGGCCGTCAGGTCCTTGGTGGGCGACGCGAACACCAGCAGATCCACCCCCGCGAGGGCCTCGTCGGTCAGGGCGGAGAGCGCCTGCGTATCGTAGATGTTGCTGGTCAGCAGGTCCACAAAATTGGCCAGCTCCTCCATGGTCAGCTCGCCATGGCTCTGCGCAAAGCCCACCACGGGCACGGTCGCCTCTGTCACATACACAATTGCCTCGGTAATGCGCTTCTCGTACGCCACGCCCTCTATCTCAATCGCGCCGGAATCGATATTGTAGCCTTGGCTGACAAACTGGCTGTAATTCAGCAGCTTGTAGCGGCCGGTGCCCGCGCAGTCCACCACCACGCTGCCGGACTCCGGCGAGCCGTCCGAGGCGTTGGCGTACTGCGTCAGCAGGCCGGGATTCTTGGCGATATCCGTCAGGTGTACCCGCACATGCTCGCTTTGCGCCCGATAGCGGCTGAGCACCTCAAAAAGCTGCTCGTCCTCGTCCCCGCTGGAGTAAAAAGCATACACGTCCACATCCTGCGTCAGCGTAGACAGCACGCGCGCGGTATCCTCGCTGGTGGTGGCGTACTGGTTGAAGGAATAGTCGCGCCGCCAGCTATACTCGTCCTCCAGCGTGCTCACGCCCACGTTGATGAGCGTCGCGGCCGTCAGCAGCACAAGGAGCAGCAGCAGGCTCAGGCCGCCGTGCCGCCACTTGGGCTTGCGCAGCGCGCGCGCAAGCCCGCGGAAGCATCCGCCCATGCCCGCGCCCATTTTCCCAAAGAAAACCGCAATCGCCGCCAGAGCGCGGCTTGGCAGGCTCCGCTTGCTCATACGCTGCCTCCCCCGCCAAACCGGCGCGCATCCAGCACATGCACCGTAATCGTCAGGCACACGGCGACAAAGCTGACAAAGAACGCCACGCTCGCATAGCTGAGCTGCCCCAGCGTGAAGGGCCGATAGCGGTCGTACAGGCTGATGAAATTGAGCGAGCTTGCCAGCCAATCGACGCCGACGCTATCGGCCAGCAGATCGGCCATCCACAGCGCGAGGTTGACGGCAAACGCGCTGATAGCCGCCGTGACCTGACTGCCCGCGAAGCAGGTGACCAGCATGTCCAGCGCCAAAAAGCTAAGCCCCTGCAAGCAAAGCCCCAAGTAGCCCACAAACCACTCTCCCGCGAACACCGTGCCGTAGATCCCGATGATGAGCACATACACGTTGGTCAGCGCGATGGTGATCAGCATGACCATCGCGGCGGCGGTAAACTTGCCCAGCACGATCTTGGTCAGCGAAAGCGGGCTGGTAAAGAGCATTCTGTCCGTGCGCTTGAGGCGCTCCTCGCACAGGAGGCGCATGGTCAGCACGGGCAGCAGCAGCATGAGCAGCAGCGTAAGCCAGCTTAAGTACAGCAGCAGGTCGCCGCTCAGCCCCTGTAAGCACTGCGCGTAGAACAGCCAGCCCGCGAGCGCCAAAAACACGCCGGTAAACACATAGCCCACCGGCGTGTGAAAATAGCTCATCAGCTCGCGCTTGCAGATCGCCCTCATCGGCGGGCCTCCCTTCCGTGTATGCGGTCAATCGTTGGCTGTCGCCTGCAAAAACACATTCTCCAGCGTGTCCCGGCTGCGGGTCAGCTGCGTCAGCGTCAGCCCCCGTGCGCTGAACAGCTCAAAGACGGCCTCCTCCGGCAGCTCCTGCCCGTGGAATGTGAGCTGCGCGGTGGTGGCATGCTCCCGCGCGTCCACCACGCTGACGCTCCTGAACCCCGGTAGCTGCGCGAGCGCCTCGTCAAAGCGCTTTTGCGGCGCAAGCGCGGTTACGAGCACCTGCACCGTATCCGGGTCGCCCATTTCGCTCAGGGCGGCGTCCAGCCTCACCCGTCCCTGATGGAGGATCACCACGCGGTCGCAGAGCTGCTGCACCTCGCCCAGTATGTGCGAGGAAAACACGATGGTATGCCGCTTGGCCAGCCGCCGGATGAGCCCGCGAATCTCAATGATCTGCTTGGGGTCGAGGCCGCTGGTGGGCTCGTCAAGCAGCAGCACGGGCGGGTCGCCGCACAGGGCCTGCGCCAAATTGACGCGCTGGCGGTAGCCCTTGCTTAAATTGACCAGCTTTCGCGCGCGCATGGAGGCCACGCCTGTCTTTTCCATTACCTCGTTTACGTGCGGGGCGACGCTCGCCTTAGCGACGCGCTTGAGCGAGGCTGCGAAGCGGAGGTATTCCAGCACGGTCATCTCGTCGTACAGGGGCGGCAGCTCCGGCATGTAGCCCAGCAGACGGCGCGCCTGCTCCGGGGCCAGCAGCGGGTCGAGCCCGTCGATGGTCACATGGCCGTCCGTAGCGGCCAGAAAGCCCGTCATGATGCTGAGCAGCGTGGTCTTGCCCGCGCCGTTCTGCCCCAGCAGGCCCAAAATGCGCCCCGGCTCCGCCCGGAGGCTCACATCCGCAAGCGCGGCGGTAGCGCCGTATTTCTTTGTTACATGACAAACCTCTATCACGCGCCGCGCCTCCCCCGGTCTCATTGTCGATCTGACTCGACGGATGTATTATACCATCACCGCCGCGCCCGCGCTGTAAACAAACTGTGAAGAGCCGACGGCTTTGGCTTGCCCTTTCCCTTTTCCGCATTACATACCGGGCCGGAAAGGCAGTTTCCCCCGCACGCCAAAGGCCCGGAGCGGGTTATCCGTTCCGGGCCTTGCTTTTATATGGGTTACTCGGCCTTGCCGTCGCCAATGGCAATGGCGCGCTTGGTCTCCTTTTTCTCCTCAGGCTGGAGCTTGGGCAGTGTGACCTCCAGCACGCCGTCCTTGTAGTCGGCGGTGATGCCCTCCTGATTGACACCCTCCAAATTGAAGCGGCGTTCCACGTGGCCGGTACGGCGCTCGCTGTACAGATAGCCGCGCTTCTCTTCCTTCTTCTCCTCGTTCAGGTCGGCGCTGATAACCAGCGCGTCGTCGTCGATGTTGAGGTTCAGCTTGTCCTTAGTGACGCCGGGCAGCTCCGCCTCCAGCTTGTAGCAATCTTCTTCCTCGCGCACGTCCACGCGGAAGCCCGCGGCGCCGACCATATCGCTCATGTCAAAGAACGAGCGGAAAAAGCGATCGTCAAACAAAGCGTTCATGGGCGAGCGGCGCACCTCGTGATGGTTGGTAAACGGTACGATGGTATACATAAGGCATCCTCCTTCAAAGTCCGGCGATCAGCCGTTGTTGGTTTGCGTATCGGCTTGGCTCATTCCCAAACCGTGATTGTAGGATACACCATAGGTCAAAGATAGCCAATTTGTATATTGGTCAAACTAGGTCAGATTTCCTCGTTTCATTTGTATTTTCTCTATATTTTGCTTTATTTCTATTTATTTTATGATTTTTCTTTTGTTTTCGCTGCGCGATATTTCCATTCTCCGCCGCATACCCTTTTGCGCAAGAGGTGGCGCGATGAACGGCTTTTTAAGGCACACATGGGATTTGCTGCTGCGCGGCGCGGGGCTGATCTCCGGGCTTCTGGCGGGGATGGCGGCGGGAAACAACCCGGCTATTTTGCTGCTGCTCGCGCTGATGGTGGCGGATTACCTCAGCGGGCTGGCGGCGGCCGTCTGCCGCCGGAGCAATAAGACCGAGCGCGGCGGCCTGAGCAGCCGCGCGGGCATGCTGGGTCTGCTGCGCAAGGCGCTGATGCTGCTGGTGGTATTGATCGGCTATGCGCTCGACCGATACATCGGCGACGGGCACGCGATGTTCCAGACCGCCGTAACGTGGTTCTACGTCAGCAACGAGGGCCTCTCGCTGCTGGAGAACCTATCCGCGTGCGGCGTGCCGATTCCGGGCAAGCTGCGGGACTCGCTGGAGGAGCTGGGCCGAGAGCGTCAGAGCGCGCGCGGGAAAATCGGCGCGGGCGGCGAAGCGGCAGGCTCGGCGGACACAGCCGACGAGAGCGTCCCCGACGGCGCGTCCGGCATTTCTCCCTCCGCATAGCAAAAGCCGCCGGGCAAGCCCAGCGGCCAAAGAATCACAAAAGTGGCTCTGCCACTTTTGTGACGCTTGCGCTTTTCGCCTGCAACCTGTTCGGTCGGCAGAAGGCCTCCCTCACAGAACGCGGCCGGTGAAAAACGTAGGGAAGCGTTGCTTCGCAACGCCGCCGCCTTCCGTCCGTTTTGTGGTCGCCTAGCTCCCTGTCGGTCGCTATGCTCCCCAAAACGTCTCAGCATCGGGTCGCTATCGCCTTCGGCGATGTGTCCACTGGACACACGCTTCCCTCGCTGCACATGTCGCTGAAGGCGGAATCCATTTGGGGAGCGCGGCTCCCCAAACCCCTCACGGGGGTTCGGCGGACCGAGCCGCCGGGCAAGCCCAGCGGCCAAAGTGATTAGCAAAGCCCTTTCTGCGTGCTGCCGCCGCGAACCGCGCTGCGCTGGTTCGCTCGCTTGGCGCGCCGCTGCGCGGGCATGCGGGGCGCTGCCCCGCGCCCCGGCAGGGGGCAGTACCCCCTGCATCTCCGGGTGGAGGCGCGCCGGGTTACTGGCGCGCTGCCGCCGCGAACCGCGCTGCGCTGGTTCGCTCGCTTGGTTCGCCGCTGCGCGGGCATGCGGGGCGCTGTCCCGCGCCCCGGCAGGGGGCAGCGCCCCCTGCACCTCCGGGTGGAGGCGCGCCGGGTTACTGGCACGCTGCCGCCGTCAGCCAAGCGCACCCTTCATTGCGTCGATCAGCTCCTGCTCGCGGTAGAGCGTCTCCAGCAGGCAGACCCGCCGCGCCATCACATCCCCCGCGCGCTCGCAGGCAGCGACAAACGATTGGCTCAGCCCGCGCACGCCGTCCTCACACAGCGGGCAGACGGCCCACGCGCGCGCGTCAAGCTCGGCGCGGGTATGCGTGCCGGACTCGTCGCAGAGCACGCGCAGACGCAGCGGGAACAATCGGCAGGCCAGCGGGCGGGCGTCGCGCGGGCACGAGCCCTCGCAGACCAGCCGCTTGCCGCCCTTATACAGCGTATCGTCGTTCACCAGATGATATGCAAAGCCCTCGATCGGCTTGCGGTAAAAGCATTCCTCGTAGGGAAAAAGCAGCATGCCGTTCTCGCCGGACTCATCGGGCTGGCAGCAGGCCGCGCCGCACACGCCGCCGCAGTCCTTGCGCAGAGGCGTTTCCTCCGCCAGAATGCCGCGGGCCTCCGTAAGCGCGCGCAGCGTTGCGGGCTTGAGCAGCAGCCTTGTCACAATCCCCATCAGAGCTCGGCCTCCTTATTGGGCAGGCGCTCGCGCAGCCAGCCCAGCGTCCTCATGAACAGCGCGCCGCCAAACAGCGCGCAGGCTCCCGCGCTCCACGCCAGTATCGTTTGATAAAACTGCACATGCAGCCATTCGGGCGAGCGGTACTCCGCAACCGTGGCTCCGGGCTGCCATACGTTCCAGAACGCGGCGGCGATATCCTTCGGCTCCACCAGCACGGCGGGCACCCACTCCGGGAAGGTATACACGGGCTCGATCAGCTGCCAGAACACGAGCGCCAGCGCGGCAATCCCGGCCGCGAAGCCCAACACCAGCAGCAGCCCCCGCAGAACCGAGCGCCACCAGAAGTGCGCGAAATACTCGTTCCTCAGCCGAGCGCGCACGCCCTTGATCGCGGCGCGCGTCGTGCGGACCATCCGCCCGATCCACAGCAGCCCGATCGCTCCGCCCAGCACGCACAGCAGCAGCCTCAGGGGCAGCGCCGCGTTCATCTTCTGTTTGGGCAGGCTGATGACCGTGCCGCCTCCGCCCAGCGCCGTGATGGACGATTGGAACGCCGCCAGCGCGCCGCTGCCGGGCACCGGGGCGCTCTCCACGCACAGCGCGCTCAGCGAAAGATCGCTGACCTCCGCCGCGCGGTAGCTGATCCACGCGCTGTACTCCTGATGGTCGCCCACCTGCTTGTCCCGCTTGACAATGCCCACCACGCGGTAGGTCTCCGTGCCGAGTGTCACGCGCCGGCCGGTAGGCTCGGCATAGCGGAAAAGCGCCACGGCAAGCCGCTCGTCCAGCAAAACGACGCGCTCTCCGGTTTTCAGCTCGTCGGGATAGGGCAGGCGGCCCGTGAGCAGCGTGAACGCGTGCAGCGCGAAGTAATCGTCATTCACGGCCTCCAAGCGGCACACGGCGCTCTCGCCGTCCTCGCTCACGGGCGCAAGCGTGCAGCCATCGCTGATGGCGTAGAGCGTCGTGCCCTCCAGCGCGCCGCTTGTCGCCGTGCGGAAGGCCTCCATCAGCCCGCGCGTATCCGCGAGTCCGGCGTTGCTCGTCGTGCCGCTGTCGTCCGCGGCGGCCACCTGCGCGGGAGCCGGCCAGACGTATTGCAGCCGATCGGGGATCGCCCTCAGGCCGCAATAGGCATACAGCAGCGCCGCGCACGCCAGCGCGAAGCAAACCACCAGTCCCCAGCGCGGTTTTTTTGCTTTCTCCATGCTATTCCACATACTCCATGACCGCCTTGCCGTGCTCGATGGTACGGTCGGCCCGGTCGATAATGCTCTGGTAGCCAAGGTCCTCCTCGATGCTCACCGCGTCCTCGCCCCGGTCGATGACCGTCACGCTCGTCTTGCGGGCCACGTAGCCGCTGCTTTGCAGGAAGCCGCCGCCCTTGTACTCGGCCAAGAACACGTACTCCTGCCCCTCGCCCTCGCTGCGCAGCGCGGACGCGGGAATGAGCGTGGCGTTCTTTTTGCTGCGGAACACAACGCTCACCTCCACCTCCCCGTCGCTGAGCAGCTTGTTCATGCCGCCCAGCGATTGCAGGGTATCCGTGTCAAGCTCGATCAGGGCGTACTTACGGCCGTCCGTATCGGTCTCCACGCTGGACACCTTGGTCTTGAGGGTGTTCCAGTCGGCGGCGATCTCCACGCGCGCGCCCTCGTCCACATCCTTTTTGAGGGCGGAGATATCGGCGCGCAGCACCGGGGCGTCCTCGGCCTTGGCGAGGGTGTAGGCGCTGGTTTTGCCGTCGTAGGCTTCCTTGGCCTTAACGTCGATGCTCACGATGTACCCGTCGTTCTCGGCCTTGACGACGCTGAGCGCCCCCCGCGCCGCCAGCAGAGCGACCACCTTGTCGCTGATATCGGACATCTCGTCCAGCAGCTTGTTGCGGCTGTTGATGTACTCAAACACCTCGTCCTTGACCTTGATCTCCTTGTCCTCATAGCTGTTGAAGAAGGCGACGCGGGCCGTCTCGTAGGCCTGCGCGGCGGTCATGGCGGCGGCGATCAGCTGCTTGAGCTCATCGGACGCGGAGGCGTTGAGCGCCTGCTGGCCCCACGTGCTGGTATCAAACTTGAGCGCGATGCCCTCGTCGGCCGCCTGTGTGCGCGCGGCGTTCTCCGCGGCGGTGAGGGCCTCCTGCGCGGTAATCATCTGGTCGTACAGGTCGTTTTGCTTGCTGGCCTTGGCGTACTTTCGGTTTTTGATGTCCAGCGCAACCAGCTCCTGCGCCTTGGTGTTGTAGCTGTCCAGCAGCTCCTTTTCCTGCTTGTCATACTCGCTGATGGTCGCGGTAAACAGCGTGTCGCCCGCGCGCACGTACAGCCCGGCGCGGACGTAGATTTTATCCACCACAACGGGATACTCCGCCGCCGCCGTGAGCGTAACCTCCGTTTTGACCGGGAAATATGGCTGCGCCGTCACGGAGAGCTTCTGCTCGATACGGCCCGTGGTGGACGATACCAGCTTGACCTTGGGCGTGGTGATGGTTTGGATGGTGCGCGCAAAGTACATGCACAGCGCCACGACCACCAACAGAATAATCAGCGCCTTGAGCGCCCTGTTTTTCTTGCCGGTCTGCACGAGCATACCCTCCTACTTGAGTTCGCTGAGCTGCACGCCCAGCAGAATATCATCCTGAAAGTACATATACACCAGCAGCATGGGCAGCAGGTACAGCGCCGCGCCCGCGAAGGCCACGCTGGCGCTCTCCTCGCTCATGCGGTTGAACATCACGGACAGCGGCTGCATCCGGTCGTTGGACAGGTATACCAGCGGCTGCTCCACCAAGTTCCACGTGTCGGCGAAGCTCAGCGCCGCCGCCGCGCAGAGGATGGGGCGGCACACCGGCACCACGACGTGCAGGAAGCACCGGAGGGTGCCCGCGCCGTCCATCATGCCGGCCTCCATGATCTCGTTTGGGATGGCGATCATAAACTGCCGGAGCAAAAACAAATAGAACGGCGAGAACCACAGCGGCAGGATGATCGCCCAAACGGTGTTGAGCAGGCCCAGCGCGCGCAGCGTCATCACGCTGGGCGCCATGGTGACTTGGAACGGCAGAATCATGAGCACCAGCACCAAAAAGAACAGCGCGTCCCGCCCGCGGAACGTAAACCGGGACAGCCCGTAGGCCGTCAGCGGCAGAATGAGCATCTGTCCCAGCAGCACCGCCGCGCCGTAAAACAGCGAGTTGCAGAAGAGCTGCAAATACTGCGGCTCCTCAATGAGGATCGTATAATACTGCCGCAGCGATACCATCGCCGGGGAGAACAGCACGTCCAGCCAATGGGTCTGATCATAACTGCCGCGCTGCGCGAGGTATGCCGATATCTCGCTCTTGGGAAAGAACGAATACAGGAACGTGAATACGATCGGCAACAGCATGATGATGGCGATGATCGTCAGCAGCAGCGTGGCAAACGGCCGATGGAGCCGGAGCCAATGCCGAAGGCGAGCGCGGGGGCGCGTGCCGCGCTTGCTCGCGGGCGCGGCGGGGGCGGTATTGGGCATCTTTCGTTCTCCCTTCCCCTAGGCCGTTTCGCCCTGACGGATGGCCTTGGTGCGGTACATCAGCAAAAACAGAAGAATGACGATGATCGCAAAGCTGTACGCGGCGGTGGTCACATCCTGATAGTCCAGCTTGGCGAATTTGTTGTTCATATAGTGCTGCAATGTGTAGATGCTCTCGTCCGGGTAGGCCCCGCCGATGAAGTAGACCTCCTTGAAGATCTTAAACGCGTTGACCATGGCGAGCACAAACACCAAAAAGGCCGTTGGCAAAACCTGCGGCAGCGTGATATACAGCTCGCGCTTGAGGTAGCCCGCGCCCTCCAGACTGGCGTACTCGTACAGCGCCTCCGGCACAGCCTGCAAGGCCGCTGTAAAGATCACCACGGAGAAGCCCACGTTCTTC
Organism: uncultured Oscillospiraceae bacterium; assembly: GCA_964408185.1. Classification (GTDB taxonomy): domain Bacteria; phylum Bacillota; class Clostridia; order Christensenellales; family Aristaeellaceae; genus CAYOYK01. The sequence continues at coordinate 29,571 of CAYOYK010000016.1, read as the reverse complement.
CAGATGTAAAGCAGTACAACCGGCACGCGCAGCGCGCTCCCCTCCAGCCAGAACACGCGCTCAAAGCCCAGCGCCGTCACCAGCCGGTTGACCACGCCGCCGTAATCAAAGATCAGCAGCCAGATGATCAGCAGCGCCGACGAGGGCATCAAATAGGGCATGAGCAGGGCGTTGCGCACAAAGCCGTCGCAGGCGGTCTTGCGCCGCAGCATGGTTGCCAGCAGGAACGAGAGGATAAAAATGACCGGCGTACACAGCAGCGAAAGCTCCAGCGTATTCTTGAGCCCAAGCTGAAAGATCTCGTTTTGCCATACGCGCAGGTAGTTCTCAAAGCCGACAAATTTATTATCGATGGTGCCGTCCGAGAGGCTGAACCAGATCCCCCACAGAAAGGGCACCACATAAAAGGCCAGCAGGCCCAGCATCCCCGGCGCTAAATACAGCAGCACCGTTTTTTTGTGTCTGAACACCGCACACCTCGTCCTTCCTCAAAGCAAAGCAAGGCCGGGCCGCCCGCGCGCGGCGGCGCGGGCGGCTCGGAAGGCTTACTGATCCTCAAGCTGCATCATGCGGAGGCGCTGATCGACCGCCTTCAAAAACTGCTCCATGGTGATCGCGCCGTCTAGGTACTGGTTGATCTGCGTCTGCACCTCGCTCGCGCCGCTGTCGTCCCACGTGTTCAGCGCGGTCTTGCCCGTAACCACAAGGTACGGGGCAATCGTTTCGCGGTAGAGCGCGATGTCCTCCGCCGATACATAGTAGCGGTACTCGTCCTGATGATCCAGCGAGTACTGGGTATCGTCAAGATAAGACTGGATGGTCGCAACGTCCTCAGGCGCAGCGGTCTTGAGCTGGGCCTCGTAGTCGGCCTTCTGCTGCTCCCAGCGCTGCACGTAGGTCTCAAAGCCAGCGTTGGCCACGGGTTCGTTGTTGTTGGGGAACAGCGTAAGGGCCGCCCCGGTGCGATCCAAATTGTCCAAGAAGGTGGTGATGTACTTGATCGCCTGATCCACGCGCGTGCTGCGCGGATTCACAACCAGCACGCCGATGTCGCATTGCAGGCAGGGCTCCATGCCCTCGTCCAGCGCGAGAACGCGGTAGTTGTTGTCAGTCTGCGTCGGGATGCCGCTAAAGCCCATGCGGCACGTGATCAGCGACGGGCGGTTCCAGTAATCCTCCATGTCCGCGTCGCTTGTGACGTCCGGCTCGATGGCCGAAAAGTCGATGGCCTCCAGCGCGCCCATCAGCTTGCGCATCAGGTCGGTATCAAATGTGAGGGGCTGGCCCAGCTTGATATAGTACGCCACGTAGTTTTCAAAAATCAGGTTCAGCAGCGTGCTCTTGAGGCTGGTATCGTCAAAGATGTTCACATCGGGGTAATCGTCCGCGTAGTCATAATCCCAGTTGGCGACGAAGTCCATCAGCTCCATAAACGTATTGGGGTAGTCCGCCTCGCTCAGGCCGATGCTCTCCCAAGTGTCCTTATTGAACCAGAAGGTATAGGTGCTCATGGAATAGGGCACGGCGAAGAGCTTGCCGTCGCGCTTGACATAATCCGCAAACTGCGGGTACATGGTATCCACCAGCGCCGTCAGCTCCGGGTAGCCGCTCAGATCCATGGCGTAGCCCTTGTCGATCAGACGATCGAGCGGCGAGTAGTTGCTGTTCAGGCAGAGCACGTCCATGGCGGCGTCCCCGCTGACCATGGCGTTGGTAAAGTCCTCCATGTCGCTGTAATACGTATCGCTCACCTGCACGGGGATCTCCGGGTACAGGCGGGTGAAGGCGATGTGCTGGCTGGAGCCGTACTCCCCGTAGATGGTCAGCGCTCCGCCGCTCAGCCCGTCGCGGTTCATCGTGCGCACGCTGAGTCCGTTGCTGTCCATGCAGACGTAGGTCGTCTCGTCCAGCATCACCGCGCCGACGGTATCGCCCCAGTTCTGGGAGGACAGATAGGCGCACAGCACCGCGGGAGACGCAAGGCCCTTGAGCCCGTAGATGCGGGAGCCGGAGCCGTAATACACCATATCGGCGGTCGGATCGTACGTCACCCCAAAGACGGAGGCTTGCTCAAACTGACAAAGCTCGGCCGTCTTGCCCGTGGCCAAGTCCAGCGCGGCCAGCGTGGGCGGGATCGACTGCTGGGTATCCTCGTCCCAAGCGTTTTGATCGTCGCTGATCATCACCAGCAGCTGTCCGTCCTTGTAGGGGGCGAGGCCCTTGGCGAATTGAACGTCCAGCTTGGTCGCCTCGCCGGTGGACAGGTCGTAGCGCATCAGGTCGGGGCTGTTGTAATCCCCGGTGACATAATCGCGCATCAGCAGGTACAGCATGCCGTTTGTCGCGCAGGGGCTGTAATAGTCCGGCACGTAGGTGTAGCCGTCGGACTCAAGCTTGCCCATGCCTTGCAGCGTGACCGTCGGGGTCATCACGCACTGGCCGGACGCGTCCACTGCAAGATAGACCTGACCGCTGGTCGTATCAATGGCGTATACTTGGCCGTCCAACGCAAAAATGCAGTCCAGCACGTAGGGCGCGGCCTCGCCCTCCTTGGGCTGTTCGTAGCCGTAATCGGGGTTTTTGATATTGTCCTGCAGCACCTCAGGCTCGGCCATGCCGGGAGCCCATCTTTCCAAGGAAAGCTGCGTGAGCACATACAGCGAGCCGTTTGCGGCCGCAATGCCCTGCGCGCGCTTAACCAGCGAATAATCCACCACGTCGGTGTAATCCAGCGGTTCCTGGTACAGGGACGTGTTTACGCCCTCCGCCACCGCGGCGGAAGCCATCAGGCACAGGGCCAGCGCGATACAGGCAATTCTTTTCAGCATCATTCGTTCCTCCTTGTCGCGCACAGCGCGCAATCACATAACGGACGGCAGCGGCCGTTTCATCCAGCGTTCCAAAAAAAGCAAAGCTGCCTATGTGCAAAAGCACACAGGCAGTATACATGGAAATCCATAGAAATGCAACCTACACCAAACGGACGCCGCTCTCGGCCTGACGCTGATGGTAGCGATCCACCAGCGATTTGATGCGATCATACGGGTTGAGCAGGCCGCTCAGGCTGCGGTCGTGGTTGAGGGAGGCGATAATGTAGGAGATATACTTGCTCATATCGGCCTCCACAAACCACGGCGCCTGCTTGAGCTCCGGCGTGCGGTAGGTGAGGTTGGTGGAGATGACGCGGCTGATGGTGCCCTCGTCATACGCGCGGTTGAAGGCGTCCAGCCCGGCGGTGAACAACGCGAACGTTGCGGCGGCAAAGATGCGGTTGGCCTTGCGCTTTTTCAGCTCGCGGGCCAGATCAAGGATGCTGTCCCCGGAGGCAAGGATATCGTCGGAGACGAATACGTCCTTGCCCTCCACGCTGTCGCCCAGATATTCGTGCGCGATAATGGGGTTGCGGCCGTCCACCACATGGGTATAATCGCGGCGCTTGTAGAACAGGCCCATATCCAGCCCCAGCACGGAGGAATAAAAGATGTTGCGGTCGATCGCGCCCTCGTCCGGGGAGACGATCATCAGGTGCTCCTTGTCCAGCCGCAGGTCGATCTGATCGCGGAAGAGCGCCTTGAGCATCTGGTAGGTGGGCTTTACGCTGTCAAAGCCGATCAGCGGCACAGCGTTTTGCACGCGGGGATCGTGCGCGTCGAATGTGATGATGTTGCTCACGCCCATGGCCTGCAGCTCCTGCAGGGCCATCGCGCAGTCGAGGCTCTCGCGGGTGGTGCGGCGGTGCTGGCGGCCCTCGTAGAGCATTGGCATGATGACGTTGATGCGCTTGGCGCGGCCGCCGATGGCCGCAATGATGCGTTTGAGATCCTGATAGTGATCGTCCGGGCTCATGGGGACGTTTTGCCCGTACATTTTGTAGGTCATATTGTACGCGCCGATATCGCAGAGGATATAGATGTCATACCCGCGCACGGTGGAGCGGATCATGCCCTTGGCCTCGCCTGTGCCGAAGCGCGGGCACTGCACGTCGATCAGAAAATCCTTGCGGTTGTAGCCGATCACAGTGAAAAGGGGCGTTTCCTCCTGCGTCTCCTGCTGCTCGCGCCATTTCATGAGCCACGAGTTGACCCTCTGCCCAAGCTCCTCGCAGCCCGGCATGGCGATCAGCCCCAAGGGCCCGTAGGGTACTGTCAATAGCGCGTCGCTGTTCCAGTTGCTAACAAAATCAGTCACGGCGAAACCCTCCAGCTCATATTGCCCTATGATTATACTCCATTTTACCGTCGCTGAAAAGGTCGCCGGGTGAAAAACACAAACATTTCGACTGCTTTTGTGAAAAATATACAGGGTTCCTGCGGTCTGTTTGCACTATTTGCAAGCGTGCTTGCATAGGCTGGAAAATGAAACATTTATTGACAGGCTATGGAAAGCCGCTGTTTTTTGGGGCGCTGACAGCCGCGCTGCTGTGCGGCTCCTCCGTTTGCCTGCAAGCCGCGCGGGAGGCCGCCGATACGTTCGCCTGCGCCGTGATGCCCGCCCTGTTTCCCATGATGGTGCTGACCGCGCTGTGGAACGGCGTCCCGGCGGGAGCGCGGGCATGCGCGGCCAAGCGGAGCGCCCCGCGGTGGAGCGAGCGGCTGCTGGGCCTCCCGCGCGGGGCGCTTCCGGCGCTTCTGCTGGGACTGCTTTCCGGCTCGCCCGCCAGCGCGAAGCTGTGCGGCGAGCTGGCCCAGCCGCCCGATGTACGCCGCCGTCTGCTTGCGTACACAGGCGTCATGAGCCCGATGTTCTTTACCGGGACGCTGGCGCTGTGGACGCGGAGCCGACGCGTCGGGCTTCGGCTGCTGGCGTGCCATTGGCTGGCGGCGCTGCTTTGCGGCGAGCTGTACCGCCTGCGCGACCGAGCGAAGGATAACGCCGAACCAGCCGATAATATTCGTCCCATTGCGAACGATCGCCCCGTTTTGTACGGACAAATCCTGCGCGACGCGCTGGCGCAGGCCGCCAACGCCCTGCTGCTGGTCTGCGGCGCGATGATGCTCTGCGCGGTGCTCTACGCGCTGCTGTCCGCCGGACTGTCGCTGGCGTGGCCCGGCTTTGCCGATACGCCGTGGGCGGCCGTGCTGCACGCGGCGCTGGAGATCGGTGCGGGCGCAAGAAGGCTGGCGACGCTCGCGCCGTCGCCGGGCTGGCAGGCCGCGCTGTGCGGGCTGTGCGGCTTTGGCGGCGCAAGCCTGTGGCTGCAAAGCCTCAGCTTTGCGCAGGCGCACATCAGGCCCGGTGAGCTGCTCGCGCTGCGGCTGACGCAGGGCTTGCTGGCTGCGGCGCTGTATGCGCTGTTGGGCGCGATTGTCGGTGTGCTGCCCGCAACTGGCGGGGCCGCAGGCAATACGGTGGCGGCGCTTGGCGGGACGGCAGGCAACGCGGTGGCGGCGATTGGCGGGGCCGCCCTGCGCACGGCTTCACAGGCGGGAGCAGCGCCGGGGTGGGTTGCCATCGCCTGCGTGCTGCTGCTGTCCGTGGCGCTGTCGCTGCACAAAAACGCCGACCGGCTGGGTCGGCGGGATGAAAAATGACATCCAATGATTGAGCGCCGCCGCCGTGAATGGCAACGGTGCGGGATGGGTTTGGCTTGGGCGCTGGTTCGCGCTTGGTTTGCTCGTTTGGTTTGCTTGCTTGGCTTGCGCTTGGTTGGTGCGCTTGGCTCGTGCGCTTGGTTCGCGCTTGGCTGGTGTGCTTGGCTCGTGCGCTGGTTCGCTCGTTTGGTTTGCTTGCTTGGCTCGCGCTTGGTTTGCTCGTTTGGTTCGCTTGCTTGGCCCGCGCTTGGTTTGTGCTTGGTTTTGCGCACGGTTTATGATTGGTTTGCATGCTTGGCCCACACTTAGTTTGTGCGCTTGGTTCGTGCGCTGGTTCGCGCTTAGTTTGCGTGCTTGGCCCGCGCTTGGTTTGTGCTAGGGTTTGCGCACGGTTTATGATTGGCTTGCGTGCTTGGCCCACACTTAGTTTGTGCGCTTTGCTCGTGCGCTGGTTCGCGCTTAGTTTGCGTGCTTGGCCCGCGCTTGGTTTGCATACTTGGTTTTGCGCACGGTTTGTGCTTGGCTTGCGTACTTGGCCTACACTTGGTTTGCGCTTGGTCTCCTTGCTTGACCTGCGCTTGGCTTGCGTACTTAGCTTATACTCGGTTCGTGCGCTTGGTTCGCGCTTGGTTGGCGCGTCGGCTCGCCGTCGCGCGGATGCAGCGCGCTGCCTCGCGCCCCGGCAGAGGGCGACGCCTCCCGCGCCTCCTGGTTATCGGCGCGTCACTCGTCCCCGTCGTCGCCGCGAGCATAGTCGCAGGCGAGCACATCCTCCACGCGCAGCACAAACGGCTTGCCCTTTTGGCCTACGCGCAGTGTCACCTCCAAGTCGGCCACGTCCAGCACGCGCACGGTCTTTTGGCGCAGCTTGCCGCCCTCCGTCCACAGGGCGCGGATGGGACGGTCCTTCTCCATGGCGTAGCGGAAAAAGCGCTCATCCATGCGGCAGGCCCTCCGCCGCACCCTCCAGCGCAGACTCCGTGACCTGATAGACGCGGTACAGGCCGCTCCCGCTGCTGTATACAAGCGGAAAGAGCGCATCCAGCGCGTCCAAGTTGACGTCCACAAAGCCGTTATCCAGCTCGTAGGGGCTCACGTAGATATACGCCACGCCGTACTCGCGCAGCAGCGCAAGATTTCCGGCCGGATCGCCATAGAAGGCCCACACGTCGGCCTTGCGCTCCCCCGTGCTGAAGCCGTGATAATATAGGTAGATATCCGCGCCCAGCACGATATCGCGCCCGGCCAGCGAGCAGACCGGGTTGAGGTGCTGCGTGCCCGTAAGAAACACCGAGTGCTCCGGGGTGCTCTCGCTCACAAACTCAGCCACGGCGACATCGTCGCGGCTGTACGCCTGATAATCGCTCACGCACTCGCGGGCGACCGTGAGCGCCGAGGACAGGAAGCATACGATCAGGCACAGGACGGCGACGACCGGGCGGCCCCGGAAGCCGCGCAGGCGCTCGAATCCGTCGCAGGCAAGCTCCACGGCGCAGGGCAGCGCCACCAGAAACCAAACGTAAAACAGCTTGTTGTTATCGTACTCGTTTGGCTGAAAGCGAATAAACTCCGCCACAAGGTAGATGCAAAACGCGCCGCAGAGCAGAAGCCGCGTCTGCCGGTTCTTCACGAACCAGCTCAGCCCGATGAGCACGAACGGCAGGCCGATGTTCTTGACGTAGAACCATAGGTAGGGGTCAACCAGCCCATCCCCGCCGCGGTTGTTGCACCAGTTGAACTGGAGCGTGAGAAAGTGGTTGCTCCCCGTGGCCTGTACAAACGTAAACCCAAGGAGCTGCGGCAGTGACAGCACGGCCGCGATGCCCGCGTAGAGCAAAAACGGCTTACATTCGCTCAGCCGCGTGCCGCGGGGCGCGGTTCCCACCATGTACAGGCACAGGCCGAACGACAGCAGTACCAGTGCCAAGAAGCTGTGCGTATGCACCAGCGGCAGCGCGCCCGCAAACAGCCCGCACAGCGCCCACCCGCGCAGGCCGCGCGGCCAATCGGTCGCGTCACCGGAGGAGACGGGTTCCTCCTCGGCGTAGGGGTAGAAGGGTGCGGGCTGAGATTCGGTGCGGAGGCAGACGGGCGCAGGCTGCGGCTCGGTGCGGAGGCAGGCAGGCGCGGGCTGAGATTCAGCACAGGGGCAGGTAGGCGTGGGCTGCGGCTCGTCGCAGGGGCAGACGGGCGCAGGCTGAGACTCGGTGCGGAGGCAGACAGGCGCGGGCTGAGATTCAGCACAGGGGCAGGTAGGCGTGGGCTGCGGCTCGGCGCGGAGGCAGACGGGCGCGGACTGCGGCTCGGCGCAGGGGCAGACAGGCGCGGGCTGAGACTCGGCGCGGAGGCAGACGGGCGCGGACTGCGGCTCGGTGCGGAGGCAGACGGGCGCAGGCTGCGGCTCGGTGCGGAGGCAGGCAGGCGCGGCGGGGGCTGGCTCCATCGGAAGAAGGGAGCCGAAGTGCGCGTCGCCAAAGCCGTCCGGCATAGCGGGGGCATCCGCTTGCGCCGCAGCGGGGACATCGGCAGGGACATCGGCGAGAATATTTGCGGGGACATCAGCGGAATGATCGGCAGGAACATCAGCGGGGATATATGCGGGGGCATCGGCGGGAATATCAGCGGAATGATTGGCGGGGGCATCGGCAGAATGATCGGCGGGGCTATCGGCAGACCGCGCGCGGTACGGCCTGCGGCGCGCGCGGGCGCAAAGCGGCGGCAGCAGCAGGTTGAGCGCGGGCAGCAGCAGCGTCCAGCCGCCCAAAATGCCGCGCTGGGGCAGGAGCATATCGCACAGGATGTTAGACCAGCGCAGATTGTTCGGCGTGGGCTGATTGGTGGGCGTTTTGTAAAACCCGGTCATCACCGTGCGCAGGTTGTCCCAGACCGTCGTCACCGCGCCGGTCGTCTCATTGACCGTGCCGCTGAGGGTGTAAAAGAACCCCAGCCCGCCGTTGAGAAACAACAGCAGCGCGCACAGCGCCACGCCGTACCGCCGCCGGAGCAGCTGCCCGCACAGCAGCGTATAACCCGCGTACACCAGCGCCATCATCAGCGTGCCGGTGAGCACCATTGCCGCGCTCAGCGGCATGCCAAAGACCATCAGGCTGCTCGCAAACGTATCGGACAGGTAGGGGTAGGCCATGGTGGCGTAGCGCATCAGGCTGTTTTGCAGCGGAAAGCTGGCGTTGACGGCGCTGGTTGCCACCGCGAGGTGCAGCGACAGGTCGCCGTAGGTGCTCTGCCCTACGTGCAGCGAGCTGTCCGCCGCCTCGCGCAGCGTGTGCGTGTATTGCAAATAGCCGGACAGCGCCGTCAGCGGCACCGCCACGCACAGCAGCGTGACCAGCATGCGCGTATCGCGCGCGTCCCAGCGGGTGGCCGGGGCGCGATCCCGCAGGAGCCAGCTTGCGGCGACCAGCGGCAGCAGCGTCCCCGCCGCCGCCCAATGCGCCGCCGCCGAGAACAGCAGCGCGCGCGCCCAGAGCGCGGGCAGCCACATCATCAGCAGCACGCCCAGCGATACGCCCACGTACAGCCGCGTCAGCATCCGGCGGCGCGGCAAAAGCAGGCGGGTGATCGCGCACCCGCCCGCCATAAACCAAACCAACAGCGCAATACCCGTAGGCGACCCTCCTAGACCGACAGCATCTGCCGGAAGAACTGCACCGCCGTTTGCAGCGAGCCGTCCGTAACGGAGCACTCGCCGCGCAGGGCCTCCTCGCCGCTGAGCAGAAACGGCGAGAAGCGGTACACATTATGATTGAGCGCGGTGTAAAAGCGCCCGTCCGTAATGTAGGGGCTCAGGCAGGGCACGATGACCGACCGCTCGAAAAGAATCTCGATGGCCGTGCCCAGCGCTTCCCACGCCGAGCCGCTGGCCTCGCTCTTTTCCGAGGCGTCCAGCGCCGTATCGAAGCGCAGGCGCGCCCGCGCGCCGCGCAGGCGGCGCTCCATCGCCTGCCGATGCTTGGCGACGGGCCGTCCGGGCACCGTGGCCTTGACAAAGGCGAGCTCGGCGGATACCGGGGCGGCGCTGTGGTCGTACTCGGTATCCAGCGCGGTCGCCAGCAGCTCGCTTTCAAAGAACTGCCGCATAATGGCGCGCTTGTGCCAGTACAGGCCCAGCAGCGGGAACGTAAGGCGCGGGCAGGCGAGCACGAGCCGCCGGAACAGCGGCGCGCGGCGGCTGATCGCCTTGAGCATCTCCTCCGAGGCGGGGCAGAGCCGAGCGCGGCGCGCCCCCCGCGTGAGCCGCGCGCCGTAGCGCATCAGGTAGTGCAGCGGGCGCTTTCGGTCGCTGCGCAGCGCCTGCCGATCGACCGTGAGCTCGCCCTGAAGCAAGCCCTTCTCGGTGGTGCCCACCAGCGCCAGCGGCGCGTCCTTGGGCAGGAAGGTGCGAAACGCGGCCTGCGTGACATAGCCGCCCTGATCGAGCACAAAGCAGGGCTTGACCGCGCGCTTTTGCAGGTACGCGGCCATCTCCCGCGCGCCCTCGCCGCCCGTGAGGCCGTCCATCGACAGCGCGATAAACAAATCGCCCCCCGGCCGATATCCGTCCGCCAGCAGCGTTTCGAGCGCTTCCAGCAGCGATACCGCGTGCGCGCGGGACAGCGCCGCCGATTGCGGGCCGTCCTCCGGCTGCGGGGCCGTGGCGGGCGCGTCCAAATGGCCAAGGAACACAAGGGGCTCGGTCACGGCCGCGCCGTCCAGCTCCAGCAGCAGCGCGCCGTTGGCAAACGGGCGCTTCTCCGTGCGGGCAAACACCAGCGGATAGCTTGCCTCCAGCAGCGCGGCCGCATCCGCCGCGCCCTGCGGGGTGTAGCGGATATAGCCGGACAGCTTGCGCAGCACATCCTTGGCGCGGGTATAGTTGAGAGGCACCAAAAAGCGGCTCATGCTCAGCCTCCTTTGCAACGTTCGTACCTTGATTGTATTCGCCGCGGCGGGCGCGATTCCTGCCTGACGGAATTGACAGCCGCGCCGCCCTTTGCTATGATACCCCAAGAAAGGGCGGGTGTTGCGGATGGACGCGCGCGTTCTGCCGGGGCTGACCTTCCGGCCTCTGACCGTGGCCGATGTGGACGCTGTAATGGCCATGCAGGAGGTCATACAGGCCGGACTTCCCGAAAAGGAATGGTACTTTCCCTCCCCAAGGGAAATGTTTGGCGCGGAGCTGACGCGTGGCGAGGGCTTCGGATATTTCGACGAGGCGGTGCTCGCGGGCTTTGCGGTGCTTACGCCGTGGCATGTGCGCGGCGATGCCTGCTACGCCGCCAAGGCGGGCCAGCCGACCGAGAACACGTATGACTTTCAGGATGTGATGGTCGCGCCGGACTATCGGCGGCGCGGGATTCACTCCGCGCTGCTGGACGCGTTTGAACGGCACGCGCGGAGCCTCGGCGGCGTGGCGCTGTACTGCACCATATCGCCCAAGAACATCCCCTCGGTGCGCTCGTTCGAGAAGGCGGGGTATCGCTGCGTCGCCGTTCAGCCCGCCTACGCGGGCTGGGAGCGGGGGTACTATCGCAAGGGGCTGTAACTGCCTCATGCAAAAGGGCGCGTCCCATATCAGGGCGCGCCTTTTGCTCAATCGTCGTCGTAATCCTTCTGTTTTGCCTTTTTGTCATCCGGGTCGTAATAGCTGATCTCCATGTGCTCAAAGGGCACGCTCTCCATAAAATGCTCCGGCAGAAAGCGCGTCATGGCGTGGCGACGCCAATCGTCCTCGTGGCGGGGCAGCCACACCGGCATGGCAATATCCAGCGTGTGCAGCGCCTCGCGCAGGGCCTCGGCCGGATCGTCGCGGCCGGTGGGGACAATTACGTCCCGCTTGAGCTTTTGGCCCTGATACAGCTTGACCCACAGCATCCCCGCCATCGGTCGTCCTCCTGACTAAAATTCATAATCGGCGCTCTGGGAGCGCTCCATCACTTGGTGCATGTGCGCCTGCACCGGCAGGTGTACGGGATGCGTGCGGTACGCCTCCAGCGCCTCGCGGGTCTCAAACGCCTCGCACAGGCAGATATCGCAGCTTCGCGGGCTGTGCGCCATATCCGCGGCAGCCTCCAGCGAAACCATGCCCTCGATTTTGCCGCGCATGGATTGCAGCTTCTCAACCGTTTCTTCTGTGAGGGCCTGATCCTTGAGCCAGAACATGACGATGTGACGAATCATCGGGGTTCCCTCCCATCCGTTAATGCTCCTGATTATACACGTTTTTTGGCGCAAGCACAACCGTCCGTCCTTGACGGAACCAGAAAAGCCGTTATAATGGAGGATGGAATTTTGTGCGGCGCGCTACGCGTCCAAACCGTGGAGGTACTATGCCCACCTACAACGCTTTTTGTAAATCCCCGCTGGTCAACCCCAGCTTTGTTCCGCTGTCCCCGACGGCGGTGCATCCGGAGGGCCTCTTGGCCGATTGCCTCGCGGCGCTGCCCGCGCCCCGGAGCGACGACGCGAGGCTGCTTGCGGCGCTGATGGCCGCCGACGGCGCGCCCGAATGGCCCGATCTGTCCGCCGCCGCAACCGCCGATACGCTGGAGGCGACGCTTGCGCTGATGCACGCGGCGCTCCCCGTGGCGGCCCTGCAAAAGGACAAGGAGCGAATGCTCCTGCTGCTGACCCGTATGCGGGAGATCGCCGCGCTGCTGCCCACGCTCCCGGAGGAGCGCGTCGCGCCGCTGGGCGCGGACTGCCTGCGCCTGTGCGCGGAGCTTTACCGCCGCACCGGCCAGCGCTTTCTGCTGACGATGATGGCCGCCCTGCGCTCGCAGCTGCCGGACTTTGCGGGGCTGTACCACAGCTTCCCGTTTGTCAAGCCGTTTGTGCCCGGCGACGCGCCGGAGGACGCGACGGACGGCAACGCGGCCTATGAGCGCCGCATGACGCTGCTCGCCACCGGGAGCCACGCCGCCGAGGGCCTTGCCGTAACGGCGCTGCTGGGCCAATACAGCGGCTCCGGCCGCGAAGCCGCCGCCGCGAAGGCCGGTCTGACCGCGCTATGGCGCTACCACGGCCTGCCCATCGGCAGCTATTCCGCCAACCCGACGCTATCCGGCCGCGACCCCGCCGAGGGCGCCGACGCCGATACCCTTTGCGCGCTGTGCGAGGCCTATGCGGATTTGCTCTGCGCGCAGGGCGACCCGCATGTGGCCGACCGCATGGAGACGCTGCTGTTCGCGGGCCTGCGCGGCGCGTTGCGCGCCTGCGGGGAGGGCAAGCAGACCTTGCAGACCCCCAACCTGCTGGCCGCCGCTTCCGCGCCGGAGGGCGCGGCGCAGGATCGGCCGTTTTACCGCGCGCTGTACGCCGTGCGCCGCAGCCTATGGCTCGCCGCGGACGAGGAGACACTTTGCCTCATGCTGCCGCTGGATTCCACCTGCGTAACCCGCGTGGACGGCGCGCCCGTGCGCCTGCGCGTCAGCGGCGGCTATCCCTTTGCGGACGAGGTGCGCGTCACCGTGGAGTGCCGCAAGCAGACCCGCTTTACGCTGCAAATCCGCATTCCGGCCTTCGCGCTGGGCGCGACCGTTACCGTGGACGACAAGCCGCAGGACGTTCCCGCCGGGGAGCTGTTCAAGCTGACACGCACCTTCCACGACGGCGATACCCTCACGCTTCGCCTGCCCAACCCGCCGCGCATGGAGACGGGCTACCGCAGCGCGCTGTCCGTGTATCGCGGCAACGTGCTCATGGCGCTGCCCGTCGCAGACGGCGGCGAGTGGCGCTTTGCGCTGGCCCGCGGCACGGAGTGGCAGACGGCCGATGCGGACGGCCAGCTCCGCGTACGCGCGGAGGCGATTGCCGCCCCGCAATGGGACGAGCGCAACGGCCGCGTGCTCCCGCCGCCGCAGGGCCTCGCCGGAATCGCCGATCAGCCGATCGAGTTCATCCCCTATGCCGATACGGACGCGCGCATCAGCGCGTTCCCGCAGGTCGGTCTGGCATGAGAGCCGTCATCGGGCTGGCCCCCATGGCCGGCTTTACGGATTATCCCCTGCGCGTGCTGTGCTACCGCTACGGCGCGGACTACGCCGCCACCGAGATGGTGAGCGCCATGGGCCTGACGCACGCCAAGCCGAGCAACCCCGCCTACCAGCGGCTGCTGGCCACCGACCCGCGCGAGTTCAACACGGCCTGCCAGCTTTTCGGGCGCGACCCGCAGGTCATGGGCGAGGCCGCCGCCTGCCTGAGCGAGATGGGCTGCTTTGCCCAGATCGATCTCAACATGGGCTGTCCGGCCCGCAAGGTGACCGGCTCCGGCGACGGCAGCGCGCTCCTGCGCGAGCCGGATCGCGCCGCGCGCATCATGGAGAGCGTCAAGCTGGCCAGCCGTTTGCCTGTCAGCGTCAAAACCCGGCTGGGCTACGACGCGTCCAGCATGAACGCGCTCATCCTCGCGCAGGCCGCCGAGCAGTACGGGCTCGACCACATCGCCATCCACGGGCGCACGCGCGAGCAGCAGTACGCCGGAACGGCCGACCGGGACGCGGTGGCGCGCATCAAGGCGCGAGTGCGCATCCCGGTATGGTACAACGGCGATGTGAGCAGTCCCGCCGACGCGGTGGCCGCGCTCAAGCAAACCGGCTGCGACGGCGTTCTCATCGGCCGCGCGGCGCTGGGCGACCCCTTTCTGTTCGAGGGCGTGCGCGCGGCGCTGGACGGCCGCGCGCCGAGGCCCGTGCCGGCGCGCGAGCGCATCGACACGGCGCTGGAGCAAGCCCGCATGATGGCAGCTTTGAAGGGCGAGCCGCTCGCGCTGCTGCAAATGCGCAAGCACGCGGCCCACTACCTGCGCGGCGTGCGCGGAGCCTCCGCCGTGCGGCGGGAGCTGAACCAAACGCAAACCCTGCAAGACTTGGAACGCCTGCTCTACAGCCTGCTACCGATCCCGGAAGGAGGAACCATGGATGAAAACCTTTAGCAAACGCATTCTTTCTTTGATTCTGTGCCTATCGCTGGCGCTTGCGGCAGCCCCTGCCCTTGCGGGCATCGAGGAGCTGGATACCGCCGTCGCCGGCTGGCTGAACCCCGGCCAGCCCATCGGCTCAACCGTCACGCTGGAGCTGAAGAAATGGCTCCCCTTTGGCGAGGCAATTATCCAGCAGATGAACGGCGTGCTGAGCAACGCCGCCCTGCACCTGTGGATGAGCGAGGGCGACGCGCAGAGCGTCACCGCCGCGCGGCTTTCGCTGGGCGAGAGCGATCTGTTCAGCTTGGCGGAAACGCAGGCCTACGGCCAGTACGAACTGGATACCTCCCTGCTGCCCAAGCTCACGCTCACCAGCGCGTCCGGCTCCCCCATCGAACTGCTTACCGGCAGCGCCCCCACGGCCTATTTGGCCGACAGCCCGGACGTGGAGGATATCGACGAGCCCTTTACCCTGCTGGGCGCGCTGGATGAGCTCGCCCTCGTCTACCCCACCCTGAGCGGAAAGCTCAAGGCCGATACGGCCCGCAAAAAGGCCAGCTACAACATCAAGGGCATCGGCGCGGGCAAGTACTCCTACGTCCTCAAGCTGGAGGGCGACCAGCTTGCCGACTACCAGCCGCTGGTGGCGCAGGCGCTGGGCAGCGGCATGAACGATTCCTACCGCGATCAGCTTGCCGGAATCACGCTGGTCAAGGGCTTTACCATCGCCGTATACCAGAACAAGGACGAGGCGGACATCGCGCTGTACATGAAGGGGAGCTTCAAGACGGCGGACGAGATCACCTACAAGCTCAAGTATCAGTGGGCGTTTTTGGACGAGGGACTGGAGCGCTCCGATCAATATACCTACGAGACGACCAAGTCCGGCGCGACCGACAGCCGCGTTATCTCCGCCAAGCATCAGCGCACCTCGCGCACCGATACCCTCAAGCTGTCCGTGAGCAGCACCTGCACGCTCAAGCGCGGGCTGGCCGTGGATATCTACACCGATAAAATCAGCCTGAGCGGCGCAAACGACGGCGCCGCGCGCACCATCGGCGGGGAGATCAACCGCAACCGCCGCCACGAAAAGAGCGGCGACCAGCACTACACCCTCACCACCTACACGCCGGAGCTTACCCTGACGGGCGGGCAGACCTACGCGGAGCTGACGGGCTCCTGCGGCGTGAAGCAGGAGAAGGATAAACGCGCCACCACCAGCCTGACCCTGACATTCGGCCCGATCACGGACGAGGCCTTTCAAGCCGCGATGGAAAGCGGCGATCCCGCCTCGCTCGCCGCGCTGACCGATACGGAGGCGCAGGCCATGGCCGCGCTGCAGCCGTCCGTCGCGCAAACCTCCTCCGTTCCGCAGAGCAGCCTTTCGCAGAACAACGACGAGCGCCCGGCCGAGACCCCCGCGCCCGCGAAGGAGCCGACCGGCATCCCGCCCTACGAAACGCCGGACGAGCCTGCAACGCTTGCCTTTGATACGCTTGCCGCCGAGGAGCGCACGCAGTACCAGCAATGGGCGGAGCAGAACATGGCCATCCGCCTGATATTGTGCATGCTTACGCTGCCGGAGGACGACCAGCAGCTCCTCTACACGGCGCTGACCTCCGACGACCTGCAGGAGGCGCAGCAGCTCTTTGGCAACCTGAACGCCCAGTGACCGCAAAGGAGGCCCCTCTATGCGCAACCGCCTGATCGCATGGCTCCTGACCCTGATTCTCGCGCTCACGCCCGCCTGCCTCGCGCTGGCGGAGACCGTAACGCAAAGCGCCGGCATGGCAGATAAACTCCGGCGTCAGCTCGCCGCCGGCACCGGGTTCAGCGGCACGCTTACGCTGACCTCCGCCGCCGTGGAGGGCCGCGAGGCGGAAGCCTTTGTCACCACGGATCCGCTGGTGCTGGGGCTCCGCTACATCCAAGTCCGCGAGGACGCGCTGCAAAGCATACAGGCCGAGCGCCGCTTAGAGCTTACGCTCATGCCGGACGACGCGGCGGACGCGCAGGCCTCCATCGCGCTGCGGGACGCGCGCGTGTTCCTGAGCGGCACGCTCTTCGGCGAGGGCTGGTTTCAGCTTGGCTCCGGCGTGGAGAGCCTCGCCCGGCAGGACGCGGCCGGCGTGCTCTCGCAGGGGGCGGCTCCGGGGCTGTACGGCTTTCTGCTCCCGATGCTGACCCAGCCCGCGAGCACGCACGCCGACGAGCTGGACGAGAGCCTCGCCACCTACGCCACAAAGGTCGACCTGTGGCTGGAGGGCTATCGGCAGGGCGCGACCATCGGCGAGCTGGACGACGGCACCGCCACCATGGACGTGAGCTACATCGTGCCGCCCGCCGCCATCAAGGCCCAGCTCAAGCAGCTGGTGCTGGACGCGCTGGCGGATCAGGTGCTGCTGCTGCGGCTGCGCGAGCTCCTTACGGACGACGAGATCGCCCAATACCTCGACCCCGCCTTGCAGAGCCACTACTTTGCCGCGATCGACGCGCTCCCGCTGGAGGGCGACCTGACGCTGACGCGCGTTTGCTCGCTCAAGGGCGGCACGCTGAAGCTGAGCATCTCGCTGCCGATGTACGACGCGCAGGCCGGGCTCATGACCCTGCGCTACGAGCGCGTCGCGCCGCTGGGCGATGCGCCCGGCTCCCACAGCATCCGCTTGGAAACCGAGGCGCTGACGCTTGCCGTGGACGCTACCGAGTACCAGACCATGACGGGCACCACCGTGTTCCAAGGCACGCTGGCGCGTCTGCCTCACGGCGAGGACAGCTATCAGGTCAGCGACGGCACGTCCGCGAGCCTGCTGGCGACCCCCGTCGGCTGCGCCTTTACGCTGACCTACGGCGCTTCCACGGCCAAGACCGCGGACAACAAGGATCAGGACAGCTACCAAGTCAAGCTGTCCCTTGCGCCGGACGCTGCGGCGCTGACCGCGCTGGGCGCGGCCGAGGACGCCGCCTGCCTTGATTTTCCCGCGTTCGATCTGGAGGGCTCGCTGTCCTTTACCAGCGGCCGCGCGCTCAACACCTCCACCGCCCTGCTGCTGGAGGCTACCCTGTCCGGGGAAACGCTGCCGCAGGTCGTTACGCTGACGCTTGAGGGCAAGACGGTTTCGCCGTGGACTCCCGCCGTGCTGAACGAGGTGGACGCGACGGACGTGGCGGACATGAGCGCGGACGAGCAGGGCGCATGGCTGCTGGGCGCGGGCCTGAAGGCGCTCGCGCTGATTACGCCGCATATCCAGCTTCCCACCGCAGCCGACGCACCCGCGGAGACCGCCGCTCCCGCCGACGGCGCGGCCGATGCGCCCGCGGACACGGAGCCTGCCGCGACCGACGCGCCGTAAGGCGCGCGTTACAGCCATCAGGCACGCTTGACAGCCATCAGGCACGCTTGACAACCATCAGCGCCCGGACAGAATCTCTGTCCGGGCGCTTTGTGTATCCCCATTGTGGCTGCGCCGCTTGGGGGCTTGCGCTTTTTTTCATGCGCCCTGTTTGGGCGCTTCTTTTCTGCAGGCCGCGCGGGAGGCGGTGCGCCGCCTTGCGTCCCGGCGGAAGGAGGCAGCATTTCCCGCGCCACTGGGTGCTCGGCGAGAGACAGAGCCTCGCACGCCTCCGGGCTCCCAGCGAGAGGCAGAGCCTCCGGGTGCTCGGCGCTTGCCTTATCTCCTGCGGCTGTACCGCCGCCGCTTCTGCTGCGGCTTGGCCTGTATTTTGTCCGGCTCGCCCTTCAGGCGGAAAAGCTCGTCGCGCAGCTTGGCCGCCGCCTCGAAATCGAGCGCCTTGGCGGCCGAGAGCATGCGATCCTCCACAGACTGCAAAAGCTGCTGCTTCTCCTCGTCCGGGATATCGTCCGGCAGGCTGTCCTCCACCTGCTTGGTAACGGCCAGCATCTGCTGCATGCTGCTCTTGACGCTCTGCGGCGTGATGCCGTGGAGCTGGTTGTACGCCTGCTGCAATGCGCGGCGGCGGTTGGTCTCGTTGATGGCGCGGGTCATGCTGTCGGTGAGCACATCGCCGTAGAGGATCACGCGGCCGTCCACGTTGCGGGCGGCGCGGCCGATGGTCTGGATCAGCGAGGTCTCGCTGCGCAGGAAGCCCTCCTTGTCCGCATCGAGGATCGCCACCAGCGATACCTCCGGCATGTCAAGGCCCTCGCGCAGGAGGTTGATGCCCACCAGCACGTCAAACTCGCCCATGCGCAGGCCACGGATCAGCTCCACGCGCTCCATGGTTTGGATATCGCTGTGCAGGTAGCGCACGCGGATGTCCAGATCGTCCAAGTACTCGGTCAGGCTTTCGGCCATGCGCTTGGTCAGCGTGGTCACCAGCACGCGCTCCTTGCGCGCCACGACGCGGTGGATCTCGGCCACAAGGTCGTCCACCTGCCCGGTGGCCGGGCGCAGGATGACCTCCGGGTCGATCAGCCCGGTCGGCCGGATGATCTGCTCCACGGTGTTCTGGCTGAGGCCCAGCTCGTACTCACCGGGCGTGGCCGACACGTACACCACCTGATGCACCCGCTGGCGGAACTCGTCAAACAGGAGCGGGCGGTTATCAAACGCGCTGGGCAGGCGGAAGCCGTAGTCCACGAGGTTCTGCTTGCGGGCGCGATCGCCGTTGTACATGGCGCGCACCTGCGGCACGGTGACGTGGCTCTCGTCGATAAACATAAGGTAGTCCTTGGGAAAGTAGTCCAGCAGGCAGTACGGCGCGTCGCCGGGCTTGCGGCCGTCAAAGTATCGGCTGTAATTCTCTATGCCCGTGCAGAAGCCGATCTGCCGCAGCATCTCCAAGTCGTACTGGGTGCGCTGCTGCAAACGCATGGCGTACAGCGGCTGACCCTCGTCCTTCAGCTCCTGCACGCGCGCGGCCAGATCGTCCTCAATGTGCACAAGGTTTGCGTCCAGCAGGCTCCTGTCCATGGCGTAGTGCGTGGCCGGAAACACCATGGCGTGCTCCAGCACGCTGAGCGCGTTGCCCGTGACGACCTCGATCTCGCGGATGCGCTCGATCTCATCGCCAAAAAACTCAATGCGCAGGCCGTGGTCCTTCTCGTTGGCCGGGATGATCTCCAGCACGTCGCCCCGCACGCGGAAGCTGCCGCGGTCAAACTCGATATCGCTGCGCTCGTACTGCATCTCCACCAGACGATCGACCAGCTTGTCGCGGCTGATCTGCATGCCGGGCCGCATGGAGAGCATCATGCCCTCGTACTCGCTGGGGTCGCCCATCGAGTAGATGCAGCTCACCGACGCGACGATGATCACATCGCTGCGCTCCCGTGCGGCCGCCGTGGCACTGTGGCGCAGGCGGTCGATCTCCTCGTTGATGGAGGCGTCTTTTTCAATGTAGGTATCGCTCGCGGCGATGTAGGCCTCCGGCTGATAATAATCGTAGTAGCTCACAAAGTATTCCACCGCGCTGTCCGGGAAGAACGCCTTAAACTCGCTGCAAAGCTGCGCGGCAAGCGTCTTGTTGTGGGCGAGCACGAGCGTAGGCTTTTGCACTTTTTCGATGATGGAGGCCATTGTGAACGTCTTGCCGGAGCCGGTAACCCCCAGCAGCACCTGATCCTTGCAGCCGCGCCGCACGCCGTCCGCAAGCGCCTCGATGGCGGCGGGCTGATCTCCGGCGGCCGGGTAGGGGGCCTTGAGAATAAAGCGGTTCATGACTACCTCCTCAAACGCATATCCTGCTTTGTTCAGCCCATTGCGCGGGACCGACTGCCTTATTATACCATCCTTTGTCTGCCTGCGGACGCATTGGCGGAAAAAACGCACAAAATGGCGCGGAAGCCGGACAAGGCCGTCATTACCTCATTCCGTGCCGACGCGCTTCGCCGCTGTCACTTTTTGTCACGAATGCGCGCGCTCGCCGCGTTTTGCCCGTACCATACAGCCAGCATTCGCCGGGAAGCGCGCAATATCGCCCTTTGCAGATGCTGCCATGCGGCATGACCGCGCGCCGGACAGCCAAACTGATGCCGACAGGAGGGATGCGGATGGAATCCTTATGGAATCACAACGCGGCGTCAGAAGGGATTTGCCAAGGTATCGGGGTGAGGCCGCCGTGGCAAGCTACTTGATACAGCCCGCGTCGCGCCTGAGCGGCGAGGTGGACGTGTCCGCGTCCAAAAACGCAACGCTGCCCATACTGGCCGCCGGACTGCTGACCGCCGAGCCGCTGGTGGTGCGGGACGCGCCCGACATCACCGATGTGGAGAGCCAGCTGGAGATCCTTCGCCTGTGCGGCGCGACCGTGCGCCGCGAGGGCCGCAACCTGACCGTGTGCGCGGACGCGCCGCACAGCCCTGGCCCGGATGAAACCATGGGCCGGCTGCGGGCCTCCGTGCTGGTGCTGGGGCCCGTGCTGGCGCGCGCGGGCGCGGCCAGCGTAACGCTGCCGGGCGGCTGCGCCATCGGGCAGCGACCCATCGACTTACATCTAAAGGGCTTGCAGGCCATGGGCGCGGTGGAGCGGCAGAGCGCGGGCCGCATGGAGCTGGTCGGCCGCCTGACCGGGGCCAGCGTGTACCTCGACCTGCCCAGCGTCGGTGCGACCGAAAACCTGCTGATGGCCGCGACGCTCGCAAAGGGCGAAACGACCATCGTCAACGCGGCAAAGGAGCCGGAGATCATCGATCTGGCCGACTGCCTGATCGCCATGGGCGCCCGCATTCAGGGCGCAGGCACCGGGAGCATCCGCGTGCAGGGCGTGGAACGGCTGCACGGCGCGGTCTACCGGCCCATCCCGGATCGCATCGAGGCGGGCACGTTGCTGTGCGCGGCCGCCGTCACCCCCGGCAGCGTGCTCCTGCGCGGCGCACGGCCCGACCACATGCGCGCGGTGCTGTTCAAGCTGGCCGAAGCCGGCGCGAGCATCCGCGAAACGCGCGCGGGCGTGCGGATCTCCGGCTGCGTGGACCGGGCCTTCGAGGTGCGCACACTAGCTTACCCCGGCTTCCCGACGGACATGCAGGCCCCCATCTCGGTTGCGGCGCTGCGGCCCAAGGGCGCGTCGGTCATTATGGAAACCATCTTTGAGAACCGTTTCATGCACGCGGCGGAGCTGCGGCGGATGGGCGCGCGCATCCGCACGGAGGGCAACGTGGCGGTCATCGAGGGCGGGGAGCCGCTGACCGGCTGCGCCGTATCCAGCACCGATCTGCGCGCCTGCGCCGCGCTGATGCTGGCGGGGCTCATCGCGCGCGGCGAAACGACGCTGCACGATCCGGCCGGGCACCTGCGGCGCGGCTACGACGATCTGCCCGGCAAGCTGTGCCGACTGGGCGCAAGCATCCGCACAGCGGAGGGCGAGGCGTAGCGCTTGGCACGCGCCGCCCGCGCTCCACATAGGATACCGCGGGGGCAGTATCGCCCGATGCAAGGGCCCGCAAGTCCGCCCCCTCCGCGCAAGCGCGCTTTCCCCCTTGACATCGGGCGCGGAGTGTGAGAAGATGAAACGAGGAGAAGTGTACATGGCCGACCTTGATCCCGTGGTGGGCAGCGAGCAGGGCGGGGTGCGGCCAGTGCTGATTATACAGAACGACAAGGGCAACCAAAGCGCCTCTACGGTGATTGTCGCGGCGCTGACCACGCGAGCCAAAAAGCCCCGGCAGCCGACCCATGTGGCCGTGCCGCGCGGCACGGGCGGCTTGGAGTATGACTCCACCGTATTGCTGGAGCAGGTGCGAACCATCGAGCATACCCGCCTGCTGCGCTATCTCGGCGTTGTGCCAAGCGACGTGATGCGGCAGGTCAGCCGCGCGCTCGCCATCAGCCTGAGCACAGGCGAAGCATAGTCCCTTGCGCGGCGCGTCTCCCCGACGCGCCGCGCTTTCCCGCCCAAAAGAAAACGCGCTTCGGCGCAAGGAGGTCCTCCCCTTGACCCTCAAGGCCAAGCCCCAGATTTTGCAGAACGAGCGCGTAATCGCATACGCGCAGATCGTGATCGGCTGCATCCTCGGCGCGATCGCGTACCCCATGTTTCTGGTGCCCAACAACATCGCGCCCGGCGGCCTGACAGGCATCGCGACCATCCTGCACTACATCTTCCGTTGGCCTGTCGGTACGGTGAGCCTGATCCTCAACATTCCGCTGTTCGTTGTGGGCTATCGCGCCATGGGCAGGATCTTTGTGCTGCGCTCGTTCATCGCCACGGTGCTGTTCAGCGTGCTCATCGACCTGATCCCCATGCCGGTGATGACGGACGACCCGCTGCTGGGCTCCCTGTTTGGCGGCGTGCTGCTGGGCGTCGGCCTCGGCCTGATCCTGCGCGGCGGCGCGACCACCGGCGGCAGCGATATGGTCGCGCGGCTGATCCATCGGCGGTTCCCCCACATCTCGGTCGGCGCGTTTTTGATGTTTATCGACTGCTGCGTGGTGCTGGCGGCGGGCTTCTTTATTGAGGTGAAGTACGCGCTGTACGCGTTCATCAGCATTTTTATCAGCAGCAAGCTGATCGACGTGGTAATGCAGGGCTTCACGCGGCAGAAGGCCTGCTATGTGATTACCGATGCTTACGACGCCGTCAAGACCGCCGTGATGCAGCAGCTTGACCGGGGCGTGACGGTGATGCTTGCCAAGGGCGGCTACAGCGGCGCGGAGAGGCCCGTGCTGCTGTGCATCCTCAGCGCGCAGGAGGTCACGCAGCTCAAGGTGATCGTCTACTCTCTGGATGAAAGGGCGTTTGTGTTTATTACCGACGCATACGAGGTGCTGGGCGAGGGCTTTGCGAAGCTGAGCAAGGAAGGCTGAGCCGCGGCAGCGGCGCGCATTAATAGGTGTGTCAATAGCAAAGGCCCCGCGGAAGAATCCGCGGGGCTTTGCTTTGTATGGAGGATGCGCTATCTCACGCTCTTGTCGTACGGGACGCCCTCGGCCTTGGGGGCGCGGGAGCTCTTGGAGGTGAACGCCAGTACGATCAGCGTAATGAGATAAGGCAGCAGGCGATAGAAGTCCGAGCTGAAGCCCAGCTCCTTGAGCCAGTAGATGCCGTCGCCGTTCACATCCAAGCTGGAGTACGAGGCCGCCACGCACTTGAATAAACCGAACAGCAGCGCCGCGCCCGCAATGTTGAGCGGCTTCCAGTTGCCAAAGATCATCACGGCCAGCGCCAAAAAGCCGAAGCCGGCCACATCGCCGTTGGCGGTGCAGTTGGCGGTGGTCATGGCGTACACAAAGCCGCCCATGCCCGCCAGCGCTCCGCTGATGGACACGCCCGCGTAGCGCATCTTGACAACGTTGATGCCCAGCGAGTCCGCCGCCTGCGGGTTCTCGCCGCAGGCCCGCAGGCGCAGGCCGAAGCGCGTCTTGTACAGGATGATCGCCAGCACCACATACAGCAGAATGCACAGGTAGGTGGACAGGTACACCTTGTTGAGGAACGTGTCGATGAAAAAGCCCTTGTCGGTCTTGGCAAAGCCAAGCATCGCCTTTTTGATCATAAACCAGCTTGCCGAGTCTCCGGTGAACATTTGCAGCGTGTTCTGGTTGGCGATGATGCGGATGAAGAACAGCACCAGCGCGGGAGCCATCAGGTTGAGGGCGGTGCCGCCGATGGTCTGGTCCGCGCGCAGGTTAATGGCCGCAAACGCCAGCAGCAATGAGAACACCGCGCCCAGCAGGCTGGCCGCCAGCATGGACAGCACCATAAAGCCCTGCAAGCCCAGCACGCTGCCGATCTCCCTTGCGTAGTCGAACACATGCTCCTGCTGCATCAGCCGCACGAACAGCACGCCGATAAACGCGCCAAAGATCATAATGCCCTCCAGCGCAAGGTTGATGATGCCGCTGCGCTCCGCGAACACGCCGGCCAGCGCCACGATCATCAGGGGGACGGCGTAAATGAGCGTTTGACGAATCAAAAATTCCATTACTCGTCCGCCTCCTTTCCGGGAAGGGCGTTCTCCGCGTCATTGCGCGGGGTTTCAGCGGGAACCGGCTCGGCGGGCTCCGCAAGCGGCTCGTCCGCCTCCGGGGCGGGCGCGTCCGGCGCGGGCGGGGCATCCGGCTCCGGGGCGGGCGCGTCCGGCGCGGGCGCGGGAGGCTCCGCAAAGAGCGTGGCCGCCGGGGCGGGCTTCGCCTTTTTGCGCTTCTTGCCGTTCAGCCACATCTTGATCACCAGCGAGAACGCGCTCAGGTACACGATCACGGCGATGATGACGTCCGTGATGTACTCGTTATACGCCGTCAGGTTGGTGAGCTGGAGGCCGGAGATATCCAGCATGGACATGAACAGACCCGTGAACACCACGCCGATGGGGTGGTTGGCCGCCAGCAGCGCCACGGGAATGCCGTTGAAGCCCACGGACGGGAGGGATTGATAGGTGGACCAGAAAAACTCGGTGTTGCCGGAGAGCCAATACAGCGCGCTCGCCGCGCCCGCCAGCGAACCGGCAATGGCCATGGAGCACACGATGTTGCGCTTGTCCTTGATGCCCGCGTAGCGCGCGGCGTAGCGGTTGGTGCCGCAGGCCTTGAGCTCGTAGCCGAATGTCGTTTTGTTGAGCAGGATGTACACCAGCACCGCCAGCACAATGGCCACCAAGATGCCCGCGTTCACCTGCGAGCCGGGGAAAAGCCGATCCAGCCCCAGCTTGGGCGTTACCACGCCTTGTCCCTTCGCGTAGGTCCATGCCCCGTCCACCTGCGTCAGACCGTAAGCGGTGCTGTAAATGTAGCCGCTTTTGGTGTTTTCCACAATGTTTTTGAGGTTGGACAGGTCAAAGACCCATGTGACCAGATTGGCGGCAATCCAGTTGGTCATGATGCAGGCCAGCACCTCGTTGATGTTGAGGAACGCCTTGAGCATGCCGGGAATCGCGCCCCACAGCGCGCCGGCCGCCATGCCGCCCAAGAAGGCCAAGATCCAGATGATCCACGCGGGAACCACCGACGTGGGGATGCTGAGCGCGATGAACAGCGAGGCCGCCGTGCCCGCCAGATACTGGCCGGGCGCGCCGATGTTGAACAGGCCGGTCTTAAACGCCACGGCCACCGAAAGGCCGGTAAGGATGACCGGCGTGGCGCGGAAGAGCATATTGCCCAGACTGGCGGGGTTAAAGCCAAATGTCAGCGCGCCGGTCGCGTCGCGCCCCGTGCTGAACAGACCGCCGACCACCAGCCGGATGCCGTCCCACACGTTTTTGTTGTTTGCGAGGCCCACGCCGAGGATGACCAGCGAGCCTGCCGCGAGGCCGATGAGAATGGAAATGAGCGAGGAGAGCACCGAGCGCGTGCCGGATTTGTTCCAGAGAATAGAGAAACGGTTCTCTTTCATGCGTCTGCCTCCTTCGACTGCCGCCGAGCGCCCGCCATGTACAGGCCCAACTCCTCCACGGAAACGGCCTTGGGATCAAACTCGCCGACAATCTCGCCCTCGTACATCACCAAAATACGATCGGAGAGATTCATCACCTCGTCCAGCTCCAAGCTGATCAGCAGCACGGCCTTTCCGGCGTCGCGCTGGGCGACCAGCTGGCTGTGGATGTACTCAATCGCGCCGACGTCCAAGCCGCGCGTCGGCTGAACGGCAACGATCAACGGCAGGTTGCGGTCGATCTCGCGGGCGACGATGGCCTTCTGCTGGTTGCCGCCGCTCATGCTGCGCGCGGGGGTCACAGGCCCCTGCCCGGAGCGCACGTCGTACTGCTCAATCAGCTCGCGGGCGTACTCGCGCACCGCGTCAAAGCGGATGAAGCCGTGGTTTTGGAAGCGCGGCTCGTAATACCGTTGCAGCACGAGGTTTTGCTCCAGCGTAAAATCCAGCACGAGGCCGTGCTTGTGACGATCCTCCGGGATGTGGCTCATGCCGTCCTCGCTGCGCTTGCGGATGGGAGCGGTGGTGATATCGTGCCCGCAGAGGATCACGCTGCCGCCCGACGCCTTATCGAGGCCGGTCAGCGCGTGCACCAGCTCGGTCTGGCCGTTGCCGTCGATCCCCGCGATGCACAGGATCTCGCCCTCGCGGGCCACAAAGCTGGCGCCCTTTACCGCGTCGCGGTGGTACAGCTTGGAGCGCACGCGCAGGTTGTTTACCTCCAACACCGGCTCGCCGGGATGGGCGGGGCCCTTTTGCACCACCAGCTGCACGGGGCGGCCGACCATCATGCGGCTCAGCTCCTCCTGCGTGGTATCGGCGGTGTTCACGGTGCCCACGTACTTGCCCTTGCGCAGCACGGTCACGCGGTCGGAGGCCTCCATGATCTCGTTCAGCTTGTGGCTGATGAACAGGATGCTCTTGCCCTCCCGCGTCAGGTTGCGCATGATCTGGATCAGCTCCTCGATCTCCTGCGGGGTGAGCACGGCGGTGGGCTCGTCAAAGATGAGCACCTCGTTGTCGCGGTAGAGCATCTTGAGGATCTCCACGCGCTGCTGCATGCCCACGGTGATATCTTCGACCTTAGCGTCCAAATCGACCCGCAGGCCGTAGCGCTCGCTGAGGGCCCGCACCTTGCGGCGCGCTTCCTTCTTGCGCAGGAAGCCCAATGTGGTATCCTCCGCGCCAAGGATGATATTATCCAGCACGGTAAACACCTCCACCAGCTTAAAGTGCTGGTGCACCATGCCGATGTGCAGCGCCGTGGCGTCGTTGGGGTCGTTGATCTGCACCTCGCGCCCATCCATTTTGATTACGCCCGCGTCGGGCTGATAGAGCCCAAACAGCACGCTCATCAGCGTGGATTTGCCCGCGCCGTTTTCGCCCAGCAGGGCGTGGATCTCGCCCTTGCGGAGCTGCAACGTGATGTCGTCGTTTGCCTTGATGCCGGGGAACTCTTTGGTGATGTGAAGCATCTCGATGACGTATTGCGGAGCGTCCTCCATGCTTCCACCTCCTTTGTTACAATTTGCAATTAGGGATACGTTATCGCTATTATAATGGACTTGCGCGGAAAATGCAAGGGATGAATTAGAGCCGCCCAAAGAACGGCGGCGCTTTTGGCAGAAATGTGAGGGCCGCAGGTGAAAAGCGCAAGCCTCAATAAAGGCGGCGCAGTCCATTTTGGGGCACGCAAAAGGGAGGAGACGAATCTCCTCCCCTTGTTTGCCTTGCGGAAAGTCGTGAATTACTCCACGATGTTCAGCTTCAGGTTGCTCCACTCCTGCTGGAGGCCCGCTTCGTAGTCGGTATCGACCACGAGGGTGCCATCGATCACAGCAGCCAGCTGCGCCTGATAGTCTTCCACGGCGTAGTTCTTCAGCATCCAGGTCTCGGTGGGGATGCCGGTCGCGCCGTCCTTGGCGCCCAAGCTCGCGCCGACGTTGCCGATCTCGTCCCAAGTGCCGTCATAGTACTTGCCGATGGCCCAGCTGGCCGCCTCGCCAACGCCCTTGAGAGCGGAGGTGATCACGGTGTCGGAGTCGAAGCTCTGGTCGCTGTCCACGCCGACGACGAACGCGTCGTTCTCGGCGGCAGCGGCGGTGATGGAGGCGAACATGGAACCGCCGCACGCGAAGATGACTTCGGTGCCGTTCTCATACCAGCCGTTGCACATGGTCTGCAGCTCAGGGGACGCGCCGAAGGAAGCGCCGTACAGCCAGCTGTAGTTCATCTCAACAGTCACGCCCTTGGCAGCGGCAGCCGCGTTGGCGCCCTGCACAAAGCCGTAGCCGTAACGGCAGCACGCGGGGTTGGTGCCGCCGCCGCCGCCGCAGAAGCCCAGCTTGGTGTAGCCTTCGCTCACGACCGCATAGCCGGCGAAGTAACCGCACTGCTCTTCCTGGAAGGCGATGGGGGCCACGTTGTCAAGGCCCAGGGACCAACCGTCGATGAAGACGAACTTCACGTCGGTAAATTCCTTGGCGGCCTTTTCCAGAGCGGTGCCCTGCATGAAGCCGGCGCACACAACAACCTTGGCGCCCGCGCCCACGGCGGCCTTCATGGCGTCGTAGCGGTCGTCATCAGTCGCCTGATCGCCGTTGGCGGGCTGATAGTACTTGTAGGTCAGGCCATTGGCGGCGGCATAGGATTTTACGCCGTTCCAAGTGCCTTGGTTGAAGGACTTGTCCTTCAGCTGGCCCACGTCGGTAACAAACGCGAGCTCATAGGTGCCGTCCGCGGATTCCACATCATCGGCGATGTCATCGGGGTTGACTGTCTCGGCCACGGCGCAGGCGGTCATGGTCAGCACCATGGTCAGGGCCAACAGGATAGCAAAAAACTTTTTCACTTGTGTCTCTCCTTCGGTTTATTTATCCCGCACTCGACGGGATATCGCATTGCAAGTATAGCATGCCCGCGCGGCGAATTCAAGTACCGATAAAGAACAAAGCCACATTTTTGTCCTTCTTGCTGGAAAAGTAACAGCTATGTAACAGACCTGTCAAATATTGGGCTTCCGGTTCTTCCCGTCAGGCGGGTCTTGCGTTTCCCGCGCGCATGCGGTACTATGGAAACCGATCCCATCCGTTTGATAAAGGAGCGTGCGTATGCAAACCGAGTATTCCCTCGATAACCTGCGCGCCAAAAAGGGCTTCATCTGCGATATGGACGGCGTGATCTACCACGGCAACATGCTGCTGCCGGGCGTTACGGAGTTTGTGGATTGGCTCAAGCGCGAGAACAAGCAGTTCCTGTTTCTGACCAACAGCTCCGAGCGCGCGCCGCGCGAGCTGCAGCAAAAGCTCCTCCGGCTGGGGCTGGATGTGGACGCGAGCCATTTTTACACCTCCGCGCTGGCCACGGCCGCGTTTCTCAAGCAGCACTGCCCCGGCGGCAGCGTGTACGTCATCGGCGAGCCGGGCCTCGTGGGCGCGCTGTACGACGCGGGCTTTACCATGAACGAGGTCAACCCCGACTACGTGATTTTGGGGGAGACGCACGCTTACAGCTACGATAAAATCGAGCGGGCGGTGGCGCTGGTGCGCGGCGGCGCAAAGCTGATCGGCACCAACCCCGACCTCACCGGGCCCATCGAGGGCGGCATCGCGCCGGCCTGCAAGGCGCTTATGGCCCCCATCGAGCTGGCGACGGGCCGCAACGCCTACTTTGTGGGCAAGCCCAACCCGCTGATGATGCGCCACGGCATCCGCCTACTGGGCGTGGACGGTGCGGACGCGGCCATCATCGGCGACCGCATGGATACCGACATCGTGGCCGGGGTGGAGAGCGAGC
>CAYOYK010000015.1:0-55348 GCA_964408185.1 uncultured Oscillospiraceae bacterium | reverse complement strand
GTCATCCCTCCTTTAGATGGTTGCTGCAACTCCCATTCTACTTGAGCGATTCCCTTTTGTCACTCCTTTTTTGTGGCTGTACCCCAACTTTTAGTATAGAACCAGTAAAGGGGACAATGTGATTGCCAACATCCCCTATGGCGCGCAGGTGGAGGCGATCGACGTTTGCTTGGATGGAACCTGGATCAACGTCAGCTACAACGGGATCGATGGCTACGTAATGATCCGGTATCTCTCCGACAGCCAGCCGGGGCCTAAGCCGACCAAGCAACCGTCGGTTACGGTTCAGCCCACCTCAACAGATGCCAGCATCGACTATTCCACCTTTGCGGATGTGAGCTACAGCGCAACGGTGCGCGCCTCTGTGACGAGCGGCGTTGTCCACATGCGCTGGGCGCCCAGCAAACGGGTTGCGATCAAGCGGGATTATAACGACGGCGACCTGCTGGAGGTCATCGCCTCCAATGGGCAATGGGCGCAGGTGCGCGATCCGCAAACGGGTGCGGTGGGTTACATGATGCTTCAGTTCTTGCAGGCAGGCGACGGCTTGGTGCCGACGGCCACCGAAACCACGTCCATGGACGGCTGATCGAGAGAAGGAGGGATAAGTATGCGTTCTGTTAAAATGGTTGCTCTGATAGCCTTGCTGCTGTGCCTTTGTGTGGGCGCGGCCGCGGCGGAAACCGCGCCCGTGGAGACTACCGTTGGAAAAATGGACGGCTATGATTTGACGATGATTCTGCCCAGCGGGTATACATCCGCCGCTGATGAATCGGGGTTGCCAAACTGTTATTCCATTACCAGCCCGGAGGCGGATACGCCTAACTACCGGATCAGCTTTTCCTATATGGAAGAGTACGACGGCGTCTCCTCTTTTGATATGAGCGAGGAGGATTTCGACCTTCTGTCCGCTCTGCTGCAAATGGAGTTCTGCTCTCCGTCCGTTACAATCTCCGCGACGGACGAGGGCAGCCGCGTGATCATCGTGGATGAAAACGAAAGCGAAAGCGACTTCGCCACCATAACCACGGTCTACAAAGGATATTTTGTACAAATTTACCTTTCGCGCCCCGATTACGGCACGCTGACCGAACAGGATATCCAAACGGGCATTCAGCTGATGAACGACACGCATATTTTGGGGCTGTAACGCGCAAAGAAAAAAACAAGGGGGTTCTACCGTGAAGAAGTTCGGGGCGTCAAAGATTCTGTGCGTATTCTTGGTTCTCCTGATGCTGGCAATGACCGGCTGCGCTTTTGCCGAAGAGGACGAGTATGAGGGCAACCCGCCGATTTCCCCTGATTTGTATTTTGCGATGACCGAGGACTCCGGATGCGATTGGACCTATACGCTTGACGACCCGGAGGTGCTGGAGGTATCGGACGAAGGCGTGGTTGATGAGGGCGATGGGAGCGACGGCGGATTGCAGCATCACTTCCGTCTGTTTGGCATAGAGGAAGGCTATACGATCATCACCTTTTTCTATGGAGCTCCCAACGAAGAACCGCTCAAAAAGGTTGAGATTGCCATATGCGTTGGCGAATACTGGGATGTAATGCTGAGCTCGATGTATCTCAAATAATCGCCCCGCCCTCGCGCGAGGGGGCTGAACGGCGTATTCCGTAGGCCGCGGCGGTCGTTCCGTCCGCGCGTTCTTCAAGCTCACAGGATGTCTGATCGCGGGAGGAAATTGCCGCGCGGAGCCTATCGCCGTCTGCTTCGGATGGCGATAGGCTCCGCTGCGTAAAGGCCGACCGTCGTGTTTCTGCACCAATGCGCTTCGCCATGGGCACGCCCACAGCCGCACACTTCCGATTCGCAGGCCTGAGGGCGAGGCTTCGCTTTGCCGGGAGGGCCTGATACACGCCGTCGGCGACGGCGCGTTGCCGCGGACGCATATTACGTCGTTATTCTTGGCGAAATCGGTTGAAATGCGTCGAATAGTACGCTATAATAAATAGAAGTGTTTACAAAAATGAACGGTGCGGTTCGATTGGGGTTTTGAGAATGAAAAACGAGGAGATCCGACTGGAAAACAAGAAAAAAACAATTGACGCCGCGTTGCGTTGCTACATGACCTACGGCGTAGAAAACGTATCGCAGAATATGCTCGCAAGGGAAACCGGGCTGTCGCTTCGCAGCCTCAACCGCTTTTTCGCGGGGAAAGACGATTTGATTATTCACGCAGTCGAGAAGCTCGCGGAAGAGATGTCTGCCGAGTGCGAAAAGGCGCAGGTATACATTCGGGAGCGGAACAAGCCGGGTATCGAGCTGCTGGAAGCCTACCTGCTGAGCCTTCGCGCTTCCTTTATGGAGGAACCGCTCAAATTTGGCTTCAAGCGCGAGGTGGACGTGTACCTCTACCGCAACAGCGCGGAGCGCGGCGATACCTATCACCGTTTGGCCCGCGCGACCTGCCCGCGGCCCATCCTGCGCAAGATCCTGCTGGCCGGTCAAGCGGACGGCAGCATTGCGCTGACGAGCGATATCGACACCGAGGTGAACTACCTGTCCTCCACCTATTTTAATTTTCTTGCCGACCTCACGGTCAAAAAGGTGTACAGCATCGAGCCTGAGCTTGCGGAGAAGCAAATCGACGATTTTATCCAAAAAGCGCTCAGGATGTACCGTGCGGACTGCGGCCAAGCAGAAAAGTACGGCGGCAGCGACGTCGCCTCGTAAAGCGACAAGCCGTTGCGAACGAGGGCGGCAGTCGGTTGCGGCGCTAAGGACAACGGCCGCTTACAGGGGCGCGGCCGTTGCTTTTGAGGCAAACGTGTCGCATGGCGCGCCACGCGAAACAAAAGCCAATGCCGGAAGCAGCTCGCCCCGCCGAGCTGCGGAGGATCGCAGTTTTATCGTTTTCCCCCAAGGGAGGGCGCGGCAGACAATCCGGCCTGTCCGCGCTTGCGTAAGGATGTGAACCGTAGGATGCAACACAAGGCGACACGACCTGATTCCGACAACGCCGCCACGAGCCCCCGGAAAAAGCTCGACAGGATGGTTCTGATCACCGTCCTGTCGCTGCTGGCTGCCGTGGTTGTCGTCAGCGTCATGTTCGGCGGGCTGATCAGCGGCTACCGCAGCAACACCGCAAAGGAAAGCACCGCCCACCTCACGGAGATCAACCAAGAGCTGCGCCTGTATGTGGAAACCAAAATCAACGAGTACTGGAACGCCGCGTACAGCATTGCCGGCAGCATTGGCGCGGCCCATATTGGCGATGGCGACATGCTCGCCTATTTGGCGAACCAGCGGGCTATTTTCGGAATGTCCGGCATCACGCTCTTTACCCGGAGCGGCTATGCCGTCAGCGCGGATGGAAGCGTTCTTGCCAACGACATTGCGTCCGAGGTCGTCGCCCGTCTCGGCGAGAGCGGCAAATCCATGTCCATCAAGGAGTCGACCGCTGTGTACACGGTTGCGGTCGCTACGGACGCGCTGTATCACGGCTCCCCAATCGTGGCCGTTTCCGTCGCGCGGGATCTGGGCTCCTTCCTTGACAGCATGGGCATCTCCTCCTTTGGCGGGGCGGCGTATTTGTATCTGACAAGCAGCAACGGCACGGTCATCAGCAAGCTGACGCGCGCCGGTTCCGAAAGCGCATATAACCTGCTTGCGCTGCTGGAACAAAGCGTGATTCGGCCGCTGTCCGGCGACGCGGACTCCGCGGACGACCTGCTCACCTCCGGGGATTGCACTGTTTTCCTGCGCGAAACGGAGCCGGACGAGCAGTATGTCGTCGCATCGCCGATTCGGACGGGCGACGACGAAATGCGCCTGTTCTACATTGTGCCGGAGGGCGTGGTCAACCAGACCACAGACAGCTTTTCCCGCTACATTTTGACGCTGAGCCTTGTTGTGATTCTCGTTTTTATTGCGGGCGCCGTCGCGGTATTCCTGTACCTGTACCATATCCGCAAAAAGCGGTTTGATAAGGACATCAGCCTGCGGGAGCATATGCTGGAGCTGCTGGTGCAAAACTCTAAGTCGGCCTTTGTGCTTTTTGAGATCGGCCAAAGCGAACCGCGCTTTCATTCTGGCAACGGTGAAAGAATTACGGGCGAGGCATACTATAATCTGGAAAAAACCGACGCCGGATACCGCATGCGCGGCAGCTCCGGCACGGAATCGGACGCGCTGAAGGCAATCAACGCCCAGATGGTTGGCTGGGATGGCCGGCGCGAATTCCGGAGCACATTTGTGCGCAATACTGCCGCCGCGACCCCCGCCTACTTTGAGGTTCAGGTATTCCCCACGGAGAACAGCGGCGGGAAGGAAGTCTTTGTCGGCATCGCGCAGGACGTTACGCCGCTGTACGAGCGTCAGGCCATCGCGGCCGAGGCGCTTGCCATGGCGGAGCAGGCCAATCAGGCCAAGACCCGCTTCCTCTCCAACATGTCCCACGATATCCGCACGCCAATGAACGCCATTGTCAACATGACGGACTTTGCTCTTGAAAGCATCGGCGAGCCGGAAAAGCAGCGCGAGTATCTGGATACGCTCCATGAGGCCTCGGCGCATCTGCTGCAGCTCATCAACGATGTGCTGGACATGAGCCGCATCGAAAGCGGACGCCTGACGGTCGTGGCCGAGCCGTTTGATCTGCGCGGCGAGCTGAGCCGTATCGCCGATATTGTTCGGCCGCTCTGTGCGGAAAAGGAGCAGCTCTTTGCCATGGACCTGAGCGGGCTGAAGAGCGCCGCCGTTCTGGGCGATCAGGTGAAGCTGTCGCAGATTCTGATGAACCTGCTGTCCAACGCCTGCAAATTTACGCCGAAGGGCGGCTCGATACGCTTTACGGCGACGGATCTCCCTGCCTTGCGCGATAACACCGCAAGCGTTCGGTTTGAGGTGCGGGATACCGGCATGGGCATTTCCGAAACGGATTTGAAGAAGGTCTTCGAGCCTTTTTCCCGCGCGGAAAACGCGCAGGTCAACAAAACCGAGGGCACGGGGCTGGGCCTGTCCATCTGCCGCAGCTACGTCAACGCCATGGGCGGAACGATCCGCTGCGAAAGCGAGGAGGGCCGAGGCAGCGTGTTCACGGTCGAGCTGTTCTTCCCTGTTGCAAAGGAAACGGCGCGGACGCACGCTGCATGCGCCGCCGCGGGAGAGGCCCCGTTCGCGGGCAAGCGCTGCTTGCTCTGCGAGGACAACCAGATCAACCGCATGATCGCGGCAAAGCTCTTGGAGCGTCTGGGCTTTGCCGTTGAACCCGCCGCCGACGGGAAAGAAGGCACGGACAAGTTTACAGCGTCCGCGCCCGGATACTACGACGTCATCTATATGGACGTTCAGATGCCGG
Organism: uncultured Oscillospiraceae bacterium; assembly: GCA_964408185.1. GTDB lineage: Bacteria > Bacillota > Clostridia > Christensenellales > Aristaeellaceae > CAYOYK01. The sequence continues at coordinate 50,039 of CAYOYK010000015.1, read as the reverse complement.
TGATGGACGGCTATCTTGCCACCGCGGCAATCCGCGGCAGCGCGCACCCGCAGGCAAAGACCGTTCCCATCCTTGCCATGACCGCCAACGTGTTTGCCGAGGATGTGGAGCGGGCGCGCTCGGCGGGCATGAACGGGCACTTGGGCAAGCCGATCCTTGTAAACGAGCTGATTGAAACGACGAATACAATTCTGAACAACGGAGGGGAAAACGAATGAAAAAAACGTGTAGCGTCCTGTTGCTGGTGCTCCTTCTGGCGGCCCTGCTGTCCGGCTGCGCCGGAAAGACCGCTGCCGTAGGTCAGGCGGCGAACGAGATACTCACCTACAAGCGGCTTGACCCGCAGAAGACCACGCTGGTGGTCAGCCGCACCGGCAACCTCTACATCGACGCCTTTTCGCAGGAATTCGAACGGCTCAACCCGGATGTTCAGGTCGTTTGCCTCGATATTACGGGCGGGAACAGGGTCGTCAACCCGGTAAAAGACTGGGTGCTGAACGGGCTGGCCCCGGATATCATGTTCTGGCAGGGCGGGTTTGCTTCGGATGAGTTTATAAAGGAGCATTTCGTCAACCTGTCCGCCAGTCCCTTGGCGGAGAGCTACCAGTCCGAGGCGCTGGGCAACGTCGCCGTCGATGGCAATCTCTACTGCCTGCCCTGCCCCTCCGAGGTGGAGTGCATGCTCTACAACAAAACGCTCTTTGAGCGGTACGGCTGGCAGGTACCCGCCACGTTTGACGAGTTTGTAGCCCTGTGCGATCAGATTACGGCGGATACGAACGGCGAGGTGGAGCCGTGGAACCCCAACGCCAAATACTCCAACGAGTTCTCGATCGTCATGCAGGGCTTCCTGTACGAGGAGCTGTTTGCCGGCGTGGAGAACCGCGCGTGGTACGACGCGGTAATCAGCGGAACGGGCGGCGAGGCCGAGCATCTGCGGCCGATGTACGACGCCATGCAGACGCTGATCGACCACGGCATCCTCCGCGAGGAGCATTTTTCCTACAGCGCCACCACCCGGATGAACGAATTCAAGGCCGGGCAGATCGCCATGATCAACTTCAAAGCCACAGACATAGCGTCCGATGCGTTTGATTTTGCCATGATGCCCTTCCCAAGCACGACGGGCGGTTTGGGCTATGTGTGCAAGTACTATAACGCCGTGGTCGGCGTGCCGAAGGCGGAACGGACGGAAGCCAAGCAAAACGCCGTCGATCGGTACTTGGCCTTCTTCAGCTCCGAGGAGGGGCAGCGCGTCTATATCGGCGACAGCCTGCAAATCAGCAACGCCAAAAACGTGAACCCGCCGCAAAACAGCGCCCTCTCCGCGCTTCAGCCCGCCTTGGACGAGGGGCATCAGTTTAAGCTGCTGGACTTTTACGGAGGAAACAGCAGCATCCGTTATCAGCCGACCAACGACGCAAAGCGGATGACCGCGGGCGAGACGACCGCGGAGGAATGCATCGCCGCCATGGCCGCTCCCGCGCCCGCACAAACGGACAGCGCGGAAGCGCCCGCGCCGGAAACCGTGGCCACCGCCGAAAAGGACTTTTCGATTCTCGAAACCTCCTTCTATATGGCGGATATGTACCGGGAGGCGGCGGGGGCCGATATCGGCCTGATCGCCAACAACGTCGCCTATCGCGGCAACCTGATGCGCATTTTTGCCGGGGCGCTGACGCCGGATCACGTGGCGACGCTTTTGCCCCGCTCCCTAGGAAACGACGCAACGCTTGTCAAGGCCGCCATGACCGGGCGGCAGCTGCTGGACGCGCTGAACGACCCGGTGGGCCCGGACGATCAAACCGCCGACTGCGTGTACGCTTATTCGGGGCTCAAGTGCAGGGTCGCCCCATGGAACCCGCAGGGCGAGCGCATGCTCTCCGTTACGCTTTCGGATGGGACGGCCATCGACCCGGAGGCGCGGTATACCGTGGCTTTTTGGAGCGGCACGGTTTTTGACAAGTATCTGGACGAGGCGGCGGAGTCCGTTGAGGGCGGCTGGACAGACCTGATGACCGCCAAGCTGCAAGCCGAAGGGACAATCGCTCCCGCCGACGACGGCAGGATCGAGCTTGTCTGGGAGTGATCCGCTATTGCGCCGCCAGCGGCACGCGCTGCGGCAAAAAATCGATGCGCGAAGTGAGGACTCAGTATGAGCGGAAGCAAAAAGCAAAGAGCCCAGCGAAGGAAGCCGATCGAGTATACCCGCGTCATCATTCCCGTTGTTTTGATCGCGGCTACCTTGCTCTCCTGCCTGATCTACCTGCGTGCGGCGGTGAACAGGGCGGAGACGCGGGCGTATCAGGTGGCGACGGACTCCGCCGAGGAGCAGATCGCCACGCTCAACGCGTCGCTGGACGGGCGCTTTACGGCGCTGGAGGCGTATGCCGCCGCGCTTGTTGCCAGCGGCGCGGATGTCTTTCACAACGACGTCATCATGCGGGAGCTGGCGGCGGTACGCGACGGCACGCTGTTCCTTAATTTGCTTCTCATTGAGCCGGACGGAACGGCCCATCCTGTGGTGAAGGATACCTTTAACGCGTCGGACAGAGAGTATTTTATCAAGAGCATGAGCGGAAACCGCGCGATCCAGCAAATAGAGAAGGGGCGCGCGACCGGAGTGCCTGTTTTCACACTTTCCGTGCCGATCATCAAGGACGGCCAGATCATCGGCGTTCTGGGCGGCAGCATAGATGCATACAGCTTTGAGGACCTTGTGGTATCCGAGGCATACAGCAGGCAGGCGTTTTCGTATATCTGCGATTCGCGCGGCAGCATTGTTGTCGGGACAAATCATGCGCAGGCAGCCCTCAAGGACGGCGGCATTCTGGGAACGGTTGACAGTGCCGAAACCGCGGAAGCCCTCGCCGCCGACCTCGCTGCCGGGAACGCGGGCCAAACCACCTATGATGTAAACGGCGAGAAGCGGTACGCCGTATATCTGCCCACCGGCGTGAACGACTGGATGCTGTTTAACATCATCCCCAGCGACGTGGTGGAGGAGTCCGTTTACAGCTCGGCGCGGGTCGGGTACTCGATCACGATCTCCACGTCCTTTCTATCGCTTTTGCTGCTCCTGTATGTGTTCCTGACAGACAGGAAGTCCCGCAAGGCGTTGCAGCAGGAGCGCAATCAACTGGTGCAGAAAAACATGGAAAACGAGATCGTCATCCGTCAGAGCGGCAAGAGCACGATCCGTTATGATATCGCTCGCGGAACGACCGACCGCTACGGCGACATCGTTGATACGCTCGGAATGCCGGCGCATATGGAAAACTGCCCGGAGGCCGTGTATGCCCGCCCCGCCTTTTGCCAAGATACAAAGGCCGTGCTGAAAACCATGTATCAGGATATCCACAGCGGCGTACCCTCCGGCGATTATACGATCCACGCGAAAGACCTTTCCGGGCAGGAACGCTGGTATCACGTGGATTACGACCTCATTTTTGACCGCCGCCGGAAGCCCATTTACGCCATCGAGTCCATCCATGACGTATCGGAGCAGATACAGCGGGAGGCGGAGTATTCCAAGCTGCTTGACGAGCGCAAGGTGATGGGCAAAAACGCGCTCGCGTTTATCTGGCTCAACCTGACCCAAAACGTCTGCGAGAAGCTGGAGAGCAAGGTTCCCTCCATCTCCGCAATGAGGAGCATACATGATGCGGACAGCTTCTTTGCGTACGCCTACGCGCGGTTTGCGTGCCCCGATCAGGAGCGGAACTTCCGCGCGCTCTTTTCGCGCGAAAACCTGCTTTCGCTCTTCAGGCAGAACAAGACGGCGGCCTCGCTGGAATACAAGTGGCTCCTTGAGGGCGAAAAGGAAACATGGCTTCGCGCCGACGCGGAGCTTGTGCTAAACCCGGTTACGCAGGATGTTGAAGCCTTTATCAGCGTTTATGATATTGATTATCAAAAGACCATCGAGCTGGTGATTGATAAGCTATCCGAGATAGAGTACGAAATGGTGGTTGTGATCCATTTATCTGCCGATCAGGCGATGGTTTTTGGCAATCAAACCGATATTGCCGACCTGCCGGAAAGAGCGCTGTTCCCGTATGAGGAAGCGGTAAGCAGAATCGTCATGCGGGAGGTCCCCGAAGCCAGCCGGGAGGAGACCCTCCGCAGGTTTGACGCCGCCGCGATTCGCTCCGAGCTGAAAAACAGAACGACCTATACCTTTGTGGTCGGCACGGTGGGCGGCGGCGGAGCGATTCAGCGGAAGAAATGGCTCTTTGGCTATCTGGACAAGGTGAAGGACACGGTTGTCGCAATCCGCAGCGACGTGACGGATATTTTCGCCGAGCAGGAGCAGCAGCGCGCCGTCCTCAAAAGCGCCTTGGAGCAGGCCGAGGTCGCCAACGTGGCAAAGACGGAGTTCCTCTCCCGCATGAGCCACGAGATCCGCACCCCCATGAACGCCATCATCGGCATGGCGGCGCTGGCGGAGCAGGCGGCCGACCACCCGGATCAGGTGCTGGACTGCATTGCAAAGATCAATACGGCCTCGCGGTTTTTGCTCTCGCTCATCAATGATATTTTGGATATGAGCCGCATCGAAAGCGGAAAAGTCGTGATTCGCAGGGACGAGTTCTCCTTTGAACGGTTTTTGCGGAATATCAACACCATCGGCTACGAGCAGGCGCTTGCCCGCGGCGTCGATTACGAATGCGTGGCCGACAGCCTTGCGCAGGCCAATTACATCGGGGACGAGATGAAGCTGCAGCAGGTGCTGATCAACCTCATTGGCAACGCTGTCAAGTTTACGCAGCCCGGCGGAAAAATCCGCTTCGAGGTCAACACGCAGCAGCCGAGGAACGGCGTGGAGCACATGAGCTTTACCGTCAGCGATACAGGCGTGGGCATCTCCGAGGAGTTCCTTCCGCATATTTTTGAGGCCTTTGAGCAGGAGGAGACCGGGAGGACCTCCATTTATGGCGGCACCGGGCTGGGCCTTGCCATCTGCAAAAACCTTGTAACGCTGATGCGCGGGGACATCACCGTAAAGAGCATTAAGGGTTCGGGCAGCAGCTTTACCGTTACCGTGCCCTTGGGCGTGAGCGAAAACCAGCCCGACTGGTCCGCCCGCATGCGGCGGGTGGACGCGGGCAGCCTGTCCACATTGGTGGTGGACGACGACATTGCCGTTTGCGAGCAGACCAAGGCGACGCTGGAAAAGATGGGGCTGAAGGCCGAATTTGTCGATTCCGGCGAAAAGGCGGTGGCCGCCGTTTCCCAAAGGAAGCAAGGCGGAGAGGTCTACGACATTATCCTCATCGACTGGAAAATGCCGGGGATGGACGGCATCGAGACCAGCCGCAGAATCCGCTTGCTTGTCGGCCCGGACGTGACGATCATCATCATCACCGCCTACGACTGGGTCTCCATTGAGGAGGAGGCAAAAGCCGCCGGGGTCAATCTGCTCATCTCCAAGCCCGTGCTGAATACAACCCTTCTTTCGGCGCTTGAAACGGTATACGGCAAAAAGGAAACGCTCAGAGCAGAGGCGCAGGCGGAAACGTATGATTTTTCGGGGAAGCACATTCTGCTGGTGGATGATCAGCGCATCAATGTTGAGGTGGCCAAGAAGCTGCTGCAATCCAAGCGCTGCGACGTTGATACCGCGGAGAACGGGCTGGAGGCTGTGGAGCGTTATCTGTCTCAGCCGGATGGGTATTACGATTTGATCCTCATGGACGTCCGCATGCCGGAGATGGACGGGCTGACCGCCACCAAGACGATCCGAAGGTCCCACAAGCCCGACGCCAAGACCGTACCCGTTATCGCGCTCAGCGCGAACGCGTTCGACGAGGATATGGAGGCCTCCCTGAAATCCGGCATGAACGCGCACTTGGCAAAGCCTGTGGAGCCGCAAAAGCTGTTTTCGACGGTCGGACGTTTTCTGAACGCCGCGCAGAACGGCCTGAAGGGAATCTGAAAGATGAATGATCTATTGCGAGAACTCGGCTGTGAGGAGATTCAAAAAACAGAAGCGAGGTTTCCGGACGGCCTTGACTTCTACTTGGATATCGCCGCGCTGGCTTTATCGGAAGAGGCTTTTGACAAGCTGGGGGCGACGCTGCGCAGCAAGGATGCCTCTGCCGCCCTCGAAACGGCGCAATCGCTCAAGGACGTGATATCCAACTGCGGCATTACGCCGATGCTCCGGTTGATCGAGCAAATGGTTGAACCGCTGCGAAACGGCAAACCGGATGATTCGGCGCTGTCCGTTCTTTATGATGAGCTTCTTGCGCAAAGAGACATTGCGTCATCCATTATCGCCGCATCGAAGGGGGAAGGACAATGAGTCAGCATGACAAAAAGTGGCCGGAGGAGCTGGAAAAGGGCGTTGAGATCGCGCCCGAAAAGGACGGCCTCGCACAGCTCAGCCTAGTCGCCGAAAATATCGGAAGCAGCATCACCGTGCTTCTGCTCCAAGGGAAAAAGCTGTCGCTGCTGTATGCCAACGATACTTTTTTCGAGTGGGTCGGCTCCGACCGCGAGCACTACGGCGAGGATATCCTTCGGGAGAATATGACCTTTGTGGCGGAGGACGACCGTCCCGCGACGCTGGAGGCCGTATACAGATCGGTGCTCACCGGCGAGCCGCAGGATGTGGAATATCAGTTTGTGCGTCCCGGCGAGCCGCCGAGGTGGATGCGCCGCCGACTTGCGGCCATCAAGCGCGACGGGCCGGATACCTACCTTGTTACCTCCATCGTGACCGACGTGACCGAGCGAAAGGATGCCGAGCTGCAAAGAGCAGAGGAGCGGGAAAGAGCTCAATCCGTCATAGACAACATGCCCTGCGGGCTGGTGAAGGTGCGCATGGAGCGGGACGGAAGCACCCGCCCGGTGCTGGTCAACAAGACATTCCTCACCATGACGGCAATGACGCGGGAGGAAATGACCGAGCTATACGGAAACGATAGCTGCGCGGGGGTTCACCCGGACGACCTCGCCGGGGTACAGGAAATGATGCTGGACTTCCGCCCCGGAGAGGACCGCACAGCCGCGTTCCGCCTGCGCAAGGGGAAAAACGGCTGGGTATGGGTGCGCGTCACCTCGTTCATCAAAGAAGAAGACGGCGTGATGATGCTCTATAACAGCTATCTAGATATCAGCAACGAGCTGGAAAACGACATCATAAAGGACAGCCTGCTCAATGTGATGCCGGGCGGCGTGGCGGTCGTCCGTTTTGCGGACGCCATCGAGTGCCTGAATTTCAACGACGGCTTTGCCGCCCTGTCCGACCGCTCTAGGCAGGAGATGGAAGCCGTAACCCATTCCCCCGGCAATCTGGAGCAGATCATCTACCCGCCGGACAGGCAGTATGTCCTCGGCGAGATCCAAGCTCGCAAAACCGCCGACGAGCCCATCAACACGACGTTCCGCTTCCTGAGCAAGGGCGGCGAGGTAAAATGGCTTCACATGAGCGCGAGAAAGCTGCGGGAGGACGGCGGCTTCCCGGTGTATTATTGCATTTTTGCGGAGCCCAGCAGACAGGCGATGCTCTACCGGGGCATTGCGGATGGGGCCAGCGTGGGGATTATGGTCTCCGACGTGGAAACCCATGAGATCTACTACCTCAACCGGGCAGGCCGACAGCTCCTGCGGCTGCCGGACGAGCTGCCCTATGCCGGCAGAAAATGCTATGACTATCTTTTTCACAGGAGCTGTCCGTGCGAGGAGTGCGTGATGAAGGACAAAGCGCTCGGCTCGACGTGCGAGGTGGTTCGGCATTTTCCCGATATGGGAATCGACGTCAAGGTCCGCAGCGCCGTTATCAACTGGCTTGGGCGTACCGCGCTGGTGGAATACGCCGCCGACGTGACCACGGAAACCCAAGAGCGGTCTGCACAGGAGGAGCTGCTGAACAAGGTTCCCGCCGGGATCGGCATATATGAGCTGTCCGACGGCGACCTGCATCAGGTATACATGAACGACGGCTACTTCCGGCTGATCAAAACCGACAGGGAAGCCCGTGAGAAGCTGCAGAGGAAGGGCTTTCTGTCGCTGGTACATCCAGAGGATATACACATCATTAGGGAGAACGCGCAGGCCATTGTGGACGGTCGGGATGAATTCGGCCTCTTCCACCGCATTTTGTGCGGAGACGGCCGCTATCGCTGGTTCAGGCTTGACGGAACGGTGATCAGCCGGGAGACGGACAAAATCATCGCCTATTGCACCTATACGGATTATGACGAGGTGGAACAGTCCCGCGCACGGCTGGAAAAGGCGCACGCGGCGCTGGAAAGCAAGTACGCGCAGGAGATGGTCCAGCGAAGGTCTTGGGAAAAGGACAGCGCTGTGATTATCAAGTTTAACATCACGCGGGATGAGCTGATCTTCTGCAAGGCGCTGGACGGTCGGTTTTACTCGCACGCATCCGGGCTGAGCAGCCGCGAGCTGATGAGCGACCTGCTGAAAAGGGTTCCCAGCGCGGAGGACCGCTGCAAGAGCCTATCGTTCTTTGACATGGAAAAGGCCCAAAGGGCGCTCGCCAAGGGCGCGCCCATGAACTCCGAGGAGTATCGCTGCCGCCAGAAGGACGGGCTGCTGCATTGGATCAAAGCGATCAGCAACGTGGAGACCGACCCGGAGACGAACGATCTGATCGCCTTTACGTACCTGAAGGATATTGACAAGGAGAGAAAATGCGCCATCGCCACCAACAGCGTCATTGACGAGGAAACGGATTATCTTCTTTTGGTGAGCACGGTGGCGGATACCTGCACAATCGTATGGGTCAGGGAGCATTACATGGAGGGCAGCGAGGCGATCCAGCCGTTCCGCGAGCTGTCCTTCAGCGGCGCGGCCCAGTATGTGCGGCTTGATACCGTTCAGCCGGAGGACCGCGCGTCGGTTCAACTGCTCATGGACAAGCCCGCCATGCTGCGGGAGCTGGAAACGGCGAGCATCATCACGGTCACCTACCGCAGGATGACCTCGGATGGCAAGCTGCACTGCAAGAAGGCGCGCGCCTTCTATCTGGACGATATGAAGGAGGACGTCATCATCGCCCAGCGGGATATCACCGATTTGTACGAGGAGGAGCAGGAGCAAAAGCGCAAGCTGGAGGAAGCCAGCCGCGCCAAGAGCGATTTCCTCTCCCGCATCAGCCATGATATGCGCACGCCGCTCAACGGCATCTTGGGCACCGTGTATCTGGCGGAGGGAAAGGACGACCCGACGGAGCTGAAAAAAGACATGGAGGCCATCGGCAACTCCGGGCAGCTCTTGCTCAATCTGGTAAACGACACGCTGGATATGAGCCGGATTGAGAGCGGCCGGATTGAGCTGCATCCCGAAGTCTGCAACGAGAAAAAGCTGTTCGACGCGGTATTTGCCACGATCCAGCCGAGCCTTGATAAAAAGGACATTCAGCTTCACACGACATTTATCGGGATCGATTGGAAACAAATGCTGCTGGATGTGCCCAGATTGCAGCAGGTGTTTCTCAACCTGTTCAGCAACGCCATCAAATTTACGCCGGTGGGCGGCCGCATCGACTGGGTGATGGAATGTCTGGAAGAGACGGACGATCATGTGATCGACCGCTTTATCGTTCGGGATACCGGCTGCGGCATGAGCGAGGCGTTTCTGGCGCACATGTTCGAGCCGTTTGCCCAAGAAAACCGGGTCAACACCGATCAGACCATGGGCACCGGGCTTGGGCTTTCCATTGTGAAAAAGATCGTTGAGCTGATGGGCGGGACGATCACGGCCAAAAGCGAGGTGGGGAAGGGCACGGAGTTTTGCGTGATCCTGCGGCTGCCGGTGTGCTGCTCCCTTCGCGAGCTGCCAAAGGAAGCCGAGCCAAAGGAGATCGCCTTCCACGGCGAGCGCATCCTCCTGTGCGAGGACAACCGTCTCAACACATTGATCGCGGAAAAGCTGCTGGAGAAGGTCGGCTGTCGCGTGGAAACGGCCGCCAACGGCAAGCTCGGCATAGAAAGGTTCGCGGCCAGCAGGCCCGGTGACTACGCGGCCATCCTCATGGATATCCGCATGCCGGAGATGGACGGGCTGGAGGCGACCCAAGCCATTCGGTCGCTGGATAGGCCGGATGCGAAAACGATCCCCATTATCGCCATGAGCGCCAACGCCTTTGAGGAGGACGTTAAGACCAGCCTTGACGCCGGAATGAACGCGCACCTCGCCAAGCCCATAGAGCCGCGGAAGCTGTATGAAACGCTGGCAACGGAGATGGCCTCGGCAAGGGACAAAGGATAAGCGAGCCGGAGCTTCCCGCCGTTTATCGCGGAGGCTGAAAAGCCGGCCCGTATTCCCGCCTCACGGCACGTTTGACAATCCAACATCGCCCGACGCGCTTTGAGCGTCAAACGGATGCCCGCGGCAGCCGCGCGCTCAAGAGCGACGGCCCGCCGATCGGACGTCGGCTTTGCTGCGGCACAGGAGAATCGACAGATTGATATTGAATGATGTTGTTTTTTCGTGTATTCTGTAAATTGACCTTTTGGATACGGGCAGGCAAAGCGCATCGCGGGCTACGCGGATTGCGCGCTCAACCAGAGGAGCCCCATCAACAGGGCGCGAGCGCGGCGATCCTTGGTATGGGCAGCTTAATGTGCTTATGGGCGATGCTTGCCGCCGCCTCAAAGCCAATCCGCCCACGGCGAGCAATCGCGCGGCGGCTTTTCACCGGGCGGCCGTCCTGAGGCGCTGACACGCGCAACCGCAGCGTCGCCGCAAAAAGGAGAGCGAACGAATGTCATCTATCAATGTCGCAATGGAGGCAGTTTGCTCCATAGGAAGCCTATTGCTTTTCCTGACTTCTTTAGGCGAATGGAAGGGCTCAAAGGAAAACAAATACTTTACCGGGGTAATGGCCTCTCTTTTTCTGATGATCACCAGCGACTGCATCAGCTGGGCGTTTCCTGAGACCGTTCCCTTTGTGGGCGCCGCTTATGTTGTGATCTCGCTCAGCTTTCTTTTTGGCAATACCTTGGCGTGGTTTTTTATGCGCTACCTGTGCGAATACATCCAAGATCGCGTCAAGAGGATTGAGCTGATCCTCCGTCTGTCCGATGTGCTGCTTGTCGTCTCGGTCGCTTTTGTGGCGCTCAACCCGTTTTTGCCCTGTCTCTTCTATTTTGAAAACGGGGTTTATACGCTGGGCAAGCTTTATCCCATTGCCAATTTGTATGTCGTTACAACGCACCTGCTCTGTCTTGTGATCATACTGCGCTCCGGCACGAGCAAAAAAGAAAAGCTCTTCTTTTCTACGTACTCGATCTTGACATTGGCGGAAATAACGGCGGATTACATCCTTGGCAATTCGGTACTGGTATACGTTGGCAGCTATTTATGCGCTTTTGCGCTGTATTTGCAAATCTACGCCCGGCGCGGGCAGCAGCTCTCCCAAAAAGAGGTGGAGCTTGCCCGTAAGGAAAACGAGCTGTCGGGGAGCCGCGTGGCCATTATGCTCAGCCAGATTCAGCCGCATTTTCTCTATAACGCGCTGTCAACCATACGCGTTCTCTGCCGCAAAGACCCCGAAAAAGCCGAGCTGGCCACCGTTGAGTTTGCCGAGTTCCTGCGCGGCAATATGGATTCCATTACCGCCGACAAGCCCGTTTCATTTGAGCAGGAGCTGGCGCACACGAGGAATTACCTGAACATCGAGCAGATACGGTTTCCCCAAAAGCTGCGCATTGTCTACGATATCGGCCCGACATTGTTCCGACTGCCTACGCTGACGCTCCAGCCTATCGTGGAGAACGCGGTGCGCTATGGCGTTACCAAACGGGTGGAGGGCGGCACCGTCACCATCGCCACAAGGGAGACGGACAGCGCCTATCTTGTCACCGTCATTGACGACGGCATCGGCTACGATCCGCGTCAGCCCCATGAGGACGGGCGCACCCACATCGGCATCAGCAATGTGCAGACGCGCCTTGCGGCGATGTGCGGCGGCACGCTTGAGATACACAGCACGCCGGGCGTTGGAACCGAAGCGATTATGGAAATACCGAAGGGGGCGGAAAAATGCTGATTTATATTGCGGACGACGAGCCGCTGCTGCTGGATGATTTGTACGACGCCGTTCACGCGGCGGAGCCGACCGCCGTGGTAAAGACGTTCGGCTGGGCGAAGCCGCTGCTGGATGAGCTGAAGCTCGAACCCGTAAAGCCGGACATCGCTTTTCTGGATATCGAGATGCCGGGCATGAGCGGCATGGAGGTGGCGCGGGAGCTTCGGCGGCTCAGCCCCGGCACAAGGCTTGTATTCGCCACCGGCTTTACCCAGTATGCGGCGGAGGCGTTTTCCATCCGCGCCGACGGCTATGTGATGAAGCCGGTGTCAAAGGAGAAAATACGCGCCGAGCTTGACCATCTGCGCCCCATGCTGGAAATCCAGCCGCCCAAGCGTATCCGCGCCCAATGCTTTGGCAACTTTGAGGTCTTTGCGGATGGCGAGCCCATGCGCTTTCAGTACAGCAAGACGCGAGAGCTGCTGGCGTACCTTGTGCACCGAAAGGGCACGCTTTGCACCAACGGCGAGATCATGGCGGCGCTGTGGGAGGACGAAAGCGGGGAGGAACAGAAAAAGGACTACTTCAAAAAGCTGCGCAACGATCTGCGCTGCCAGCTGGAGAACAAGGGGCTGGAGCAAATCCTTATCCGGCAGCACGGCATGCTTGGGATCGCCGCGGATGAAATCGACTGCGACTATTATAACTGGCTGAGCGGAAAGCCGGAAGCCCAAAACGCCTATCAGGGCGAGTACATGAGCCATTACAGCTGGTCGGAGGTAACGCTGGGCACGCTGGAAAAGTAAAAAGAAATCGAGCAGCCCCGGAGCTTATGGCTTCGGGGCTGCATTTGTATTCCGTTGGTCGGCAATCCGGTATTGAAAAAAGCCGTGCGATGGGCCGATTGCTTTTGTTCCGTCGGGCGCGGACGGCACTTTGACGGGCACGCGCGCACCCTCGCAATCGGCGTGGAGGGCCGCTCGTTCTTGCGGCGCTGACTCCGCGCCTCACTCCTCCGCGTGGCAGCGCCCGCACAGGAGCGCCATATGCAGCGTTGCCCGCGTTGGGAGCGGCCAACTGGCGGTATCCAGCCGCTGTGTGAGCGGAGTCATGCGCAGCAGGGACGGGGCGATCTCCGGCGGCACGTCGAAGGTGCGCAGAACGCTTTCGCGGTCAGAAATATCGATGCGCCGTTGCAGCAGCGCAAGAACCTGCGCGTTGGAGTAGGCCTCTGTGCGCAGCGCATCCCCGGCGGCATGGCGGAGCTCCTGCAAATGCCGCTCGTCCGGCACGGCCTTCATCAGCAGCCCGTCCGGCTTGAGGACGCGGCCAAACTCGCTGTAATCTGCGGGGGTGAGCACGTCCAGCACTACGTCCGCGCAATGGTCACAAAGGGGCAGACGCTTGAGATCCGCCACCGCAAAGCGCGCGGGGCTATCGCCATGCGCCGCCAGACGCACCGCGTCGCAGCTTAAATCCACGCCCAGCACGGTCGCGTTGGGGAACGCCCGCGCAATGGCCTTGGCGTAATAGCCCTCACCGCAGCCCGCGTCCAGCAACGTAAAGGCCGCGTCAGGCGCATACAGCGCGGAAAGCCGCCGCAGAACCGCGTCGGCCATCGGCTGAAAGAAGCCCCAGTCGCACACCGCCGCGCGCGCTTGGAACAGCCCCGCGCCGTAGGCCGCGCTCGGCTGGCCCTGCCCCGGAGCAAGGTGGAGGTAACCCTTGGCGTTCAGGTCAAAGCAATGGCCTTGCCCGCACAGCAGGCTCCGCTCGTTTTGCAGCGCAAACGCATGGCCGCACAGCGGGCAGCGCAGAATGGGCAGAAGCGGCGCAAAACGCGCTGCCGCAGCGGATAGCTTCATTTGTTCGGGGCCTCCCTTATACCGTCAGTCAACGATCTCGATGCCCAGCAGGCGGCTCAGCGCAAGCGCCTGCGCGGCGGATACCCGCATGCCGCGCAAATCGAGCGGGTCGATGCGCAGGCCCTCAAGCTGGCAGGTGGATACGTTCACGCCGCGCAGCGGGGTGCCGGAGACCTGCAGCTGATTCAGGTTGCACTCCTCTAGCCGGAAATCCTTGAGCCGCAGGCTGTCCAGCGTCGTTTCGGTCAGCTTACAGGCGCGCAGCAGCACATGCTCCAGCTTGCATTCGCTGATGCTGGCGTAATCCATGGCGCAATCCGTAAACACGGCGTTCAGCAGCGCGCCCCTTGCGAGCGTCGCCCCGGTCATGCGGCAGGCGGAAAACCGCGTGCGTTGCAGCGTGAGCAGCGGCAGCGTCGTATTGCTGATCTCGCAGCGCTCCAGCAGGCAATCCACAAAGCTGACGCGCTTTGCGGCCTGCGTGTCCAGCGTGCAGTGGGCGAAATGACATCCGCTGAACTCCGCGATAGCGCCGGCGGGCAGCGTGAGCGACTCGCCCGAAAAACGCTTGGAAAGCACGTCCTCGCGGACCCGCAGCGCGCGGGCGAGGGTATCGGTCAGCGAGGCGTCCTCAGGGCTGTTCAGCACGGGCGCTTGAATGGGGATCTCGGTCATGGCAAGGCCTCCTCCGCAAACAGCATACCGCAATTGCGACGGAAGCGCAACAGGGAATCCTGCGTGAGATTGCGGCGAACGGGCAAGCCGCGATCGGCCGCGACCCGGCGGCGTGTTCGCCCTGCGCGGGCCGCTATGGCCGTTGCGCGGCTTATGCCCTTTACGCAAAGCAGAGCGCGCCCAATGCGGCAGCGTGGGTTGCGGGCGGAGGTTTTGCGTTCCAATTGATGGCGGCGCGACGAAGGCGACGAGCTTGTACAGCCTATGGAAAACGCGTGGAAAAAGAGAGATCAAACGTGGATAACGCGTGGAGAACGGAGGCGTTTCCGTTGAGAACGCATGGGCAGCATGCGGAAAAGAAACGCAGGTATTGTGGGCAAAGCCGGAACCGCCGCGCAGCCTGCAACAGCAATGTGGAAAACGCATGGAACCCGCATGGAAAAATGACAGAAGCAGGGAATCAGGCGACGCGCGCCGACGGCGGGGCATGCAAGCTGCGCATACGAAAAGGGAACGCCTCCCAATGATGCGGAGGCGTTCCCTTTTGCGACTGTGGCTATCCTTGCAGCGCCCGCTTTAGCCCCGTTAGGTTGCGGCGGACGTTCTCCATTTCGTCTGGGAGCGCGTACTCGCTCTCGACGATGCGCCAAAGCGGGCGGCAGGCTGACAGTATCGCGGGCAGATCGTTCGCGTCGTCCGCGTCGCCCAAAAAGGAGACGCGTCCGGCTTCTTTTGCGTGCGGCTTGAGGTGGAGCAGCACATCGCGCCCGCGCGCGCCGCGCAGGATCGTGACGGGATCGGCCCCGGCCATCAGCGCGCGGCCTGTGTCCAGCTCCAGCGCCACGTCCGGCTGAAGACGCTCAAAGAGCAGCGAGAACACGGTTTGCCCGTCATAAACGGTCTGGAACTCATGGTTGTGCGTGTGGTATCCCAGCCGGAGGCCCTCGGCGCGCAGGGGTTCGCACAGCGCGTTGAGCGCGTCCGCGTGGCGAAGCCAGACGTCGCGGCATTCCTCGGCAGCGCTGTGGCCGATGTGCCATTCGCCGCCCAAGCAGGGCACGACGGCTATCGGGCACTCCACCGCACGCAGATACGCGAGCGTATTGGCGATCCGATCGGGCTGAAGCTCCGCCCATTCCACATGGCGGCCGGTGATTTGCATGCCTGCCGCGCGAAGCCGGCGCGCCTGCGCGGGCGTAAAGTCCTCCGGCGGGCCATAGAGCTCCAACGCGTTACAGCCCAACGCTTGCAGCGCGTCAAGCGTGCCGGAAAAATCCGCCTTGAGCGACCGCCGGAGCATAAACATTTGAACAGCGAGACGCTGCGTCCGGTCTTGCGTGGGAGCCTCCCGCGACGCGGTGCTCATTCACCGGCGCACCAGCGCACCGCGTTGACAAACAGCCGCTGAAAGCTCGGCTGCCGCCATACGCCCAGCGTGTGGCCGGGAGTCAGATCAGCGATGCGGCCCTTGCCGTACGCGCGGGCAAAGCCGGACGGGAAGCACCCGCCATGCTCGGAACGGCTGGTCAGAAAGATTTCCGCGTCCGGCGCTGTAATGGCGATCTGGTAATGCTCGTCCCGCTCGACAAAATCGCTCACGCCCTCGGTGATGGCATGGCGGGCGGAGACGCTCACCCGCACCTCCTCGCGGGACGGATGGCTCATAAAGTACGCGCCCAGCAGGTCGGTATAGGCCGGCTCGACTGTGCGGCCGACGGACAGCGCGGCATGCACCGCCAGCAGACCGCCGCCCTCACGCACATACGCGGCCAGCGCCGCGGGATCGCACTCGGTAACGCCCGCGTCGAACCACGGCGCGGGATTGGCGGCGTTGATGGCGTTGCCCTTGGCGACAATGACAACGCGATAGTCCCGAAGCATTTCCGGGGTAAGAATGTCCTTTGCGTCGCGCACCCAATCCAGCTGGATATCGCCCAGCGCAATGTCCGCGACGCCGCGTTCAATCACTTCGGCGGGGTGCCATGGGTCGTCCACGATCATCAAAGCCCTCATTTGATCCGTACCTCCTTGCGGTTGTTTTCGTCTATTGTAATACAAGCGGGTCGGCGGCGCAAGCAAAACGTGTCCCTCGCCTGTACGGGCGGGGGACGCGTCGCTCAGCGTAGCCGGGAGACGGTTACATCCGCCAGCACCGCGACGCAGAGCAGCGCCAGCAGCGCGCGGGAGATGTTGTTATCCACAAAGTTCATCATGGGGTTGAATTCGTCCAGCGCCAAGAATACTAGGAACATCAGCGCCAGCACGGCGATCACATGGCCGAGGATCAAGCGCAGGCGTTTCACAGAGCGTTCGCCTCCTTAATGAGGATGCAGTCGCTGCTTTCGCGGCCGCCGCCGGAGGGCTCGTTGACGGTCTGCCCGCCGAACACCATCACGGAGGAATTGCCGCCGTCCAGGTTATAGGCGGCCTTGCAGCCCAGCGACTCGAACAGCTGGGAAAGCTGGGCCAGCGTCGCCCCGACCGATTCGCCACGGCCGTCCACAGTGACCAGACAGTAGTGCCCCGGCTCGTAATACCCGATGGCTGTGCGCGGGTTGACCCCCGCCAGCCTGTTGGTGGTGTTGAATGTGCTGATGGCCTTGCCGTCGGCGGTCAGCAGCGCGGGGCCGAATGTCCACGCCTGCCACGCGCCGTTGGAGACGGCCTCGTCCAGCGAAAAGCTCGCGCCGGACAGCGTGCTCATCACGCCGCTTTGGTACAGCACGCAAACGTCGCAATCCGTGGCGTTGGCGCGGTAGGCCACGCCGTTGCGGATGACCACGCCCTCGTTGGTGTTGCCGTAGTAATCGCCGTTCACGGCCAGCAGCGCGCCGTTCTCCGCCGCCATGTCCGGGATGGACTCGCGGTAGCCCACTCCATAGGTATCCTGCGCCAGCGCGGTTTGCAGGCAGGTCACATCCGCCAGATGGATATCCGCTATGTGATAGACGATTTCGCCGCTGCCGGCTTGCAGCGTGCCCTCCGTGAGTGAGATGCTCACATCCGGGCTGGAATAGCTGTCCGCGGTGGATACGATCTCGTCTGTAAAGAAGGCGGCCCATTTTTCCGCTAGGCTGACGTCCTCCACGGGCTCGACGGCGGTATCCACGTCCTCGCCCGCGCTGCCGCCCTTCTCGCCGCTGCTCGCGCCCCGGTCGCGTCCGCCGCCGCCCTTGCCATACGTGGCGGTGTCGGATGGCGCGGCGGTCGCCCGCGCCGTAACGGCGACGGTGGCCTCCGCCGTAACGGTCACTGTGGCCTCCGCCGCAACGGCGACAGTGGCCTCCGCCACGGCGGGAGTCGCCGTAGCGATGACGGCGAGCGGCTCCCCGCCGCTTTGCGGCAGCACATGATGAAACAACGCGAACGCGCACAGGCAGACGCAGGTCAACGCCACGTCGATCAAGGCCTGCCGCGCGAGCTTCCCAAAAGAAAACCTTTGCAATCCCATCCCTCCCTTGCCCGTCCATCGTACCCACCCGCCGTGGCGGCCGCATGACGGCTGTGTGAATGTTTTCCGCGCGCGCCGCGCCAACTGTCCGGCGCTTTTCAGCCCGTGTTCACACAAACGCCGCATCCGCTTGCTATGCTGACACGGAACAAGGAGGGATCGGGATGGAGGGTTATCAGGATGTGTTCTGCCGCGTGGAGAAAAAGTATCTGCTGACAAGCGCGCAGGCGGACACGCTGGCCTCGGCGCTGGAAGCGAACGGCATGCGGCGGGATGGGTACGGTCGGCACACCATATCCAATATATATTACGATACGCCGGATTTCGAGCTGATTCGCCGTTCGCTGGAAAAGCCCGTTTATAAAGAGAAGCTGCGTCTGCGGGCGTATGGCTTGCCCGGCAGGTCGGACGACGTGTTTGTGGAGATCAAAAAGAAATTCAAGGGCGTCGTATACAAGCGCCGCGTGGCGCTGCCGCTGGATACGGCGGCGCGGTGCCTGCGCGAGGGCCGCCTGCCGGAGGCCTCCGGGCAGATCGGCCGGGAAATCGGCTACTTTCTGCATTTCTGGCAGCCGATCCCGCAGGCGCTGGTGGCCTACGACCGCGAGGCGTTCTTCTGCCCGGAGAGAGACGATCTGCGCGTGACCTTCGACAGCGCGATCCGCTATCGGCTGATGGATCTGGATCTCAGCCATGGCGCGCGGGGACGGCTGATCCTCCCCGTCGGCGAACGCCTGATGGAGCTCAAGCTGGCGCAGGCGATGCCGCTGTGGCTGCCGCCGCTGCTGGAACGGATCGGCGCGCGGTGCGTGAGCTTCTCCAAATACGGTACGGTGTACCAGGAGGCAATCAATCAAAACGGGAGGTTGGAAACGAGTGCTTAGTACAGTTTTGGGGGAGACGCTTGAGCCTTGGGCCGTGGTGCTGTGTACGCTGGCGTCGCTGGCGCTGGGCGTAGCCACGGCAATGCTGTATATGTTCCGCAATCGTCAATACACAAAGTCCTTCGCGGTTACGCTGGCTCTGATGCCCGCCATGACGCAAATGGTGATTCTGATGGTGAACGGCAACATCGGTACCGGAGTGGCGGTGATGGGCGCGTTCAGCCTGATTCGGTTCCGCTCGGTGGCAGGCAGCGCGCGGGAGCTTGGCGCGATTTTTCTGGCGATGGCGTTGGGGCTGTGCACCGGCGCCGGATATCTGGTCTTGGCCGCGCTGTTCCTGCTGCTGATCGGCGGCGCGATGCTTGCGCTCAACCTTACGCGCTTTGGCGTGCCGTGCGTCCGCGAGCAGGAGCTCCGCATCACCATCCCGGAGAGCCTCGACTACGAGGGCCTCTTTGATGATCTGTTCGATCAGTACGCCAGCCACCGCTCGCTGGAGCGCGTCAAGACGGCCAACATGGGCAGTCTGTACGAGCTGAGCTACCATATCACCCTAAAAAAGGATGCGTCGCAGAAGGATTTTTTGGACGCGCTTCGCTGCCGCAACGGCAACCTGACGCTCTCACTGGGGCGCGTCAGCGCCGCGCGGGACGAGCTGTAAAGGAGAACGAGAATGAAAAAGCTGCTTTCGCTATTGATCTGCGTGCTGCTGGGGCTGTCCGTGACGGCCTGCGCCGAGCAGACCGACCCCGCCGCGCTGACAAAGCCCAAGGATATCAACGAGAGCTGGGATGAGACAGCCGTTGTGGTGGAGCTGAACGGCGCGTCCGTGAGCCTATCCGGCGAGGGAGCCGTGTGGGACGCGACCGCCGCCACGCTGACGTTTGCCAAGGCGGGGGACTACGTCCTCAGCGGCGCGCTGACCGGGCGGCTGGTGGTGGCCGTGGACAAGGAGGAGGACGTGCGCCTGATTTTGCGCGGCGTATCGGTCACATCGCCTGAGGGCCCCGCGCTGTACGTGCAGTCGGCCGATAAGGTGGTGCTCACGCTGGACGAGGGCACGACCAACGCCTTTGCGGACGCGGCCTCCATGCAGGATGGCGAGGAGACGATCTCCTCGTGCGTGTACAGCAAGGACGACCTGACCATCAACGGCGCGGGCGCGCTGACCGTTACGGGCAACGTGAAGAACGGCATTGTCTGCAAGAACGATCTGCTGCTGGTCAACGGCGATGTGACCGTTACCGCGCTTGGCAACGGCGTGCGCGGCAAGGACAGCGTGACCCTGCTGGGGGGTAGCCTGACCATCACATCGGACGGCGACGGCCTCGTCAGCGACGCGGACGACGCGGAGAAGATCGGCCATGTGCTGGTGACGGGCGGGACGCTTACGCTGACGACGGGCGGAGGAGCGGGCAACGCGGCCGCACACGCGCAATACTGGGGCTGGGGCGATAGCGGGACGGCCGACGGCAGCTCCGTTTCGATGAAGGGGATCAAGGCGGCGGGCGAGATCGCCGTGGAGGGAGGCACGATCGTCTGCGACAGCGCGGATGACGCGCTCCACGCGTCGGATATCGCCATCAGCGGCGGCACGCTGCGGCTGGCCTCCGGCGACGACGGCGCGCATGCCGACAATTCGCTTACCATCAGCGGCGGCGCGGTGGACGTGACGCAGAGCTACGAGGGGCTGGAGGCGACCGCGATTACGATTGGCGGCGGGGAGATCAGCGTGGTCGCCTCGGACGATGGAATCAACGCCGCGGGCGGAAACGACGCGTCCGGCCAGATGGGCTTTGGCGGTTCTGATCGCTTTGGCGGGGATTCCGGCGCGACCATCGTGATCACAGGCGGCACGCTGCGCGTCAACGCCTCCGGCGACGGCGTGAACAGCAACGGCAGCATCAGCATGTCCGGCGGCGAGGTCTATGTCAGCGGGCCGACCAACAGCGGCAACGGCGCGTTGGACTACAACGGCGACTGCACCGTAACCGGCGGCACGCTGGTGGCGGCGGGGGCAAGCGGCATGGCGCAGAACGTGGGGCAGAGCTCCACGCAGGCCGCGCTGATGGTATCGGGCTGCTCCGGCGGGGAGCTGACGCTCTTGGACGCGAACGGCAGCATCCTGCTGACCTACACCCCAGAAAAGGCATATGACTGCGCGGTGATCAGCTGCCCCGGACTGACCGTGGGCGGAACCTACACCGTGACCAGCGGCGGCGCGCAGGTGTACTCCGGCACGCTGACGCAGACGGTCAGCGGGGGTGGCTCCGAGGGCTTCGGCGGCGGGTTTGGCGGAGGCGGAGGCCACGGCGGCGGACGGCGCTGAGCCGGGCGCGGAGGATGAATCAAACCGCATAATCAATCGCGCCCTCGCCGATCAAACGGCGAGGGCGCATGCATATCCGGCTTGTTACGCTTCCAGCCAAAGCTCGATTTCGAGGGCCTCGCCGTCCCGCACGCGACGGGCGGCCTCGCCCTGCACAAGGGCCTCCGGATACGCGTCAACGCGCTGATCGGCCCAGCGAACCTGCGCGCGGGCGATGCGGTACTGTCCCGGCACATACTGCATACCGGGCCAGATGTGATAGATCACGCGCGTTTTGCCCAGCAGCGTAGCCTCCACATGGTCGATGCCGTCCGTGAGACAGCCGGGCAGCAGAGGCTGCAGCGTCAGCGTCAGCAGGCCGTCCCGCAGGGTAAACAGGCGCTCGCCCAGCAGCATGATTTGCCATATGCTCAGGAACTCCGCCGTCGAGCCGCTCAGCCGCGCCACAAAGCCTTTGCCGCGCACGCTCGGATCCGGGTTTGCGCTCGAAGCAATGAACGATGAGTTTTCCAGCGTGCTCCGGCCGTATATCTCCGGGTCGAGGAAGGGCACCGCCGCCGCGTGGAAATCAGCCAGAAACTCATCGTACAGGCGGCCGCGCAGAAGCTCCAGCAGGTACTTGTATTCCATGTGCAGCCAGACGGATTCGTTTTCCAGCCAGCCGGGCGTGAAGGCGTGCGCTCGGCCGATCTCATAGCTGGCCTCGCCCAGCGCGGCGTTGACCTTGTACATGCGCAGCGGCTGATCGTACAGCCGACTTGCGCGTACCGCCTCATAGAGCGCGCGGCGCGCGCCGTCGGTATCGCAAAGGCGGAGGAAGCGTACCTGTCCCTCCAAAAAGTCCGGCATGCGCCGCAGCGCAAACGCGGTGGAATGCAGCCCTGCCTCGTCCCGCGTATATTCCGTTACGTCATAGGCGAAGTAGGTGGGGCAGAGGCCGTCGCCCAGCGCCATGGCCTTATCGATCCCGCGCTGGCAATAGGCCGTCCACAGGCCGATATACGCGCTGAGCGCGCCGGGGGCAAGCGTCGCTTTTTCGCCGCTGACGCCGCGCTCCAACGCGGCGCGGTATGCCTCCTTCGCGTCGCAGAGCGCGTTCCACACGTCGGGAATCGCTTCGTTTGCCGACCAGAGCGGCTGCGTGTCGGTGAGAACCTGCGCCATGAGCCGCATCAGCTCGGCAACCTCGCGCAGCACGCTCACGGGCCGCGGGCAGCGCTTCAGCGCGTCCGCCACATAGCCCAGCACGCGCCGCAGCTCCAGCGTCTCCGGCATGGAGGAGCCCAGCAGGCCGGGCAGGCCGTTGAGCGCATCGTACCAGCCGGGCTTGCCGCCCTCCATTTCAACGCCCATGCCGTAGGGGTCGAGCGTGGCGGTCTTGACGGCGCAGAGCGTCAGCAGCTTTTCCATCAGCGTGGCGGTGAGCGGCTGACCGTCCGGGCCGCAAAGCGCGGAGCCGGAGATCTCCCGCTTGCGCAGGAAGCGATACTGCCGCACGCCCCTGTCGGTAACGTCGTAGCGCTCGGCTCTTGGCAGCACTGTCGCCGGGGATTGGAACCACGGGTAGGACGGCTCGCCGTACAGCAGCGCCTCCTCGCGTTCGGGGTAGACGCTCAGGTAGGCTTCAATCTGGTCAAGGCTGTACGTCCAGTGATCGCTCCAGTAACCCTCGCCAAACGAGGCGCTTACGGTGGACTCCGCCTCCCGCATCGCCTGCGCAAAGAAGCCCTCCGCGGTCTGGCCGGGTGCAAAAGCCCAGTCCTCGGCGGCCATGCGGAGCTGCCCCGGCGTAAAGGCCGCGGACAGCAGCTTTTCCGCGTCGGCTCTGCTTTCGGGCGAGATTTGCCCAAGCAGCGCGGCCGGATCGGCCAGCGTAAACTGCACATACTCCACCACCAGCGGGTTGTAGCCGTCGGCCTGCAGCAGCCCGTAGAACATGCGGATGTTGCCGTCGCCCACGGCCGGCTCAAACAGCACGTCGCAGCGGCGGTTCTGGTTGACATCCCGGAAGTTGCCGTTGCCCTGCGAGTAATACTCCGGCCGCATGCGGAAGGCGTTGTAATCGCGCTCCGGGTCGCCGTGCTTGCGCGAGTAGAGCGGGAGCAGCTTGCCGCCGGGCAGGCGCACCGGCACCCCGCCGCGCAGGAGATTATCCAAGTAGGTCTGGCGGCAGTAGCCGTCAAACACGGGGTCGGCGGTTTTGGTGTCAATGGCGGCGGTAAGCTGGCGCGTCATTTCCACGGCGCGGGTGTGCTTGGCGCGCAGCGCGCCGGGTTCGGCCACGCGGTCGCATACGCGGCGCGCCAGCGCTTTGCTGGCCGCCTGCCCAACCAGAACCGTGTGGCTGCAACGCTCGCCCGGCTCCAGCCGCACCTTGCGGGCAAAGAAACAGCAGGGCAATATGTTTTGCGTGACCTCCGGCTGCTCAAGCCATTCCTCGTAGGGCGCGGAGGCAAACCCCACGGGACTTTGCAGCGAGGTATCATAAGCAAACACATGGCGCGGATCGACAAACGCGCGCAGGGCCTTGCCGTCCTCCGTGCGTGCCGTTGCAAAGTTCACGCCGGCAACCTCCTGCACGTCGCTGGTATCGGCCAAGCTGGCGCGGAGGCGGAAGCAGGGCATGTCGGTCAGGTTGTCCTCGGCCTGCATCCACGCCTTGGCGGTCTGGGTCATCTCTTTTTCGGCAAAGAGGTTGAGGCCGTAGGGCAGCAGCGCGGGCATGCCGTCCAGCAGCTCCATGTTAAGCGGCAGGTCGCCTGTGTTTTGGAACACGACCCGGCGTACCAGCGCGGCCGCGCGCTCCTCCGGCAGGGTAAAGTAGCAGATTTCCGTGGAGAAACCGTGCGCGGGGTTGCTTTCGCGGAGGGTGAGATCGTTCATGCCCACCCATAGGCTGTGCTCGCGCGTCGCGTCGGCAAAGGGCTCGGTCATCGCGCCGTTTACGCGTACAAAGGTACGCCAGCCGACGCGGCCGGTATACTGGTATGCCTGATGGGCGGGAAAAAACTCCATGATGGCGTGATCCTTGTCCTCCACGCCAAAGCTGCTGACGCATTGGCCCCGGTTGACATAATAGCACCACAGAGGGATGCCCAGCTCCCCGCCGATGCCCGGCAGAAAGCTGCAAAAGGGCTCGCGCCGCGCGTAATGATCCATTTGAAAACGGCCGTCCTGATTCATCATGGGGGACACCTGCTTTCTGATTTTTTCTTCCCGGCAAAGCATGCGGCGTGACCCCCCGTTTCGGCTGCACCGACGCGCTGATAAAACGGACAAACCGCCATGCGATCATCTTGATGCAACCATCATACAGCGTTTGTATACAAAAATCAACACAAAAGCAAGTAAAACGCCAAGCGAACACGGTCGCTTGATCCCCGCCGCCGATGCCGGCACGGGCGGCGGGGCTTGCCGGTTTTGATTTGTCGATTGGGTATGGCCGCGGCGGAACGTTCGCGGCCGGATGGAGGATGAATGGCGCTGCCTCGTCATCGGCGGCAGGCGGCCCTAACGGGTTATTGCGGCGTGGTCTGCGCGTTCAATCAGACCAGCCCATATTCCTTTTTGAGGTAGCCCTCCAAGTTGCTGTACTCGGATACCGTAATGCGCGCAAGCCCAAGCGAGCGCATGCAAGCAAGCAGAATCGCCATGCCATGCACGACAATATCCGCGCGCTGAGGCTGGAGACTTGGCAGGCACAGCCGCTTGTCCAGCGGCATGGGGGCCAGCACGACCATGGCGGCCTCCACCTGCTCCGGCGTAATCTGATAGCCATGGATGCAGTCCTTGCTTGTCCATGCGATGTTTTGGATCAACGCCGCGCTGGTGGTCAGCGTGCCGCCCACGCCGAACCACTCCTCGGCGGGCGCGACAGCCCGTATCCTCGGCTGCGCATCACGCAGGGCTTCCTCCGCGCGGGCGCACACGTCCAGCGCCTCCTGCGCATCCCGGATGGGATAGAGCCGGAACAGCCGCACCGCGCCCAGCTGCAAGCTCAACGACAGCGAGATGCTATCGCCTTGACCGACGCAGATCTCGGTGGAGCCGCCCCCAATGTCAATTACGCCCGAACGCTTGTCGGTATCGCACGCGCCCAAAAAGGAAAGCATGGCCTCCTCCGTGCCGGGGCAAATGTGCAGCGGCAAGCCGGTCGCCTCGCGCAGACGGTCGGCAAAGGCGTCCCGGTTTGCCGCGTCGCGTACCGCGCTGGTGGCAAACAGGTGCAGGCGCTCGGCCTTCAGCTCGCGCGCCTTGCGGATCATCTCCCGCACGCTCGCGCAGGCGTTGTCCATCATCGCGTCGGAAATATTGCGGCTTTCGTCCAGAGACGCAAAAACGCGCAGTCCGGCACGATCCCGCAGGATTCGCCGGAGCCTCGCGTTTTGGATGTCTGCGACCAGCATGCGCAGGGAGTTGGAGCCAATGCCAATGGCGGCAGCGCGCATAAAAACCACCTCTTTAGCAAAATAGCTGTCCCAATTACGGGACAGCGTTATCGTTTTCATCTTCTTGGTACAGCTTATCGGGGTTGGTGATAATAAAGCGGATTTCGTCCTTCTTCATGTAGCTGTATTCCGAGCGGGCTTGGCTTTCGATATAGGCGTCGGTGCCCACCAGCGAGAGCTCCTGCTCCAGCTGGGCCTTTGTGTTCTGCTCCTGCGTAAGCTGCATACGGCTTTGGTCAAGCTGACCGTTTATGACCTGAATGCTGCTGCCCAGCGTGGAGGAACGCCAGATAAAAAAGCCGATCAGGCACAGAAGCAGCGCAAGCACAGGCAGCACGCCGACGCGCTTTTTCAGCATATTGCATTCCCCCTCTCGAATGGTTGCTCTAATTGTATCATCATTTCATCAATTTGCAATACTTTTGGTACGAACGTTCGCCTTTTTTTGCGAGCGCCTCAAACGGCCTGTCAGCCATGTCGATAGCCTGCGCAGGCCGCCCGCGTACAGCGCCGCGCCGACGCCCAGCGCCAAAAAGTGATAGGCTCGCGGCCCGCCGCCGGGGAACAGCAGCAGCCCGGAGAGCAGAGCCGCCGCGAACAGCAGCGCTGTCAGCACGTCGCACAGCGGCCGTGCGTGCGCCGCCAGCACGGCGCGCAGCGCGCTGCCGGCAAGCGCGGCCAAAAAGCCCATCGCGCACAGCCATACAAACACCCGATCCTGCCCGGCCGTTTCAAAAAACAGCGCCATTAGCGGAACAGCCTGCGCAGCCAGCCCGCTTTGCCGTCGGCTTTGGCGGCGGACTGGTACTGTACGCCGTCAACCCGCCCGTCGATGCTCAGCTGCCCGTCCTCCAGCAGCAGCCGCGCGATGTGCAGGTTTTGCCCGGTCAACACCATCTCGCCGGAATCTACCTTGAGCACGATTTCGTTCTCGTGAAAGCTGGATACGTCCTGTACGCCTGTCATGGCGATGTGGCTCCTGCGTTCAATGTGCAGGGTATGGCTGCTTTTGCCGGATACGTCCGGGCTGACCATGCTCATCGTATCACCCCCGATACATCAGCATATGCGCATTGCGTAAACCATATGACAAACATCAGGTTGACAGATGAAGCGCGAGGGGGTAGAATAACGCCATTCCGGCATTTGCCAAACCAAGGAGGACCTTCCGTGCAGAATCGATCCCGCGTATACTGGCTGTCACTCTCCGCGATGATGTGCGCGCTGCTGGCCGTATCCACCCTGTGGCTCAAGTTCCCGATTCCCGGCACGGACGTGCTGTTCACCACGCAGGTGCTGTTTGTGCTGCTGTGCGGCCAACTGCTGCCGCCGCGCTACTGTCTGCTGGCAATAGGCGCGTACTTGGCGCTGGGCCTTTGCGGCGTGCCGATCTTCTCGGCTGCGCAGGGGATTGGCGTGGTGGTCACGCCTACGTTTGGGTATTTGCTGGCTTTCCCGTTTGCCGCGTGGATAGAGGCTCTCTGCCTGAAAGGGCTGAAAAAGGGCTTTGTTGGGCGGCTGCTGGCCGCCGCCATCGGGCTTGCGCTGCTGTATGCGATCGCGCTGGGTTATATCGCCGCGCTGAAGGGACTGTATCAAAAAACGCCCATCGGCATCTCTCAGCTGATGAGCGTCTATTGCTTGGCCTTCTTGCCGCTGGACGCGGTCAAGGCGCTGCTGGCCGCGGTTCTGGGCGGCCGGATCAGCCGTCTGACGCGCTAGGGAGTGTTTTGTCGATCTCCCGATGCGTCAGGCGGAGCTGGCCCGCGTTTAGCTCGGCAAGCGTCTGGCCGGAGCCGTACAGGCGGTATTTGTAGGTGCACAGCCCCTCCAGCCCCATGGGGCCGCGCGCGTGCAGCTTGCCCGTGGCAATGCCGACCTCCGCGCCAAAGCCGTATAAAAAGCCGTCCGAGAACCGCGTGGAGCAGTTGCTGAACACCCCGGCGCTGTCCACGCGCGTCATAAAGGTCTCAATGGCCGCGGCGTCCTGCGAAATAATGCAATCCGTATGGCCGGAGCCGTACTCGTTGATGTGCGCGATGGCCTGCGCCAAATCGTCCACCACGCGGACGGACAGGATCAGATCGAGGTACTCGGTGCGCCAATCCTCGTCTGTGGCGGGGAAGCAGGCGATGATTCGGCGCGTGCGCTCACAGCCCAGCAGCCGCACGCGCTTGGCCTCAAGCGCCGCCTTCGCCTTGGGCAGAAAGTCCTCGGCGATGGCCTGATGCACCAGCAGCGTCTCGGTAGCGTTGCACACGGCCAAAGACTGCGTTTTGCTATCCACAATCAGCTTCACGGCGAGGTCGATATCGGCGGCCTTGTCCACATAGACGTGGCAAAGGCCCTCGGCGTGCCCCAGCACGGGAATGAGGCTGTTTTCCATGATGTAGCGCACAAAGGCGTTGCTGCCGCGCGGGATGATGAGGTCGATGCAGTCGTCCAGCTTGAGCATCTCGGCCACGTCCTCGCGGGAATGGAGCAGCGCGCACCAGCCATCGGGCAGGCCCGCCGCGATCGTCGCCTCGGCGATGATTTGGTACAGCAGCTCGTTGGTGCGCGCGGCCTCGCGACCGCCCTTGAGCAGCACGGCGTTGCCGCTTTTGAGGCAGAGCGAGGAGATCTGCACCAGCGCGTCGGGACGGCTTTCAAAGATGATCCCCACCACGCCGATGGGGCAGGACACGCGGTACAGCCGCTGCCCCTCGCATATCTCGCGGGCATAGTCCACGCGGCCCAACGGATCGGGCAGCAGGCAGAGCGCGCGCAGGCCCTCGGCCATCCGGGCGCATTTTTCGGGCGTAAGACGCAGGCGGCTGATGATGGGCATTGGCAGCTGGTCACGCTCCGCGTCGGCGACATCCAGCGCTGATACGGCCAGCAGCTCGTTTTGGCGGGCCTCCAGCGCGGCGGCAACGGCCAAAAGCGCCTCGTTGCGCGTATCGACCGAAAGCGAGGTCAGCGCAGGGCAGCTCTCCTTGGCGCGTTGGGCCAGCGAGCGAATCGCGGTGCCGGACATGGACATCCCTCCCGAAGGCTTTTGCACAGTATAGCCCAACCGCGAGCGGTTGACAAGCGGCGGCAGGGCGCAAATCCTGCCGAATCCTGTATCAAAGCTGTATTGCATCCTATCACGCAGAGAGCCGCCGCGATGGCGACGGCCCGCAAACGCGCCGGCTATTCGTTTTTCAGCCGCTCTATCATCGCCCACAGCTGCTTGGCGGAGTTGAAGTTGTCCGGGTCGATGTCCTCGGCGGAGACGGTCACGTCAAAAGCGTCGTTGATCTCGCGCACGATGCTGATGATATCAAACGAATCCAGCAGCCCGTCGTCGATCAGCGACTCGCAGTGTTCAAAATCCACATCGGGCTTTACATCCTGAAGCAAGGCCAGCAATTCGTCCATGGGTTTCCCTCCTAGATTGTGTATTCGTCGGCCATGCGCCCATCCGGGGCAAAGCCGAATTGCTCGTACAGGTGATGGGCGGCATGGTTCTCGCTGCCGCTCCACAGCTCGGCGGTTTTGGCTCCGCCCGTGGCAAAGCGGGCAAGCGCCGCTCGCATCAGCGGCCGCGAAAGACCCTGCCCGCGATACGGACGCGCTACCGCGATGTGCCGCAGCACGCCTCGGTTGCGCGCGACCGTGGCATAGGCGAAGCCGACCGGTACGCCGTCCCGCGGCAGCGCCAGCAGATCGCCCTGCGACAGGGCGCGGGCCAGCTCCGCCTCGTCCGGCACAAAGTCCAGCCGGGGATCAAAGCAGTCCGCCAGCAGGGCGCGCAGCGCGGGCAGATCCTCCTCGCGGGCGGGCCGTACCTCAGGCGCAGGCTCAACGGGCGCTTGCAGCGGGCTGGTGAAGCGCAGCGTGGTGCGCAGCACGGTCAGCCCGGCGGCGTCAAGGCTTTGCCGCAGGCTGTCGGGCAAGGGCCTCCGCGCGGTGTAAATCACCTCGCACACCACAGGCTTCTCCATGGCGGGCAGCGGCCAGCCGAAGCGCTCGGCGGCCTCCAGCGCGCAGGCGTAGTGCGTGCCCTCGTCCCGCAGCAGCAGCAGCGCCGTATCACCCGCGCAGAGCAGCAATCGTCCCGCGCGCAGGGCCTCGGCCAACGCGTCCGGCAGCCAATACAGGCTGCTGTGCTTCACCGGACAGCGCGCGCGGAAAAGTCGCTGCGCCTGCTCCAGCTCGCCCATATCGGCGGGACGAATCAGCTCAGCCACGGTACTGCTCCTTCAGCGCGACCCGATCCACCTTGCCGTTGAGGGTGTGGGGCAGCGCGGCCAGCTTTTCACAGCGGCCCGGCAGCATATAGGGCGACAGCTTCTCCTTGAGGCGCGCAGTCAGCTCGGACGGCTCCGCCGTGCCCTCGTAGAAGCACAGGATCACGTCGTTTTCCTTGTCATACAAGCAGCAGCCGCGATCCACGCCGGCCACGGTGTTGACCGCGGCCTCAATTTCGCCCAGCTCAATGCGGTAGCCCAGCCGCTTGATTTGAAAATCCCTTCGGCCGATGTACAGCAGATCGCCATTCTCGTCATATCGGGCCAAATCCCCGGTGTGGTAGACGGTCTCCGGGTAGGCGGCGTTGAGGGGGTTCTGCGTAAACACGGCGGCGGTTCGTTCGGGATCGTTGTAATAGCCCAGCGCAAGCCCGGTGCCAAGCACGCACAGCTCGCCCGCCTCGCCCGGCGCGGCCTCGCGCCCGTCCTCGGTCAGCAGCAGAACGCCCGTGTTCTCGCAGGGCTTGCCGATGGGCAGGTCGTCCGTATCGGCAAAGGGACGGTCTACCACATAATAGGTGCATGCGTCGGTGGCCTCGGTAGGGCCGTACATATTGCAGAAGGCCGCGTCCGGCAGCGCTCGCCGCCAGATGTTGAGCTGCTTGCAGGGCATCACCTCGCCGCAAAAATACACGCGCTGAACGGTATCGAGCCGCCGCGTGTCAAAGATGCCGGAGGAGGACAGCGAGATCAGCGCCGAGGGCACCCATGTGAGGGTATCGATGCGATTCTCGTTGAGGTAGCCCACCATCAGCTTGGGAAACAGGAACATCTTGCGCGGTATGATATACGTTGTGGCGCCCAGCTTGAGGGTGGGGTAGATATCGCCCACGCTTACGTCAAAATGAAAGGCGGTCTGGTTGCCCATGCGGCATTCGTGCGTGATGTGCAGCGCGCCGCACATCCAATCGGTATAGTCGATCACGGCCCGGTGGCTGATGGTCACGCCCTTGGGCATGCCGGTGGAGCCGCTGGTGAACAGCACGTACAGCGGATCGGTATCCAGCGCGCCCCGCAGGCGGACCGCCAGCAGCGCGGAGTTGGTCTCGGCGCGCGTCGCGTCCTCATAGGCCAGCGTGGGGCAGTCCGGGGCCAGCTCCGCAATTTTGGCCTGCGTATGCGCGTCGTACACAAGGGCTGCCGGACGCAGACTGCTTGCGATCTTGCGGATGCGCTCCACGGGCATGGCTTCGTCGATGGGCACATAAAAGCACCCGGCGTATACCGCGCCCCAAAAGGCGCACAGCTCCGCCGCGCTCTTTTTGAGGCAGATCATCACCGGGCGGCGAGCGGGCGTTATGCGCGCAAGGGCCGAGCCGATATGCTCCGCCCGCTCCAGCAGCCGCGCAAAGGAAAGCGCCTCCGTTTCATCCACAAACGCATCCTTATCGGGATAATGAGCCGCTGAGGCCAATAGCCACTGCAATACGTTGGTGATCATCGCATGCCCTCCTTCGGGTCGAATCCATGGCAAATCCTATCATAGCGCCATGGGCTTGTCAAGCGCGGCAGCCTCTGCCGGGATTGACAGCGACGAACGAAAACGGTATACTGGTTCAATCCGTGGGCTTGTCTCACGCTGTACAGGGGGATGCCGATGTCACTGTTTTCGATAGAGTTTTTTGCGCTGGTGCTGGCAACGGTATGCGTGTACTATGCGCTGCCCCGGCGCTTCCGCTGGATAGGGCTGCTGGCGGGCAGCATGGCGTTCTATCTGTACGCCAGCCCGTGGCGCGCGCTGTATTTGCTGGGCGCGTCCGCCGCGGCGTACGGCTGCGCGCTGTGGCTGGGCGGGATGGACGAGCGGTACCGCACGGCCATGGAGGCGGCGGGGGAGCTGACCCGCGAGGAGAAGCGCGCGCGCAAGGCGGCCCTGACCCGGCAAAAACGCTGGGTGCTGGCGCTTGGGCTTGCGCTCGTGCTGGGCGCGCTGCTGGCGCTCAAGTACGCGGCGGCCTGCATAAACGCGCTGCAAGGCCCGCTGTCGCGCCTGCTGCCGGGCGCGGCCTTCCCGGTGAGCGAGCTGCTGCTGCCGCTGGGCATCTCGTTCTACACGCTGCAAATCGCGGGGTATCTCATCGACGTGTACCGCGGCAAATCCAAGCCGGAGCGCAACCCGTTCAAATTTCTGCTGTTTGCGAGCTATTTCCCGCAGATGGTGCAGGGGCCGATCAACCGCTACCACGAGCTTGCACCCCAGCTCTATGAGGGCCAGCCCTTTGCGTGGAGCAACCTCAAAAACGGCGGTCTGCGCGTGCTGATCGGCCTGTGCAAAAAGCTGATTATCGCAGATCGCATCAGCGCGGTCATCGCGCCTGTGATTGCCAACTACGCGGCCTACGACGGCTGGACGATCTTCCTCTGCGCGGTTGGGTACTTTATCCAGCTTTATGCTGATTTTTCCGGCGGGATCGATATGGTGTGCGGCGTGAGCGAGGCGCTCGGCATCCGCATGCCGGAGAACTTTCGCCGCCCGATGTTTTCGCGCTCTGTCGAGGAATTCTGGCGGCGCTGGCACATCACGCTGGGAACGTGGATGCGCGACTATGTGTTCTACCCCCTGTCGCTGAGCAAGGCGGCGGGCAGGCTGAGCAAGGCCGCGCGGAAGCCGCTGGGCAAGCGCTTGGGTGGGCTGCTTCCCACACTGATTGCCAACGTGATCGTGTTCCTGCTGGTGGGCGTGTGGCACGGGGCCAACCTCAAGTTTGTCGGCTTCGGGCTGTATTTCGGCTTGCTGATCGTGCTGGGGCAGGCGTTCGCCCCGCTGCTGGAGAAGCTGGGCGGGGCGCTGCGCGTCCGCACGGAGAGCTTCTCGCACAAGCTGTTCCAAACGCTGCGCACGCTGCTGCTGTGCGTGGTGGGGATGTACTTTGCCATGGCAAACTCCCTGCGCGACGCGCTGGGCATGCTGTGGCGCACGGTGCGCATGTTCCGCACCTCGTGGGGCGTGGGCGATTTTGTCGCCAATGCCGATTGGAACGGCATGAGCCTGAGCTTTCTGGTGGTGGTGCTGATCCTTTGGTTTGCGCTGGAGGCCAAGGCGGAAAGCGGCGTGGAGCTCCGCGCGGCGCTGGCGCGGCAGGAGCTGTGGCTGCGCTGGCTGGTGTACTTTGCGCTGATCTTTGGGCTGTTGCTGCTAACTGTGGATAGCGCCGGGCTGCTGGGAGGGTTTGTGTATGCGCAATATTAAGCGGTTCCTCCGTCCGGCTGTCCGCCTGCTGTGCTTTGCGCTGGTGTTCTGCCTGCTGTGCGGCCTGTGCAACTACTATCTGGCCCGTCCGGAGGACTTTGAGCCTGTGATGGCCGGGTTTTACGGGCTGGAGCCAAACAGCGTGACCACGCTCTTTATCGGCACCTCCATGGCGTTTGACGCATACTATGCCGACGCCTTCGATGAGATTGCCGGCGGGTACAGCTACGGTATCGCTTCGGACGGGCAGAGCCCCGCGTCGAGCTACTACCTCCTGCGCGAGGCGTTCCAAACGCAGCGCCCGCAGACGGTCGTGATCGACGCAAACTGGTGCATCATGACCACGCTGGTGGATGGCTACCTGCCGCCGACAAACGCCATGTCCGCGCTGCTGATTGCGGATCACATGAGGTGGAACGCCAATAAGCTGGCATACGTCGCCAACGTGATCCCAAGCGAGAACTGGATCGACGTGCTCTTTCCCTTCTTCCGCTATCGGGAGCGCTACTGTCTGGCCTATATGCGCAAGAACGCCAATCAGCGCGTGACGATGGCGACGACGCAGTATACCGATCGAGGCTTTGAGCATCGCGCGGGCGGCTATGCGGAGGACGCGGTCGGCCCGATGGAAACCTATCCGTGGGGCGGCGAGAATGCCGAGCGGCTCGCGTGGCTGACGCGCATCAACCAGCTTTGCAAGCAAAACGGCGCGCGCCTGATGATTCTCACCCCGCCGCTGAGCTACCCGGCGCTGGCCGCGGTGCCCAACTATCAGGACTATTTGGATAGTATGGCGCGCTTCGCGGAGGAGCAGGACGTGCTGTGGATGGACTTTTCGCTGCTGAGGGCGGATAAGCTGGATCGCGTCAACGCGGGCTATTATGCGATTGACCGCGCAGGCAGCCATCTGTCGGGAACGGCCGTCGCGCTTCCGTACACGAGGCTGGCGGCCGAGGTCGTCGTGAAGGATCGGGAGGGCGCGCTGGACAAGAGCGACTACCTGTACGGCAGCTATGACGAGCTGATGGCCTCCGTTGATTTTGTGTGCGCCGCGTGGGCGACCTACGACCCGGCCACCCGCACGGCCGCGTTTGCCTTCCTTGCGCCGTCGCACGTCGCGGTGGAGTATCGCTTTGCCGTCAAAACGGAGCAGGCGGACAGCTATCCCGCGTTCAGCGAGTATGGCGCGGCCTCCGCGGATCTCTCCGCGTTGACTGCGGGAACCTACACCCTGCGCGTGGAGGCCCGCGCGGTCGGCAGCGCGTCCGAGTACGAGCAATGCTACGAGCTGGCGATCCGCATCGAGTAAGCGTGGATACAGCAAAGCGCGGCCCATGAGCGGGCCGCGCTTTGCCGTTGCTATGCCAGCAGCTCGCGCAGACTGTCGCCATAGGGCGGCCGCGCGACGCCGCGCTCCGTGATGATCGCGGTAACGAGATCAGCCGGGGTTACGTCAAAGCCGGGATTGTACACCTTGACGTCCTCCGGCGCCGTGTACACGCCAAAGCCATGGATGACCTCGTTGCGGCTGCGCTCCTCAATGGGGATCAGCCCGCCGTGCGCCAGCGAGCGATCGATGCTGGGCGTTGGCGCGGCCACATAGAACGGGAGGCCAAAATGCCTTGCCAGCACGGCCACCCCGTAGGTGCCGATTTTGTTGGCCACGTCGCCGTTGGCGGCCACGCGGTCGGTGCCTACGATCACGGCGTTGATCTTGCCTTGGCTCATCACGGTCGCGGCCATGTTGTCGCAGATGACCGTCACGTCAATGCCCGCGCGGTGCAGCTCCAGCGCTGTCAGGCTGGAGCCCTGCAAGCGAGGGCGTGTTTCATCCGAGAAGATACGCAGCGGAACGCCGCGCTCCTTGGCAAGGTACATTGCGGCGGTTGCCGTGCCATAACGCGAGGTCGCCAGCTGCCCGGCGTTGCAATGCGTCAGCACGCCGTCGCCGGGACGCAGCAGCGCGAGCGCGTTCTCGCCGATTTGCCGGCAGATGGCCTCATCCTCGCGCTGGACGGCGACGGCCTCGGCGACCAGCGCCTCGCGGAGAGCGGCTGCATCGGCGTGCGACTTGGCGAAGGCCAGCATGCGCGCGGTGGCCCATGCCAGATTGACGGCGGTGGGACGGCTTGCGTCCAGCAGCGCCTTGGCCTTTTGCAGGGCGGTCAGCACGTCGGCCGCGTCGCCCTCGGCGTGCAGGGCGGCCAGCGCCATGCCATACGCCGCGGTCACGCCGATGGCCGGCGCGCCGCGTACCACCATGTCCCGTATCGCGTCGCGGACGCCCTCGGCAGTCCGGAACGCAAGGTATTCCTCGCTGCGGGGCAGTTGGGTCTGATCGAGCAGAATCAATTCGTTGGCCGCGTTATCCCAGCGGATTGGGAACAGCTCGCCCGGCATGGCGATCCCTCCTTTGCTTGATGCGACTATTGTACGCCAATCGGGCCGCCGGGTCAACGCAAAAGCGGCGGAGGCGCAGCTTCTCCTTTTTGAGAGGGAAAGAGAAGACATTGGGAATGATGCGATACGTCAACAAATAAAAAATGCATAGTTAATACAACCGCGATCCGGCATTGCGCCGAACCGCGGTTGTAGAGCCGATTCTGGAAATGCCCCGCATTGGCAGTAGCCAATGCGTTCTGATACCGGAGCACGCGCTTGGCTGAGTTACTCAGCCGCCAGCAGCGGAGCAATCAGGCTCTCCAGCAGCTCGAAGGTGATCGAACCGACCTTGTTGTACACGATCTGCCCGTCCGCATCAACCACGACGGTCATCGGCAGCATGGTGGAGCCGCCCAGCATCGCAATGACGCTGCCGTCCTCGTCCTGCCCGAAGGGGAGCGCGAGGGCCTCGCGGTCTAGGAACGCCGGCACATCGTCCGTGATCATGCTGGAGTGGATGGCAACCAGCGCAATGCGGTCTCCGTAGGCGGCATACAGCTGCTCGAAGTACGGCAGCTCGCCTACGCAGGGCGTGCACCATGTCGCCCAGAAGTTGATAACCGTCACCTGACCCGTCGGCATCGCAAAGCTGCCGCCGTCCGCGCCGTACAGCGGCACGGTAAAGTCGGGGCAGCGCATGCCCACCTCACACCCGACCGGCCTGTCGTCGGGCGTCGCCTGCGGCTCGTCGGCCGGCTGATCGGTCGCCTGCGGCAGGGCTGTCTCCACGGCGGCAGACTGCGTTGCGACAGGCTCCGTTGCGACGGCGGGCGCGTCGGTCGGGCGATTGACCATCCACAGCACGCCGCCCAGCAGCAGCAGAGCGACCGACCATGCGCAGATGCGGCGCACACGGCGTGCTTTGACCGCTTTGGCGGACGGCTCCTCGCTCTCGCCAACCTCGTTCTTCATCAGCACCAGCTTTCCGCACTTCAAGCTGATGGCCTTGGTGGGGCAGACGTCGATGCACTGGCCGCAGTGGATGCACTCGTGGTCGCCCACGCGGCGAATGTCCATCTCGCAATGAGAAACGCAGCGCCCGCATTGGGTGCATTTGGCCGCGTCCACCTTCACGCCCAGCAGCGAAAGCCGCGCGAACAAGCCGTAAATCGCCCCAAGTGGGCACAGAAAGCGGCAAAACGCACGGTAGATGAACACGCAGGCGAGCAGGATCACCACCAAAATGATGAACTTGCGCGTGAAAAGAATGTTCAGCATGGAGAATTTTGCGGCGTTGGCAGGGTTGGCCAGCAGGGCCACCGCGCCCTCCAGCGTGCCTGCGGGGCAGATATACTTGCAGAAAGCGGGCACCGGGAAGTGCTGCACGCTGTAAATCAGCGGAATCGCCACGACGAACACCGCCAAGATCACGTACTTGAGCCAAGACAGCGCGCGCGTAAAGCGGTTTTTCTTGAGCTTGGGCGTGGGGAGCTTATGCACCAGCTCCTGTATAAGGCCCAGCGGGCAGAGCCAGCCGCAGATCGTGCGTCCGAGGATCAGGCCGAACAGCATCAGAATGCCCAGCACGTAATACGGCGCGCGGTTGCCGGAGGAGGCCAGCGCGTTTTGCAGCGAGCCCAGCGGACACGCACCGATGGCGCCGGGGCAGGAATAGCAGTTGAACCCCGGCACGCAGATGTTTTTTGTGGGCTGGGTGTATATTTCTCCTGTGATGAACCCCTTGATATTGGCGTTGTACAACAGCGCGGCATAAAGCTGGATAAGCCGCCTAGTAATGGGCTTTCGCGCGGTCTGCCGCGCATTTATCTTATTATCCAAGGCCGATACACTCCGTACAAATATTGATGGCTTTGATCAACACATCGCGCATGCCGCCATTGCATACGCCCAGCACAATCAGCGCGACGGCGCAAACCAGCAGCGCCACCCTCACGATTGTGGCCGCTCCGCCGCGGCGGCTATCCGGCTTTACCGCCGCTTGACGCATCGGCGCGACCTTCGCCGCCTCGATTTCACGCAGCATGCTGACGTGCCGAAGCTGCGCCAGCAAAAAAAGAGCCACAAACGCATAGGCAAGCCAGGGGCCGATATGGATCAGCAGCGCGCCCATTACGCTTTCCAGCTCCCGCGAGGCGAAGTGCGACGGATCCAATAGATACAGGCCCGTGACCGTTGCGCCGGCGGCGCACACAAGGGCGCATGCGCCCGTGGCGAGGCGGCGCGTCCGGCGCTCCTTTTGCATATCCGGCGTAGCCTCGCGCCGCGCACAGACCAGCGCCCAGCGGTTCTCTAGGGGAATGGAACGGGCGGCGGGCGCATCGGCCGGAAGGACGGCGCGCAGAAGAAGCGCCGCAGAAAGCGCCGCCAGCCACAGCCACAGCAGCCAGCGAATCTGCGCAAACCGCTGCGCGACGATGGCGGGGCTGTATACATCCTGCAAGTAAACGCCCGCGTCGCTGCGGTTCTGCGGCGCAACGCCCGTGAGGTAGATGCCCGCGCATTGCACGATCAGCGCCGTTGCAAGCGCCAGCGTGACCGCCGCAAGGAACCATGCGGCGATTCGCGGCAGGCTTTGTTTAAACCGTAAACCCATATCATTCGCTTCCTTTACGATAGAAACGCTTTGTAAGCATGATACCCAGGCAACCATGACAAGACTATGACAAATTTCGCGCCGAAGCAGCCAACAAGCAGAAAACGAAGTCAGATTTTGTCATAGTTCTGTCATAGTGCGACTGCTAGGCTGAAACATAGCTGTTTGAACAAAAAACCAGCATTCGCAGGGAGGCGACGGGAGGCACCATGCAAAGCAAACAATTGTCGCACACGGGAAAACGTCTTTTTCTGCTGCTGCTCGTGGCAGCGCTTGTGGCCGTCGCGCCGTGTACTGCCGCATTGGGAGCCGAGGAGGCGCGCCCGCTGACGGCCATGTGGCGCGCGACCGCGGACTCGCCCATGCGCACATGGAGCTTCCCGTGGAACGACGAGTGGTTTCTCGCCGAGGACACGGTGTACAGCCACGATTTGGCGCGCTGCTCGCTGGGCCTCGCCATTTCGGCCTTTGGCGACAATTCGGGAGAGATGGCCGACCGGGACGCGCATATTCGTCGGTATATGACGCAGGCGGGCTTTGGCGAGCTTTCCAGCCAGCAGTACGATATCAAGCCGAGCGTGGATACCATCGGCACCGTTATCGGCAGCAAGAGGATCGGCGACGCGACGCTGATCGCCGTGGCGGTGCGCGGCGGCGGCTACGAAAACGAATGGCTGAGCAATTTCACCGTTGGGGACGAAACGCGTCACGTTGGCTTTGGCAGCGCGGCCGAGAAGGTCAACGCGCGCATCCGCGAGTATTTGACAGAGCACAGCTTTACGGGGCCGATCAAGCTGTGGATCGCCGGATACAGCCGCGCGGCGGCCGTGAGCAATCTGGTCGCGGCGGACATGACGGATAGCGGTTTGTTTGCGGACGTATACGCCTACACGTTCGCAACGCCGCGCACCACCAAGAAGGCGGGCCCATACCCCAACATATTCAACATCGTCGGCAAGTTTGACCCCGTGCCCGCCATTCCGTTTGCCGAGTGGGGGTATGACCGCAACGGGGTGACACTGTATACGCCCGCGCAGGAAACGGACAGCGATTATTACCTTAAAGCGCCCAAGGCCAACGATGTGGCCATGCAGCTCACGGGCATGGCGTTTTGGAACAACACGGAGATCAACCATACCCTCCATACCATTATGGATTACCTGCTGGGGATTTTGCCCACGAGCGAGGTATACGCGGAGCACATGCAGGATATCATGCTGCGCTTGTGGGCGGACAAGAGCCTGCCCAATCTTTCCTCCGCCGTATCCCAGCTGATGAAGGACGAGGAGCTGATTACGGATACCCAGCGCTTGGAGATCGAACACCTGACGGACTACCTGTCCACCGTGATGTATACCACCGTGGCCGATAACCTGACGGGCGCGGCGGGTAGCCAATGGAACACCCGCACGGGCCTTACCGATAACATCGCCCACGAGCACGTGCCGGAGGTGTACGTATCGTGGCTCTTCTCCGTGGACGATCCGGCCGAGCTGTACACCGATTCGCTGGAGTACGTGCGGTTTGTCTGTTCCGGGGATGTGACCCTCTATATCGATAACGAGGAGCTGCGCTACCTCTGGCAGGTGAAGCCCGACGGAACGCTAAGCGCCGATATCGACCGGAAAACAGGCGAAATCCCCATTCCGCTGGAGGAGCGTCCGAGGATCGCTTCCCTGCGCGCGGGGAAGCAGCAGATCATCGAACTGCCGAGGGACAGAGATTACTATTTGCTGATGGAGGCAAAATCGGACGGCAACGTGATCTACTTTGGCACGACCTACTGCGTGGGGCAGCTTCATGGCACGCTGGACAATGTGCATCTTCTCACGGTGAGTCAGGACGATCTCTTCTTTGCGGCTTCGCCCTCCACGGCCAGCAGCCAGCTGGACCGCTTTACGGGCTGGAGCACGATTTCTTTTGACCCGTGGAGCGCGGAGATGACCTACTCCCCGTCGGTCATGGCGCTGCTGGAGCATTCCGACGTAACGCACCTGACCGTATCGCAGTTGATCGCGATTGCTATCGCGGCGGGGGTGCTGCTGCTGCTGCTCCTCGCGTTCATCATCTATCGCATTGCCACCCGGAAAAAGCGCAAGCTCCGCAAGCAGGCAAAGCGGGAGGCAAAGGAGACCCTTGAAAGCGAAGGCCAGCCGACCCAAGCGACCCAAAGCGAGTAGACGGATAGAGCGCAGCAACGAGATCGGCGGAAGCCCGTAATCCGCGCCACATGGGCCCATCCGAAGCCATGCCGGACAGAACAACGGAGGAAACAAGCGCGGCGCAGCTGCGCTTGGCACGCCAAATGACGACGCGAGGCGGACGAATACGGACAAGCTTGTAAAGTTGACGCGCCGCACTTGACTGTTCCGCAGGATGCAGGATTTGTCGAGTCAAATGGCGAAACGAATCATCTGACGGATGGAGGGGCCGATGTGAGGGAGAAGAACAAAGCGTCTCTCCAATGCTACAGCATCGCGTTCCTTTGCATTGCGGGCTGCTACGCCGGATCCTGTCTGTATGAAATGCGTTGGGGAACGCTCGCAGTCGGCGCTGTGACGGCCCGTTCGGAGGCGACGGAGCCCCTGCCTGCGGCCGCGGTTGCCATTGCAATCGGACTCGTCGGCTGGATTGTCCTCGCGGAGGCATATCTGGGCGTGAAGGGCCTGATGCAATCCAGCGGAACCTGCCGCAGCTTTGCCCATATCGGGGTTGGAAAATCCGTGGCCATACTGCTTGGCGTCGGGCTGGTTGTGCAGATTGCAAGCGTAGTGCGCGGACAGGCGGGGTGGCTGACGGTGCTTTCGCCCGCCGCCTCGGTTTTCATTCTTATAGTCTATCTTCAGGCCGCAGTCGCCTGCAGAAAAGCATAAAGCATCCCCGTCATCCCGGAAAAACAAATTGACAAAGGAGTGTATTCCATGAGAACAAAACGGTTGATCAGCCTTCTGGCGCTGCTTTTGGCAGTCACGATGCTACCCATCATGGTCGCATCGGCGGAATCCTTCTACTACGTTGTTACGGGCAATCACAAGCCGCTGAATATGCGCGCCGGCATGTCCACCGACGACCCCGTGATCACAACCATCCCGTACGGGGCGCAGGTTGGCTGGATCGGGCTGTGCGACGACCCCAAGTGGGCTTCGGTTTATTATGGAGACAACAACGGCTATGTGATGGTGCGCTACCTCAGCACCCAAAAGCCGAGCGCGTCCAGCGGCTCAAGCACGAGCTCCTCCACGGAGGGCAGCGTCAGCTATAAGTCGTTCGTCACCGCCAATTACTACGCAACTGTCACGCCCTCCACGCCGACCGGGCATGTCAACCTCCGCTGGGGGCCCTCCAAGAGCACGGGCATTCACGGCACGTATACGCAGGGCGCGACCCTTCGCGTGATTGCTGAAAACAAAACGTGGGCGCAGGTGCTGGATGAGGATACCCTGACCTGCGGCTTCATGCTCAAGAGCTTCCTCCACTAAGCGACAGAAAGAAGGAACGACTATGAAAAAACTGTTCAGCATCCTGCTGTGCGCTCTGCTGGCGTTCTCCACCGTCGCCATGGCGGAGACGGTCAAGCTAGAGGAAAACACCGATCGATTTGATATTACATTGACGCTCCCGGAGGGCGCGGCGCTTCCCGAAAACAGCAAGGAGGGCGACTATTCCTTTGCAACCGCGACGTTAAGCGGCGTGGCGGATGTAATCATCGTCCTTGCGCCCAGCGAGGAGTATGCCGATCAGTCCTTGGCCGACCTGAGCGACGAGGAACGGAACGCGCTGATGGAGCTCACGCTCGCCGATTGGTACGAGCCCGTAAGCAAAATCGACGTCACGCCCAGCGGCAACCAGTACATGATCATCCGGTCGGACGGCAATGACGCGTCCGTGGCGACGGTCTTTACGCTGTATCGCGGCTACTTTGTGCAGCTCACGCAGTTCAATGATGACTTCTCCACGCTGGACGACGCGGACATCGAGTTTATGATGAATATCCTGTATGGGATCGAGTTTGAGGAGGTTACGCAACCGTAACTCCTCAGGCATGCGCGGGCCCGTTCCCTCTTTACGAGGCGGCGGGCCTTTTTGCGTTGGCGGATGGGCGGCCGGATCAGGCCGCGT
Organism: uncultured Oscillospiraceae bacterium; assembly: GCA_964408185.1. Lineage (GTDB taxonomy): Bacteria > Bacillota > Clostridia > Christensenellales > Aristaeellaceae > CAYOYK01. The sequence continues at coordinate 7,804 of CAYOYK010000015.1, read as the reverse complement.
GCCTACCGCATTCGCTCCAGGTGCGCCGCAACAAACTCGGCCCACGAATACTGGGCCATATATTCGCTGGCGTAGGCGTTGACAGCCGCGGCGTCCATCTGCGCAAAACGGTAGTAATCGCAGTCCACCTTGCTTATGTCCACGGCCAGCGTACGATAGCTTTTGATCACGACCCCCTCCGCGTTTTCCTGCCGAAGCGTCTGCATCATCGAGGAGATGATCTGCTGAAAGTACACCTGATGCTTCGTGTCGAAGGGCGCGTCCTCAAACAGCACAGCCGCGATCTCGCGCGTGGTGCTGCCGGAGCCGTGCTTGTGGATCAGGTACGCGAACGTCTCCTTCGCTTTGGAGCGAGCAAAGCGCACCGGCTCGCCCGCGGGCGTAAACACGTCAAAATTGCCGAAGCACTGCACGCGCAGCAGAGCGTTCTGCCGAGGAGCGAGCGGATACCGCAGGTCGCGCAGCTCCCGCTCTACATCCTCCCGCGTAACGGGCTTGAGGATAAAGCCGCTGGCGTGCATGCCGATGGCGTCTTTGGCATACTCGTCGTAGCCGGTCACAAAAATGATGTTCGCGCGCGGGTGCAGATCCTTTAGCTGCTTTGCCATTTCCACGCCGCTCATCTCGCGCATGCGCACATCCAAAAACGCAATGTCCACGGCCTGCTGCTTTGCGTGCCGCAGAGCCTCCTCCGCGTTCCGAAAGCAGGCGATCTCGGCCTCCGGAAGGATGGCCCGCAAAATGCTATGCAGCCCTGTCAGCGCAATGCGCTCGTCATCCACGGCGATGATGTTCATTCGGCGGCCGGCTCCTTTCGGATGCGGATGGTGGCGGTGGTCCCCTCGCCAAGGCGGCTTTGCACCGTCAGTGTGGAATGGTTCATCGCCCAAAGGCGGCGCTTGGTGTTCTCGATGCCGATATGGATGCGCTCGTCCCCGTCGGCGCGTACCGGGTCGAAGCCTACGCCGTCGTCGGCGATGATTACTTCGTAATGCTCCGGGTACTCCCTTGAGGCAATCCGCAGCGTGCCGCCGCCGGGCTTCCTGCACAGGCCATGCTTTACGGCGTTTTCCGCCAGCGGCTGCACCGTGAGCACGGGCAGCAGAAAGCCGTGGGCTTGGATGTCGTACACAACGGTCAGCTCCTCCTCGAAGCGCATTTTCTCCAAATATAAGTAATGCTGCACGCAGTCCAGCTCCGTTTCAAAGGGCACCGGCTCCCGCAGGCTGAGCGAGCTGAGGTTCCCGCGCAGATAGTCCGAGAACTCGGCGATGGCCTGCTGCGCCTTTTCCGCATCGACGGGGCACAGATGATAGATGGAGTTGAGCGTGTTAAAGAGAAAGTGGGGCTGAATTTGGCTGAGCATAACGCGGATGCGGCTGTCCTCCAGCTCCAGCTCCTTTTGCACAAGCAGCTTGTGCTGCTCCTCCGCGCGGCGGCTGGTCTCCGTATGCAGGATGGTATAGACCAGCACCAGCGACAGCGTGGTTGCCAACAGCAGGGGGGTGGTCCCCTAAACCAGCTGGAGCGGGATGGACAGGATGGGCAGCGCGCCGTAGATCATCATTGCGGCCGTCTCCTTGCGCCCCAACGCTTTGCGGTAGACGAAGGCGAGCAGCATGGCGGCAAATGGCAGCGCGATCAAAAACACTTGGCTGAGCCAGTTGAGCGGGCCTCTGCTCTCGTTGCCATATGGATCAAAGCAAACATACAGACTGCTGAACATGAACGCAAACCAGAGCGCCGCCGCGATGCAGCAGCCGATCAGAACGCCCCTTGCCCACCGGAAGGAGATCCTCTCGCTCTGGGCGATGTACAGCGTCAGGTAATAGGCGTACAGCGCAATCAGGCCGCAGCCCATCGAGTAGTTGATACAGTACAGCGCCTGCATGAGGGCCGCGCTGATGGGCGTATGCAGGGTGGGCAGCAGCCAGCAAAGCGCGTCCGTTACAAGCGTGGCAATCTGCACGATCAGCGCGGCCGAGAACACGCGATCCGCCGGGGTGGAGCGGGAACGGTCGATCAGGCAGCCAAGCAGCAGCACGCCCGTGGTAAGCGTCGCAAACAGCTCAAGCCCTGCGCTGAGATAGGCCATCTCGTCGGATGAAAGCATCTTTCGCCCTCCTCAGGCGCGTCGCGTCGCTCGTCTTGGGTACGGCCTAACGCCGGATGCGACAAACGTTGAAATTACGCTTTCAGGCGTTTTCCTACGCGTGGGTCAGCCCTGCTTCGGGCGCGTCCGGCACCGCTTGCCGCGCGGAATAAAACGCCCTCAGCTCCGCCTCCGGCATCGGCAGGGCGTACAGGAAACCCTGTATGTACGTCACCTTCTGGGATACCTGCTCAGCCTGCGCCTCGGTCTCGACACCCTCTACGACGGTCTGCATGCCGATGCTTGCGAACATCTGCGCCAGAGAGTCAAACAGCAAGCGGGTCTTTGGGCTGTCTCCAAGCAAAACGCGGTCGATCTTGGCGATGGCGAAGGGCAGGTTGGCCACCTTGGCAATGTTGGAGTACCCGGTGCCAAAATCGTCCAGCGCAAAGCGGTAGCCGTACGCGAGCATGCGCTGCATAAACACGGCGAGCGCCGCAGGGTAGCGATCCGCGGCCGTCTCGGTCACCTCGAAGCAGACGCGGCGGGGATCCACGCCGTACTGCCGCACCAAGCCGTGAATGCGATCCGTCGGGTCGCAGAAGAACTCCGATGCGGACAGGTTGATCTCCAGCGTGTCCAAACCGGGATAGCGGCGCAGGAAGTCGCAGGCCTTGCGCAGTACCAGCTCGTCGATTTGAAGAATGGTGCCGCTCTTTTCCGCTAGCGGGATAAACTCGGCGGGGGACACGCACCCAATGTCCGGCGAGTGAAAGCGCAGCAGCGCCTCGGCGGAGGGGTAATCGCCCGTCGCGGGGCGGTAGATCGGCTGGAAGCAAAGCGTAAAGTCCGCGCCCCTGTGCAGCGCGGCACGCAGAGCGGCTTCGATTTGAGACTGCCGCTGGGAGGCCTCCAGCGCGCTTTGGTCAATGGGCAGGCATTTGCCCCATTGGCCTGTGCCAACGCCCGCGTAGACCTCGTCCACCATGCTCACCACGTCCTCGGCGGTATCAAACAGATTGGTCGCGTCAAAGTAGCGGGTGGTAGCGGTCAGCCGGAACGCGTTCCCATCCACCGTCCAATCATGCGCGAACCGATCCTGTATGGCCTGTATGGACGAGCGGTGATGCTTCTCATCGGCGCAGAGCAGCAAAAAACGGGTGCCCACCATGCGAAAGACCTGCGGCTTGCCGCGCAGGCGGTTGAGAAAAGCGACAAACTGACTAAAGAAGCTGTTGCCGATAATCAGCCCGTAGGTGCTGTTGACGCGCCGCACGCCGCCCACATCCACCACAATCGCCATGATCCGCTCCTTTTGGGCGAGCATGTTTCTAAGCCGGAGCATCATGGCGTTGTAGTTGAACGCGCCGGAAATGGCGTCGAGCAGGTCGTCCGGGTTTTGCAGCGTAAAGTACATCATCAGAATGGCAAGGCTGATTGCGACGCCGGTGAGCAGCACGTATGACACAGCGTATTGGACGGCCAGCGCTACGGCTAAAATCACCATAAACTCAATGACCGTTCGGCGCTGCTTGCGCTCCAGATCAAAGCGGAACAGATGCACCAGCAGAAGGGTCGCCAGCATGTAGAAGGCTGTGACCACATACATAATCGGGAAGCAGGGCCCCCGGCAGTAACGCTGTACGCCGTCAGCGTCCGCGACATAGAATATCCAGTTGGTCAGCGGGTTGAGCAGCAGCAGCAGCGCCATGGCTGCCGTAGGCAGCAGCAGCAGCGTCAGCGCGCGGCTTCCACGGAACGTCCGGCCGGAAATCAACACGACATAGCTCATCATCAGCGAGGGAAAGACGGCTTGCAGCATATAAAACGGCATGTTGACCACATAATTGACCCACACGGGCAGCACGTCTGCGTGAAAGATGGTAATGGAGCCGATGATATCAAGCGTCAGGTCGGCAAGCGCGCAAATGAGGATCACGCCAAACAGCCGATTCTGTCGGCTGGGGAATCGGCGTACCGAAAAAAAGCGGACTGTCACCGCCAAAAGGAACAGCAGGGCGCAAGCCTCGAACTGAGTTTGATATTCGGTCGTGACTGGCATGAGAACCTCCGCTTATCAAATCGCGTAAACAGCATATCATTTTGCGACAATTCTTGCAAGAACAATCTAAACCGATTTCCCGCGCTTTTGGGCAAGCCTGTTTGCCATACCCGGCGCTGCTCAGGCAAGCAATGGCGACGGTCGCGCGCGGTTCAAATCCGGCCCGCGCAGGGAGCGAACGCCCTACCACGGCGCGCTCCGCGTTCCGGCTGCCGCTTGCTGCGTTTTGTTGCGCGCTTGATTACCGCCGCTTGCTTTTGCAAACGGGGGGAAGTCAACAAAGGCGGCGGCGTCGCTTTACAACGCCGCCGCCTTGTTCCATCATTTTTGCGGCCGCCGAGTTCCCTGTCGGCCGCTTTGTTTGACCAAGCCTCTCATGGCTTCTTTGCACAGGCTCGCCTCCGCCGACCCTGCGGTTGGCGGAGGCGAGCGCGGCGGGCAAAACCCGTCTTACGGATTGGCGATGTGCAGCGTAAAGCCGTTGGCGATTACGCACGACGCGTCGCCCGTGAAGGTGGTCACGTACGCGTCTGCGGTGAGCGTCCACGTGCTGGATGCGTCCATCGTTACGTTGACGGTTCCCGCCTGCCCGTCGGGATTGATCGTCCCGGTAAACGCGGCGCCATCGGTCATGGACAGCTCCAGCGAGGAAATATCGTCCACGGTGATGGTTCCCGCCATGACCTGCTGGCTGGCGGTGAACGCGCAGGTTGCGCCGTTGCTGCCCGCCGTGCCCCAGCCGCGCGAGCCGTCGTTGCCGACCACCCGCAGCAGGCTGTCGTTCGCATAGGCGAGCGCCACATTGGTCAGGGATAGCGTGCAGGAGGTGTTGGTGATGTAAAACAGATCGCCGTTCAGGCTGGTCAGGGAGCCGCCCGTCATGGCAAAGCTGCTCTGGCCTACGTCCGCGTCGCCGCTCATGCTCTGGTAGATCATCACGGCGTGCAGGTTTTCGCTGCTGTCCGCGCCGTAGGTGCCATCCATGCTGCCGGACACGGTGCAATCCGTCAGCGATACGCTGTTCTGGCCCTCGACCACGATGGCCTCGGAATGGCGCGCGGTGAGCGTCGCGTTGGTCACGGTGATATCGGCGGTGCTGTAAACCGCGGGGGAGCCGGTGCCGTTGGTTACATAGCTGCCGCCCGTGGCGACCAGCGTGCCGCCGCCCCAGTCGCTGCGGATGGCCGCGGCGGAGTTGCCCTGCGTCTCCACGTCCATGTCCGTGGCGTACAGCTCGCCCCCGCCCGCCACGTGCACGCCGCCGGAGTTGTTCCGGCTGGTACGGATCGTGCCGCCCGTGAGTGTGACGGATGTGCCCGCACCATAGCTCATCACCGCGTTGCCGCCGGACGCGTCCGTATCGGCGGTAATGGCTGTGATGCTTACGCGAGCGCCGTCGGTAGCCAGCAGGCCGGCGTTCATGCCGTAAAAGTCGCTGTCCTCCGTGCTGGAGGTATCCCCGGTCTTGCTGATCGTTACGTTGGTCAGTGATACGCTCACGCTGCCGGTTACGCGCAGGGCGTTCTCATCGGCGGACGTGGAGACGTAGCTCACATCGGTTTGGGATGCGTCCGCGTCGATCGTCGCAGCGGCCGTGCCCTGTGTAACCGAGCCGCTCCCGCCGAAGCCGCCGGGGCCGCCCATGCCCTCGCCGTCGGGCTTTTCGGGCGGCTGACCGTTTTCGCCCTGCGGGGGCGTCTGTCCGTCGGGCGGAGTTTGTCCGTCAGGCATTTGGGGCGGTTGGTTATCATCCGCGAGGGCAACGCCGATACAGACGCTCAACAGCGCCAGCACACAGAGCCCTGCAAGGATTCTTTTGACAAGCTTCATTTAGATACCATCCTTTCAGCCGCCGGAGAGGCGGCTCCATGAACTACGGGCACATGGTACGGCGGCAATGTGTGCTTTGGATGAACGCCCGGAGGCAATTGTCTGAAAAAACAAAGCCGCCCGGACAGCTGCATCCGGGCGGAGGGGATCATTCGTCGGGGTCGGCGTCGGGCGCGTCGTCCGGCAGATCGTCGGGGCCGTCGTCGCTGATATCGGCAGCCGCGCCGGCGTCGGCGGGCTGACTGGGAAGGGCCGTCAGACCGGTTACCACGTCGTCCAGCACGGCGATGACCAGCGGCATGCCCTTCTCCTGCTTATCCTGCAAGGGGATCTCGTCGCTGCCGTGCATGCTGGGCTGGCTGACCGCCTGCGTGAGCAGGAAGTCCCGCGGCTGGCTGACCAGCAGCACGCCCGCGACGCGGCTGCCGTTGCTGCCGCTCTTGGCAAAATAGATGCACTTCACGCCCTTGCCCGCGCGGGCCTGCGGCTCAAAATCCATGTACAGAACGCGCTTGGCAAAGCCCCGGTCGCTGATAAGCAGCACGGTATCGGTCGGCTGGGGCAGCGCCGCGAAGATCACGCTGTCGCCCGACTCAAGGCTCATGCCCTTCACGCCGGCGGCGACGCGGCCCATCTGCGATACGCTGTCCGCGTGGAAGCGGACGCTCATGCCGTGCTCGCTGATCAGCAGCATGTCCAGCGCCGGGTCGAACGGCAGCACGGCGCGCAGACTGTCGCCGGGGCGCAGGTTGAGCGCCGCAAAGCGTTTGGTGCGCACGGCATACTCTCCGGCGGCGCTCCGTTTTACCATGCCCTGCGCGGTGACAAAGAGCAAATCGTTCATCTGGGCCAGTTCGCCGTCCCGCAGGCAGAGAATTTGCACGGGAGTCTCGCCTGTTTCCAGCCCGGCCAGCACGCCGGTGAGCAGCGAGCCGCGATCCTTGGGCTTGTTCATCTCCGCCAAAGCGCCGACGCTCTGCTGGTAGCAGTTGCCCTTGTTGGTAAACAGGTACAGCGTGGCGGCGGTGTCGGTTTCAAAGCGATAGAGGGGCAGGTCGGCCAGATTGCCGTTCTCCTGCGATACGGCGGGCAGCCGCCGCGCGAAGCGCGGATACATGCGCCGCAGGTACCCGGCGCGGCTGAATGTGACAATGGCCTCCTGCGCCTCGATTTCATCCTTGAGGGGAGTTTCGATCACATTGCCGACGTCCTCCAGCGTGGTGCGGCGGTCGTCGCCGTATGCCGCGCCGATCTCGGCCAGCTCGTCCTCGATGACCTTCATCAGCTTGCGCTCGTCCTTGAGGATGCCCTCCAGCCTGTCGATGAGCTTGAGCTGATCGGCGTACTCTTTGCGCAGGGTGAGGATTTCCAGCCCGGTGAGGCGTTGCAGCCGCAAGTCAAGGATGGCCTGCGCCTGCGCCTCGTCCAGCGGAAAGCGCTCGATCAGGCGAGCTTTGGCCTGCTTGGCGTTTTCGCTCTGACGAATGGTGGCGATGATCTCGTCGAGGCTGTCCACCGCCACGATGAGGCCCTCCAGAATGTGGGCGCGGGCGCGGGCCTGATCGAGATCGTACCGGGTGCGGGCGGTGACGACGTTTTTTTGGTGCCGGATGAAGTATTGCAGGATGCTCTTGAGCGACAGCAGGCGCGGCTTCGCGTCCGCGATGGCCACCATGTTCACGCCGAATGTGATTTGCATATCGCTGTACTTAAACAGGTAGGCCAGCGTCTTTTCGGCGTTCGCGTCCTTGCGCAGCTCGATGACCGCGCGCATGCCGGTGCGGTCGCTCTCGTCGCGGATATCGTAGATGCAGCCCAGC